>JABXKS010000015.1 GCA_013619125.1 Clostridiales bacterium
ATATTGCGATGAGTCTTCTTCAAGATCTTGATAATTATGGAACGATTTTCATCGGACCTATTCAAATCAAAGCCCTTGAACAACATACCCTTGAAGAATTCATTCGATTGCATCATGAACCGTCCAATAAATTGGCAGATGCTTTGTCAAAAATCCAGCGTATGCGCTCCTTTACATCCCATGAAATCCACGCCCTTGCAACCTTAACCTATATCACAATTACACGATTATTTGATCAAGAGATCATTTACAAAAAACTACGTGAAGAAAAAAAGAGTCAAGCGCGCATTGGCGAAACCCTTTACGAGTATAAAACTTCACATTCTCCTGTTCAATTTTCAAATGACAATAAAACTGATGTGCTCGAATTTGTATTGCAGTGCGAAAAAGAAAATGCAAAAGAATCCATGGAAAAATTGATCAACGAGTTATTGCTGATCGAATCAGGCAATCTTGATCTAGTCAAAGTAAGGGTGCTCGAATTCTATTCCCTGCTTGCACGAACCGCGGTAGAAAAAGGACTTGAATTGGATTCTGTTTTTGATCTGAATTTCAAATTCATTTCATCTTTAAGCAACATCTTCACCGTTAACGAGCTTCATGCATGGGCTGCCGAAACCATTACCTTCTTTGTCGACGAGTTATTTGTTCATGCAGCTAGGCAACACACACCCCTCATTTCAAAGACACTATCCATTCTTGAAGAAAATTTTACGGGCGAAGTATCTCTCAGCTCCGTTGCCAAAGAACTTCACGTAAGCGAGGGGCATCTTTCAAAGCTCTTCCATCGGGAAATGGACATACCTTTTTCGAATTATATCAATCAACTTCGCATCGCAAAGAGCAAAGAGCTGCTTCAAAATACGAATATGACCATTAGCGAAATTGCATTTGCAGTCGGATATAATCACCAAAACTACTTCACCCGTGTTTTTAAACGGCTCTCCAATATATCTCCTTCTGTCTTTCGGGCAAAAAAATAGATCATACTCTTTCGAGTTTGATCTATTTTCCTATGGATTCCGTAAATTGTGCCAGGTATTTTTTAAGTGTCATCACATGCATGGGATAAAATCCTTCGACTTCTTCCTCTAAACGCTTCTTTAACTCGCTAATTTCCACCCACCGCAAGTTTGTCGTTTCATTGGTCATTTTCGCCAACTCGCCTTCCGCCTTGCAGATAAACGTCTGTACCATAATCGGATAAGCTTCACTGACATTTTGCGTGCTGGCAAAGGGTGTGTACTGAAGAACACGATATCCATGGGATTCAAACCAACAAGCATCTTCTTCCCCCTCAATCTCCGTCACAATCAACCCTGTTTCTTCCCGAATTTCGCGACGCAAACAATCATAGATATTTTCAAACTCACGAATCTTCCCCGCAGGAATCTCGCACAACCCAGCCTCCGATTCTGCTCCTGCCTTCTCTCGATCCTGCAGTAGAATCATTCGCTTTCCATCTTGAATTTTTTCAATAATTCCCGCCGCTGCCGGCTTCATAAACCGCTCTTTCATCCAAATCTCCCCAATCAAAAAGGACTCTATCGAGTCCTTTATTTATCATCCTTATTGATTTAGCATATGACAAATAATTCTACTTGTCTATCTCTTTTATTCTTGCCGCATCCATAAACTATGCCGCGTTTCAACCCAGCAGCAAATAGATAAAGTGCGCCGAAATTCCTGCAATCAATCCCCCAATGGTATGACTAATCAATGCCGATGAAATTAATTTTCTATGGCCGATTGCGTCCATCATGCCTACATGGGTAGACAAAAATCCGCTCCAGCACATCCCCATCGCCGTAAAAATCGCGATATCATTGCCACCAATTAAACCCTTTTCCAGAAGTGCCGGCACCAAACTGATTGCAGCGCCAACTGCCCCTAACGATGTAACCGGAAAGGCGATCGCCTCCGCTGAAGTGAAGCCAAATAGCGGCGTTAAAATCGGGCTAAAGAGGGATCCGATTTTTGGTAATAATTGCGTTCCCTCAAATGCAAGTCCTTGAAACCCGATCACTGGATCATTCGGACCAAAGGTTAAAATCATAATAAAAGTGCAAACAAAAATAAGTCCCGGAATGATCGCAATCCCCATTTTCAGTCCATTCTTCCCGCCTTCCAACATGGAAGTCATAAAGCGAACAAAGTACGAGTCAGTTGATTCAAACCCGGAAGATTCCATAGTGGTGTCAATCTTTTTCTCAACAGGGAAATTCGAAAAGTATCCAGATTTCTTAATCAAGTGCGCCATCATTCGCACACTCACAATACTTCCGATAATTGCGCCGAGATTTCCGATCAAAGCCTCTCTAAAAAATCCAAGCCCCATCATAAACGTGGTCAAAATCAAGCCCATCCCAAAGGAGGTGCCCAAGTTGCAAAGACATGGGACTTCCTGACGCTTGAAGTGTTTTAAAAAGTGCTTGTCATTGGCAAGGGCGATAATGGCCGGATTATCCGACAAATATGTGGTTGTCACCCCAACAAATGCCGCACCCGGCAGGTTGTAAATTGGTCTCATCAAAGGGGATAGCATCTTATTTAACATCCATACCACATGAAATTCCGAAAGCAAATTCCCGATGGATCCCATAAATACGGCAATCGCCAAAATATACAATGCCGTTTCCATCAATAATCGATATGCAGTTTCCATGATCGTTGATACAAAGTTCGAAATACCCATCACAGTAGAAAGATAAGCAATCAGCGCGACTGATGTGCCGACAAAAATCAAGCTATGCCGTATTTCACGACCTTGGCTCTTTGAGATCGCATCGGGCCTCGCTTCTGCATCCTGTTTCCGCCCTGTATATAAATCATTGATCTTTCTCGCTTGATCCATTCTTTCCTCCATCACGTTGTATAAGATTCGCTACCGAACAGACATTGACAACTCATTATGCACACGCGTATAAAACGTTTTCTTTCGCTTCCATCATATTGAAATCCATTTATAAAAGCTATCCCAATTCGAATAGCTTTTTTAGCAGAATCACAGGTACAAAAAAAAGACATGGTTTCATCCATGTCCTTTCTGAATTGATTACGATTCACTTAATTTTAGGTCTTCTACTTCGGCCCCAAGCGTTGATTGACTTTGTCGGCGGTATAATAACGGCGCCAACCCCGTCGCCTCTTTAAAAACACGTGTGAACGATGAATTCTGATTGTACCCTACCTGACTGGCAATTTTTGAAATGTCATATTTCGTTGTCACCAGCAAGATCTTCGCTTTTTCAATTCGAAGCTTCACAATATATTCTTTCGGTGTCATTCCAGTCTGCCTCTTAAACCAAGCTCGATAATAATTTTCACTATAATGTTCGATCACTGCCAGCTCAGAAACCTTGATTTCCTGATCAAAATGGCCGGTAATAAACTCGATGGATTTTGATCGTTTTGCTCTTCGCAAGGTATCATACATAAACATATACAAATATTCAATGGAATTGGAATCTGGTACCTCTTCCATTTCCATGCGAATCAGACGCATCACCAAAGATAGCTTTCCATCAATGGGGATCATCGAAAACTCTTCCATCAGTTTCACATCCCGATTTGGCACCATATTCATCGGAACATTAATAATCAACACTTCGTTTTGATCTAGGCTCCGAAAGGTATGCGCTATACCCGATGGAATATAAACAAAATTGTTTTCGTCCACGATCAATTCCCGGCCCAAACATTGAATCATAATGCTACCCTGCAAGCTGACGACATACTGCCCATAGGGATGATGATGCGATTTTGCCTCCATCGACAAGGTTTCTATTTTCGTTGTAATCTGCGACATGCCATCGCCTCCCGTTTGTTTCTTCTATCCATCTTACCATTGCACTTTCATTGCTGTCTATTCTAATCTGTATCTATTCTCCAATCGCAGGAATCATGCCATATCCCTGGCTCTCCTGGTTGTAAAAATAGTGAACAAAGACATTCCCCAAACGATCAACGCCAAGAATCCGGACATACGCGCAAACGAAAATGCATTCTCATCCTCATCATTTCCATCCTCCACTTAGATTCGTTTATCTCAATCATTCCGATAGTAATAAAAGCAAAAGTGCTAAATTGTAAACAAAAAATTCCATTTATATTATAACACAAAAAAATATTGCCAAAATTTCGTTAGGGCAATATCTGCGTATCATGATTTTTCAACCACTTTCTATATTTTCGATAATTGGGACAAAGCGTTTCGACCAGTGCCCAAAACTCCTTCGAATGATTCATCTGCACCAAATGACAACACTCATGCACCACCAAGTAATCAACGACTTCCGGCGGCGCGATTATGGCGTGCCAATTAAAATTCAAATTCCCTTTGCTGCTACAGCTTCCCCACCTTGTTTTCTGCGATTTGACCCGAACCTGATTCACATGCACACCCAGTTGTTGCGCAAACACCGCGACCCTTGTCTTAAAAATTCTTTTGGCTTGATCACGATAAACCTGCTCAATCAAGGCTTGTGCCTCATCAGATGCTCCTTCCCCAGTCAGGACAAACGCCTCTTCTCCCATATGAAATCGAAAGGGATGAAGTGCTTTCTCCCAGTGAAACGGAACCGCTTCACCCATAAATTGAATGGTGTCCGACTTCAAATAATTTTTCACCTGCTCCAATTCCCGCAGTAGTATTTGCTTACGCGATCGTTGAATCCAGCTATCTTTATCACGAATCAACTGATCAATCACCTTCTTAGAAGTACCCAGAGGCGCCCGTACACGCAATTCATGGGGGTTGATCCATTTCAATTCAAAGCTTCTTCTTTTTCGATACTCCACCTGAATGACAATCGCTTTTTCCATTCCCTTTCTCCTTCCTCACACAATTTCTTGTTTCCATGCTTTTATTCTATGCAAGGAATCTGATGATCACAAGTCTTTTCTTTCCATAAAAAAACTGGCTATTCATCAATAGCCAGCTCAATCATCTTACATCTTGCAAATTTTTTCCAATTTTCCTTTAAAAGCCTTTAATAACCACTTCACAAAGAAACCCGTTACCGGAATCGAAATAATCGTTCCTTCTTTAAATCCAACCAAATGACCCAAGAAAACCATAGATACAATGACCGCCAAGATGACAATCGTTGAATCGAATGCAATTTTCACATTTCCAAAGTTCTTGTTCAATCGCTTTGCAATGGCGCCAATCGCACCCTCTGCCGGCGGTGTGATGACATCCGGCACAACCGATAACACAATGCCTACTGCCAAAACAAAAGACCCAGCAATCAAAAGCGCCATTCGACTCATATAGGCTTCAGGTTGGATATTCTTTACAAGCATCATGGAAAAATCAATAAATGTACTAAATAAAATTCCCACAATAATCTGTAAATATTGCCGCTTCTCGAATTCTTTCCCCAACAAAACAACCTGAATCAAAATATAGGCGATCGTTAAAAAGAATGTTGTAACCCCAAAGGAGAATGGTGTGATAAAGGATAGTGCATAAGGAAAGGTGCTGATTGGCGCAATCCCCAAATCCGTTTTCACTGTCAATGCAATCCCCAAGGTGTATAGGAAGAGTCCAATTACATAGACTGCAACCCGTCGTTTCATATTACTGCTTTGATTCATTTTCTATTCCCTCTTTCCCAATTATTGCGCACACATCACATCTAAGTTTGTGAAGGCTTCAAAAAGAACCTCAATAAATTTCTCACGATCTACATCCAACAATACCCGTGTGTTTGGATTTTCGTATTTCATCCACTCACGAAGATCAGCAGCTGTACGCCCCAATGTCGGACCATCGTTGCAATCGATCTCAACCTGAAGATCTTGATAAGTGAAAATCTCCGGCTTCAATAAGTACATGACCGCACATACATCGTGCAACGGGAACGAAGCATATCCAACTCCATCATGATAGCTCACATAGAATTTCAAAAGATCACCGCACATCTTCGACACGCGACCGTCTTTCGCACATAACGATGCAATCTCTTCATGGGTAATGCCACCCGCATGGGTCACTTCCAAGCCGCTCATAATCACAGGGATGCCTGATTTGAAGACAATCCATGCCGCTTCCGGATCCACCATAATGTTAAACTCGGCATCCGGCGTCATATTGCCAGCATAAATGGAGCCGCCCATAATGGAAATGGCTTCGATTTTCTCGATAACTTCCGGGAATGTTGCCAAGAGTAAACCAATATTCGTTAATGGTCCCACTGGCACCAAGGTAACCTTGCCATCACAATTCATAATCTTCTCACGCATAAATGTGACTGCATTGGTTGAATCCAATTCAAAGGTCGGTTCAGGAAAGTCCCATCCATCAAGACCAGATTCGCCATGAACCAGATCACCCAATACCAATTCTCTCGCAATCGGTTTTGCCGCACCGCTTGCCGCTGGCGTGCTCATTCCCAAATACGTATATAGTCGACGAAGATTCAACGTAACCTTCTCAAGTGTTTGATTCCCCGCAACGGTCGTAACCCCAATCACATTAAAAAAATCAGGATTTCCCAAAGCCAAAAGGATAGCCATTACGTCATCATGCCCTGGATCGCAATCGATCATAATATTTTTTCTCATTTTTTTCCTCCTACATTCATTCATTTGTTTACTTATCCTTCTCCATAATACAACATTATTTTAGATTTCGCACGAACTTTTTTCAACAAAATTAAACCATCTAAACATTTGTGCGAAATCACATCGAATGATGAAGTCCTTGACCCTACCGCATCTCAGCGATCACAATCCAAAAATCGCTAAATATATTCGACAAGGTTATCAAAATGACGAAGAAAAATCGAATATCCAATCCACTCGACTTGAACCTTCGATCTTCACTTTTTCTTTGCCCTCAAATTTTCTTTATTTGACACCCCCTCACTAGTAACGCTGACCATAAAGAAATCCCGAGGATCAATCTGTAAGGTGCCTAACAAGTCGATGATTCTGCAAAACTCAATAGACTCAACTGCAAAAGACGAGCCCTCCCTTTTTATGGGGGAACCCGTCATTTCGTTACTCTTCACTTCGCTTCCTATCTTCGTCGATATTCGAACATCCGTTTTCCGCGTCTAGAAGTCATAGCTTCATCGGAAAGGATATCCTTTTATCGAAAAGATTCACCGCTTTAATCATACAACACAAGGACTGCCATATTCCTTCTGGCAGTCCAGAGCATCATTAGATCTTGTTGTCTCTTCGTTTTATGCGCCCATCTTTCATTTGAATTGCTTTTTCATAAAAAGTGATTTCTCTATTAACTAGCAATTTATAGATACCCTAGAAGATTCGACATAAGCGTTATCCAGATTCTTCCGTACCTTATGCAACAAAATCTTAAACAAAACTTTATAAACGTCTTTCCTGACTAAACAAGGATTCCTTACCCAAAATTTCCAATATGGTAAAAGTATGGAGATCCTTTCATGTTTTGGGAAATACACCAAACTTATGTTGAATAAATATAATTTTATTATATTTATTCTTGCAAAATTGTTTTTTACCAACTATAAAGGGTAGAAATTCAATGGCATCATATTGATGCAAGAGCAACCCATTAGAAAAGATGGCACACAAAGTTTTGGGTCTACGGCCAAAACCCGGTTAGGATTGTCAAACTGCCCGACGGCAATCTTTTTGTTTGTTCGAGGGATGATTTGATTTTAAAATAAATTGATGAGGAGGTTTATTATGAAAAGAAAAAACAGTGTAAAAATTGTTGCACTGCTCACTTTAGCAGTTGTTCTATTCAGCGGCTGTATGGTACCTTTGAATCTGATCGGCGCTAACATTCATGGTGGCGGGAGAATTCAAGGTGTTGAACCTTGCAAGCATCCTGCTATGCAAGCCAAATTCAATATCCAAGCCTGTGTCGAGCGCATATGTGCTCGCGAATCCGATGCAGTAGAAAAAGAATGTTGTGACGATTATGAATATAACATTGAAGGGAGATTTACCTATCAGGATCCAACCTTTGAATGCGGTTTGAAAGTTGTCGGCAACTTCGAGGATGTATGCAAAATTGAAAAACCAGCGTGCGAAGACGATCTTGAGATTTACATGAAGGTGCGTGGTGAATGGACCGATAGATGCGGCGTTACTGGACCATGTGTCATCTATCTTTATGACTCAGATCCAAGACCAGGTGAAGAAAAAGACTTCTGCCACTTTGATCCCGATAAATTTGGCATCAAATTGTACGAAGATAGTTTCCGCTGCGATCCTTGGTATGAAAACCTGAAAAGACCATTGCTGTCTGGAGAACTTGTAATGACAAATATCGTTCTTGACGATTAACAGACACCCAACATCATCTCAGAAAATCAAATCCCTCAACTTCAACGAAATATCCGTAGGCAGGGTCTTCATTCATTGACAAGATCGAAAATATTGTGCTATCGAAAATCATCAACTAAAATACCGCTGGCAATCCAGATGATTGCCAGCGGTTTTTTGGATTTTAAATTTACGGAGTCACGACATAGCAATCCACTTGATTCCCTCAAAAGGATGAATGCAATTTCCGTAAAGGCAAATTACATGGTGATGGTTTCAAAATCGAACTCACCCGCAGTGGCGAGTGGTGTCCATGATATGACAAAGAAGGAGCTTTCGCCTAAAATCCGCTTTACTTCCTCCGCTACCATTTCGCCCAGCTTTTGATGCGCATCCAGATCCAGATGAATGCCGTCATGCTGACTGCTAGCAATGAATTTTCCCGCAACGGAATTCCTCAATAGGGTCGTCCCACACCGTGGTACGGCCATTCAAGCCTTCCGGAATGATTTTGTACGCATCTCCGAGACTCGCCTGCATAACACCTGCCCAGCGCTCCTCGTCCGTGTAACGCTCAGTACTGGCTAAAGTTTTGGTCGGTTTCCAGCCCCATGTCTTCGAACCACCACAACCAACCCTTTATGCTATTTTGCACTCCGATTTACTCTTGCTGTATGGAGCCGATCTGACGAAAGACCCGGTCCTGCCAAACAAGTTCACCGGTATTCATATCGCGCTCCATGATTTCTCCGGCATAAATGCCCCCCATAATTCGGATCCATGATTCATCCAATGGCAGTAGCACTTTTCCGTCAGACATCATCAGCACGCGATCATCGATTGTTATTTCAACTGTCCCCAAGCTCTCTTCTTCGCTGTACATGGAAGGCACTCGCGGAAACATCTCATAACGCCCAATCAAGATCTTCCATAACTCCGGCACTTCTTTCACCTCAGGGTATCTCGGACATAGAAAATGATCCCCCATGGTTACAATCATCAAATCCTCTTCCTCCGGATCATCAACCCAAAACTCCATGGTGATATTCTCCATGTCAGCCAACCAATGGGAGAGGTGGAACTTATTTTGGGCAACAGGGATCATCTTGAATGGCCTCTCCTGATAGATTGCGTTTAATCGATTGCCTTTTTGAACAACTTCAATTATTTCTCCATTGATCACATATTTGCCAATATACCTATCCAGAATTTTCGAATCAACCGCCGCTTCCCGCACAGGCTTATCCTCCTGCACAATGCCAGCCTTTGCTTCCAGCATCAACGCTAACGTGCGAACCACCAAGGTGATCTGAACCTCTTCAAAGGCAAATGAGTTGGAGAGAGCGAGAACACCCAGTTCTTGTTCTGGCATCAGCATCATCACGGCAGTGAACCCCTGACCCGTGCCCGTATGAAAAACCAATGGTTCTCCTAGCATCTCGCTGTCGGTAAACCAGGCCAATCCATTAGGTTGAGGATCCCGATCTCGAACAACTTGCGGTTCAAACATCAATTGCAGCGTCTCTTCAGAAAAAATACCCGCATCCTCAAAACGCTCCGGATGAATCACCGTCTGCGCGAACCGAATCAGATCATTCATGGTTATCCACATATTGCCCGATGCCAATTGGATAATATCGAATTGGTTCACCTGCATGGCCTTCCCCTCTTCCACACGATACCCCATGGCTGGTGGTTTCTTTACTTCTCGTCCATAAAGAAGGAGATCGCTACCAAAGTTCGTGTCCTCCATTCCCAAAGGAAGTAACAGCTTGTCTTTCATATAGTACGGCCATCCACTGACAGCATCGGTTCCCGGAGATCTGATCCCTCTTTTCACTTCAACGATCCTACCCAAAACCTCGTAGGCAATATTCGAATATTTGTATCGCACACCCACCGGGTACGCCTGATAAGCCTCTGCCAGGGAATCGACCTGTGCCTTCAACACATCCGGCCGAGCATCCCAATACCACCCCAGCAACGTGTCATTTCTCGGCAAGCCGGATCGATGGGCCAACAAGCTCCGTACGGTAATCGGTGCAGACTCAAATCGGTTTTGAATCGAAAAATCCGGCAGGTATTCTGTGACAGGCGCGTCAAGATCAATAGCACCATCCTCGACGAGCCTCATAATTTCAATGGCGGTAAATACTTTTGTAATGGACCCAGCCTGATACCGCGTATCCAAGGTCGCTGGCGTATTCTCCTCGAGATTGGAGAATCCTGATGGCTTCGCATACACAACCTCATCACCATCGATCAATGCAATCACCACGCTTGGCAGCTCATGTTTTTTAATCAAATCATCGACTTCATTCTCCACATAGTCAATGGCATAGGAATAATCGCCAAGAGGAATCGCAGGTTTTCGATTGATTGCCGCATCGTATATCAATCCACCGATACTTGTCGCAATCAATACAAACCCAATCATCAACATTCTCCATTGTTTTGACCATCTCTTCTTTTCCACCTTCATAGGATCCCTCCATTCCATTGCGGCTCTGCAATTGTCCTTATCAATCTTTTACCCGATGAAACGTGCAATCGTTGATCTTCCAACTATTTTTCAGACAGAGCGGCCCGTGCATCTTCCTTCACGACAAGCACACACTCTTTCATCATTCATAAAAAAACAAATCAATCTACTATACCTGCAGACTTGATCTTTTTTGTTGGAGAAGCAGAACGTCCGAGCGATTTGTTTTGTGACGGGTATTAATATAGCAGTTATCCGGGTATATGAAAGATACGGAAATGAGTTTCGCTTTGAATAATGGCGATACTATAATATAATCAAATTTATACGTTTGGAAATATCCGAACTTTCAATATTTTCTTTCAAGTGGATGTTGTTGAAAATTGCTGTTTCAAAAGGAGGAATTATGGAGTTGCGAAAGAAATTGGGCATTGAATACGGTGACATGTCTCCCGCTGTCAGCAGCGAGGAGCGAATCAAATATATCAATTTCAAATTGGCGGCATTGGGGTTGCCGATCTATGAGTCCAAAAGTGATGTGCAGGAATCTGGTGCTTACTTTATTAAGCTGTTTGACGGTATTATCAAGGATTACAAAGAGAAAACCCGACGCGTGGATGTGAATGAAATTGGAATCAACCGGAGGGTCAATACATTTTTAGACGACTACTTCGGCGATGAATTTGGCAGCCTTGGGGTGATTGATGAGTTTTTTTCCCTAGATCAATATGGATTGGCTCGGGAGATGTCCTTGCCGCCTGACGGAGATGTTTTTATCAATGACTATGTATCCAGCTATCGCATCAAGCAGGGGATCTTGAGCAATCCTGTTCATGACCGAAGAACCACAGAAGGTTCGTTTCATATTGTCGAAGGGGGCTTTGCGATTCCCTATGACAAGAAGGCAGTGCCCAAAGAGGTGTTTGTAAAGCTTTATCAAGCGGCAGTCAACCCGCCGGAAGCGATGAAGATCCTGCCATTTACCTCCAATCAGGAGGAAAATGCGAAAACCTTTGTGTCGCTGTATGTGAAGCCGATCGTTTCACCTGGAGTCCCGGGCGTTACAAAAGAGAAGACCATGGAGATCCTTTTTATGGTACCGGGATCCCTTGTTACGAATTTGGATTTTGTCGAGTCTGTTTTTGGAAATGCCAGCGATCCATCATCTCACCTGAACAATGCGGGACTCGATGTTGACAGCTGGTCTGGTCATACAGGCTATATTGTTTTAGCGCCTCATTTGACGAAAATGAAAAAGAAGGACTTAGGATTGCCTCATGTCAGTGAGGCAACCGAGCGGCAAAAGAGAGACGGAATGTGCTATACGGATGAGGAGGAATTGTACAACGACGGGGTTGCATACAAGATCACCTGCCGCGATCATCATGGCGTGTGTATAACGCTGATTGCAGACAATTACTTCGGCTACTCCAAGAAAGAGATCAAAACCCAGCTGAGCTTTGCCGCAAATCTTTACGGCAATGTTGAAGAGGAACATGCCGGCGGAACCATTGCGTTTCCGCGGAAAAGTATCGGCGAATACTATAATGCACTGGAAAATACCAGTTTGGACGGCTATAGTTTTGAAGAGGTTAAACAGAACTATGCTTCGATCATGGACGTGCATCCAGACAATTATGGGGTGGACAAACATGATCCTAGAGTCATCTATCTCCCTGAAAATATTGAGATCGATCTCCCCGGAACAAGGATAAGATGGCAGTACCAAGGCAAAGAGCGCATTCTGCAGCTTTATCCGACCTATGTTTATATCCTGCCGAATGGCGAAAAAATACATATGGAAAAACACCCTGCAGCACCCGCCTGGAAATTGGTTGAGACGACGGCGGAAGGCACGTTCTGCCACAAACCTTGCACGGTGTCCGGCGGCGGCAAGTCGGAGATCTCAAAATCCCTTAGCAATTCCATTATGTATGGAAGTTACTATGTTCATAATCTGGAGAATGATTTGGATGTTGTGGAAGAACTCATCAAGCGGGATTACAAGAGCCGATGGAAGAGTGATCCCCATCGAAAGAGACCTTCCCGACCCATCCTTTCGGAGGGCAGAACTTTGGGATCCGTTGTCAAACTCCTGACGCCTTCCAATGCGTATGTCGATGAATACAATCAATATCTTGAGGAAATTCCTAATCATATCAAAGGTTTGGTATTTATGGTCAAGCGGTTCTATCAAATCTCTTGGAAAGGCGATTGGAGACATCATTTCTCCGTGGACATTATCAACGGCAAGCCCGGAAATGAAATCAAGTTTGACAATCGCAAGATCAGACCGAGCTTTTTGCGGGTAGGCTTCGAGCAGGACCATGCATGGCGAGTCTTTAAATTGAGAATGGATTTTATGCCTTCCGCCAAATTGCAGATGGAGGATGACATAACAACGTCGATTACCGTTCCTGCTAGCCAATTAAAACATATGAATCCCGACTATACCAACTCTAGTTTCAAATTTGCAGTAAACTGTGAGTATCGATTTTTCCAAAGACCGGATGAGGCCATTTATAAAGGCTACGATAAGAAGGCGGAAATGGATCTGTCATCAGACAACCTTTTTGTCACGAATTATCAGCCGCTGACAAAAAAACAGGTTCTTGAAATCAAGGATGATTTCATGGGGTATAGCTCCTATACGGATGCGGTCAAGAAGCATATCGACAAGTTTCTGGAAAGCGACTTTAAATATTGCATTGTATCTTCAGAACCCAGAATTGTAGACGGCAAGCCGAGCAAGAATCCAAGATATTTGGAAAATCGTTTGGATTTTATTGAACCCCTGAATACCTATGTAGCTGATGTGGGCGTACGGCTAGCCAGGAAAATCCCCATGAGCGAACCGGTCATTCATCCGGTCAATGCAATCCTGGCGGGCAGAAGAAACAACCCGCCGGGCATGGAGAAAGGCAAAAAGATTTTGCCGCTAAGCGTTTACGGTCCCATTCACTACCAGGAATTGCCGGAACTGTTTATGGACTTTATTAGCAGCTTGACGGGGAAATCACCGTCGACCACCGGTACAGGATCTGAAGGCGCCCTGACGAAGGGTCCCTTTAATATGCTGTTGCCGATTTATGATCTAAATAATGCTCTGCTTTCCTATGCACTTGGGGATTATCATGTGTTTACAACCCCGGCGGGACATATTGGTCCCGATGTGAGGGTTGATCATGATATTTCTATTCTGGTCCCCGAGATCTGGGCAAGACTTACGGAACAGGAACGGGATCCCCAGAAGTTGATCTGGAATGGAGCCCTCGAAAAAGTGGAAGATTTCGAATATCAGGGGAAGCTGATTCCTGCCAGCCGTTTGGGCTATCGGATCACGGATGCTTTCTCCTTCAAGTATCTCGGGAAAATTTTCGACGAGCCTCAAACCGTGTTTACGAAAGGGATGCTACAACCTGAAACACAAAGTCTTGAAGCGTTTGCGGACGGCATGTTGAATATTGCGGAAGGGCATCGAAAAGCAGCAAGTTTCTACTTTGAAGATGGCAGCATCGATGAAGCGATTCCGCCTTTGAAGGCAGTACTTTCCATTATGGCCTTTGGCGAGTATGAGGGTAAAGGGATCGTTGATCCAGAGATCAGACAATTATTTGACAAGAAGTCGATTCTGGCAAGCGATTGGTACAAGCAACGGTTGAAAAACAAGCAGGCCATTGAAATCAATCTGATTGAGAAAAAAATTGAGACACTGAAGACCTTTATAGCCAATCCGCTAAACGCCTCGGTGATTGAGGAGTTCAAGTACGAAGAAAAGCTTGACAGGGCTGAAGCAATTCTGGCGAATTGCATGACTGATGCGTATCTCGACTCCTTGGTCGGAACATTGGGCGCGGAGGACTTGTCCCTGAGATCAACAGAAGCACGATCTTAATAAGCAGGTTCACCCGTACTGGAGCCTAGATGACAAACACACATAGAGCACCCAGAGAGAGGAACTTTTCAAAGAGTTCTTCTCTTTTTTTGCGATCTTTTACATGTTCTTGTTAATATTATAAATTAAAATAAAAAACGCCAGAACTTAGCATCGGCTACAAACCGCTAAATTCCAACGTTTCCTCTTCATTTTCTCTGGCGTTCCCGAGAGGAATCGAACCTCCGACCTACCGCTTAGGAGGCGGTCGCTCTATCCTACTGAGCTACGAGAACAAATACCTCTACTAGTGTACCTAGATTGGCTTGAAAAGTCAAGAAAGACAGCCTTTTCGGCTGCCTCTCTCGTCTTATCTATTTATGGTGCAGGTATCGGTTATTCCGTTGGTGCTTCTTCCAACTCAAAGATGGTTGCATCCACTTCAATGGTTTCTTCTTCAAAATTATCTGCCCAAAGGATCTCAATCTCAAAATTGTCATGTCCTTCTTCTGCTTCAAAGTAGAACCATAAGCGATCATTGTTGTCTCCATCCAACTCCAGATCAGACCAAGTGTCCCCATCTATAATCGTCAAAGATTTAATGGTCTCTCCGTCATAATTAGTTGGTCGAAGAATTTCGATTCCAATCCAGTTCCCGTCAGGCAACTCTACATCGTCCAAGTCCACCAAATCGCCTTCGCTTTCTTCATAGTAAGCAACCGCGCGGCCATTCTCGGTTTCAATCTCGAGTTCATTGTCTTCTGCGTCAAACACATAGCTCATACCTTCGCCGCCTGTGTTTTCAGGATCTTGCCTTACGCTCTCATCATTGCGTTCTGGAATCAGCAATTGCTCTTCCAGTTCAAGGTCAAACCAGCGGATCTCGATCGTTTCGTCAACAAATGCAGGTCCCCATTTGATCGTCAATTCGATCAGGTCCCCTTCATCATTCTCATCGATTTCTAGATAGTAGACTAGTCGGCTGTCTGTTACATCAAACTCGTCTTCGTCCAGTTCATTGCCGTTAAGTTCGACATA
Source organism: Clostridiales bacterium (assembly GCA_013619125.1). GTDB lineage: Bacteria > Bacillota > Clostridia > Tissierellales > GPF-1 > GPF-1. Next base: position 15,663 of record JABXKS010000015.1, read on the forward strand.
TTCCAGATCTTCTTTCTCAAAATCTTCCGGTGCTTCGATTCGAATACCGACAAAATAACCGTCATCTTCTGGCAAAGGATCTCCCGCTTCAATAAACGGAACAACTTGACCATGGCCGAAGATCAGCAATTCTTTGTCATCGCCATCAAAATCAAAGACAATGTCTTCACCGCCAACATTCATATATTGGGTTACATCGGTGTCTTCGCGTATAATCAACTCTTCATCAACAGGCTCGTCTTCGAATCTAAGGTACTGTAATTTCACATCAAACGTTTCTCTGTCAAGCTCAAGATCCCATCTCACTTCAAGATTTGGGCTAGTTCCTTCCATATCTTCAGTTACCAGTAGATAGACATATAATTCATCACCGACGATGGCATATGTCTCAATATCGTTGCCTTCCCACTCTACATCAACTACGTCTTCTGTATCGTAAGAATCATTATCAACCTCTTCTGGCACATCAATTGCCAGGCCAACATAATAGCCATCTAATTCAAATCCAAGCAGACGGACTTCATCGTAGAACATCAACTCATCAACACTGTTGTCTTGGTCATTTCCATCTGTACTGTATATAACCACATCATAATCAGATGGATCGAAGTTAACATTCAACTTGTAACTGCTTGCCGTAAATGGATCTTGTGTGACATCACCGCTATTCCGATCAATATCAGTTGGAATTACAGGATCATCTTGATCATCCTGGTCATCATCGTCAATGACAATGGTTCCATCATCCCACGTGACTTCTAAATCAAAGGTTTCCGAAATAAATCGAAGCGGCACATAGGTGCGGTCATCGAAAATCTGCGGCTTGGTATCCAATGCTTCCCATCGAATATTACCGTCTTCATTCACATACGCAACAGGAAAATCGATAAACAACGCGATTTCAATGTCTTCCAAAGTAATGCGAACAACTGAGACTTGCGTGTCCGAATTGATATTGGCATTCTTTTCGCCATCCAGCCACTCATCCGCGGTTTCATTCATACCTTCCAGATCAATGCTGGAAAAGCCATCGAAATCGCCAAAGGTCAAAGAATCATTATCCCAATATGGTATCCAATCTACATCAGCATCCAATGCTTCAACAAGGGCTCGAACCGGCACAAGCGTTCTGCCGTCCGCCAGCATAGGCGGTGTGTCGAACAAGAAGTTGAACCTATGGCTGATGATGCTGTTAAATGGTAATACATCCCAATTCGGGAATCTATTTCTGAATCGATTCATCACTTGAACTGTATTTTGCACATACGGTTGTGCCGCATAATGCTTGTTATTCAAATGATTGCGAAGCGCAAGATAAAACTTTTTCGCTTCCTTGCTATCGCTAGTCAAAAGCTCTTCCAATTCATCGTACCGATCTTCTTCTGCCCGCTTTAAACTTCCTTTATCTTCCAATTTGTCTTTCAATCCGAGATACTCTTGCAGCATCTCATCCCATTTCATAATCAGTTGATCTTTCCAATGTACCTTTCCGCTATTGCCTGGAGCTGCAAAAGCTGATGTACCCACCGCTCCTGCAAGCAGTGCAGCAATCAATAAAAATACTAATACCCTTTTCATTCCTTTTCCTCCTCAATCATTACTTTCTACCTCTGCTTATATATACGACGAGTATAAACAGAAAAAGTGGCGTGTTCTTGTAATTCTTTTGATTATTTTATACCCTTTTCATTTCTTCAATTTCGCTTTTTTCACATTTTGTCCATATATTCCCAAGTTTTTCCTCAAAAAATTCTTTTTTTTACTTTTTCTTTCTTATTTACATTGTATTCCTTTTTATCACGAAAAAAAAGCTCCGTCAGACTGTTTCTGACGAAGCTTAATACCTGGGGCTGGAGTCCCCTCGTTGATTTTACATCCCCATATAAAAAAACATGCTTGACCTTGCCCAGCCCCGGTTCACACGAAATACGTGAGAATCGCTAACGAATAACTTCTACGCCCATAAAGTGGCGCAACACCTCGGGAACCGTAATGCTTCCATCGGCATTCTGATAGTTCTCTAAGATTGCCGCGAAGGTACGACCGACAGCAAGTCCTGAACCATTTAATGTATGCACAAAACGTAGTTTCTTTGTTTCTACGTCTCTAAACTTGATATTCGCGCGGCGCGCTTGGAAATCCTCGAAATTAGAACAAGAGCTAATCTCGACATAACGATTGTAGCTAGGCATCCACACCTCAAGATCATAGGTCTTGGCGCTGGAGAACCCAATGTCGCCTGTGCACAATTCCACCTTGCGGTACGGCAGTTTCAATGCCTTCAGGATCGCTTCCGCATGACCGGTAAGACGCTCCAACTCCTCATAAGAATGATCCGGGTGCGCAAATTTCACGAGTTCCACCTTGTCAAACTGATGATTTCGAATCAAACCTCTTGTATCTCGACCTGCGCTTCCCGCCTCCAGGCGGAAGCAAGGCGTATAGGCGACATATTTCACCGGCAAAGCCGCTTGATCCAGCACCTCGTCGCGGTGAAGATTGGTTACCGGAACCTCAGCTGTTGGAACTAGAAAATAATCTTTTGACGGAAGATGGAAAGCATCGTCTTCAAACTTCGGCAATTGTCCCGTGCCTGTCATCGATGCGCGATTGACCATGTACGGCGGTGCAATCTCTGTATATCCATTATCCTCTGTATGTGTTTGCAGCATAAAGGCTGCGATCGCTCTTTCCAGTCGCGCGCCCAAGCCCTTAAACACAGTGAATCTCGCTCCGGTGATCTTCGCTGCTCGCTCGAAATCAAGGATATCCAAGGTTGTGCCAAGCACCCAATGAGCTTGCGGTTCAAAATCAAAGGCCGTTGGCTCCATAAAGCTCATAACCTCTACGTTGTCGTTTTCGTCTTTTCCTATTGTAACATCCGGGCCCGGCGTATTGGGCAAATTCATCAAGATTGCATCGATTTGATCGTCTACATCTTTGACACTTGTCTCCAACGTCTTGATTTCGCCCGACAAAGTTTTCATCGCCTTAAAGATTTCCGAGGCATCCTTGCCCTCTTTTTTCAGCTTGGGAATTTCTTTGGAAGCACGGTTTTGCTCAGCTTTCTTCGATTCCATTTCCACCAATAGGGTTCTGCGATCTTCGTCCAATGCAATCAATTCGCTTAGGTCGTAGTCGCCTCTTCTTTTCAACAATTCTTGTACTTCTTCTGGATTCTTTCGAATACGCTTGATGTCCAACATCACGTTCACCCCTTCTTGTCTATTATTGAAAAATAAAAAAACCGTCCCTATAAAATATAGGGACGGATCAATTCCGCGTTGCCACCCTAGTTAATCCGTAAACAGACTCACTCAGTATCCGCTGTAACCGGCGGTCCGGTCGTTTCCGAAAACTCCAAGGTGGATTCCCTCTGTTCTGCTCCTTGCTTTCACCTAATGCAAGGTCTCTACAAAACAAATCAAAGGTACTAATCTCTTCATCGTTCAATGAATATAATGGTATGATACCACAGCGGGATCAAACTCGTCAATCCCCTATTTTACCAATCGATTTTTCGCGTCCATCCAGTCGCAAGTATCAAAGATATTCTTGGTGAAATACTTCCAGCTGTCGTCTGTCGCCATCACCACGATATTTTTCTCGTCTGTTCCCGCCATCGTTTTCGCTTTTCGAATCGCCGCGCAGACATGCGCACCCGTTGCTTGTCCAATCAAAAGACCGGTTTTTTTCGCAACTTCCAAAAGAGTAGCGTCAATCTGCTTCTGATTGACATCCACAATTTCATCCGCAAGATTCAAGTCCAAGTTCCCAGGGATAAAACTGTTTCCAATACCTGAACAGGTAAACGAATGGAACTTCCCGCCTGAATAAACCGAACCCTCTGGCTGTACAATTACCGCCTGGATCGCCTCATTTTGTTCCTTCAAGTACTTCGCCACACCCGTAAATGTGCCACCAGTGCCCGCACCATGCATGTAAATATCAATTTTGCCATCAAGCTGGCTAAACAGCTCCGGCCCCGTCACCTCATAGTGCACCTGCATATTCAACGGGTTTTCATATTGGTCAAAGTAATAAGCATCCGGATGGTCGCTTCGATACTTGTTAACAGCCGCATCCGTCTCCGTATGGTCGGAGCAACAAGGAACATGAATGATTTCCGCACCCAAGGCTCTGCACATGATCTGCTTTTCGATTATGTAATCCTCTGGCAAAACAAGAACAATCTTGTAGCCGCGTTCTGCCCCAACCCAGGCAAGAGCTACCCCCGTATTCCCTGCATTGGCATCAATAATTGTACTCCCAGGATGTAATTCACCCGACTCTTCCAACTTGTCAAACATATAAGAAACCGTACGGTCCTTGACGCTGGTACCTGGATTCATCAACTCCAACTTCAAATACACATGTACATTCTCGGGAATTTCGTAACGCGTTTGGTCCAATTCTAAAATCGGTGTGTTACCTACTAAATCGCTCAGTCGTTTTGCAATCATGTGGCTCCCCCTCTGGATTGTTTTCTTCTCTTTCTATTCTAACAAATCGTTTGCCTTCTGCCAAATGAATTCATCTTGAAATATTTTCAAGTTTGACCATCTTCGCTTAACTTTTATTTGCAGATAGAACCCTCTGCAAATGATTGCGAAGATCTAT
>JABXKS010000016.1 GCA_013619125.1 Clostridiales bacterium
TGGCCGGTTTATATTTGGAACACGGCAAGAAAATGGGATCTATTGGGATATATTTTTTGGTGAAGGGGATCTGAGTAATCAAGAGAACTATGAAATAAAAATAAGCTTTACACAATAAATGTAACTAATCGTAAGGTTGATCTCCATAATTTTCAGATAAAATGAAGAAAAGGGAGGGATTTACATGAAAAGAAAAATATGTTTGTTTTTATTGTTGGTTTTAGTCATGGTAGCAGGAAATGCTGCGTTTGCAAATATACCAGATGAAGTTCATGTAGCTTCGTCGTTGGATGGAAATCAAAAAGTATTGTTTCAATTTTTGAATCCATTTCCACCTGAGTACATTTGGGATTTAGACTATGATATTGTGAACCAAGAGTTATACATGCTTAGTAATCCGCAGCAAATGCTTCAAAGTATCGAGCGGGATTTCTTTAGTCCACTTTATACGCAGTTTGTCTATTCATCGAATGGCGATTTAGTTCCATCAGATCAGATTTTGTATCCGGGTGACCTAGGACCTCGAATGGGTATTGAATTCGACAAAGAAACAGCATGGACCTTGAATATGATGGGTGGGGACATGCCGGCTATTGCTATTCAGGAATATGGAACAATTGAGCGAACTGGTTTTGCTGTATGTTATGCGAATGCTTTTTCAGCAAGAAATGGCCGGTTTATATTTGGAACACGGCAAGAAAATGGGATCTATTGGGATATATTTTTTGGTGAAGGGGATCTGAGTAATCAAGAGAACTATGAAATAAAGATCTATTGGGATATATTTTTTGGTGAAGGGGATCTGAGTAATCAAGAGAACTATGAAATAAAGCTTGATGGGACTTTTCTTTATCAAGAGCATATGATTGAGCCAGAAGGACCAGAGGATGTTGAATATGTGCGTGCATTTGGATTATCACCAGATGGAGATGATTTGTTCTATGCAGGTGTATATATGCCTTTATTAGAAACGTTACCTACAATGCATAATGTCATTCGAATGAATCTTATTGATCATACGATTATGTCTTGGTTCAGTATTGTTCAGAAAAATCCAGGTGAACTGATCGAATCATATGATCTCTATGTCACAGACAACGCAATTGTAGTTTTGTGGCAGAATGATTCTCTAAGACAAGGATTTATTCAACGCTATAGCTATGACGGAGAATTGATTGATGAGGTAGAAGTTGATCCATCTGTCCGAAGAATCACCGAAGGTCCAGAGGGCAGCACGATTTACGTACGCTTGGCACCACCGGAGGTGGCGCTGGTGCTAAGAACTCCGGGATTGCCTTATGAAGCGATTCAGATTACATGGCCTCATGCACAGCAAAGTGACAGTTGTTTAACAGGAAGCGGTGGAATGAAGCCAGTAATTCGGGAGCGAACGAGAAGCGAGCAGACCATTGCGCGATTTATTGACCATCAGTTTGGTCTTTTGCGTGTGGAAGAACCGGAAACCGGAATCGTAGATTATCAAGCACCGATCAAATCAAGCGAGAATCTTGTGAAACTTCAAATTCCTTATTGTGATATCAAAGCGAAATTTGAGAGCGGAGCGCGCAATCTTTTGGTGGAGTATCAGGGTCAAGAGTTAGTTTTCCCAATGGATCTCTTCGATTGCGATGACATGCTAGCATCGATGCCTTGTCAATCCGATGCAACAGTTGAAATCATCATGCATACAGATGAAGCTGGTAATGTTACCTATGAGATTCAGCTGTTTGTCGTCGAGCAGGTGAATGTAATGACTAGGGTTGTACACCGAAAAACCATTCAATAGAGATAAGCATAGGACCCGGGCGATGCAAAAGCAGAGCCCGGGTGTTTTATTTCTCCGTATATTTCAAATTTGATCCCTTATACTCCTCAATGGAGTATTTTTTTGTTCTTTTCCATTTTGTTGAAGAAGGCTTGAGTCAGATCAATATCATTTTTTTGTGCAAATCGAAGCACGAAGAAGAATACATCTGCGAGCTCATCGCTGATTGCTTCCTTTCGATCAGGATTCTTCATTATATTTATCATCTGTTCATCGGTTTTAAAGCGAAAGTGATCCAGTAATTCTCCGGCTTCGGTCGAGATCCCGATGGCCAGTTCTTTTGGGGAGTGAAACTGATCCCAGTCTCGATCCGCACAAAAGGATTGGATGCAGTCTTTAAGCTCCTGCAGGGTTTGTTTTTCGTCCATGTCGTTCTCCAATAAAAAGAAAGTTTTTTTATTGTATCATATTTCTTGAGGAACTATCGAATTACATAGAGTTATCAACAGTATAATCAAAATATGTAATTATATGTAAACTTTGACTTGAGCAGATTCAAGTAAGATAAATATGGAGGTACGATATGAAAAAAAGCAGATTTGTGATTTCAGCCGCATTGGTTTTGCGGGTGAATTGTATTTGATTAACCATATTGAATATCTTTTGTAGATTTTCATTTAGGGAACAAGTTTGGATTGAGCCAATGATATAAAAAAAACATGCATGAAATGCAGATATTTGTAAGATTGAAAAACTTCATTTAAATTGAATTAAGGAGAGAATGTCATGAAAAAAATAATCATTTCTATGTTACTAGTTGTGACCCTGTTGTTTGGGAACACAGGGTTTGCTGGAATGAATCCTAATGTCCAGAACATTCCATTGGTGATGAAACAGGAGCTATTATTTACACTGGAAAATTCAGCAATCACTTTGCCTCAGAGTATTCAGGACTTGGAATATGATTCGGTCAACAAACAGTTGTACATCATTGTCAGATCAAGCGCGATGCAGGGTTGGAATGCATTGAATCAGTACGTCTATACCCTAAATGGAGATGAGGCTGATAATCCGCAATATCCTTTGATTGACGGGTATTATCGGAAGGGCATTGAAATTGACAATACTGATGCCTATAGCTTAGAAGGAGTTCTGGAAGGCAGTGAGTGTTATTTGAATGATTTTGCAAAGGGCTTAGGGAATGATACAGCGCTAGGGGGAATAAAGGAATTTATTGTTCAGGGAAATCAAGTGCTATATGCATTATCCTGTCAAAGTGAAAGAATCGGTTTTCTATTTGGATCAAAGGATGAGGATTTGCAGGATCTGACATTTGTTGATGTCGAGAATCCAGATGAGAAAAGCAATTTAGAGATTCGTGGGTATGATATTTCACCGAATGGATTAAAGGTTTTCTATTTGGGCAGTCGAGAAAAGCCACAGCAGGGTGAGGAAGGATATGAAACCGTTATCGTTCGTTATGATGTGGATGACAATAGTACGTATGAGATGCGGATCGCTTCTGAAAGTATTGATAGATTTGGATTTGATCTATATGCGACGGATGAGTATGTTGTGGTTTTATCAAAAGAGATAGAAGGTGGAAAAGCGTATATCGAGCGCTATACCTACGACGGTGTGCTTGTCGATAGCGTCGAGACCAACTTCTGCATACGGAGAATCGCAGAAGGACCCGGTGGGAGTACGATCTATATCCAGGCGAAATATTTGGACTCAGTGATTGACAACGAAGATCGAGAAGATCAAGAAGAACAAGAAGAACAAGAAGAAAAATTTGGTCCTTTGGAAGTGATTCAAATCAACTGGGATCAAAAGAAAGAAGCAAGCAACGAATCCGGTCCGCGACCTGTGATCCAGGAAAAAACAAGAGCTGGACATACGGTAGCACGATTTACAGACAGTCACTTTGGTCTTTTGCGTGTG
>JABXKS010000017.1 GCA_013619125.1 Clostridiales bacterium
TTGGGGCAGCATGGATTGTTGCCTTATCTTATACTTTGCAGATTTACTTCGATTTCAGCGGGTACTCGGATATGGCGATTGGATTGGGGCGGATATTTAATATTCATCTTCCGCAAAATTTCAATTCGCCGTATCGGTCGGTGAGCATTACGGAGTTTTGGAAAAGATGGCACATGACTTTGGGGAGAGCGCTTAGCACCTATGTCTATATCCCGCTGGGTGGCAATCGTAAAGGAGTGAAGCGAACATGCATCAATCTCTTCCTGACGTTCTTGGTTAGCGGGTTGTGGCATGGTGCAGCATGGACGTTTGTTTTGTGGGGTGTCTTGCATGGTGTCATGGTGGTGATTGAACGCCTTGCCATGAAAGGAATTCAAAAGATTCCAAGAGTGATACGAAGAAGCGGGACGTTCTTGTATGTTACCTTCCTTTGGGTTCTGTTTCGTGCTGAGAGTTTTTCAAAAGCAACGATGGTTTATCGGGGAATGTTTGGCATGGTGAGGGGGAGCTGGGGTGAAATCGCTCGGTTGAGCGTAGATGGAATCGTGGCATTGCCTCAAAAAGTGGCGGTGTTGTACATCGTGGGTATTGTGTTGATTGTGTTCTTTCTTGCGTTGTTCGGCAAGAATACAATGGAACGGGTGGAGCAGTTTGCATTTTCATCTACAGATATGGCGTTCACCTGTGTTATTTTTGTTTTATCAACCATTCATTTGTCAAGATTGAGCACATTTATTTACTTTAATTTCTAAGGAGAGTGGATGATGAAAAATAAAAAGTCCTTCTCAGCTAGAAGGTGGACGATTGTAACGCTTTGCATAAGTTTGGGCATGTTGCTTGCGATGTCGAGTTTTGTATATTTTTATGATCCCTTTTGTTATTATCGGATTCCACGTGACCGGCTTATTGTCAATAATTATCGGTTTTTGAATGCAGGACTTACAAAAAATGCAGATTATGACACTGCAATTATTGGTTCTTCTATGACGCAAAACTTCCATATGGATCTGTTTCGAGAAGAGTTGAATATGAATCCGGTTAAATTGTCCGTAGGTGGAATGTCGCTAGAGGGAACGGAATTGACGTATAAGCAGCTGATGGAGGTCGGGCGTGTTGAAAATCTGGTGTTTTGTATAGATTTGCCAGCATTGAACAAAAATGAGGACAAATTGGAGACGTATGCAACATATTTGTACAATGAAGATCGGTTGGATGATTTCCAATATCTTTTGGGTTATGAAACATGGTTACGCCTGCTACCTTTAAATATTGGATTGAATGCAATGGAACAAATGGGGAAGACTATTCCATCTTCTTATGGGACTCATTCTGTTGATTCGATTGGAGAATGGGATACGGATGCGAAGTATGGCGAAGAACTGGTGAGGTCGAATTATATCAAAAATGGCAACCAAGTGTCTGAGCAGAAGCTGGAGAATATTGTACCGAAGATGAAGGCCAATGCAGATCGTTTGCTAAATACGATTTTTTCAGAGTTAGATGAGCAGGTTGTCGTTCTTTTTTTCCCTCCATACTCTGCGTTATATTGGCATGATGCAAAGAAAGCGGGATATTTTGAAGCGTTTCAAGAGGTGAAAAAATATATAGTCATGCAAATGGCGGACAAGGAAAATGTTCGGATTTACGATTTTCAAGCCATGAAGGCAATTCTTGATTTGAACAATTACAAGGATATCACGCATTATCGGGCGGAGATCAATGACTTGATGGTTGAGATGATGGCCAAGGATGAGTATCGTATCAATATTCATAATATGAGTGATTATGTGGCTTCTTTGGAAAGCGATATTGTGCAATTTGAAAAAGAAAATGAAAGTTGGTTGAAGGAATAGATGGTAGAGAAGGATATAGGCAGCTGGTTGCACTTGGATAGTATTCATGACAAATTGTATCATTCATAAAATGGTGAATAACTGCAATTCAAATATTTGATTGGAGGTCTGAAATGAAGATCGCGATAGCGGGAACAGGATATGTGGGCATGTCGAATGCAGTGTTGCTTGCACAGCATAACGTCATCAGGAAAAGGTGGATCTGATCAATGGAGGGAAGTCCCCCATTATAGATGCGGAGATTGAAGAATATTTGGCTTCTGGAAAGCTGAATTTGTTTGCTACGGTGGATCCGGCGGTTGCCTTTGCGGGGGCGTCCTATGTGATTATCTCAACACCGACAAATTATGATCCGGTAAAGAACTATTTTGACACGAGCTCGGTGGAGATGGTGATCGGGCAGGTATTGGAGATTGAACCTTCCGCCGTGATGGTGATCAAATCCACGGTGCCCGTGGGCTATACGGAGTCTGTGCGGGAAAAGTTTGGCACTACGAATATTATCTTCTCGCCTGAATTTTTGCGGGAAGGGAGCGCTCTGTACGACAACCTGTATCCGTCTCGAATTGTGGTGGGGGAAGAGTCTGAGAGGGCGAGGGCGTTTGCTTCCCTGCTTGCCGAGGGAGCATTGAAAGAGAATATCTCCGTACTCTTTACCAATTCTACGGAGGCGGAAGCCATTAAGCTTTTTGCCAATACATATTTGGCAATGCGCATTTCTTATTTTAATGAATTGGACTCCTATGCGGAAGTACGAGGCTTGAATACAAAACAGATTATTGAAGGGGTTGGATTGGATCCGAGAATCGGCTCTCACTATAACAACCCATCCTTTGGGTATGGCGGTTATTGCCTACCGAAGGACACCAAGCAGCTTTTGGCCAATTATGCAGACGTACCGCAAAACATCATGTCGGCCATTGTGGATTCCAACCGAACAAGGAAGGATCATATCGCAGATATGATTCTGGCTTATAAGCCTTCCGTAGTGGGGGTTTACAGGCTGACCATGAAGATGGATTCCGACAACTTCCGGCATTCCTCCATTCAAGGGGTAATGAAGCGGATCAAGGCCAAGGGCATTGAAGTGGTCGTATATGAACCAGCCTTGGAGTCGGATATGTTCTATAACTCACGGGTGATTCATGATCTTGACGAGTTCAAGGCTATATCATCAGTGATCGTAGCCAACCGCATGGCGGAGGAACTTTTGGATGTTGCGGAGAAGGTATATACCCGGGACTTGTATCAAAGGGACTAAATGAGGTTGAAAGGCAACTGTAGTTGCCTTTTTTTTTGGAATTTTATATGGAGGCAAGGCAATTCTACTGAAAAAGAAGTCGGTGGCAAGGAAGCGCATGGTATAATAAAACCTAGATTACATAAAAATCCAACTAAGGTGGTTATGACGTGAAAAAGCTCATGGGGTTATTGGTATTGCTGGCGCTTCTTTTAACAGGCTGTACAACTGCTGTAACAGAAGAAGATGCAACCGAATTAATGAATGCGTACATTTCGAATATGATTGAAGGGACATATTCTTTGAATTATGAACTACTCTCATCAAATAATCGAGAAAATATTAGTTATGATGATTACTATGACTGGCAATCGAGTCTTGATCAATTGCACAAAGTAATTTCATATACTATTACAAGTGTTATGCAATATGAAGAATATACATATGATGAAATAATGTATACAAATGCGTTTGAAGTTATTTATTCTGTGAAGCAGGAGAATTATAGTGATGGTAAGCAAACTTCATATGAAGGTTCGAAATTTGTAATTGTAGAAGGCGAAGAATTAAGAGTGTTGGATGCTAGAGATTTAGAGGATAATTATGCGTATGCAGTAGCTGATATCGGATTTGCATACCAAAATGGTCTAGGAATGGATCAGGATTATCAGCAAGCTATTCAAACCTTCAAAAAAGCGATTGATATTGATGAAGACTCCATCAGATCTTATTATGGACTTGCATATTGTTATTCAGAAAAAATGGATTATGAAAAAATGCTGAAATATGTCAATGAAGGAGTAAGACATTTTGATAACGTAGATTTTGCTGATGAATTTAAATCGGATTTTTACAACCTCAAAGGTGTCGCCCACGAAAATTTGTATGAATATGATTCGGCAAATGATGCATATCATGAGGCATTAGAGCTTAACCCAGACAATGAGTATGCTGCTGATAATTTAGAGAGAATGGAAGAGTAATTCAAAAAGCATGTGTAAGTGGTGCGGTTGAATTTTAAGGCAGGCAATCAGATAGTAAGGTGTTGATGGATAGAAAAGGCAAAGACCGCGAATCGCAGTCTTTGCCTTTTTTTGTTAGTTGCTTTGATATATTTATTGCAAGTTGTCGACAAATGAATTGAAGATTTGAATGGTGTTTATTGCATCTTCTTGGGTTGTTCTGTTGTGGGTAACCATTCTGACGGTTTGGTCATCGATTGCATTCATTAAGATGCCCTTTTTGGCAATGGCGTTTGTGAATTCATTGCCTGTTAAGCCGGTATCTTGAATATCGATGATGATAATATTGGTTTGAACGCTTTCCTGTTCAATCTTGATATTTTTCGTATCTGCAATTCATTTGCATATCAGCTTTGCTGCGTTATGGTCTTCCTCCAGGCGCTTGATGTTGCTTTTGAGAGCGATAATGCCCGGTGCGGAGATAATACCGGATTGACGCATATTTCCACCCAATAGTTTTTTCACTTCGGTAGATATGCATATTATCATCAACGGCAATTTTATCTCCCCGTTTGCATCTTGTCTTCCTTCGTCACCCAGGGAAGCACTTTGTATGGCGCTTAGCATTTCTTCTGAAGGAAGCATAAGTGTATCGCTTCGCAAATCTATCATGGTGTCATCTCCTTGAATATCAGTGTGAAAGTTAAAGTGAGGGTGCGAGTGATTGTACCCTCCTTGTCAGTTAAGCAATTAATTTTTCTTTCTTTGCACGCTCTTCGTATTTC
>JABXKS010000018.1 GCA_013619125.1 Clostridiales bacterium
CGTGTTACTTTATTTCTTTGCTTCTTCATTGACCAAAAGGTCAAATTCGAGGCTGTCATGTTCAGTTTTCAAAGATCATCACCGCCGTATTGGCGACTTTACTAGTGTAACAGATCTGGAAGATCTTGTCAACACTCATTTTTATTTCCACCTCGTGTTTCCGCTTTTGGCGACTTGTTTATTCTAGCATTTGACGTTTGCTTTGTCAAGCGCTTTTTTTTGCTCTATTCCGCTTGATATCCGGCTTAGAGCTCGTTTTTCTCGGCCGGTTTCCCTGACCGCTTGTCTATAATACCAAGCCCCAAATGAAATGTCAACCCATTCCTTGGAAATTCAACTATTGCGACAATTCGGACGAATAAAAGAGCCCGGTTTCCCAGGCTCTCGTTTACTCTTTCTCTTCAATTTCCACGCGGATATGTGCTTCATCCAACTGTTGCTCAGAGATGGTTGTCGGTGCATCCGTCATCAAGCACGTCGCGCTTTGCGTCTTTGGAAAGGCTACAACGTCACGGATGTTTTCGGTGCCGGTTAGGGTCATCACCAAGCGGTCCAAACCAAAAGCAATCCCGCCATGCGGTGGTGTTCCAAAACGGAAAGCATTGATTAAGAAACCGAATTGATGCATCGCTTCCTCTTCTGTAAATCCAAGCGCCTTAAACATCTTCGCTTGAAGTTCACCGTTATTGATTCGGATACTGCCGCCGCCGATCTCTTCCCCATTGATGACAATGTCGTAGGCTTTTGCTCTCGCATTTTTAGGATCCGTCTCCATTTTCTCGATATCTTCTTCCATCGGATGGGTAAATGGATGGTGTTTCGCCATATAGCGGTCTTCTTCTTTTGAGTATTCAAAAACTGGGAACTCTGTGATCCAAAGCAACTTGAACTCATCCGGATTCAACCACTCCATTTTTCTTGCAATCTCCAAACGCAATTGACCCAAGGCTGTAACCGTTGTGTCATACTCGCCAGAAACCAAGAAAATCATATCGCCCGCCTCCGCATCCATGGTTTCAAACAAGGCTTCAATCTCTGTGTCTTTCAAGAATTTCAAAATAGATGATTCAACACCCTCTTCTGTTTTTCTCACCCAGATCAAGCCCTTCGCCCCATACAGCTTCGCGTGCTTCTCTAATTTGGAAATTCCTTTTTTTGAAAAGGCAGTCGCGCATCCTTTGGCATTGATTGCGCGAATCGTTCCACCGCCCTCGAGTGCTGAAGAAAACACTTTGAATTCCGAATGTGCAAAAACCGATGCCAAGTCAGTAATTTCCGATCCAAATCGCAGATCCGGCTTGTCTGACCCAAATCGTTCCATGGCTTCTTTGTATGTCAATCGCATAAATGGCATTTCAAATTCAACGCCTCGAATTTCTTTGAAAATGCGTGTGATCAGCTTTTCATGCAGTTCAATAATATCTTCCACATCTACAAATGACATCTCCACATCAATTTGCGTAAATTCCGGTTGTCGATTTGCTCGCAAGTCTTCATCGCGGAAACATTTGACGATTTGATAGTATCGATCCATTCCAGATACCATCAACAATTGCTTCATAATCTGCGGCGATTGAGGAAGGGCATAAAACTTACCAGGATTCACTCGGCTTGGAACCAAATAATCGCGCGCGCCTTCCGGCGTCGGCTTGTTGAGCATTGGCGTTTCAACTTCAACAAAACGGTTCTCTTCATAGAAATCACGCACAATCTTCGCAACTTTCGCTCTCAATTTTAAGCGATTCTGCATAGAAGGCTTCCGAAGATCCAAATATCGATATTGCAGCCGCTTGGTTTCAGAGACCCCGTCGTCATCTTTAATATAGATCGGTGGCGTTTCCGCCGTATCGAGAATCCGCAATTCATCCGCAACTACCTCAATTTTGCCAGAAGGCAATTCCAAATTCACTGATTCACGCGGCTTTACAACCCCTTTTACAGCAATCACAAATTCACTGCGCAAGCTCGATGCTTTTTCAAACAAATTCGCTTGAGCATCTGGATCAAAAACGATCTGACAAATTCCCTCTGTATCGCGTAGATCAACAAAAACAAGTCCGCCTAAACTTCTTCGTTTTTGCACCCACCCCATTAATACAACATTTTCATCGACATTCGCCTCTCGCAATGTGCCACAATAATGCGTGCGTCTTAAGTTTCCCATTGTTTCCATGTATTTTCCTCCTTCAACATAAAAAAGTCCCTACAGTTTACACTGTAGGGACGAGTTATTCACCCGTGGTGCCACCCTAGTTGGATTTCTCCCACTCGAATTGTTACAAAGCTCAAAAGCGTCTTTCGTTCAGTCTTATTATCGATTCCCAGCACCATCGACTCTCTTTTAATAAGGATCTGACTTACTCATCTTCATCATTGCTATCTATGAACTTACCTGTATTTATATCATATTCACCAAACTTCGTCAATAAGCTGGCTTTCCTTTCCAGCTTATCTTCCATATTCTTCAAATAATCCGGAATGCTTTTCGCATTGGCAACCCGCTCTATATGATCCGTGTAGACAAATTTGCTTACAGCGCCAACACCACATGCCGCTATGGTTTGTCGATCGCTCATAATATAGACGTTGTATAAATTCACGTGATCCGGTCGCGTAAAACCAACATTCTCCATATTTCCAACAATATTTTTTTGACGATACAGATAATAAGGAACGTAGTTGTTTTCATCAGCAAATCGATATAAAAGCCGGTCCGTTCCAACCCAAAGCTCTTCATGCTCATGACGATAGGCATTCGCCCCCAAAGAGGACGCGCGTTTCACCGCTAAACTATGAACCGTAACATGATCCGGTTGAAGTTTGCCGATTTCTTGAATACTCGTCTCAAAATCCTGCATAGTCTCCCCAGGGAGACCTACGATTAAGTCCATATTGATTTCACGGAAACCAAACGCACGAGCCTTGTGAAACACATCGACGACAGCCTTTGCATCATGGCTTCTACCGATGCGAACCAATGTCTCATCATTCATGGTTTGCGGATTGATGCTGATCCGATTGATTTTTTCTTCTCGAAGCATCTCGAACATGGCATCGTTCAGGGTATCTGGACGTCCGGCTTCCACCGTGAATTCAAGCTCTGCCAAAACAGAAAAATAGGACCGAATCAATCGAATGACTCGCCTCAATTCATCTACATGAAGAGCCGTTGGCGTTCCACCTCCGATATAAACACTCGTCAGAGTCCAACTTTCAAAGATTTTGGCCGTCTCCCGCAACTCTTGATCCAATTTGTCCAGATATGGTGCTACCCATGATTCGTGTTGATTCCTCGCATAAGATGGAAAGGAGCAATAACTGCATCTGGTCGGACAAAATGGAATCCCTACATACAAACTGTATGAGTTCGCTTTAACGGATTCCAAAAGCGGACGTTCTACTGAATCAACCTGAAAAATCACGTCGATCTTCTCTTTTGAAACATAAAGCACATCCCGAAGATAGCTTCGGATCTCTTTTTCATTTCTGCCCTTGGCACGCTCTTGTGCGATCAATTTTGTTGGACGAATTCCTGTTAAAAGTCCCCAAGGAAGATCACGCCTACAAAACTCGCTTGCCGTTCGATACACCAACTGTCGTTGAATCAACTTGAATTCCCGAGAACAAAACACCGGCTCTATTTCCATCGACTCTTTACAACGAGTAGCGCCATCAGAAATAAACATGGTTAAACGCCCAGCAGAATCATCAAACCAAAGCGCAGCAAAAAAGCCCCGACAGTTTTCCAAGGCTTCAAATGGTATCTGTTCAAATTCTTCTCGGAAAAATGCACGAAGAATTTCATATGCCCCTTGCGAGACCAATCTTTCATCTAAATAAAACTTCATTTTTCCACCTCGACATAGGGATTTACCCGCCGTTCGGTTTCCATGCTGGTTTGGTCTCCATGACCTGGAAAGACAAGAAAATCCTCTGACCATTGAGAAAACAGTCGATTCAGACTTTCTTTCAAAATCACCCTCGACCCCGTCGGCAAATCCGTCCGACCAACACTTTCTTTAAATAAGGTGTCTCCACTGAACAGTACACTGCCAAATCGAAAACAAACGGATCCGGCGGTATGTCCCGGAGTTTCAATCACTTCGAAATCAAAGTTTCCGATTTGTTGCTTGCAGGATTCATTGAAAGCTTTAACCTGCGTATACGCAACTTCTTTTCCATAAATGTATCCGGATAAGTTAATCACGGGATCTGCGAAGGCCGTTACCGCGTTGTGATGCGCAAACCATGGAAACGTCAAACTCCAAGGCGGTGCCAATGCTGGAAAATGATCCCCATGGGCATGGGTGAATAATGCGGCAAGAATCGTGATCTTCTCGGATTCCAGCCATGTATGGATCGCTTCCATATCACCGGTCAAATCAATAAAGAGACCCTCTTTGTTTTCAGGATCATAGATACAATAGGCATTGGTCATATAGGGTGGCGCCATAAATCGTTTTATCTCCATACTAAAACCCTTTCTTGCTATCTAGCAACAAAGTTACCGGACCGTCATTGATGCTGGAAACCTTCATGTCCGCTCCAAATTCTCCTGTTGCAACTTGTATGCCTTTTTCTTGCAGCGCTTGAATCAATTCCTCATAGAGCGGTGTGGCAAGATTTGGACGTGCCGCTTGAATAAAACTGGGTCGGCGGCCTTTTCTCACATCGCCATACAAAGTGAATTGCGAAACGAGCAAAATCTCTCCCTTTTCATCCAAGATCGAACGATTCATTTTCTCATCCTCATCTTCAAAAATACGGAGATTGGGAATCTTATCCACCATATAGGTTAAGTCAGCGTTTCCATCATCTTGAGATACGCCCAGATAAATCAACAAACCCTTCTTTATTTCCCCAATGCATTTTTCATCAACTTCTACTGAAGCACTTTTAACTCGTTGCACAACCGCTCTCATTTTTCCTCCTATGTTGTCATTCGATATACATCAATGACTTCAGAAAGAGATTTGATTCTCTTCATCAGCTTATCCAATTGCTTCACATCTTTGATTTCAATTGTCATATTGATTGTTGCGACCCCTTCTTTGTTCGTCTTTGCATTCAAAGAAGAAACAAAAAGGTCCACCTCCGAGATCACCTGCGTGATCTGGCTGAGCAGTCCGGCTTTATCGCTGGCGACAACCTGGATCTGTGCCGCATAGGATGCTTTTTCTTCATGATCCCATTCAACATCGATAAATCGCGTATCCTTGCTTAAGTCCTGAAGATTGGGACAATCCATTCGATGCACAGAAACCCCGCGCCCGCGCGTGATATATCCAACGATCTCATCACCTGGAACCGGGTTGCAGCATTTTGAAAACCGAACCTTAATATTGTCGACGCCCTTCACTCGAATTCCTTGTGGATTTTGCTTTCGAGGCCTTGATGCCGGCGCTTCAAATGACGCTTCTTGGATATTTGTCTCTGGATGGCTCTTCTGGTTGATTTCCTCATGGAATTGAACCAATTGTCGCACAACCTGGATTGCCGTAATGGATCCCGATCCAGCACCAACCGCCAGATACAATTCATCAATTTTAGAAAATTTTTGCTTTTTCAAGATTCGATCCATCCACTCATCTTTTAAAAGTGTGGTCATGCGGTAGCCTTCGCGCTTCACTTCCCGCTCAATCTTATCTTTCCCTATAATAATATTTTGATCCCGACCAATCCGTTTGAAGTATTGTCGAATCTTATTCTTTGCATGACTGCTAGCCGCAACTTTCAGCCAGTCCCGACTCGGACCATTGCTGTTTGAAGAGGTTAGAATTTTAATAATATTGCCGTTTTTCAGCTTATAATCCAAGGGAACAATACGCCCGTCCACAATCGCACCCGTGCACTTGTCGCCAACCGCCGTATGCACGCGATACGCGAAATCAATCGGCGTTGAACCGGCAGGCAAATTGATGACATCGCCATTCGGTGTAAAGACAAATACCTCGTTTCGGAACAAATCCAATTTCAGTGAATCCATAAACTCCTTAGAATCATCTGAGTCTTCCTGCAGTTCAAGCATCTGACGAACCCAAGTCAGTTTTTCTCCCAACTCATTTTTACCCTGCAAACCCTCTTTATACTTCCAATGGGCCGCGATTCCATATTCCGCCGTGTAATGCATCTCTTCGGTTCGTATTTGAATCTCAAAAATCTCTCCGCCAGGTCCGATCACCGTCGTATGAATGGATTGATAAAAATTGGGTTTTGGCATCGCAATATAGTCTTTAAACCGCCCTGGCAATGGTTTCCACAGCGTATGCACGATTCCTAAGACTCCATAACAATCCTTCACGGTTTTTACGATGACTCGAATCGCCAAAAGGTCAAAAATTTCTTCAAAAGATTTATGCTGATACACCATTTTTTTATAGATGCTATAAAAATGCTTGGGTCTGCCTTTAATGGCATACTCCACTTCTGCTTCTTCTAATTTTTTGCGCAATTGCAAAACGATTTTTTCGATATACGCTTCGCGCGTTGCCTTGTTCATGGTGATTTTTTCACGCAGATCATAATACCCTTCTGGATCCAAATGCTTCAGCGCCAAATCTTCGAGTTCAGACTTGATTCGAAACATGCCCAAGCGATTGGCAATCGGTGCGTAAATTTCCAAAGTTTCTGTCGCTTTTTCTTTTTTCTTCGCCTCTGACATATACTCTAGGGTTCGCATATTATGAAGACGGTCATTCAGTTTGATAATGATGACACGAATATCTTTGGACATGGCAATAACCATCTTCCGAAGATTTTCCGCTTTCCGTTCTTCCTTTGTTTTATATTGAATCTTTGTCAGCTTGGTTACGCCCTCAACAAGGTCCGCTACCTCCTCGCCAAAAATCTCCGCCAATTGATCGTAACTCACATCAGTGTCTTCAATGATGTCATGCAAAATACCCGCAAGAATCGTCGGTATATCCATGCTCAATTCAGCAAGGTTATACGCAACTTTCAGCGGGTGAATGATAAAATCTTCCCCAGAATTTCTCTTTTGTCCTTCATGCGCCTCTTTCGCCAAGAGATACGCTGATTCAATCAGAGCTTTCTCTTCGGGAGATGCACTTTCCATTCGATCTAGCAATTGGCTTAATTCCATTTTTTACTCACCCTCGTTACTCTGCGTCATAATGAATCAAACTTTGCACGGGATAATCCGTCAACAACGCGCGTCCTTGAAGAAAATCAAGTTCCATCACAAAACAACACGCAACAATTTTCGCTCCGGCATTTTCAACCATTTGTGTCATGGCTTTCGTCGTTCCGCCCGTAGCCAAGAGATCATCCAAGATCAAAACTCGCTGCCCTGGAAGAATCGAATCTTTTTGCATCTCGAGACGATCCGTTCCGTACTCCAACTCATATTCGATGGAGACAACCTCACCCGGTAATTTCCCAGGTTT
This sequence comes from Clostridiales bacterium, assembly GCA_013619125.1. GTDB lineage: Bacteria > Bacillota > Clostridia > Tissierellales > GPF-1 > GPF-1. The sequence continues at coordinate 7,407 of JABXKS010000018.1, forward strand.
CCGAACAGGAACAAAGGGCTTCTCCTTTAGGTATGCAACTGGCATTCCCACGAGAAAACCTCGTGCTTCAGGTCCAATTATCACATCATATTCTTCAGGGGATACCAGATCCGCCAATTGATCAATGCAGGCTTTCAATGCTTTGGGATTACTAAAAATACCAAAAACATCTTTAAAACCAATTCCTGGTTTCGGAAAATCGGGAATCTCGCGTACATATTCTTTTAAATTCATCAGTTCCTCCTAAATTTCAATCTTCATCTTTTGTATTTTTTGCATGACTGGATGCTGAGACAAATCAATCTTTTTCATGTTTTGCGCTCGCACCACGCGGTCTCCTCTTTGCTCAAGAAAGCCGACATCCATAAAAATCCATAATGCCAATAAACACGATTCCAGCTCATAAGACGATTCCGCTCTCAACATGCGATATAAATCTCTTTTCAGAATTCCGGATGGTCTGATTGCATCCAACAGCCATCGATAAATGGATCGAAGCATCTCTATGTCTGGCGCCCAATCCAATGAACGAACCATCCCTTGATCAGGACATCTAGGCATCCAGACCCTTTGATCCCATTTTTGATTCATACATCTTTCGTTTGGCAAATAGGTAACGATCCAGCCATTGTCTTGATCGTCTGATTGCCCAAAACGAAATGCATGACTTACCCATCCATCGCGTCCGCGCAGGCGAATCGTCTCCTTCATCTGCAACCAATTTTCAAAAGAATCCACGCCAACAAGGCAGCGTTTTTCATCAATTGCATGCTCTTTTGAAATCATTGTAGTTAACTTCATAATTTTATCATATTTTTTCGAATTAGGAAATTGCAAAATATGCTGAACAAGGGTTTCTTGCGCCTGGTCAAAATACAGAACCGTCTCTTGATCCGCTGCAATCAACGTTTTGATTTGCAGTTGAAGGGTCTCGCGTCCGCGAAATCGATTAACGCCAATTGTTGCCGCCATATCGACAGATTCACCAGTTTGAAGCTTCTTGACATATTCCGCTTGATGAAAACCGACAAATGCCAAAGGTGAGGACGACCCAGTCACAAGTTGACCCGAAAGATGTTCTTTGCTTTTCCCAATCGCGCGCAAACTCAAAAGTTCTACCTTGGGCAGATAGGCAACCGGTCTTGGATTTCCAAAGCCAAAAGGAGACAACTCATCCAATTGCTTGACCAACTGATCATTTACTTGATTGGGTTCCACCTGAAAATCCAATGTAATTTCCGGTCGAAAATCAAGCGTGGACAAATGTTTATTCGCATACACATTTAAGCGCTCCCGCAAGTCCACGATGGCAGACGTGGGCAAGGACAGACCCGCTGCCTGCGCATGACCGCCAAATCGCAAAAGCAAATCTTCCTGCTCTTGCAAAGCACGAAAAACATTCAATCCAGAAATACTTCTGGCAGAACCCTTGGCAATCCCATCATCTCCACGGGCAAAAACAATGGTGGGTCGATAATACCGTTCCACCAACCGCGAAGCAACAATCCCAATCACCCCTTCATTCCATCCCTGTCCATCTACAACAAGAAAACTCGGCAATTTCGTTTGAGCTTGGTTTTCAACTTGGGCAATTGCCTCCGCCAGAATTTCTTTCTCCAAACGCTTTCGTTCTTCATTGAGCCCGCTTAAAACACTCGCTGCGGACTTTGCTTCCTCAATCTGATCCGTCGTCAAAAGTCGAATCGCCAACTCGGCATTCTCTAGTCTTCCCACAGCATTCAATCGAGGAGCGATTTGAAATCCAAGATGACCCGAGTTGAGTTCACCCGAAGCAATCTGACATTCCTTCAATAGCGCTTGAAAACCAGAAATTCCGCTTGTTTCCATCAGGGGAATCCCCAATTTCACAATCACGCGATTTTCTCCGATCAGTTTCACCACATCGGCGACTGTCGCCAAAGCGGCAAAAGGCAAATATCGCTGATAATTCATCGCTTGCTTCTGCGCTTTCGAAAAAGCTTCAATCCATTTAAAGGCAACTCCTGCTCCACATAAGTTTTTATTGGGATAAACACAACCTGGTTGATGCGGATTCACAATGACATTTGCATCAGGAAGGATTGGTGGGCATTGGTGATGATCCGTTACAATGACACTCATGCCAAGAGAACGGGCAAGACGCACTTCCTCTACAGACGTAATCCCACAATCCACCGTCATCAATAACTTGATACCCGATTTAGCCAATTGTCGAATCGCCTGTGCATTTAATCCGTATCCTTCTTCATGGCGGCTTGGAATATAGTGCTTCACTTGATAGCCGTAGTCATGAAAAAAACGTGTCAAAAGCGAGGTGGATACCATGCCGTCCACATCATAATCCCCGTAGATGCAAATGGTGTTTCCACGAGTCAAAGCAAGGCGCACAAGTTCAACAGCCTCTTTCATTCCCTTCAACAAAAATGGATCAAGAAGATCTTCTACTTTTGGAGATAAAAATTGTTGCACTTCATGATCATCTCGAATGCCGCGTTGCCATAAAATCCGCGTCAGAATATTCATTTTCCCCGCTGGGACATCAATTGGATCTTGAAGATTCAAAATTGGATTTGCAATCATGATCAATTCCTCCCAATAAAGAAGGCACGTGCAAGCACGTGCCTTTTCTTACGCATTTTTCCCTGTGTACGAACGCTGCTGATGCTTGTCTCGAATCATCATCTCATACCACATTGGGCTTGCAATGAATATCGACGAATAGGTTCCGACAGCCACACCCACCAACAGTGGAAGTGCGAATTCTCGAATCGCTGTTACTCCGAAAATATACAAACATAAAATCGCGACCAAAGTCGTAAGCGATGTATTAATAGTTCTCGTCATCGTCTGACTGATGCTTTTATCAATCAGTTCTTCATACTCACCGCGTTTCATCGATTTGCGGTTTTCACGCACACGATCAAACAAAACGATTGTATCATTGATTGAATATCCAACGATCGTTAAGATCGCGGCAACAAAAGAGCTATTCACCTGCAATCGGAAGATGGCGTAAATACTCAGCGCGATCAAAACATCATGGATCAATGCAATTACCGCCGCTATGCCAAATCTGAACTCAAATCGCACCGTGATATAAAGGAGCATCAAAGCCGTTGCAATTAGAATCGATAGATACGCATTTGTCCGAATTTCTTCACCCATGGAGGGTCCGAACTTTTCGGATTTGATAAACGCGTCATCTGGCAAATTGTATTTCGCTTGAAATTCTTTAAAAATCGCCGTTCGTTGTTCCGGCGTTAGATTTTCTTGTGTTTTGATCATAACTTCTTGATTGACATCACCCGCATGAACGACCTCAGCATCTTTATCGAAGCCATCAGTAATCGTTCTTACGTCCGCAACACTCACTTCTTGCCCCAAACTAATTTGAAACAGTGTGCCGCCGGTAAAATCAATTCCGTAATTCAAGCCATTGATCATTCCCATCAAAAGTCCAGCAATGATTACCAGGCTAGAAAGGATGTAAAATGTTTTTCGTCGTTTAATAATTTGAATCTTCATCATTCTTCCTCCCTGTCTACTTCACGCCAAATGCTGCCTTGGACCGGAACAATTTCGTATCGATCACAAGATTCAAGATAAAACGTGTCAAGAATACCGCTGTAATCAACGACGCAATTAAACCAATAATCAAGGTAACCGCAAAACCCTTAATAGGACCCATGCCGAAGGCATATAAGACGATCCCTGCGATCAACGTTGTGATATTGGCGTCCAATACGGTCCGCAAGGCTCGTTTGAATCCACTATCAACAGCTGAACGCGGCGTCTTTCCATTTCGAATTTCTTCGCGAATCCGTTCAAAGATGACGACATTAGCATCTACCGCCATACCGATTGATAGAATCATGCCGGCAATTCCCGGAAGGGTTAGTACCGCACCGATCTTCGCCATGGTCCACAATACGATAGAGATGTAAACCAAAAGGTTCAAGTCGGCAACAAAACCAGGAAGACGATAGACAAGCAACATAAACATAAAGATAATCGCCATGCCGATCAGTGCAGCTTTAACACTTCGATCCATCGATTCCAATCCCAAAGTGGGTCCAATCACAGAAGATTGAATTTCCACCAAGTCAACAGGCAATGAACCCGCTTTGATCAACATCGCAAGGCTTGCTGCATCTTCAACAGAAGCAAAACCGCCCTCGATAATAGCTTTTCCATCATCAATTACCAATCCTACTGGTACCTCTGGAGACGAAATCACAACGCCATCCAAAAGGATAAACAAAGTACGTAAATTTCTGTCTGCACGCTGGCCCAATTCGCGTGTCGCCTCTTCAAAAGCCACAGCGCCATCATCATTTAAACCCAGTGTAACAACTGGGGTTGACTGACCCAAGTCATTCTCTTGAATACCCGCTTCTGATTTAATAACCTGATCACCTGTTACGGCAATCACGCTATTTTCGTCGAAATATGCTTTTTGCTCTTCTACAGTCAAGGCTGCAAATTCAGCTAAATTCACATACGCTGGCAGATATCGAAACTCTAGTTTCGCTGTCTGTCCAATCAAACTGATCGCTTCCTGTGTATTGTCCAATCCAGGCAATTCCACTCGAATCCGATCTTCCCCCTCAATGACAACGGTCGGCTGGCTAACACCCAAACCATTTACCCGCTGTTCAATGATCAATTTTGCTTCATTCATCTTTTGAGCCAATTCGTCGCCCGTTGAATCCGTCTGTGCTTCAAGCACCACGTAAACACCACCGCTTAGGTCCAAACCCAGTTTGATTTGTTCCCCTACCGGCTGTACGGAATTTTCGCCCAAAGAAAGGCCTTTCACGCTAATCCCTGTAATCCCAAGGATGATAGCGATTACCAAAACTAGAATCGCCACTTTCTTTCCGTTCATGTCGATACTCCTCCTTCTGCAATTCTTTCACTAATCGATTATAGCATATTATTCCAGATTTTGATACGCCTCGCCAAGAGCCACATAGTCTGCGGCATTCTTGGTAATACCAGCGATCTCTTCTTCCGTCAACTCTCGAATCACACGGCCGGGAGATCCAACAACCAAGCTCCCTGAAGGGATTCGCTTATTTGGAGCAATCAGGGTGCCGGCTCCAATCAAAACATTGTCTTCAATAACCGCGCCATCCAATACAATGGCTCCCATTCCTATCAAGACATTGTTACCGATCACCGCGCTGTGAACGATGGCTAAATGACCAATCGTCACATTGTCACCAACGATCGCCGGAACGCCGATTGACTGATGAATAACAGCATTGTCTTGTACATTAGATCGCTCGCCAATCACAATATCGTCCTCATCACCGCGCAAAACGGCGCCAGGCCAGATGGTGCACTTCGCACCAATACGGACGCTTCCGGTCACCGTCGCACCCGGTGCAAGATAAACCGATTCATGAATCTCCGGTTTTTGCTTCACTTTTTCGCTATTCATTTTTTGGATCCTCCATGGCCAACGCTGCCTGAATACCAATGGCGCATTCAACCCGTTTACGCTCCATCTCGCATGCCACCGCAAATGGTTTTTTTAGATCATTGTTCGCGTAGTAAGCATGGGCATGACAACCGCCACCGCAGAAATACCGCGCCCAGCAATTTCGACAGGTTTCCTTGGTAAAGATATTAAGATCTGAAAAACGCGCGGGAATCTCTGGTTTCACAATACCTGTATCCACCGTGCCCATCTTAAAATCATCTTCTCCAACAAATTGATGACATGGAAACAAATCGCCTTCTGGACTAACAGCAACATACTCGCTGCCAGCTCCGCAACCAATCATCTTTTTGATAATGCAAGGTCCTCGATCAAGATCGACATTGAAATGGAAGAAAGAAAACTTCTTTCCTGCTTTTCTCCACGCTACATATTTTTCCGCCAAACGATCATATTCCAACATAATCTGCGGCAAATGTTCTTCTCTCAATGCATAATCAAATTTCGGATCAGAAACAACCGGTTCCATGGAGGTATGAACAAAGCCCATCTCGTGATAGAATTCAACATCCTTGGAAAAATCCAGGTTGTGGGCGGTAAAGGTGCCCCGCACATAATAATCCCGATCTCCCCTTGCGGCAACAGAATGCTGAAATTTTGGCGCGATGACGTCAAAACTTCCTTGGTCATTCAAGGTACGTCGCATGCGATCGTTCACTTCCGGTCGGCCGTCAAGACTCAAGACCACATTGCTCATTTCCTTTTTCATATACTCATCAATCTCGTCGGTGAGCAATACACCGTTGGTCGTAATGGTGAACCGGAAGTTCTTGTTATATTCCTTTTCCAATTCCCGTCCATAGGCAACCAACTCTTTGACGACATCAAAGTTCATCAAGGGTTCTCCGCCGAAGAAATCCACTTCCAGATTGTGGCGGTTTTTTGAATGGTCCACCAAAAACTTGAGTGCTTTCTTCCCGACTTCCGCACTCATCAATGCCTTGGGCATCGAATAATCGCCTCCATCCGCGAAGCAATACTTACATCTGAGATTGCAGTCATGGGTGACATGAAGGCACATCGCCTTGATGGGTGAATCTTGATGAGACAATCGCTTTCGATCGATAACCGCTTCTTCGCTGAAGAGCCGATCAGCAGCAATCAAGGTTTCGATTTCATTGATCGCTTCTACTATTTCTACTTTCGAATATCGATCAAGATAGGTGTCAATCAATTCCGCTTTTGTCTGCTCTGTGTATTCCTGAACCAGTTCAAATGCCAATTGATCAAATACATGCACACTGCCTGAAGCAATATCCAAGACCAGTTGAAATCCCTGATTTTCAAAGCAATGGATCTGATTCTGTGTTCTTTGAATTCCTATTTTTTCCATATGATTCATTCCCCTTTATAACGTGAAAAAAGTAGTGGCACGCCACTACTTCATCATTTCCTATAGCTGCTCGCAAGTCTGATTCCCGACCGTGCATGATGTTTTGCATGCTGACTGGCAAGAAGTTTGACACTCGCCACATCCGCCGGTTGCGGCTGTCAGTTTCTGATTCGCTTTGTTTAAAGATCGAATATGTTTCATCTCATAACCTCCTTCACTCTACGTTTGTGATTATACCACACGCACAGCGTCATGAAAAGAGAAAAACTCCCCGCAAAATATGCGGAAAGTTTGATTTACGCATTCTCTTTTTCGTTTTTCTTGACAACGCTGCCAACCGCCCATTTCGCTACAACAAATCGAGATTTGTCAGCGCCAACTTGGATGGTGATTTGCTCGTCTTTGATCGCAGTAACGGTGCCGTAAATGCCGCCGATTGTTACAACTTCGTCTCCATTTTTAACTCCGTCGCGCATGCTTTGTGTTTCTTTCTGCTTTTTCTGTTGCGGACGAATCAGCATAAAGTAAAACAACACTAGCATTAAAAGAATTGGTCCCAATTGATAAATCAAATCCATATTTACCCCTCCTTATGTCTACTCAAACCATTATAACTCATAGCCATACTTTTTGTAAAATGTTTCTCGAAAGGCCAACAAATCATCGTTTCGAATCGCTTCCCGTATATTTTCCATTAACTTCAACAAGAAGTGAAGATTATGAATAGATGCCAATCGCGCACCTAAGATTTCCTTTTCTCGGAACAAATGGCGCAAATAAGCCTTCGAATAATTTTTGCAGCAATAGCAATCGCACTCTGGATCTACCGGAGTAAAATCTCTCTCATGTTTCGCATTCTTGATGGCAATCCGGCCAGCGGATGTCAAAAATGTACCATTGCGCGCAATCCGTGTCGGCAATACGCAATCTGCCATATCAATTCCTCGCATCACTGATTCAATCAGGTAATCCGGAGTTCCAACGCCCATGTTGTAGCGAGGCTTTTCTCTCGGTAAGAAAGGAACCGTGAAATCTAACATGTCATACATCATTTCCGCTGGTTCCCCAACGCTCAATCCACCAATGGCGTAACCCGGAAAATCCAGAGCAACCAATTCCTTGGCGCTCTGCTCTCGCAGATCCTTGTACATCCCACCTTGAACAATGCCAAACAGCGCTTGATTAGGATTCTGATGCGCGTCGATACAGCGCTTCGCCCAACGCGTCGTTCGCTCCAAGGAGTTTTTTACATAGTCGTGAGACGCCGGGTACGGCGCGCATTCATCAAATGCCATAGCAATATCAGATCCTAAGGCATTTTGAATCTCGATGGACTTTTCTGGCGAGATAAAATGACGACTGCCATCGATATGAGATTGAAACTTGACCCCTTCTTCTGTTATCTTTCTTAAATCGCCCAAGCTGAATACTTGGAATCCGCCGCTATCTGTCAAGATCGGACCGTCCCAGTGCATAAATTTATGAAGACCGCCAGCCTCTTTGATCAAATCATGACCCGGCCGTAGATACAGATGATAGGTATTGCTCAAAATAATTTGAGACCCAATCTCTTTCAATTCCTCCGGCGTCATGGTCTTTACCGTGGCTTTCGTTCCCACCGGCATAAAAATTGGTGTTTCAATCACCCCGTGAGGCGTATGCAGTTTGCCCAAACGAGCCTTTGTGTATTTATCTTCTTTAATCAACTCAAATCGAATACTACTCTCCATCTTGGTTCCTCTGCTTTCCTGTGATCATCATCGCATCCCCAAAGCTGAAAAAGCGATATTTTTCCTCGACCGCAGTACGATATGCGGCTAAAATTCGTTCCCGGCCAACCATTGCGCTGACCAACATCAAAAGAGTGCTCTCCGGCAAGTGAAAGTTTGTTATTAATCCATCGACAAGGCGAACCTCTTTACCCGGATAGATAAAGATGCTCGTCCATCCGCTGCCGGCTTGTACGCGGCCTTCCTCGTTAACAACTGATTCCAGGGTTCTCGTACTGGTGGTTCCCACCGCAATCACACGGTGTCCCGCATCCTTCGTTTCATTGATCAAGCGAGCATTTTCTTCATCAAGTCGATAAAATTCCGCATGCATCTCATGATCCAAAATATTATCTTCCTTTACTGGACGAAAGGTGCCCAATCCAACATGAAGAGTAAGAAAGGCGATCTTTACTCCTTTCTCTCGAATCCGTTCCATCAAGCTTTCTGTAAAATGAAGCCCTGCTGTCGGTGCCGCGGCCGATCCCTTCTCCTTCGAATAAACGGTTTGATAGCGTTCCTGATTTTCCAAACGCTCCGTAATATAGGGTGGCAAAGGCATCTCGCCCAAGGTATCCAAGATCTCTTCGAAGATTCCCGCGTATTCAAACCGAATCATGCGAGCACCTTGTTCTCCAAGTCCCTCCACAACGGCCTGAAGACGTCCGTCGCCAAATTCAATCCGCTGTCCGACTCGCGCATTGCGTCCCGGTTTCACAAGGGTCTCCCACAGATCCCCGTCTTCTTGTTTCAATAACAGCAACTCAACTTTTCCGCCGCTTCCTGCCTTTCGACCAAATAGCCGAGCCGGCAACACCCGTGTATTATTTAAAACCAAACAATCTCCCGGTTCCAAATAATCGAGTACTTGATCAAATCGACGGTGTTCGACACCCGATTTTTCCGGATCTACGATCATTAAGCGAGAATGGGTTCTCTCGGTCAGGGGGGTTTGCGCGATCAACTCTTTGGGTAGCTCAAAATCATAATCTGTACGTTTTAATCCTGTATTCATATCCTCATCCTTTTATCGTCTTCTGCAAATATTTATTCTAACATTGATATCAGGTCAGAATCAAGCACTTCTCCAAAGTATTTTTTCCCCTTCGCTGTTACGATTCTGCCACGTGGGGTTCGCTGCAGAAGACCAATTTGCAAAAGATAGGGTTCAACAACATCCTCAATCGTGGAAGAATCCTCGCCGATGGAAGCCGCGAGTGTATCCAAACCGACTGGTCCCCCCGCAAAATCCAATAAGATTGTATGAAGCAAGCGAATATCCACATGGTCTAATCCCATGGAATCCACTTCCATCAATTCCAAAGCCTTACCAGCAATACCGGATGTAATGGCTCCCTGATGAACCACTTGCGCGTAATCTCGAACCCGTTTCAATAAGCGATTGGCAATTCGCGGTGTTCCCCGCGACCGTCTCGCAATTTGGCCAGCGCCCTTGACATCAATCTCCACGTCCAATATATCCGCGGACCGAGTCACGATTATCTCCAATTCCTCAGGGGAGTAAAAGTCCAATTTGCAAATCATGCCGAAACGATCCCGAAGAGGCGAACTCAATAATCCAGCCCGCGTTGTCGCTCCCACTAGAGTGAAATTATTCAGATCCAAGCGAATCGAACGGGAACTCGGTCCCTTTCCCACCACGATATCGATCGCGTGATCCTCCATGGCCGGATAAAGCACCTCTTCAACCACACGGTTCAACCGATGAATTTCATCGATAAATAAGACATCGCCTTCTTCCAAGGTTGTCAAAATCGCGGCTAGATCTCCAGGTCTTTCTATTGCGGGACCCGATGTAATCTTTAACTGTACATCCATTTCATGAGCAATAATACTCGCGAGGGTTGTTTTCCCAAGCCCCGGCGGACCATAAAAAAGCACATGATCCAAGGACTCATTCCGCGCCTTTGCCGCATCAATAAAGATCCGCAATTGATTCTTGATCTTATCCTGTCCAATATATTCCTCCATCCGCAAGGGACGCAGGCTCTTTTCGATAGGGCGATCTTCTGACCGCTTGTTTTGTGTGGTAATCCGGCTATTGATCAATCCATCCATATTTTCCTCCTACCGAACCAGATTCCGAAGCGCAGCACGAATCAACTGGCTCGCTGTACTTTCCTCAGTCATCTCTTTCGCGTTATTTAAGGCATGCATGGCTTCGGTTCTCGAATATCCAAGAGCCATCAATCCTTCAGTGGCTTCCGTAATCGCAGGAATTTTCAAGGTTCCCTGCGTATTCCCTGTCGGAACCCAGCCTTCAATCTTTCCACGGAGATCAAATATAATACGTTCGGCGGTTTTCTTGCCAATGCCAGGGCAAGCAGACAACGCTTTGTCATCTTCTGACAAAATTGCTCCTTGCAACAAATCCAAAGGCAATCCGGTCATCAACCCCATCGCCGCCTTTGGTCCTACCTTTGAAACACTCAATAATAGTCGATACATGGCTCTCTCTTCTCGACTTAAAAAGCCGACCAAATGAATTTGATCGTCTCGAATCTGTAATTCCGTATATAATTTCGCTTCTTCTCCGATTTGCAACAAATGTAAACTTGAACCAGCACTATGAACAACAATGCCTAAACCGTCTCGATCGACGATCAATGCATGATCTAAAATCTCTTCCACACGTCCAATGATATAATCCAACATAACAACGCCTCCTTATTTTTTCATTATAACACAAACGTATGTTTGCAACCAATTCGACTCTCCGTTTATCCAGCTGATTTTCGGATAGATATATTATGAAGAATAACATGCAAGAAAGGAGAGTTGAATGAGTAAAATCGTGCACTTTGAAATTGAATCGAACAACTTTGAACTTTCAAAGGCTTTCTATGGCGCCTGCTTTGGTTGGACCTTTGAAATTTATGAACACCTCGACTATCATCTCATCGATACGGGGAAAGATGTTTCGGGTATCGATGGCGGATTTATGCCCGCCGGGGAGTATGATCAAAAAGTCATTCTCACCATCAATGTCAATGATTTAGACGAAAAGCTGGAGCAAATCGTCGATAATGGTGGCACTGTAATCATGCCACCCCAAGATATTCCCGGGGTTGGTCGGCTTGCTTATTTCAAAGATCCACTTGACACCATTATGGGCATGCTACAATCTGTTGCCAATAAAACGGAAAGCCCACCAGAGGAAGAGGAATAAACAGAACGCCAGAAATTTTCAACAGCTTCCATTTTAACGTGCAAAACACCAAAAAAGTAAATAAGAAGCAACATAATAATCACATGCTGATAGCATGTGATTATTATGTTCTAATTCTCCGGACAACTCCTACTCGGAAATCCATTGGATCTCTGATACGTTTAAAAATCTAGTGCTTTTACCGCTATTTAACTCCATTATATAATCATTCCCATAAGAATCATTGATTACTCCTTCAACAATGGTTCCTAGCGGTGTTATATGTTCCATTGAATGATAAACTAAATACTTCCCATCTGGTGAAAATCCGATAGGGCGATATCCAGTGAACTTCTCGTCATATAGACCATGGAATTTCTTTACACACTTTTCTTCTCCCTCTTCAATGATATAGAGAGAACCATCCCTTTGAATTACGGTGAGTTGTTCCGTATCCTTTTTTAGATAATCGGAGGTTTCTAACATAGACGTCGTGTTTTTTACGGTTCCTGTTGTGTCCATGAGATCAGGAGTATCTTCGCCCTCTTTTAGTGCATACAAACTCCAATTTCCATCATTCATGGCTACAAAACTTACTATTTCACTTTCCGGATCGTAATAAAAATCAATGATGTTATCATTGTAACTCTTCTCACTATCCTTCCCTTTACCAACATGGCTATATA
>JABXKS010000019.1 GCA_013619125.1 Clostridiales bacterium
GGAAAAAGTCTTGCAAAGGAAAAGTGGAGGCGTCGATCTTGGTGGTGCCGCTGAAAAATTAAAAGGTTTGTTTTAAGAGCGGGGGGCTGAGTCCCCCGCTTTTTCGTAGTGATTTGGCGATTAACAGGCAGTAGGAATGGGAGAATGAAATTTTGTAAAAGTTTGGTAATACCCTAGAAATATGCTTTTCTTTTTGATACACTTTTTATATATAAAAGGAGGAGATGTTTTTGGATATTACGAAAGCTTATCGGAGTGCGAAATACCAGGTGACCGGACATGGTCCGCGTGAAATAAACGCGTTGCATGACGCGGTTGAATTCGCTGAGGGACGGTATAAGGTTGCGGACATATATGGTTCAGGCCCTGTGATTGCAGATTTTGAGCACAAGATTTCAAATCTATGCGGCAAAGAAGCTGCCGTATTCTTTCCAAGCGGCACCATGGCGCAGCAGATTGCGCTTCGGATCTGGTGTGATCGAAAGGGAGTCAAGCGTGTTGCCTATCATCCCCTTTGCCATCTTGAAATTCACGAAGAAGACGGGCTCAAGAAATTGCACGGGATCGAAACGATTCTATTGGGGGAAGCGGGACGACTCTTTACCTTGGAAGATTTGAAAGCAATCCAAGTTCCGTATTCGGCCTTGTTAATTGAGTTGCCACAACGGGAAATTGGAGGATTGCTGCCAGAATGGAAGAAATTGGTTGCCATTACAGAATACTGTCGAGAACGAGGAATCGCGATTCATCTTGACGGTGCCAGGTTGTGGGAAGCAGCGCCGTATTATGGGAAAACCGAGAAAGAAATCTGCGCGCTGTTTGACACGGTATATGTTTCTTTCTATAAAGGGATTGGAGGCATTGCGGGGGCCATGTTGCTTTGTTCGGAATCTTTCCGCTCGCAAGCGAAAGTCTGGAAGCGTCGTCACGGTGGAGATATCATATCTTTGCATCCCTATATTTTGAATGCATGGAGCAATTTTGACAGGCGCCATGGGAAGATGGAACGCTACTGGGAATCAGCAAAGGAAGTGGCAGCTCTATTGAATGAATCAGAACAGCTATTTACAAAGCCAGAGATACCGCAAACCAATATGTTTCACCTTGTTTTCCGAGTGGAACGTGGGATTGTGGAGGAAGCAGCCGTAAAGACGGTCGAGAAATTTGGAATCGGTTTGATTCCCAATCTTCGGATGCGGGACAATGGTGAGCTCGTGTGTGAGTTGACGCTTGGTGATTCAATTGCAAGAATACCAAAAGAGGACTTAACGAAAGCGATCGTATATTTTAATCAAGCATTGGATAATTGATAAAGAAACCGGAATCGATAGATTCCGGTTTTTCTTATAACCGACAAGCTTGGTCTTTTCCTTGTTGTTTGGCAATTTGTACGGCTGCTTTGGCATTGGCAACAGGGGCTTCCCATTCTTGGCTAGTTTCGTAGGGGGTGATACCGATACTGACAGTAAGTCGGATTTCATTTCCGCGATACGCAAAGACTTGTCTTGCACGGCTTAGAATCCCATCGACGAGAATAGACAGAAGTTGATTATTCTTTGGTAATGGGATCAGGAACTCGTCATTATGGATTCGGATGACATCGGTCGAGAGCGCATGCTTGTTAAGCAATGCTCGAATACGATTTGGCAATTCCGATAAGATGAAATCACCTGCATCTCGTCCGAATTTACGATTGATTGCTTCAAATTCATCGATATCGATGTCGAGTAAAAAACCGGAATTGGCATGTAAGGCTTCCTTGATCTCATCTTGATTCATTCTTCTATTCATTTCTAAGTCTCCTTTGGTTTGTGATTTTATGATTGTGACGGGTCCATAGGGAGCAGTGAGAATGCCTGCCTTGCGATATTGGCGCGGGCTTACACCCGTTAGGCGTTTGAAGGCTCGTGAATAGCTCTCATAGCTCTCGTATTGGTATTGCAAAGCAATAGAGAGGATGTTATTGTCTGATCCAATGAGAGTACGACAGGATTCAGAGAGGCGTCTGCGTTGGATATAATCCTTTAGGCTTGTTCCAATCAGGGTGCGGAACAAAGGATAAAACGCAGTGGATGAAAGATAGGTCATTTCTATCAAAGCCTTTCGATCCAATGGTTCCTCAATATTTTCTTCAATTGCCTTCAATACTTTTTGGATTTGAATCACAGTGTTATGGTTCATCAATCGACCTCCGGAGTGGATTGTATCTTTAGTATACAGGAACCTGAAATGAAAAATATGACGAAATTTCCAGAAATCATATTTTGCGAAATTTAGGGTATGACATTTTTAGGAGGTGAAGCGATGTTTTCGATTACACTGATTATATTTGTTTGTATTGATTTAATCTGGTTGGGCGGAATAACCCGAAAACTGTATAAAAGAGAAATGAAAGAATTGATGCGTGCACAGACGAATTGGTTTGCCGCAGCATTGTTTTATCCTGTTTATGCGGCAGGGCTTGTCTATTTTGTGATCATGCCGATGGCGGGAAGCGGTGACGGATTGATGGCTTTTCTTCGGGGAGCGGGCTTTGGATTCGTTGCAACTGGCACCTATGCTTTGACGAATCTGGCTGTTTTGGAGAATTGGTCGATTCGGTTGTCGATTATCGACATTCTTTGGAGAAGTTTTGCTACGGGATTAACTGCGCTAGTTGTTGTTCGGATCCTCTAGAATCACTATAATAAAAATAAAGAGCGGATGACATGTATATGGGTTGAATATTGCAAGGAAGGACAAAATCCATTCTACCGGGTGGGCAACTAACTTGGATAAGCGTCTAGTCGCACACAACGCTGGAAAGGGAGCCAAATACATTAAAGGGCGTGGACCGGTGATAGAGGTATATTAAGAGCGATTTGAAACGAAATCAGAGGCGTTGAAACGAGAAATTGTCATCAAAGAAGGAACCAGAAGAAGAAATGATGGAATGCGAGACTTCTTGATTCTAACGGGTCATGAAGGATAGTTAAAAGGTGGATTGTAGTGGAGGGGTTAGAATGCCAAAAATAGGATTTTCATCTTGGAGTGGAGGCAAGGATAGTTGCTTGGCTCTTTATCGGGCAGAAATGGAGGGCATGCGAGTTCCCTTCTTGTTTACGATGATTGAAGAAGGCGGAAAACGTTCGAGAAGCCATGGATTGAGGACAGCACTTCTAAAGGCGCAAGCCGATGCCCTGGGGAAAACCTGGGAGTTTCGAAATGCAACCTGGAGCGACTATGAAACAGAGTTTCTTGGATATTTGCGTAAAAAACGTGAACGAGGCGTTCACTGTGGCATCTTTGGCGATATTGATCTTGCAGAACATCGGGGCTGGGTTGAACGGGTTTGTGAAACGACAGGAATGGAAGCGGTGCTTCCCTTGTGGCAAGAGTCGAGACGAAATTTGATTCGCGAATTTGTACGGGCGGGATTTGTCGCTCGGATCGTTACGATTGATACCAGACGAGTACCGGAGCGATATTTGGGAGAGATTTTCAATGAAAATTTGATTGAAGAGTTTGAAGCCATGGGGGTGGATGCCTGCGGGGAGAACGGAGAGTTCCATACTGTTGTGTTGGATGGTCCAAATTTCCTCCACCCCATTGAAGTGGAGCTGGGAGAAATCATCGCCATAGATTCGTATCGGCAACTTGATTTACAAGTAAAGATGAGGAAACATGATGGTGAGTGAGGATGTCACTTCATCAGACGTCGTTTCATTTTTAAGGGGCAAGTTTGCGGTGTTATTGAAAGTGTTTGAATCAAGAAGATTTTGTTGTAAGAGTTGAAAAAAAAGAAAGCACGCAATGCGTGCTTTCTTAATAGAGCAGTGTTTCAAGTCGATCAAAAGCTTCCTTCAGTTTCGGAATATCTACCGTACAAGCGATGCGTACAAATCCTTCGCCGCTGGCGCCAAAGGCGGTTCCAGGTAAAAAGAGGACTTGGGCTTCCTTCAATGCTTTTTCACAAAATGCATCGGAGGATAATCCTGTTTCCTTGATGCTGGCAAAGAGATAGAAGGTTGCTTCGGGCTTGTGTAAAGACATGCCGGGTACCGATTGAACGCGTTCGTGGACGTAATTGACACGGGCTTGGTATTCTTTTCGAAGATCGTCAAGAATTGCTTCATGGTGTGTCAATGCGTGAAGAGCGGCTCTTTGGGAAATGGATGGAGCCGTAAAACAAATCCCTTCGTTTAATTCTCGCATGCAATCAATGACGTGCTCGGGACCGAACACATAGCCGATTCTCCAGCCGGTCATGGCATAATCTTTGGAAAAGCTTCCAAGGACAAGGGTTCGTTCTCTTGCGCCTTCGATTTGATACAAGGGGGTAAACGCTTTGTCAAAGCTAAATCCGCGATATACCTCATCGGATAGAATGATGAGGTTGTTTTTTTGCGCGAAGGATACGATTTGCGTTAATTCCTCTTTTGTTAAT
This sequence comes from Clostridiales bacterium, assembly GCA_013619125.1. GTDB lineage: Bacteria > Bacillota > Clostridia > Tissierellales > GPF-1 > GPF-1. The sequence goes on from JABXKS010000019.1 coordinate 4,427, forward strand.
GAAGCGCCCGTTGGATTGTTTGGATTGTTAAGGATTAGAATTTTTGTTTTGTCTGTAAGCGCGGATTCAAGTGCTTCAACGGTCAGGTGAAAGCCGTTGGACGCTTCAGTCGGAACCGGAACAACAATACCTTGGTTATGGGTGACTTGTTGCAAGTAAGGGGTAAAGTAGGGTTCGGGAACCAACACTTCATCTCCTGGATTTAATAGGGCCTTCAAGGCTAAGTACATGCCGTGGCATGCCCCGACCACCATGAGCATTTCGTGGATTGGGATCGACAATCCATATCCGGTTTTAAAATGATCATGTAACGCATTGCGCAACTCGGGGTCGCCCAGGGCGTGGGTATATTTTGTGTGTCCGTCCTTTGCATCCATCATGGCAGAGCTGATCACGTCTTCATAGGTGATTTGATCGGGATCGCCGATACTCAAATTGATCAAATTATCAGCGGGGCCAGAAAGTGTAGCGGCGTTTCCCATGGCGCTTGAAATGGTGTCTTGATATTGTTTGGCTAGTTTAATCATCTTGTGTTGCTCCCTTCCATTGGGCGTAAACCTGTCCGGCCTTCGGAATTGCGAGTACCGATTTGATTTCAGATTTGTTTTTCAGATAGTCATAGGCGGACTCGGCATTGTCGAAACTCCGAATGCCAATTTGCTCTAGTGGCTCTGCTGGCAAAGAGGATACCAGAAGGATTTCCACTTGTTTAGTGAGGGTGCGTGTCCAATATCCAATATATCGGGCAACGGAAAAATTTTCCGATACTTTTTTTGCGAGAACAGGAAGCGTCTCGGGAGAAAGCAGAATTTCTTCGACCTGAGGGTTGCCATATCCTTCCGCGCATTCAGCGAAGAGAAGCAACGTGCCGCCGGGTTTTACAGCGCCAATCATATTGCTGATTGCTTTTGTGGCTTGATAGAGATTGATATCTTTCGGGTGACCGCCGGCGGATCCGATAACAAGGTCGGCTTGATTGTCGATCCATTGCCCATCTTGTTTGCGAACAAATGCCTGACCCGCTTCATGAGCAGAACGGTAATGACCCGCAAAAGCTTGGCTGATCAATCCATCTCCGCCAATGGCGACATTAAAAATATAGGTTGGTTGTATCCAATCCGCCACTTCCTGCATTTCACGATTGAGAGGATTTTTCTCCATTTTTCCACTGCCTATGTCTGGATGAATGTCTCCTTGATCACCAACTAAAGCAAGTCGGTGATTTCGCTGAATGCATTCTGTCGCGGCGATTCCCGGCAAGAGCGATTTGCGTCCCCCGCCAAAACCAGCCAGATCATGAAAAACAATGGCCCCGGTGAGAATAATATGATCCGCCTGCAGGGCTCGGCGGTTGAGTTTGATTTCATTTCCGTACTGGGTGACGCCGACAGATTTTACCGAAGCAGAATCCGTTCCACAATGATCAACGATCATAAAGCGATCATATAAGGTATCTCCCAATAATTTTCGGTGTTCCGTTTCCGTTTGGTCACGATGGGTGCCATTGGCGGAAAGAAAGAAAATATTTTCATCTGGAATATTTGCTTTTTCTAGTTCTTCTATCAGGAGGGGCAGATAAACCCACATGCGCTGATAAGCCCGTGTGATGTCGGAAACCACAATGCAGACTGTTTCATCTGAACAAATCGATTCATGCAAAGGCTTTGATCCAATGGGATGAAGCAAAGCATCCTTGATATGAGTTACTTCGCTTTGTTGATTGGTTTGGCTCGCTTCCAGAATGGAATGATTTTTCCATTGATCGAGAGAAAATGAAATTTCTTGTTTACCGCATTTAAAATTCATGGGATCGCCTCCAGTTCTATTAGGCATTATTATAAAGGAATTATAATAATTATTCAATATAAGAAAAAAACATTGGATTTCCCTAAGGCAAGGGAATCTCCAATGCATATAATTCTTCGATATGATTTTGAGCACGCTCGATACTATCGTTAACACCCTGATTGTAAAATGAGCCAGCAAGTACAGGCACAAGTTGATCAATGAGCAGGAGTGCGGCCAAGTCGCCGATTTCTTCTTGCCGTTCTTCTGAAAAATAGGTTTGCACCGCTTTGATAGTTTGCGCTTGCTGTTCCTTGGTGAGTTTCCATTCCTTCTTCAATATAGCGCCTCCTTTATTGTTTTATAGTATAATAAAGTGACAGGAATGAAAAGGAGTACCTATGGGAAAGCGAGTAATGATCGCCTTAAGTGGCGGAGTGGATAGTGCAGTGGCGACGAGCATGTTGATTGATGCCGGCTATACAGTTGAGGCCGTTACGATGAAGTTGCGTTCAATCGGATTTGAAGATGCCATTCAAAGCGCGAAAGAAGTTGCGGATTTTTTTGGAATCCGTCATCATATTGCAGATCTGAGTGAGGAATTTGAAATTGAAGTGGTCAAACCATTTTTGGAGGCGTATGAAAGGGGAGAAACCCCCAATCCATGTCAGTATTGCAACCCGCAAATCAAGTATGGTTTGCTGATGGATTGGTCTATCAGACAAGGGGCGGATTTTTTTGCAACGGGACATTACGCACGATTGAAACGGGAGTCAGATACCGAATTGGTTCATCTGCTTCAAGCGAGAAATAGCCGCAAAGATCAAGGATATGTCTTGAGCCGCTTGACGCAATCGCAATTGGCGCATTTGATCTTTCCTTTGGGAGAGTTTGAATCAAAAGATGAGGTACGAAAATTAGCGAGGGATCGGAAGATTCCAGTCTTTGAAAAGAAGGATAGTACGGGAATTTGTTTTATTGACAAGGGCGATCATCTTACCTATTTGGCAAAATGTATGCCCTCAACGATGCAGTCGGGACCTGTTCGTGATCGGACGGGAAAAATACTTGGACGTCATCAGGGCTTAGCCCGTTATACCATTGGGCAAAAGAAGGGATTGCAACAATGGACCAAAGAGGAAGAGTTTGTGGTGACAAAGTTGGACGCTAGTGAAAACACCTTATGGTTGGGGTTAGAATCTGAAGTGTGGACGAGTCAAATTCGGTTTCACGAACTTCGATGGTTGGTACCCGTTGAAGAACATGAGAAATTGGATGTGAAACTGTGCCAATGGGGTCCGAAATATCCGGTTTCGAGTATGGAAGAGGGAATCATGATAGTGAGTACATCGGCACGAGCACCCGCGCCTGGTCAGATTATTGCAATTTACCGTGGAGATGAAGTGGTTGGCAGTGCGGTGATTCAAGGAGATGCAAGACAAGGGGCAAGCGTATAGAGGAGGAAAACATGTTTGCGATTATAGCGATGTTTGATGAAGAAACTGAAAAACAGATATTTGAATTTTGGACGAGGTTGAAACAGGAGAATCTTGATGATTCAATGATCCGAATTCCAGGCAATCGACCGCATATTTCCTTGGGGTTGTTTCAGGGAGTGGAGCGAACGATATTTTTGGATGCATTTCGAAATTTCTTGAAATCGACAGTTCCTTTTTCGATTCAGTTCGATAGTGTGGGTGTTTTTCCGACCACCAATACAGTTTTTCTTACTCCGCTGCCGTCCAAGAATTTTCTTCAAGTTCATGAGAACCTATATCAATCTCTGCAGGAGTTTTCAGCAAAGGGAGATAAACACTATAAAAAAGAACAATGGATGCCCCATTGTTCGATAGCGATAGCTGTACCGGATGAAAAAATAATCCATGTAGTTGAAAATGCGATACAACGGTTCCAACCGATTGCCGGAACCGTTGAGAAGATTGTTTTAATCGAGGTGTTTTTTGATGAAAACGGGATTGATCATGTCGAAGAAATCTCTTTTGATTGATTCCTTTGTCATCAAAATTCCCGAGTTTAGAATTTCTAGGATTCAATCCCGTTGGAGGATTGGGTATTAGATTTTGCTTGGTATTTTTTGGGCCAAACACTTCCCATGGAGATGACAGATTTGAGTGCTTCATCAACCGGGATATCAAGGGGCGTCAAGTCTTCCAGATCGGCCAGCACAAGAAATCCATTTGTGGGATTCGGAGTTGTCGGTATAAAAACGGCAACTTTTTTATTGCCTTCAATTAAAACGGACTCATTGGTGATTAGACCGATGCTCTCAAATTCAGGTGTCGGGTATTTAACGAGAACAACCATAGAAAACTCGCGATCGGGCACTTGGCTGAATGAATCGGTGACGCCCTTGATCCCATGATATAGGTGGTTGATCAAAGGGATTCTTTCAATGAGTGTGTCCATCAAAGAAAGGATTTTTTTTCCGACAAAGACTTGCATAAAAAGACCTGCGAAGAAGACGACGCCAAGGGTGAGCAAAAAGCCTAAACCTGGAATCTCCAGATCGGTAAATTGCCTAACGATTTGGCTGCCCAAAGCATCGACCCATTGGAAAACAACTTGAATCAAGAAGATTGTCAGTCCAAGAGGGAGCAGTGAAAGAAGTCCTGAAATAAATATCTTTTTCATTGATCATTCTCCTTAAAGGTTGAAAAAGGTTCAACGCTTGGGACAATTGAAAACTCGAGAGTTTCTTTAGTCACCGGATGATCAAAGCGGAGATGGGTAGACCATAATGCGATTTGACTCCAAACCTTACGCTTCGTAAAGGCTTTGTTGTACTTGGTATCGCCCCAAATCGGCAAACCAATATGGGAAAGCTGAACGCGAATTTGATGATGGCGTCCTGTTTCCAAGTCGATATGAACCAAAGCAAGGGGACCGAACTCACTAGATGAGCAGCGATCAAGCACGCGGTACCGAAGAACCGCCCGTTTGGCATAGGCTACTCGAGTGGCTTCGATTTTCGAGCGATTGATGGTTTTGCATTTTCGAATATAGTGTTTGCACTCCGCTTCCTCGTTTTCAGGCGTCCCGCAGACAACAGCCGTATAGGATTTTTGAATCCGCTTTTCTTGCCATGCGGTGGATAAACGAGCGCAAGCTTCTTTTGTTTTGGCGTATACAATCAAACCGCCGACAGGTCGATCCAGGCGATGGACTAGCCAGAGCGGGTGATGGACTTGTTCGGACAAGACAGCCAGCAGGTCGGGATCGCCGGTTGGATCGGATTGTACGGGCATGCCGGGTGGTTTTTCTACAACAAGCAAATGAGAATCTTCATAATAAATCGTGATCATAATAGCTCCTTTCAACTTGGATTATTATACCACATTTCTGTAACTTCCTTTTTTTTTCAATCAGAAAGAGGGTATAATAAAAAAAGGGAGGAGATGCGATGGAAAATTGGTTGATTCCGCTGATCGGATACGGATTTGGATGCATTCAAACCGCTTATCTGATTGGGAGGCTGAAACGCATGGATATTCGGACGGTTGGGAGCAAGAATTCTGGCGCATCCAATGCAACAATGACATTCGGATGGAAGATTGGAGCCTCTGTTACTTTGATTGATATTTTAAAAGCGGTTGCGGCTATTTTTGTAATTGGCGCGCTTTTTAATTTGAGTCATGCGGATTTGCATTGGAAGTATATGGCAGGTGGAGGCGTGATCTTAGGGCATGATTTCCCTTTCTTTATGCGGTTTCGCGGAGGAAAAGGAACGGCTTCTCTAGTCGGTGTGATGGCGATGATTGATTGGCGCATGGCGGTAGTCGGTGTTCTGGCGATTATTTTGGTAACAATCGCAACGGATTATATTGTTTTTGGTACCTATGCAATGTTGCTGGTGTTTTTAGGATTCTCGATTTATTTGACGATGCATGCTGTACCCATAGGAATTGCGGTGGGATTAATTGGATTGTCTGTGTTCCTTCATCGGAAAAATATTGGGAAAATTATGCGCGGGGAAGAAAAGGGACTGCGGTCTGTCGTTTACAAAACCTAGCGTGCGGCAAGAGATTGTGACCCTGGCTGATATGGGATCGGTTTCAGAAAAAAACGGCCTGAACCATTGATTTAAACCGCTTTCGTAAAGCAAGGCGCGAAAGAGTAGAATCAAAAAATCCGGGGGTAGCAACAAGAAAAACTTTATCGGGTATGGAAGATAAAGAAGAAGTATTCGGTCATGAGAACCGATGTTTGATGAAACCGTGTGAATAGCGCTTGAAAGCAGTATTTAACATATGATAAAATACCATAGAAAATGTTTAGTGGGTGTGTCAAGAATGAAAAAAATAGGGGTGTGTGTATTATGAAAAAAATAGGGGTATTAACAGCCGGTGGGGATTGCCCAGGGTTAAATGTTGTTCTTCGTGGAATCATGAAAACAGCGTTGAATAACGGGATCGAAGTTGTTGGATTTAGAGATGGATACAAAGGATTGCTGGAAGGCGATGTGATGAACTTGAACCGCGAGAACACATCAGGTTTGATTCATCGTGGCGGGACAATTTTGGGTGCATCAAATAAAACGAATACTTTTGCGATTCCAGAGAAGCAAGAAGACGGCAGCATCATTTATGTTGATAAGTCGGATGAATGTGTAGAGAGAATGAAAGATATGGGACTCGATTGTTTGATTGTGATCGGTGGAGATGGTTCCTTGAAGTCAGCACGGGATTATGGATTAAAGGGAATTAATGTGATTGGCGTTCCAAAAACAATTGATAATGATATTGTTGGAACAGATATTACATTTGGTTTTAACTCGGCGGTAACAACTGCAACGGAAGCCATTGACAAGTTGCATACTACAGCGGCATCACATGACCGTGTATTGATTCTAGAGGTTATGGGACGTGATTCTGGATTTATTGCCTTGGAATCAGGGGTTGCCGGCGGTGCTGATGTTATTTTGATTCCAGAGATTCCATACGATATTGAAAAAGTTGTTGAAAAGATTAATACGCGAAGAAGCCGCGGTCGAAACTTCTCCATCGTGGTGGTTGCCGAAGGCGCTAAGCCAATTGGCGGCGATGTTTTTGTGAAGAAGATTGTTGCAGACAGCCCGGATCAAATTCGTTTGGGCGGAGTTGGAAATCAAGTCGCGGAAGAGATTGAAAAGCGAACAGGCATGGAAACACGTGCAACTGTATTGGGATATATGCAACGCGGCGGATCGCCAACAGCATATGACCGAGTTTTGTCAACTTTATACGGTTCAACTGCGGTTGAATTGGCAATGCAGGGAAAATTCAACGTAATGGTTGCCATGAAAGATAATAAATTGACAACAGTGGATCTGGATGAGGTTGCCGGTAAGGATACTGCGATTGGCGCGCCAAGTTCAAATCGAAAAGGTGTTGCATTGGATAGTGATTTGCTTCAAACGGCTCGTCGGATTGGTATTGGATTCGGGGACGATCAATAAGATAGTGAGTAAAGCAAAAGATCTCCCTAGGGAGATCTTTTTTTGTTTCTCTATAAGTGTAGGCTACAACCTATCAGTTGAAGGCTTGCACTTGCTTTTTTATTTGATGATTTGAACCAATTTGATTAATCCGTTGTCCATGGAATACACTTGGAAACGGACATTGCCAATTTTCACCGTGTACCCAACAGCGATTTTTTCATCATGTTCTTTTGCATAGTTGTGAATCATGCCGGCAAGAGTGTCGCCGTGGATGGATTCATCGACTTGCAGGGCTCCGTTGCAAAGTTCAAATGCGCTTTTCAAGGAAGAACCGCCGCTTACAAGCATGCCGTCTTCGCTTTCCCGAGCCGTGACATTCAAGAACTTTCGTATTGCGAAAAGAACGGCGATCGCGATGACACCGATGAACAATTGAAGTGCATCGATGTTGTGGTCGACAATCAGTTTTCTGGCAATGGCGAAGAGCAAGACCTCAATCACACTTTCAGGGGTGTGCTTCGCAAGCATCTTGACAAACTCAATTACGATGACTACCTGCAAAACCTCGTTTAAAAACTTGTCGAGGGGCAATGTTGATGCGACACCACGCAAGGTCATGCTGAGTTCGGGGAGCTCGGTTAAGAGCATGAGTGAGTAGAGGACGACCGCAATAAGCGTAATTCCGGCAACTAAGATTTCCATATAACTTGCAAATTTAGCGATTTGATGTCGTAGTTGTTGTTTCAATCGGAGCCTCCTTAATTTTTTTTCATCATATCATGAGTTTCGATAGAAGAGAAGCGTTTTCCTACGAAAGGGCAATAATATAGGGTGAGTTGAATTAATTTGAATTTCAAGTGAATGCAACCGATTGCATTGAATCGTAATTTCTGCTACGATAGATTTGGAGGTGGAAGCATGAGCAAAACAATTATTTATGAAATCTTTGTGCGCAATCATACAGAGGAAGGCAGTTTTCAGGCAATCATCCCGGATTTAAAGCGAATCAAAGGATTGGGCGTGGAAGTCATTTGGCTGATGCCCATTCATCCGATTGGAATCGTGAATCGAAAGGGAACCCTGGGTTCTCCATACAGCATTAGCAATTATCGCAAGATCAATCCGGAGTTGGGAAGCTTGGATGATTTTCAAGCCTTGCTGCAAGCCATTCACGAGGAAGGCATGAGGTGCATGATTGATGTGGTATACAATCATACGGCACATGACGCAGTGTTTCGAAACGATCATCCAGAATACTATTATCGAACGCCAGAGGGGAAATTTGGGAATAAAATCGCTGATTGGTCAGATATCATCGATTTGGATTTTCAGAATCTTGAGCTACAGGAAGAATTGATTGATATACTTTCCTATTGGAGAGGATTGGGCGTTGACGGCTTTCGATGCGACGTGGCAAGCCTGGTTCCTGTCTCATTTTGGGTGAAAGCGAAAGAGCGTGTCGATCATGTGAAGCCGGATACATTGTGGTTGGCGGAGTCGGTTCATGGACATTTTGTGCAAGAAGTGCGGGATCGTGGCTTTTATGCCGCGTCAGATGCCGAGCTTTATCAAGCCTTTGATATTACCTACGACTATGATATTCATCATGCATATGAAGGCTACTTTCAAGGAAAGAATCCATTGTCAGCCTATCTGGATGCGGTCAACCGCCAGGGGGCGAAGAACCCCATGGGGGCAAGAAAATTGCGATTTTTAGAAAATCACGATCAGCCACGCGCTGCATATTTGATTCCAGATTTGAATCGAAGAATCAATTGGTTGGCCTTTCATTGGATGCTTCCCGGGGATCCTCTGATCTATGCCGGAGAAGAAATGGGGGACACGCATCAACCGACACTCTTTGAGCGAGACACGATTGTCTGGAATCCAACTTGGAAAGAAGGGGCGGTCTGGTTTGCAAGACTAGCAACCATCGAGAAGAACACACAGGATGGCGTGATTCGATTTGTCTCGATTGGGGTTGAAGGGGTTTCTGTCTTGATCAAGGAAACAAGAGAAGTCATGGAAATCGGCATCTTTAATTTGGAACAAAAAGTTGGCGGAATTTCACTTCCAGTTTCCTTCTCTGGACAAGTCAACAATCTGTATACGAATCATCCGATTCACCTAGAAAACGGGAAACTAGAATTGCAGGCAGAGCCGGTTCGAATTAAGATCAAGAAGGAACTTTACAACCCTAGCGCAGTAAAGTAAAATAGGAGTATAGGGGGGATGTATTGTGCATCAGACTTTGACAAAAGAACAGAAGGAAGCTTTGTTCTCTGCCATACTCAAATTGGAAAATTTGGATGAGTGCCATGCATTTTTTGATGATGTTTGTACCATCAATGAATTGATGGCGATGGCTCAGCGTTTTGAAATTGCGAAGGATTTGCATGAGGGAGCAACATTTCATGAAGTAGAAAAAAAGACAGGAGCTAGTTCGACAACCATTAGTCGAGTCAGTCGATGTCTGAAATATGGACAAGGTTACCTAACTGTTTTAAAAAAAATGGAGGACTCAGATTAGAGTCCTTTTTTCGTGGTATGATACAGAATACAACAAAAAGCATTTTCACCCGATGCCAAGACCCTGCTGATAGCAGTCATAGGGGATGTGGCATTAGGATATCTCTTTCCACACATAATTAAGTACTTAAAAATTAGATCTAAAATCATTATACGAGGTGAGACAAAATGAGGAGAATTTGGATCGTATTGATTCTTGGCATCGTGGTATTGTTTGTTGGATGCGCACCGATAGAAACAACAGATCAAGAGAATGCATTGATTGTAGTGGGGATAGCGCCCATGAAAGAATGGGTGGAAACTATTGCTGGAGATACGGTACGTGTTCGTGTGATGATCCCGCCGGGAAATAGCCCTGCCAATTATGAACCGACAACAAGACAATTGTTGGAGTTGGAAAAGATGGATCGTTATTTTGCGATTGGAGTCGGCGCGGAAACCGATGGCTTTTTAGAACGTCTCTATCCAGATGGAGATGAACGCGTTATTCGATTGTATGAAGAGGTTGCGAAGGTTTATCCGGATCGGCTCATGTCGTCGCATGATCATGAAGAAGGAGAAGTAGAAACGCCGACTTCTGAGGGACGAGATCCACATATCTGGCTTTCAATTCCCAGAACAAAGGTCATGATTGAGCGAATCACGGAAGAGTTGATTGTGATCAATCCAGGGGAGGAAGAAACGTATCGCGCTCATGCGGACGAGTACCTGTTATCCTTGGAAGAACTGGATCAAGATTTAAAGTCGAGATTCTCTGTTGCTGCAAATCGTCAATTTCTCCTATTTCATCCATCCCTCGGTTATTTTGCGGAGCAATATAACTTGGAGATGATAGTAATTGAAGAAGATGGGAAAAGTGCAACGCCGTCTCATTTGATGGATGTGATCGATGAGGCGAAGGAAAAGGGTGTTCAGACTGTGTTTTATCAAGAAGAGTTTGATGAGAATCAGGCCCGGACCATTGCGGAAGAACTGGATGGTGAATTGGTGTCTCTTTCGATTCTTGACGAAAACTATCTAGATGGGATCAAGCAGATTGGAGAGTCACTATTGGAAAGTATGAAATAACGTAGAGGAGTCTACGTTATTTTCTTGTAAAGTTTAGGATGGAAAACCGGATAAAAAAGGTTCCTATGCTATAATTAATTGATAGAGAAATCAGTAAACAGGAGGAATCAATGGCGAAGGAACGGATTCTTATCGTTGATGATGAAGAGCATATTCGCGAATTGCTTCGTGTGAATTTAGAAACAGCCGGTTACGAGGTAATGGAAGCGGAAACTGGGGAGGAAGCCCTTGTGCAACTGACTGATCGGATTGATTTGGTAGTGCTCGATTATATGTTGCCTGAGATGGATGGGCTAGAGGTTCTTAGAATCATTCGAAAGGATCCAAAAACGATGAATCTTCCCGTTTTGATGTTGACTGCAAGAAATGAAGAAATTGATGCTGTTTTGGGACTTGAGATGGGTGCGGACGACTATATTGGCAAACCCTTTCGAGTTCGTGAATTTTTAGCACGAGTGAAAGCTGCTTTGCGGCGGCAGGCCGTGGCGGTAGAAGAAAAAGACATCTTTCGGTATCGTGGGCTTGAAATTAATAAAGCCAATCGAACCCTCATCAAGAATGGCGAAGAAGTATCACTATCCTTAAAGGAGTTCGAGCTGATTGCATTGTTGTCGAGTAAGCCAGGACGCGTTTTTTCAAGAGATCTTCTTTTGCAAAAGATTTGGGGCTATGATTTTATCGGAGAAACGCGAACTGTGGATGTGCACATCCGCCAATTGAGAAAGAAAATCGAGGACGATGATAAACAGCCCGTGTATATATTGACGGTTCGCGGCATGGGATATAAATTTCGGGACGTGGAAAAATGAAGAAAAAGTATCTCTACATTTATTTGATCGTGTTGATCCTGGCGATATTTTCAACAGGTTTTTTTGCATTGAAAATGGGAGATGATTATTTTACGGAAGAGCTGTTTAATCAAATGATTCGACAGAACACCGTGATCAACGAACTGTATTTGACCCAAAGAACCGGAGAATCACCTGTTCCAGCGCAGACGTTTGTAAAAAAACAGGGTGAGATTCTAGACGCACGTATTACGATTATCGATTCAGAGGGAACCGTGATTGCAGATTCAGAATCAGATCCGATAGATATGGAGAATCACTTGTATCGCCCGGAAGTGCAACAGGCTTTGCAGTCTGAGGTCGGAACAGCCAGCCGTTACAGCGAAACATTGGAAGTGGACTTTTACTATGTGGCGTTGCCGTTCGAAGAACAAGGGGAAAGTAAGATTATGCGACTTGCCATTCCCTTGCAGGAATTTCGGAGTATGAATGAGCGGGTATGGATGAATACCGGATTCTCGATTTTAATTAGCGCGATCGCGGTAACCTTGTTGGCCTTTGTGGTATTTCAGCAATATCAAAAAACCGTGCGTGCATTAACGGAGTCGGCAGAAGAAATTTCAGCTGGAAATTACGGGCGTACGATTCTTGTTGAAAGCGACAATGAGATGCGTGATCTTGTAGAAGCATTCAATCAAATGTCAACGGAGCTTCAGGCAACCGTCGCGGAGTTACATGGACAAAATGCTAAATTGGAAGCCACTTTGCATGCCATGGTCAACGGCTTGTTAGCCGTAGATCCGGACGGAGTCGTTCTTTTTCGAAATCAGAGTTTGCAAAGAATGTTGAATCGAGATGTTGAGGAAAAAGATTCAGTTTACCAAATCATCAGATCCAATACTGTGAATCGATTGATCAAACATGTACTTGAAACCGGAGAATCCATTCAAATGGAGCAAGAGGGAGAATTTCACCAAGGGCAAGTGCTTCGATTCTTTGCAAACCCCATTTACTTGGGTGAAGAGGACCGTTTATATGGTGTGCTGTTTGTGGTACAGGATATTACGTCTATTCGAAAATTGGAGCAGATGCGAAGTGACTTTGTCGCAAATGTCAGTCATGAACTGAAAACACCCATTACTTCGATTCGTGGATTTATTGAAACCATTCGTTCGGGATCCATTCAAGATCAGAAAAAGTTGGATCGATTTTTGCAGATTATCGATCAAGAATCGGAACGCTTATATGAGTTGGTTCAAGATATACTATCACTTTCCGAGATTGAAACGATGGTGCAAGACACTGCCCAGCAAAGATTTTCGCTACAAGCCTTGTGCAAAGAAGTGGTTCATCTTCTAGAACCAGTGAGTGAGGAGAAGGGGATTTCCCTTGAGTTTCAATGGGTTGGTGAACCTGTTGCCTATTTCGGAAATCGGGATCGAATCAAACAGGTATTGATTAATCTCTTGGATAATGGGATCAAATACACCGACGAAGGCAAGGTTTCTCTTATGGTAACAGCGGAGACACAGAAGGTTGTCATTCAAGTGAAAGATACTGGTATTGGGTTTAGCGAAGAACATCAAGAACGGATTTTTGAACGGTTTTATCGGGTGGACAAGGGTCGGTCACGAAAACGGGGCGGAACAGGGCTAGGTTTATCCATTGTGAAGAACATTGTCCTCCGGTATGGAGGAGGCGTTTCGGTTTCCTCGAAAGAGGGAGAAGGATCTTGTTTTACTGTCGAATTACCAATTGAAGAGAGCGAATAACAGAAGAAGCCGAAAGGCTTCTTTTTTTTACATGGACTTTACAAAGGGATGATTTTGACTTAACAGTACTTTGGTAAAGTTAGGTTGTTGAACAAAGCGGAATAAAATTCGTACAAAATAAGAGGAGGATTTACAACTTGAAAAAAAGAATAAGCATGGCCATTGTCATTTTATTGATGGTTTCACTCTTGGCGGGCTGCGCAGGGAACGATGGCCCGGCAATATCAGAATCTGGCGTACTTTCTGGAACCTTATCGATCGCGGGTTCTACAACGGTGGCACCGCCGGCACAAGATTTGGCGGACGCGTTTGAAGCAGTGTACCCAGAAACACGCATTGACGTGCAAGGAATTGGATCGTCGGCAGGCATGAAAATGTTGAATGAAGGCGGAGCGGAAATCGGCATGGCATCTCGTGAATTGAAACAAAAAGAATTGGATTGGGGACTTGAGCCAGTCGCAATTGCGTACGACGGAATCGCGATTGTGATTCATCCAAGCAATGTTGTTTCGGATTTGACAAAAGAAGAGATACAAAAGATCTTTATGGGCGAAGTGACAAACTGGTCAGAAGTTGGCGGAGCCAACGAAGAAATTTTGGTTGTAAGTCGTGAAGATGGATCAGGTACGCGAGGCGCATTCGAAGAGATTTTGGGTCTTGAAGGCGATGAAGGATCCATGGTCGATGAGAGCGCATTGATTGCTGAAGGGAATGGCGCGGTGAAAGCGAATATCGCAAGCAAGTCACAGGCAATTGGTTACATGTCATTGGGCATCGTCGATGAGACGGTAAAAGCAGTGCTAGTAGACAGTGCCGAAGCGACGGTAGCCAATATCAAGTCTGGCGTGTATGGTGTATCTCGACCATTGAATATGGCTACAAAAGGCGAAAAAAGTGAATTAGAAAAAATATTCTTGGACTTCGTGATGAGCCCAGAGGGTCAAAAAATCGTTGCTGAGCATTATATTCCGGTTGTTGAGTAGTTGAATCAAGCACTGCCACCTCAAGGAGGGACGTCACTTCAGGTAATGAAGTGGCGTTTCCCCGTGTATTCAAGGAGGATGTATGGAAGCATCTAGTGAAACATATTTGAAGACTGAAAAGTATAGAAGTAAGCAAGTGATGCCTGGAAAAGAATTGAATGATTTTGAGGGACAGCATCAAAAGAGGATGAGAACAGAAACTTTTTTTCGCAGGCTGTTTTTCCTTTCGGCAACGGTAGCCGTTGCTGCTGTAGTCGCGATCACGGTGTTTATCTTTGTAAGCGGGGTGCCCGCCATTGGCAAGATCGGGCTTTTCGACTTTGTATTTGGTCAAAAATGGAAGCCTTCGGCTGATATCTATGGCATTTTCCCAATGATTGTTGGCTCTTTGGCGGCGACCGGTGGTGCTATTCTAATTGGCGTCCCAATGGGGCTTTTCACGGCGATTTTCATGGCGGAAATCGCACCCGATTTTTTGTCGCGAATGATTCGTCCAGCAATTGAATTGCTTGCTGGAATTCCTTCGGTTGTCTATGGTTTTTGGGGGTTGGTTGTCCTTGTCCCTATGATCGATAGAATCTGGGGGGGAGGAGGCAACAGCCTTTTGGCTGCGATTGTGATTTTAACCATTATGATTCTGCCAACCATTGTCAATGTGTCGGAAGCTGCCTTGCGAGCGGTGCCCAAATCGTATGGACAAGGGTCCTTGGCGTTGGGGGCATCTAAAATCGAGACAATCTTTCGGGTAAAGATTCCAGCGGCAAAATCGGGGATCTTGGCCGCCGTTGTTTTGGGGATTGGACGAGCGATCGGTGAAACCATGGCCGTTATTTTGGTTGCTGGAAATACAGCCATGATTCCAGGTGCTTTGACGGACCGAATT
>JABXKS010000020.1 GCA_013619125.1 Clostridiales bacterium
GTATCAATACCGCGATCAGAATCATATGGTTTTTCTTCATAGATTTATTCTCCATTAATTACTTCCAGAGTACCGGTTTTTGGAAGCTTTTTGATATTCTCTTCATTGTGTGTTGCGTATTTTATGGGTCATTGCGTTTGAATTTATTTCCACTGATAGGTTATCATAACCAGATGAAGAAAAGAATGGAAAGAAGAGAAAACACAGCAGAAATTTGGAATTCGAAGGGACTCGAGCGTTACAATTGTTTACTTGAGGGCGAGAAATATATTTGCCAATTGTATGGGAACAATCAGCGTGATATAATTTTCTTAATAGAAAGGTCTGCTGTAGGATAAGAATCTATAGAAGCAGGCATTGCTGAAAATAATTTGGATGAAAAGGAGAGATAAGCATGAGTATTTCACATGAAAGTCAGGTTGAAACAAAGATCGTTACGCATCCGGAAGCGCTAGATGCTACCATGAAGGTATTGATTGGTCCGGCGGAAGGCTGGGAAGGACATGTGATGAGGGAGTTTATTCTGCAAAAAGGCGGACATACCCCGCAGCATACTCACCCCTGGCCGCATATCAATTACGTGATTGAGGGAGAAGGCACCTTGCTCTTGAACGGCAAGAAAAATCCGGTGAAAGCAGGTTCCATTGCTTATGTTCCGAACAATGAATTGCATCAATTTGAAAATGTAGGAGAAGGTGAGTTGCGCTTTATCTGCATCGTGCCGGAAGAGGGACACAAATAAACCGAGAAATCTATAGAGAGTTAAAAGACAGCCGGGAAGAATGAAATGTTCTTCCCGGCTGTTAATATATGTGGATTTGATTGCAAGAGAAGGTTTGCTTTGATAATTCGATAGCAGCCAGAGTTTTGTATGCGAAATGGGACTCTTTATTAGAGTCCTTCTTTTGATATGGATATTATGATAGGAAAAGTTTCGTTACGAGAATAACTTTTTGAGCCCTTTATATACGAATCCGACAGCAGCTCCCGCAGCGGCTATGGGTAGTAAGGGGGCAGAGGCAACGACTGCACCAATCGAACCGATCGTGGTGAGTACTGCAGTTCCTGTGGCGACAACAGCGCCGCCAGCGGCTGTGCCTGCAAATACGGTGCCTGCAGCCGAGCCTGCGGCAACAATTGCACCGCCGGCGGCTGTGTTTGCTAATGCAGTGCCTGCACCGGCCAGGGTAGTCATGGCGGCTCCACCGAGGTAGGCACCGCCCACCAGGGTTGCCGTGTCGACAACAGCATCGACCGCCGCTTCTGCGATGTCTTTTTCGCCGTCCATTACATCGAAGATATTGCTGCCAATGTTGAATCCGATGCCGATTTTTGCAGCGAACTTCGCACTTTGAATCCCGGCCTGATTGACGGAGTAGGCCTTTGAAGCTAGAGTTGAATTGGTTTTGCCCATAATTCTGGACTCGGTCTGCATCCATTTGGTGAGTTTTTGGGTTTCAGCGAGGGTCACATCGGATTCGATGACCTCGAGTCCGGCCTTCCGCGCTTGGTTGGCGAGGGCTGTGTTTCCCTTGTCTACAATGATCGTTTGGCCTTTATATGGCGTCCAGTCAACTGTCTGGCCTGCATAGCCTGCTTTGGCCTGTGCGTATTGCAGGGTGCCATCAGCTTTCAGCGTGGCAAAATCGGCAAGGCTGTTGTTGCCTAGTACACGGATCGGGGTGCCTTTTACAGCGGCATTGGCTGCATGAAGCTCTTCAAACACAAATCCCTTGAAGCCACCGGCCCCGCCCCGCAGGGTGTTGTAGGAAGCAAGATTTTGGGCCAGCTGATTGTATACACCTGCGTTTCGAATGGCTTCTATCAGACTTGCTTCGATGGTAATATGGCCGTTAAGAGATTCCATATAGGCATAGATATTTTCCAACGCCTCATCGGTGTTCCAATGGGTTTGGTCCAACAATGTGGCGCATGAACCGGCGGAGAGGCCAACGGCGTAGGCCAATTCGTTCAAGGTGAGAGGTTCCGTCGTAGCTGCTAGACAAGCATTGGAACAGTACCGATTTCCCTGTTCTGTTTCGATCCAGGTTTTCATAGGGTGTCCGCAATGGGCGCAGTGTTGCAATGTCTGGTTGTGGCATTCATCTGAACAGAACTTGTTGCCGTGCACATCTTCAATCCAGTCATGCATCGGCTTACCACAGACGGTACAGCTTGGCCAGGTTTTCTCGTAGCATTTGTCGGAGCAATATTTCTTGCCTTCTTGATCGGTGATCCAGTGGTCCATGGGTTTGCCGCAGATGGAACAGGTTGGCCAAGTTGTCTGGTAGCATTTTTCAGAACAGTATTTATGGCCGTCAGAGGATTCGACCCAATGATCCATGGGAGCATGACAGGCTTCGCATCGGGGAAGGGATGTTTGGTAGCATTGGTCGGAACAGTATTTCTTTCCATTCTCGTCTTCGACCCAGGAATCTATGGCTTTGCCGCATACGCAGCACTTTGGCCAAGACTTCTTATAGCAGAGATCTGAGCAATATTTCTCTCCGTTCTCGGATTCAATCCAGTTATCCATGGATTTTCCGCAGACGGCGCATTTGTGCCAAGTTGTCTGGTAGCATTTTTCGGAGCAATATTTCTCTCCATTATCAGCCTCAATCCACGAATCCATGGGCTTTCTGCATATGGCACATTTTAGCCATGTCTCTTGGAAACACTTTTCTGAACAGAATATTTCGCCATTGCTTGATTCAAGCCAGCGATCCACTTCTTTGGCGCAAACGCTACATCGCATAGAGTAACCTCCCTTATAATATAAGTATTTATTTAATTTTAACTATATCTGATATGGAATTATTAGGCAATATTTTGGAAAGCG
>JABXKS010000021.1 GCA_013619125.1 Clostridiales bacterium
GATGAATGGTGACAATCAAAGAGGTATTGCTGAGTTTTTGACAAAAATGAAAAGAGCGGCAACTTAAGTGAGGCGGAGTATGGAGAATCAAATTGTTTTAAATAGCAAGTCAATTGACTTGGAATGTGAATTAGAAACAAATCATGAGGTATTAAAATACTTAGTTTCACTTTTGGAAAAACAAGGATTTGTTGATTCAAGATATACGACGGTTGTTATAGAGCGTGAAGATAATTATCCGACTGGTCTTGAATTTCCTAAAATTTGTATTGCATTACCACATGGGGATCCTAAATTTGTTAAAGAAGCATCTATTGCTATTGCACGATGTAAGAATAGAGTGGATTTTAAGAGTATGGAAAACCCAGAAGATTCAATAAGTGTTGACATAGTTGTTTTGCTTGCTGTTAAGGAGCCGGAGAGGCATCTGCAAGTTCTTAGCAATTTAGTGAATCTGTTTATGATTGAAGAAAATTGTGAACAACTATTGACAACGAATAGTGTTAATACGGTATGCAACTTATTTGAATCAAATTTATACAAGGGAAACTAAGAATAAAAATTGGCGGAAACAATGAGGTACTCAAGCAGACTGATTACTTATTAAAGGAGTCAGTCTATTGAGTGAGATCAAAAAAGATTATAAAAATTAAAAAAATGATTGATAGGGAAGAATAGATGGTTGAGAATTTCAAATGCGTTGGTAGAGCCTGTTTGCTTTATTACAGGAGTCGGCAAAGCATTTGACGATGTGATTGTAAGTAGGAGAATCGATTTTTGTTAGAGCAAAGTTGTGATCGAATTTAATATGATAACTAATTGGTTATTGTGTCGTAGTGAGAGTGTTGAAAAAATATGATGAGAAGGAGATTAATGGTATGAATAGAATGGAGAGGATTTTTAACCAGATGATGGAAAATGACGAAAAGATTTTAGTTTCTTATTTCCCGTTATGTGATACTGCTTTAGCTGATCAAGTAGGATGGGCTGGAAAGTACTTTGACAATGGAACAACAGTGCTTGAAATGGGATTGCCATATGAGGATCCGTGCCTTGATGGGAAAACAGTAAGAGATTCTATGGAAAGAGCATTGGTTGACAATACGGTAGAAGATGCGTTTGAAGTTATTAAGAACTTGCGGAAGGCATATCCAGACAATATTCTTCAGGTTATGTCGTATTTCGAGATTCTTGAAAAAATCGGTTTAGATGAGTTTGCAGCTAAATGTAATGAAGCCGGTGTGGATGCGGTTCTTACGCCAAATATTGCTCCAGATCGAGTGCCAGAACTGGATGCTGCACTAGGAAAGTTTAATATTATTCATTTGCGTTTTGCACCTTTTACTCTTACGGATGAAGTGATTGAGGATCTAAAAAAGAATGCAAAAGGCTATATTTTCCAACAGGCAGTTGATGGTGCAACTGGTCCGCAAGATACAACATCACCACAAGTTGGCGTTAATGTAAAATTATTGAAGGAGCTTGGTGTTAAAACTCCGGTTGTGGCAGGTTTTGGTATTTCCAATCAGCAACAGGTTGGTGAAATGAAAGATATGGGAGTTGATGGTGTAATTGTAGGAAGTAGCATTCTTACCTCAATTGTTGCTGGTAATGGAGCCGATTTTATTAAAAGTTTAAGGGGAGCATTAGAATAATCATAGGCAATAAAGGACCTTTTACAAAGTCTGTTAAGTTTTACACCTACTATTTTGCATAAACAATTGTTTCAATATATAATAATGTTTAAGAGATTGGTTCCTTTATAATGAATCAATCTCTTTAGCACTCTCATAAAGATGATTTGAAGATTATGTGAAGCATTAAAGGAATTGCGAGCGAGAAAAGACGGGAAAGAATAGTTAGAATGTAGCGCATAAGAGGATTTGGGATGATTGAAGGTGAATTATGATTGTTATAACTCAAAGGTGTTATAGATTGCTTGAACTACTCTGTACTAGCTATGGATTTATAAGCGTGCGAACAATTGCTGATGAATTAAAAGTGAGTGAAAGAACGGCACGTTATGATATTTCACTTTTAGCTGACTGGCTTATTGAAAAGGGAATCAGTCTGCAAAATGTACCTAAAAAAGGGATTTGCATTGAAGAAGCAGGTGCTAAGCAAGCGCGTGCTTTCTTAATAGATTATCAGACGAATACAATCAACAAAGAGATTTTTCTGAATACTGAAGCTCGATCAAATATTATTATTGGATATATTCTTGAAGGCAAAGTGCGTAAAACAATCAATAATATGGCTATCAGTTTTGGTGTCAGCAGAACAACATTAATTCGAGATTTGGTTAAAGTCGATGATTGGTTTATAACTCGTGGATACGAAGTGTTGAGGGATCGGAAAATAGGTTTTTATATCGATGTAGATGAAATTCAGAGAAGAAGGCTCATGGTTGAATTTATTATAGAGCATGTAGGAAACAATTCGTTTTTCCAGCAGTTGGGATATCAGGAAATGGGTTTAAGAAAGAGTTACGGATTGCAGGGGAGTCAGTTATTTGCAAAATATATTGTAGAAAGCGAGAAATTCAAGGAAGTAATTGATGATTCGAATTTGATGTTTTCTGAGATCAATATACATGTTTCGGATAATTCCTTTATTTGGTTTGTTTACTACATTGCGGTTTCATATGCAAGACTTGAGGTTGGAAATAGCATTGTAGTATTCCCTCAGAAGTACAATAATTTTCAGGATTCGAGGATAAGTTGTAAAGTGGAAAACCAGTTTAGAGCGAGGAATTTCGAAAATATTTCAAAGGAGAATCTGATTAATGAGGCCGCCTATCTTACGGCTAGAATTATAGCTGCTACAAAG
>JABXKS010000022.1 GCA_013619125.1 Clostridiales bacterium
GATTCGGGTCGGTGGTCAAAAGGTCATCAAGGTGAATACGCGCATTGTCGCGGCAACCAACCAAAACCTGTACAAACAGGTGCAGGAGAATAAGTTTAGGAAAGATCTGTACTATCGGTTGAATGTCTTGCCGATCAATGTGCCGCCTCTTCGGGAACGTCACGGAGATGTGGAATTGTTGTTCCAATATTTCCAAGGCCTGCAAGGGTGTCAATTTGAACTGGCGCCAAAGGTGCTGGACTTTTTCAATGCCTACGAATGGGAAGGCAATATCCGAGAGCTTCGAAATTGCGTCAAGTATTTCGAGAATGTCGGGAAGAACTTGATCACCATGGAACATCTTCCATTTCATATGACAGGCAGCCGTTTTGTGAAGATAGAAGAAGCGCCGATACGGGTTGGGGAATTGAATAAGAACGAGAGCTATGTATTGAAGCAATTTTACAAGGCGTTTCAAAACAAGAAGAAGCTAGGGCGTAAAAGCATTTCACAGCTTGCCTATGAAGACAACATCTTCCTCAGTGAATATGATGTGAGAGGGATCCTTCATGCTCTTCATGAACGGGGAGTCATTGATGTATCGACGGGAAGGGGTGGAAGTACCATCTCGAAGGAGGGAATTTGTTTGATCGAAACAAATTAAATGGGTTAACAGGTGATTGAAAACCCATAAACCCCTTAGATAACGTTTTTCTGTGAAAAGTTGAAGTCGAAAATCGATTTCCCACAAATGTTTTTTTGGGAATTAAGCCCAATCAATGAAGCGAGTGAAAACGAAGCGGTTTTTGTTCAGTGACGGCAACATCGACTGCAAGGCTTGAAAACTCAACGAAACCGATCTGATCCATAGCAGAAGCAACCAACAGGTAGCAAGAAATCTTCCGAGATTTCACGGGTTGTTTCTCTATGGTTTTTTTTATTTTTGAATGAAAATTTCTCTACTTAAACTTTTGGCACGCAATGTGCATATGTTAAGAGTGTAAAGAATTCGCCTTACTTTCGAAGGCAAGAAAGGCACAGAAATTATATCTTACAGTTTATAGGAGTCTTCGAAAAGAAAAGTTGAATTCAAAAACCGTACTAAGGGGGAAAGGAGAAAGGAAAGCAAGTGTCCGCATGATTAATTAATTAGAATTTAGGAGGATATTATGTCAGCAACGATTACAAAGCAATCTGTCTTTAAAACGTACAGGTCTGTAATTTTACTTATTCTAGGTATCTTAGCCGGTTGTATTGTCGGTGTGGTCTATGGAGAAAAAGCAACGGTATTGAAACCATTTGGCCAAGTATTCTTGAACTTCATGTTTACCGCAGTTGTACCGCTGGTATTCTTTAGCTTATCAAGCTCCATTGCAAAAATGTCCAATATGAAGAGACTCAGCAAGATCTTAAAGAGTACGCTGCTTATTTTCTTTGTTACCGGAATTATTGCATCAATCTTTATCATTATCGTTGTAACGATTATCCCGCCGGCAGCCGGTGTCAACATTGATATGGGCGCCTATGATCAAGGGTCGCAGATG
Source organism: Clostridiales bacterium (assembly GCA_013619125.1). Lineage (GTDB taxonomy): Bacteria > Bacillota > Clostridia > Tissierellales > GPF-1 > GPF-1. Next base: position 1,524 of record JABXKS010000022.1, read on the forward strand.
AATATGCTGGATCAAGTGGTTAAAGCGATTTCCGTTAATGATTTTAACTTGATTCTTTCTAGAAACGCGATGCTTCCATTGATTATCTTTGCCATGGTATTTGGATATTGCGTCAGCTATGTATCGAAGAAACGCGAAACTGGTGTAAACACCTTGGTTGAAGTTCTTGATACTTGTGCGGAAGCGTTTATGAAGATGATCAACATTATCATGATTTATGCTCCAATCGGTTTGGGTGCATACTTTGCAGCCTTGGTTGGAACCTATGGTTCAGAATTGATCGGCGCTTATACCAAAGCAGTCGTTATGTTCTTCCCAATCTGTATCTCCTATTTCCTTATTGCTTTTACAGCATACTCGTACTATGCAGGCGGAACAGCCGGCGTGAAGAGTTTCTATAAAAACATTTTGCCAGCGGTTGTTACATCCCTTGCAACACAAAGCTCAATCGCGACATTGCCAACAAACTTGGCTGGAACAAAGAGGATGGGCGTACCTGAAGATATTTCCAATATCGTTCTTCCCTTGGGCGCAACGATCCACATGGATGGTACAGCGTTGACTACCTTGATGAAAATTGCATTCCTATTCGGAATCTTTGGAATGGACTTTACAGGTCTTGGTGTTTGGACAACAGCCATTGCGATCTCTGTTATGAGTGGTGTGGTTATGAGTGGTATTCCAGGCGGCGGCATGATGGGCTCATTGATTATTGTTGCATTCTACGGTTTCAATACAGAAGTTATTCCAATAATTGTAACAATTGGTATGCTGACTGATGCGATCGCAACGATGATCAACGCGACTGGCGATGCAGTTGTCTGCATGATGGTATCAAAGCAAGTAGAAGGTAAGGACTGGATGAAAGCAAGTGAAGAGGCAGAAGTTGTAGAAATTAGCGCATAAGTTCAGACATAGAAGTTGGAATTCCCATCAGATAGAAAGCCTTTTGACAAAACAAATAAAGGCTTTCTATGGGATTTCTGATCAGGCGTACGATTCACTTGAAGCGAGCAGGAGGAAAAGATATGTATAACTTAAATAAAATCATCGGACGAGAAAATACAAGTTCCGTCAAGTATGAAGAGATGGATAAAAAATTTGGCAGCAATGAACTCATTCCTTTTTGGGTCGCGGATATGGACATCAAATGTCCGGATTTTATGATCGAGTCATTGGTAAAACGCGCGGAGCATGGGGTGTTTGGTTATACGAAAAGAATGCCAGAGTTCTATGGAATCATTGAAGGAAACAAACGCATCGTTTCGGATAATCCATTGGTTTTCCGAAATGGAAAATATGAGATGGATTTTGAAAACCTGGCTGAGTTGGCAAGGGATCCGGATTGTACCATGATGCTTCTTTGTAGCCCGCATAACCCAGGCGGTCGCGTTTGGACAAAGGCTGAAATTACTCAACTTGCAGAAATATGCTTGGAAAATGGCGTACGTCTGGTTTCGGATGAGATTCACTTTGACCTTGTCTACCCGGGAGTGAAACATTTTTCTGCCATTAATTTAGAAGAGAAACACACAGATAATACGATTGTTTGTACAGCGCCGAGCAAGACCTTTAATATCGCGGGTTTACATACTGCGTATTGCATCATTCGAAACAAGGAAGACATGGCGAGATACAAAAACGAATTGGGATTGATGGATTTGAATCGATCGAATTCATTCAGCCGTGAAATCACACAAACAGTATATGAGCAGGGTGCGGAATATGTGGATCACCTGGTTGCCTTTCTTGAAGGCAATATGAACTATACCTATGATTTTATCACGGCGCAGATTCCCGGTATTACACCGTATAAAATGGAAGCGACATATTTGATGTGGTTGGATTGCAAAGGCTTGGGATTGGATTCAGACAGAATCGACACGTTGTTCTCGGAAGATGCCAAGATCGCTTTGGATAGTGGATATTGGTTTGGAGAAAACGGCCGCGGATATATGCGAATTAATATTGCATGCTCAAGAGCGTTGCTTGAAGAAGGATTAAATCGGTTGAAAGAAGCCGTTGACCGTCTGGGATAAATAGAGAAGCAGAAAATGGGATTGTAAGGATAGAAATGGAACGGGATAAAGGAGAGAAAAAATGAAATTCAATACAAAAGCGATTCATGGCGGAAAGATTCATGAGAAACAATTTGGCGCTCACGCAACGCCGATTTATCAAACATCAACATTTGTCTTTGAAAACTGCAAGCAGGGTGGAGATCGATTTGCCGGCAGAGACAATGGCTATAAATATACGCGATTGGGAAACCCCAATACCAATGAAATTTCAGCCAAGATGGCTATCCTGGATGAAACCGATGCGGGTCTTTATACCAGCACAGGGATGTCAGCCATTTCAACAGCCTTGATGGGATTGATGCAAGCGGGCGATCACTTTATCTGCTCGGATTGCGTTTACGGCGGCACCTACGCGGTCATCGACAAGGTGATTACAAACTACGGCATTGACATGGATTATGTAAAAATCAACGATGAAGAGAAATTATTGAATGCTTTCAAGGAAAATACCAAGGTGGTTTACATTGAAACACCAGCAAATCCGACCTTGGAATTGATTGATGTGAAGAGGATTGCAAAAATCGCCCACGAAAAGGGTGCGATTCTCATCGTCGATAATACCTTTATGACACCGTATCTGCAAAAGCCGATGCTATTAGGCGCGGACCTTGCGATTTACTCAGTAACCAAATACATCAACGGTCACGGCGATGTGGTTGGCGGCATCATTACAGGCAAGCAAGAATATATCAATCGAATCAACAATCCGCATCTTCTAAACCTTGGGGGAACGGGTTCGCCCTTTGACTCATGGTTGGTATCTCGAGGGATTAAAACCCTGGGCGTGCGAATGGATCGACATTGCGCCAACGCCATGGCGGTTGCAACATACTTGGAAAACCATCCAAAGGTAAAAACCGTGTATTATCCAGGGCTTGAGTCTTTCCCTCAGCATGATTTGGCAAAAGAGCAGATGGAAGGCTTTGGCGGTATGATCTCCTTTGAGTTGATTGGTGGATTTGATGACGCGCAAACTTTGTTGGACAATCTAAAAGTATTCTCTTTAGCTGTCAGCCTGGGCGGAGTCGATTCCCTGATTCAGCATCCAGCTTCCATGACCCATGCGGCCATTCCGGAACCGGAGCGCATCAAGGCGGGAATCACCAATGAGTTGGTGCGTGTTTCTGTGGGGATTGAGGATGTCGAAGATCTGATTGAAGACTTGGACAAAGGATTTCAATTGATTTAAGGGTTATAAATAAAAAACGGGTTGTTTACTAGAGACCCATGGTGTGTGCAAAGACCCGGAAGTGTTCACTTCCGGGTCTTTTCTTACAGGGTTGATTATTTTCACTTCGAAAAGTTTATTGCTGCAGTTTCTTGAGATAAGAGGCGACCTGGTAGTATTCAACCGGGTACCCTTGACTCTTTAAGGCGTTCGAAATCTTTCGTGGACCCAGCCCTTGTGTCTTTAAT
>JABXKS010000023.1 GCA_013619125.1 Clostridiales bacterium
GAACTTCATAAACTGATCCAATTTAATAAATGGCGTCTTAATTTTTATTATTTTCATTCGTTACTCCTTCTCTTGTTTTTCCTCTTTTATTATATCATTTATTCGACATCTTTCGGAGAGAATCTTTCCAAAATTGCCTGAGTCATGGCCGATTCTTTTTTCAAGTACCACCCTACCATTACCAAACCTTTCGTTATGCTGGAAAGACAAATCGCCCACCAAATTCCATTTAATCCTAATGAAGGGATTAACATCAATGCCAATGGAATTCGAAGGGCATTCCCTCCGATTCCAATGATTGCCGGCGGTAAGGTTTTTCCCAATCCATTAAAGGCGCCCGCAGTTGTAATTTCCAGACTCATAAATACTTGTGAAAAGGCGAGTATCCTTAGATAATCAATCCCTAGAGACAAGGCTTCCGATTCAGATAAAAAAATTGAAAAAATCGGTTCCGCAAAAAAGAACAAGAGGATCGTCGCCACGATTCCAAGACCAAACATCATCGATAAAGCAGAGCGTATCCCTTCTTTGACACGATCGATCTGCTTTGCACCTGCATTTTGGCCGGTAAATGCACTGACCGCGGCCTGAAATCCCGATGCTGTCATCCAAGAGATTGATTCAATCTGCGAACCCACTTTTTGCACCGCAATCGGTGTGGGGCCCCACTGCGCAATTATTCGGGCAAGAATCATCGCGATCAAGGTAAACATTCCACTTTGTACAGAAACCGGAAATCCTAAGCGGAGAATCTCCTCGGCGATCTTACGGTCGAATCGACGAAGATAAAAAAACGGGCTCAAGTAACTGCCGCGTCTCGCAAAAACGATCAAAAAACAAATGACCACCAAGGCTTGCGCGAGAACCGTTGCAATCGCGGCTCCAAGAACCCCCATTCCTTGAAAACTTCCTACGCCAAAGATCATCAAAGGATCCAGAATCATATTGGCAACCAATCCCAATGTATTGATCAAAAATGGCGTTCGGCTGTTTCCACTTCCATTCATGATCCCTGTAAAAATCGGTGGCAAAAACGTGAAAGGCATACAGACTGCCATCACCTGTAAGTAAACGATCGCATTGGCCTCGACTTGCGGATCTCCCAATTGAAAGAATCGAATTAAAGAAACCCGGAAAATCATCAAAAACATGCCGAATAGCACGCCATTGATCATACCAATCTTCACGGCGGTTCCCGCTACTTGCTCTGCTTTATTTTGATTGCTAGCGCCCAAATATTGCGCAACCAATACCTCCGCGCCAATTTTTGATAAAATAATGATAGCGAATGAAAACCAGATAAAAAAACCAGCCGTACCCACAGCCGCGACTGCAGACGAGCCCAAGTGTCCAATCCAAAACATATCTGTTAAGTTATATGCCATCTGTAAGAAACTTGTTGCCATAATCGGTAATGCCAACTTCAAGAGGGTTGTTGAAACCTTTCCCTTTGTTAAAACCTGCTGCATGATGAACCCCTTCCCCGTGAAAAAAAGAAAGCCTGAAGGCTTTCTTGATTACCAATAAATATCTGTCAATTTTCTTAATCCCATTGGATCCAGAAGCCGAAAACATCGGCCGTCATAGATAATATATCCCTCTGCTTTTAATTCCTTCAGCACATTGGTGATGGTTACCCTTGAACATCCCACCGCATCTGCCAGTTCCTGATGGGTATAGACATATTCGATCGTTGATGGCTCACGGGTATCATTGCCATGTTGTGCCGTAATTTCCAAGAGTGTATCGCTTATGCGCGCCTTTACATCCAACAAAATAGTTCTTGCTGATTTTAACATCAATATCCGATATTTTCTCGTGATGGAGTGAATAAAATGGCGGTATAATATAGGGGTTTCTTGCAAGGCTCCCTCCACGATCTCTCTTGAAACAATCGATGCCTCACTATTTTCCAACACCTTTGTAATCATAATGGTCGGTTCTCCATCAAAATAATCCATCTCTCCAAAGATCGTTCCCCTCCGAAGTCGAAATAACGAGCATTCTTTTCCATTGCGATTAATCAATACCTGCTTAAAGTATCCACTTAAAACAATATAAATTTCATCCGCTCTTGTTGGATGAATGATTTCTCCTTTTTTAAAGACACGTCGGTTTCCCAATGGCGCCAAATATTCGAGGTAGAATTGACTCATCTCTTGTTGCAATTCCTCATTAAATAATACATTTCTCATATTATTATTTTCCATAAAGAACCCTCCTCTTTGATAGTATATCAAAAAGGAGGGTTCTTTATCACTTATTCATAAATTTCCGCCATGCACCATTGGGGATTGGATACAGTTGATCCTCACGATTCAAGTCCGCTCCCGGATTATATCGATAGATATAGGCTTCAATCTCTTGATCCTCCATCATCACCGGTTGCACCACTCTCACATACTGACTTTTCTGCTTCTTAGCTTCAGAAAAACTCTCCATGTGATCCAACTCACAAACGACCTCTTTAAAATCCTTGACCCAAATCACTTCGCCATAAACAGTCTCCGGTCCTTCGATCAAAGCAGGAAATCCTTTGTTTTCAATGTGATACAGCCGCCCGTTTGTCTTTCCCGGTACGCGACGAACCACTTTCCCTTTTAGGTATTTTTCTTCATTCCAAAATCCTTGCATCAAGGACCCATATACAAAAAATGGTTTTTCCATCACTTCACCTAACAAATTTTACCTTCCGCAATTTTAATATCCTCTTTATTTTCAACAGCAGCTTCAATCATTGCCTCCAGTCCCCTGGCAATATTCTCAACACTCATAGATGGCATATTTCTCTTCTCCACTACTTGTTCAACAATAAAGGGAACATGGATAAAACCGCCACGAATCGTTGGAAACTCTTTATCAATCAGATACATCAATCCATACATCAAGTGATTGCAGACGAATGTTCCGGCCGTGTTGGAAACACTTGCGGTTAAATTTTGTTTTCGAACATTTTGAACCATTTTTTTGATGGGAATGTTCGCAAAATATGCTGACTCTCCATCCGCAAAGATCGGCTCATCAATGGGTTGGTTTCCGTCATTGTCAGGAATGCGCGCATCATCCAAATTAATTGCAACTCTTTCTACTGTTAAATCAAATCTTCCACCCGCTTGTCCTATACATAAAACCAATTCAGGTTTCTCGGCTTCGATATTTTTCTTTAACGCTTCAATTGATTTTTTAAAAACCGTTGGCACTTCTACCTTGACGATTTTTGCACCGGCAATTTCATCAGGCAATAATTTGACTGCTTCATACGCCGGGTTGATGGATTCTCCTCCAAAAGGATCAAATCCAGTAACCAAAACTTTCATAGTCTTCCCCCCTGATTTTTTTTAGAATGCCCACACATACATTAAAACAATGTGAGTGACCAATAATGCCAAGGCAATCGGTACTTGTGAAATAATGACACGGTACTTATTCTTTGTCTCTAACAGGGCTGCTGGTACAACATTGAAGTTTGCCGCCATAGGCGTCATCAATGTTCCACAATAACCTGCAGTCAATGCCAAGGCACCTGCAACCGCCGGATTTGCTCCCATTGCATATACAAAAGGTATTCCGATTCCCGCTGTAATCACGGCAAATGCTGCAAATGCATTTCCCATTATCATGGTAAATACAGCCATACCAACACAATATGCGATTACTCCGCCTAAGATATTCCCTTCACTTAAGACACCTGCAATACCGCCAGAGATCACTTCTCCAACACCTGCCGCTGCAAATAACGATCCTAACGCAGCCAGCAATTGAGGCAATATGCTTGCAGATCCAACTTGAAGCAAAAGACGAGATCCGTCATAACCAAATTGCTTGGGTTTTTCTTTTGTCATTACCATAGCAATGATTGTTGCGGCAAGGGCACCAAGTCCCAATCCGACAAGTCCACCCAATGACTTAAATACCTGGGCTACAAAAAATGCAACCACACCGATTGTCAAAGCCGGAATGAAAATCTTGTTTTTCATTCGATCTGCGCTTTTTTGACGCATACCATCCGCCGCATTTACCAACGAGCCAAATGTTACTCGCTTCATCGCTGTCAGTACGCCCATCAATAAGAGCATCGCACCAACGATTGGAGCTGGTATGTATTTTCCAACGATAAAAATAGCCCCAAACAAGAACCAGAACAAAGCAGTTTCTTTTTGATGTGGATGCTTATCGTCTTTCAACGCATACACCGCTGCTATGATCGAAACCAATCCAGCAAGAACATAAAAGATCTCTAATAATAATGATTTCATTTACTTCACCTCCGCTGCAGGTTTCCCTGATTTTTTCAGACCTAATTTTTTTGCAATTCGACGATCCAACATGTAGTTTTGAATCGCGCTGTAAACCAAAGCAATAATTGCGATCGGAATAGAAGCTTTTGATACCGCCAATGGCGTTACTTCAACTCCAAGTTCGCCCAAGGTACCAACAATTAGTAAGACGCCGCCAGCTGCAACAAATACGTTTTGTCCAAAAAAGTTACCCAAGTTTTCAGATCCCGCTGCATAGCCTTTGATGATGTCTTCTGTTTCTTCATCAACTTCCGTAAAATTCTTTTCTGCCGCACCATAAGCCATCGGATTAACCAATGGACGAATAAACTGAACATGTCCACCTAAGCGAAGAGAAAACGCCGCTGCCAATTCACGAATGACATGATAGGTTGTAAGAACCTTGCCTGTAGTAACGGATTTCATCCCCCGTATCAAATCAGCTGCCCTTTCTCGCAAACCACTTCGCTCCAAAATTCCGATTACAGGAAGTGTCAACAAAAATAATGACATGTAACGCGTTTTGATAAACGCCTCGCCGATGATTGTAAGAATTTCTACAAATCCCAATCCTCCAACGAGTCCTGTAATGACACCCGCGACCAATACGACGGCAATCGTGTCAAATTTCATAATAAAACCAATAACAATAATAAGTACTCCAATTAATTTGATCAAAGATTTTACCTCCTCATATTTTATTTCATCCTTATTTTATGACACTTTCGTAATGAGTTCTGTAAACTAGACTACAAAAAAAGATTGGAAACCATTTTCCCTGGTTTCCAATCTGTAAAGCACGCAACAATTTTATAGAAATGTAAGTAACTCGTTCGGATGATCAATTAAATGCGCATCCTTTTTTTGTGCAAGATGTTCTCGATCCCGAAATCCCCAAGTCACCAAAACAATTTTCATCCCCGCATTTTTCCCTGTCTCATAATCCGGTAAGGAATCTCCGACAAACAAACAATTTTTCGGATCAACCCCCGCCTTGCTTGCTATCTCTAAGGTAAAGTGAGGATTAGGTTTCTTGGTTTCTTCTGAACGATATCCGATCACATCAACAAAAGAAGTATCAGGAAAAAGAGTTCGAACAATTTCTGTTGCCGCAAACTGCGGTTTGTTGGTATGCACCGCAATTTGAATTCCGCGCTTTTCTAGTTCTAAAATGAGTTCTTTAATTTCCTCATAGGGTTTTGTTTTATTGGTCATTCTTTTTTCATAATAGTCTTTAAATTTTTCGAATGCTTCTTCAATTTCCCTTTGCCCATTTTTCCCTGCAGGAAGTGCGGATTCCAGCAATTTAAATCCACCATATCCAACCATCCCTTTAATTGAAATAAGATCGTGAATCGGATATCCGTATTCTTTGAGAACATCGTTGGTGGCATCTCTCAAATCTTCCAGGGTATTGATCAAGGTACCGTCTAAATCAAAAATCACACATTTAATCATGTTTTTAACTCCCCTCTTACTGTTATTTCCCTTATTATATATAAATTTTATGTTCTAGGGAAAAACTTATGATTCCCTTTCATATTTAGGTGCAAGCCTTTCATTTACCCAATAGTCAATCCACCAAGCCAGGATGCTCGGGATGAAATAAAGAAAGGACAAATGAACTCGAAGCACAAGAAACAGCGAGGTCCCCATACTAGTCAGCAAAAGAATCGAGGGAATCAAATTTAAATGTGCAATTCGAAAACTCTGAATCAAAACGATTTTGACACTTGCTTTTTGCCGAATAAACAAGGGAAAGAAATAACTCCCTAAAAGAATCGTCTCCAATGCCAATACCCCATAAAGAGGAATAATCCAATTTGCAAAGTTTCCAAAGAAAATCAAACCATAATTGGTTGTGAGAAAAATGACGAAGAAAATTAAAAGTTGGATCCCCCAAGCAATCGTTCCTTGTTTCCAGAAAGCTTTTATTCCCTCCATATAGACTCTTGTCATCGCTCTTTTATTTTTTTTCATCCCGTAGCGTATGCTGTAAAACAAAGCCATATTAGCGGCTCCTGTCGCGACACCAAAGCTTATCATCACCGTTAGAAGCCACAAAAAATTGAGTATCATCCAGTCAAAAACTCGATTTCCCCAAAATATAAATGAGCTTTCCTTTTTTCTTTCCATTTTGACCTCCAAAAAAAAACCGGAATTCAAATGAATTCCGGTGAATCAATTAATCGGCAATTCGAACTGGCAATACAAGATACGTATACCAGTCATCATTCACAGGACGAATAATTCCTGGATTGACATTGGAAACGAAGTGCATATAAATTTCATCCTGATCGATGGCTTTTAGGCCATCTAATAAGTACTTGGTACTAAAAGCGATTAATAAATCATCACCCTCCAATTCAATTGGCAAACATTCTTCAACATGACCGAGTTCCGAAGTGGAACGAATCCACATTCCCTTATCGGAAATATCTAATTTAACCAAATTGTTTCGTGATTCTCTCGCCAATAAAGAAGCTCTTTCAATAGAATCTCTAAATAATCGTGTGTTTACTTTTACCCGAAGCCGATGATCGCTTTGAATAATATCCTTGTAATTCAAAAATTGGCCGTCTAATACACGAGAGATCACTTCCGTATCTTCCAGTTCAAATCGCACATGATGAGAGGATGCTTGAATTAAAACAGGTTCTCCATCATCTCCCAAAATTTTCACGACTTCTTGCAAGGTTTTCGATGGAATGACAACTTTAATTTTATCTTGTGTATCGACAATCGCATGTTTATATGCAAGGCGATAGGCGTCTAGAGCAACCATGGAAAGTTCACCGTCTTCAACTTCCAATAATTCTCCCGTTAAGATCGGACGTGTTTCGTCGTTGGCAGTTGCAAAGATCGTTTGACGTACCATGTTTTTCAATAAATCAGTTTGAATGGAGAATGATTGAAAGCTTTCTAATGTTGGTAATTGTGGATAATCATCTGCTGCTGATCCGACAATGGTGAAATTCGAAAAATCACTGACAATATTCACATGGTAATTGTCTTCAATTGTAATTTCAACTTCATCCCCAGGCAATTTACGGATAATATCCCCAAAAATTCGAGCATTAATAACGACTCTTCCTTCTTGATAAATCGTTGCAGGGACTTTAGTTCTTATCCCCAGTTCAAGGTCTGTTCCTGTTAGAATCAAAGATTCGTCTGCGGTTTCAATCAGAATTCCAGTTAATACAGGCAAGGTTGTTCTAGATGCAATGGCTTTTTGGACAATAGTAATAGATTTGATTAATTGACTGCGCTCAATGATGAATTTCATCGAAGATTCGCCCCCTTATAAGTATTATAAATAAAGAGTAATAATAGTAGTAAGGCCTGTGAATATGTGGATAAGTGGCCCAATCAAAGAAGTAGACAAGAACACAGGTGTGGATAAAGTGTGCATACTGTGTAAAAGCTATCCCCTGTTATCCACAATTTATGGAGTTTTAATCTTTTCAATCAAAGTTTCAATCTCAGCAGAGAAGGATTGATCGCTTTTCATCATTCGCGAAATTTTATCGCATGCATGAATCACGGTTGTATGGTCACGGCCGCCGAATTCTTCCCCAATCTTGGGTAAAGAGAGATCCGTAAGGTCGCGAACCAGATACATGGCAATTTGTCGTGGAAATGCGATCGCACGCGATCGTTTTTTTGCATTATAATCTTCCATACGGATATGATAGTAAGCAGATACCACAGATTTGATCTCATTGGTATCTATTTTTTTTGCTGTTTTTTTGGAAATCATATCTCGTAAAGCTTCTTCAGCCAATTCATCAGTCATTTCTCGATTGGTAAGGGATGAATAAGCAACTACACGAGTTAAGGCGCCTTCTAATTCTCGAATATTCGAATGAATATGAGTTGCGATAAAGTTTAATACACTGGCTTGTACTTTTAAATGATCTTGTTCGGTTCGTTTTCTTAGAATTGCAATTCTTGTTTCCAAATCAGGTGCCTGGATATCGGCGATCAAACCCCATTCGAAGCGAGAACGAATCCGTTCTTCCAGTTTTGGAATTTCTTTTGGCGGTCGATCACTGGATAAGATAATTTGTTTATCTGCGTGGTGAAGTGCATTAAAAGTATGGAAAAATTCTTCCTGGGTACGTTCTTTTCCGGCAATAAATTGAACGTCATCGACAAGCAGAACATCGACGTTTCGATATTTATTACGGAATTCTTCATTCTTATCATGCTGAATGGCATTGATCAGTTCATTGGTAAATTCTTCACTGGATACATAATAAACAGTCAATTTTGGATTTTGCTTTAAAATAAAATGTCCGATGGCATGCATAAGGTGAGTTTTTCCCAAGCCGACACCGCCATAGATAAAGAGCGGATTATAGGCTTGAGCGGGTGCTTCTGCAACAGCTAAACTTGCTGCATGGGCAAAACGGTTGGAATTGCCAATGACAAATTTGTCGAAGGTGTATTTGGGATTCAAGGTACTATTGGAAATTATTTTTTCTTCCCTTGGTGATCGCCTGCTGGGACCTTCATCTTCAGCAGCTAAGGAAATAACGACTTCGCATTCTTGATCAGAAATTTTATTGAAGGCATTTTCAATGAGGTGGCGATAACGATCTTCTAAGATTTTCTTAGCAAAATCATTGTTCGTGCCGAGCTTTAATTGATTGTTTTCGACACGTAATGGCAGTAACGGCTCAAACCAAGTGCTATAACTAACATCAGTTACTTCTGTTTGAATGAGTTTGAGGGTTTTGCCCCATAATTCTTCAAGTTGTTGAGTCATTGGAGATCCTCCTGATCGATTTATCCACACCGTTATTCACAAAAAAAACGGAAAAAAATCCCGACAGCGTGTGCCGGAAAGTATCCACAACAACCTTTGCTGGCTGTGAATAAAAGTCGAGTACTAGTAAAAACATCTTGCGTATCAACAAGCAATGCGATAGATTTATACACAAGAAAGACCCCTGAAAACGGGGCAGTGTAAAAGAAAATGTGGATAAACATTGAGTTATACACACCCTTATCCACAAATCAACCACAACTGTGAATATCTTGATAACATATCCACAACGTATCCTTATGATACCAAAAACGAAGTAAAATCGCAATTGCTTATCCACAGAAATTTGAATTGTGGATAGCAACCTTGTTGATAACTATCCCCATGATTTTGTAGTTCTTATTTTTATTTTTATTCGTATCTACTAGGGAGTGTGGATATTTATTTTTTTTCATAAATTTCCTGGATTTATATATATAGGAAAGAACCACTAAATTCAGCGAAATTTCTTGACATCGTTCGAAGCATTCTCTATAATAGACAGGTAATGGTACGAAAAATGACGATAGCATTGCGTTGAATCGTGAATGATATACGCATTAAGACTGGAGGTGCAACAAATGAAAAGAACTTTCCAACCAAAAAAACGACAAAGATCAAAAGAACATGGATTCCGTAAGAGAATGGCAGCGAAAAGTGGAAGAAATATTCTAAAAAGAAGACGAACAAGAGGCAGAAAAAAATTAACAGCATAACAAAGGTCACTTTTTAGTGGCCTTTTTATTCAATTATGGAGTATATGTCCAATGGGTACGATCTTGATGATCAAAAAGAGTCGTGAGTTTGCTAAAGTATATAGAAGAGGAAAGTCTCGAGCCAATCGTCTTTTGGTTTTGTATCAGAAGCCAAATGGAGAAAAGCTCGCACGGATTGGATTTTCTATATCAAAAAAAGTAGGCCACGCCCCTGAACGGAATCGATTGAAACGAGTATTAAAAGAGATTTATCGACAGAATGAGTATGACCAATTGACGGGCAATGATCTGGTGATTATTGTAAGAGCAAATGCAAACGGCGCATCGTATGATGAACTTGAAAGCGCAATGAAACATATCATGCGGATTTCAAAGGTGGAAAAACGGTGATATTATGAAATTGATTGTGATTCTTTTGATACGGGGGTATCAAAAATTCATTTCGCCTATGCTGGGAAAAAACTGCCGGTTCTACCCGACGTGTTCACAGTATGCGATTCAAGCGTATGAGAAATATGGTTTTTTTAAAGGCACATACCTTGCGATACGACGGGTATTGAAATGTCACCCGTATCATCCAGGTGGATATGATCCATTAAAATGAGAGAATTAGGAGAAATGGGGACCCGATATGACAAACTTTCTGGCGACGTACTTAGGCAAGTTATTACATTTTATTTATGTAGCGGTTAATACAATTGGACTTGATTTTGGCTTTTTGTCAGCCTTTTCGATTGCGATTATTATAACAACAATTATCTTTAAATTCTTGATGGTGCCATTGATGGGAAAGCAACAGAAATCAATGGTGGAAATGCAGCAGATTCAACCACACTTACAGGAGCTGCAAAAGAAATATAAAAATGAACCGAAAGTCTTACAAACGAAAACAGCGGAAATTTATAAAGAACACGGGGTGAATCCACTAGGTGGGTGTTTGCCGTTGTTGATTCAATTTCCGATTATCATTGCTTATTTTGGAGTCATGAGAGATCCCATTCGATACGTATTTAGTGGAGATCAAGCATTTTATGATTCATTAAATCATGCGTTTTTATGGGTCAAAGATATTAGTGTAGCAGAAAATTTTGTAGCTGCAGATGGTGTTGTGAATGGTATTTCAATGGGTGGGATTTCCTTGCCTTTGATTGGAGCGGCGATTCCGATCATGGCGTTGGTCGCTGCATTTACAACCTATTTAATGAGTAAGACGACGGCAGCGCAACAATCATCATCATCAGGCGGCGCAGATATGGCGCAGTCCATGAATAGATCCATGATGATTATGATGCCGTTGATGATTTTCTGGTTTGCGTTGAACTATTCAACTGGTTTGACCATTTACTGGACAATCAGTAATGTCTTCTCGGTATTCCAATACAAATACTTCTACGCAAAATATCGAAAGCCTAAGGCTGAATAAACGTCGCGAAAGCGATGAAAGGCGGAGGACTGCGATGAGAGAAATTATCAAAACTGGTAGTACCGTGGAAGAAGCAATTGAAATGGCTTTAGAAGAGTTGGATTTGTTGTCGGAAGACGTCAGTGTGGAAGTGCTGGAGGAACCGGGCAAAGGCTTTTTGGGTCTAGGTGGAAAAGAAGCAAAGGTGCGAGTGATTGCCGATAAGGATCCCATTTTTATGGCAGAGCGATTCTTGACGGAGTTATTGGTACAAATGCAGATTCCAGCAGAGCTAGACGTAGAAAGAGAGTCGGGTCAACTCTACGTTGAAATCATTGGTGAAAATCACGATGATATGGGCGTGATTATTGGGAAGCGCGGAGACACTTTGGATGCGATTCAATACCTATTGAGTTTAATCGTGAACAAAGGTCGGGATCAATACATCCGTGTATTGTTGGATACTGAGAATTACAGAGAAAAAAGAGAAAGAACCTTAATTGATTTAGCCACTAAAATGGCCGCAAAAGCCGTACGGAGAGGAAGAAGCGTAAAGCTTGATCCAATGAATCCTTACGAAAGGCGAATTATTCATTCTGCTTTGCAATCCTTTGAGGGGATTTCGACATACAGCGTTGGGGACGAACCGTATCGACGCGTCGTAATTGACATCAAATAAGAAACCCAGATTGCTGGGTTTCTTTTTTCGTAAATGGGAAGGAAACGAGGAGAACAATGAAAGAAGCAACCATTGCGGCAATTGCAACTGCGCCTGGTGAGGCGGGTGTTGGGATTGTACGTATTTCAGGAGAAGAATCGTTGCGGATACTAGGTGAAATCTTTTTACCGCAACGGGGAAGAAAAATAGAGAGCGAAGACAATCGAAGGATGGTGTTCGGTCGAGTCGTTGATCCTAATTCGTTGGAGTTGGTCGATGAAGCACTGGCTGTTTATATGGTAGCGCCTCAAACCTATACACGGGAGGATGTCGTTGAAATCCAGTGTCATGGCGGTGTTGTTGCCGTGAAAAAGGTCTTACACTTGTGTCTTCAGTCAGGCGCTGAATTAGCGGGTCCTGGCGAGTTCACAAAGCGAGCTTTTTTAAACGGCCGGTTTGATCTCTCTCAAGCGGAGGCAGTGATGGAATTGATCTCTGCCAAGACCAATGCGAGCTATCAAAACTCATTAAAGCAACTGTCGGGCCATTTGTCTGCGCAGGTGTCGGGAATTCGCAGAAATCTTTTGGAAGTGCTGGCGAATATTACGGTAGCCATTGATTTTCCGGAGAATGAAGCGGAAGCAATTACGGTTCAGCGAATGAAGGGTTTCTTGGAATCGGCACGAACAGAAGTTGAACGATTATTGAGCACAGCGGAAACAGGACGAATCCTTCGAGATGGTGTAAAAACTGTTATTTTGGGGAAGCCCAATGTTGGAAAATCATCCTTGATGAATGCGTTGCTTCGGGAGAACCGAGCGATTGTCACAGAAGTGCCTGGGACGACTCGTGACACACTGGAAGAATATGTAAATCTTCATGGGGTTCCCTTGCGATTAATCGATACAGCTGGGATTCGGGAAACCGAAGATCGGATTGAAAAAATCGGAGTCGAGCGAGCTGTTGATTGGGTGGAACGCGCAGACTTACTGGTTGCCGTCTTTGACAAATCACGTCAATTAGAGGAAGAAGACCATCGCGTACTCGCTCTATTAAGTGAACGGAAATCGATCATCTTGTTGAACAAGAGTGATTTGAAGGAAATTATTTCCCGGGAAATGATGGTGAAGGAAGTTCCAAATGCGATGATTATCGAAACCTCCATGGCAACACAACAGGGGTTGGAAACCTTTGAAAATGCGATCAAGGACTTATTCTTCCATGGCGGCGTCGACCTACAACATGAAACGGTGATTTCAAACGTCCGGCACAAGAATTTATTGCAAAAGACATCCGCTAGCATTGGGGAAGCCTTGCAGGCGATTGAGGCTGGGATGCCGGTTGACTGCTTCGAGGTTGATGTGAAGGATGCATGGCAAAGCCTTGGAGAAATTAGCGGGGATTCTGTCACGGAAGATGTATTGGATCAGGTCTTTTCAGAGTTTTGTATTGGGAAGTAGAGGAGGTTTCTATGCAATTTGGGAAACAGTATGATGCAGGTAATTATGAACTTGTCGTGATTGGTGCCGGGCATGCGGGTTGCGAGGCGGCGTTGATTGGAGCAAGAATGGGCATGAGAACCCTATTGCTGACAATTAGTTTGGACTCCGTTGCCTTTATGCCATGCAATCCATCCATTGGAGGGACTGGCAAGGGGCATTTGGTTCGAGAGATTGATGCGCTGGGCGGAGAGATGGGAATAAACATCGATGAAACCTTGATACAAAGCCGTATGCTCAACACCTCAAAAGGACCGGCGGTCTTTTCTCTTCGCGCACAAGCGGATAAGCAGAAGTATCAAAATCGGATGAAGCAAGTCATCGAGTCTCAGGAGAACTTGGACCTGAAGCAAAATGAAGTGATTCATATTGAAATAGAGAACGGCGTTGTGCAAGGCGTTTTGTGTAAAACAGGTGCTTATTATCATACAAATGCAGCGATTATGGCGACGGGAACTTATCTGGGCGGCAAGATTTTCATTGGCGACATGCATTATGATGGCGGCCCCAATGAAATGCGTGCAGCGATGTATTTGACAGAACGGTTGGAAGCGAATGGAATTCACTTCCGTCGATTCAAAACCGGTACCCCTGCAAGGGTTCACAGCGATACCATCGATTATTCGAAAATGGAAATTCAGCATGGCGATCAACCGATTGTTCCCTTCTCATTTTTGACGGATTCGATTGAACGGGAGCAAGTTCCTTGCTATTTGGCATATACCAATCTGGAAACCCATGGAATTATCAAGGATAATATCGGACGCTCTCCCCTATATACAGGTGCGATACAAAGTACAGGACCTCGCTACTGTCCTTCCATTGAAGACAAGGTAGTGAGATTTGCTGACAAGGAAAGGCACCAGCTCTTTATTGAGCCTGAAAGTCTGGGAACAAAGGAAATGTATGTACAGGGATTGAGCTCTTCCATGCCTTCTGAAGTGTATATGGCTTTTTTACGATCCATACCGGGATTGGAGAAGGCTGAGGTGATGCGAGAGGCATATGCGATTGAATATGACTGCATTGACCCTACGGACTTAAAGCCGAGCCTGGAGCGAAAGGATGTATCAGGATTGTATTTTGCGGGTCAAGTCAACGGATCATCCGGATATGAAGAGGCTGCCGCGCAAGGTTTGATAGCTGGAATCAACGCCGTTTTACAGATCAAGAATGAAGAAGCTTTGGTTTTGGATCGTTCGGAGGCGTATATTGGAGTCTTGATCGATGATTTGGTGACGAAGGGAACCAATGAGCCATATCGCATGATGACCTCTCGATGCGAGTATCGATTGACATTGCGTCAAGATAATGCAGATTTGCGTTTAACGCGAAAAGGATATGAGGTTGGTTCCGTTTCAGGTTTACGATTTGAGCGATTTGTTCAGAAAGAAGAAGCGATTGAGCGTGAATTGGATCGTTTGAAGACGATTATGGTAACTCCGACAGAAGAGAACAATCAAAAAATGGTAGAAATTGGAAGTTCGGCATTAAAAACAGGCTTAACATTCTCTCAAGTGTTGAAGCGACCGGAATGCAACTATATCAGCTTACAAGTATTTGATCCTGAGAGACTTGAATTAGCGGCAGAAATCACGCAGCAAGTGGAGATTCAGGTGAAATATGAGGGATATATTCAAAAGCAACAACGTCAGATTGAGCAATTCAAGCGACTGGAAAGAAAATTACTTTTGGAAACGATCCCCTATCAAGAAATTCAAGGATTGCGGATTGAAGCGCAACAAAAGCTTGCAGCAATGAAGCCGAGATCGGTTGGACAGGCATCTCGAATTTCAGGCGTTTCTCCGGCGGACATCAATGTCTTATTGGTCTATCTTGAGCAAGAGAGAAGAAAGAAGGGACAATCATGATGGATCAAGAGCGATTAGTGGCTGGAGCGAAAGCGATGGATGTTGCGTTATCATCGGAACAGGTGGAACTCTTTATGCACTTCCGAGATCAGTTGTTGGAAAGAAACAAGGTTGTGAATTTAACGGCGATTCGAGAGCCGGGAGATGTGATTACCAAACATTTTTTAGATAGTTTATGTGTTTTTGCAACAGGGATGGTTAAACCAAAGACTCGAGTGCTTGATGTTGGAACAGGCGGCGGCTTTCCTGGGATTCCGATGAAGATTGCAGATCCAAGTTTGCAAATTGATTTGTTGGATAGCTTAAAGAAGCGTCTGGTGTTCTTGGATGAAGTCATAGCGGAGAATCGATGGTCGGGCATTCGGACTTTGCACGGACGAGCCGAAGACTTTGCTCAAAATCGTCAGTATCGCGAACAATATGACCTGGTTGTATCCCGGGCAGTGGCACGGCTTGCGATTCTTTTAGAGTACTGTCTTCCCTATACAAAGGTTGGTGGCTTTTTTCTAGCCTTGAAAGGTCCGATGTTGGATGAAGAAGTGAATGAAGCCAAACGTGCGATAATAGTATTGGGTGGGCGGATAGAAAAAATGGTGGAAGTGAAAATTCCGTATACAGATCTTTCTCATCGAATTATTATTATTAAAAAGATCAAGTCTACACCCAAGATCTATCCGAGACAAGCGGGAAAACCGAGAAAAGAACCGATCATCTAGGAGGTCAGAGACATGAATGATAAATTGATGATTCATTTATTGCCAATTACTCAGATTTCACCAAATCCTGATCAACCGCGGGTGCATTTTGACTCTTCACAATTGAAAGAACTGGCGAACTCGATTCAAAATCATGGTGTCTTTCAACCCGTGCATGTGAGGCGACAAGGGGAACAATTTGTATTGATTGCTGGAGAAAGGCGATTGCGGGCGTCGAAACTTGCTGGGAAAACACAAATTCCGGCGATTATTGTGGATGTAGCGGATCAAACAGCGGCTGCGCTAGCGATGATTGAGAATTTACAGCGACAGGAATTGAATTTTTTGGAAGAAGCCTTGGGATATCAAGTATTAATCAAGAAATATGGTGCCACACAAACCCAAGTGGCCCAAATGATGGGAAAAAGTCAGTCGGCGGTTGCGAATAAATGCAGACTTTTAAAGCTTTCTGATGAGGTTCTTACGGCAGTGAAACAAAAAGGACTGACGGAACGACATACGAGAGCGTTATTGATGTTAACGAAAAAATCTTTGCAATTGCAAGTGATCGAGCAGATCGATAAAAAACAACTCACGGTGAAAGCAACGGAAAATTTAGTGGAACGGATTCGTTTGAATGAGAAGTTGGAAACGCAAACCAAGAATCAAAAGATAAAAATGCGGATCAATCCAAGAATCTACTTAAATACGTTAAAAAATGCGTGGCAAGCGATAGAAAATACGGGTGTGGCAACTGAATATCAAGAAATTGATCATGAAGAGTTTGTTGAAGTCGTGATTCGTATCAAAAAGTAAAGCATGTTTCACGTGAAACATGCTTTTTTCATTGAGAATTTTTATAAAGCAAGGCATGGGACTCTCGATTTTCATAGCAACCGGTGCGCGGATTGCGAATATATTCGATTAAAGTTCCTTCCGGATGGAAGCGCAGGCGTTCTAGCACTCGGATAGAGGCGATATTGTCCGGATGGGTAATTGATTCAATGCGTCGTAAATGCAGCGTATGAAAAGCAATGTGAATCATCATTTTAGCGGCTTCTGTCGCAATACCCTGTTTCCAATAGCTGGGGATCAGGGAATAGCCGAGCGAACATTGATCGTGATGAATTTGATGAAGAGAAATGATGCCGGCAAATTGTCCCTCCACAAAGATTCCCCGCGCGAGCCTTTTATGTTGCAAGGACTGGCAAACCAAGTGATTGTAGTACTCTTTTGCGTCATCTTGTGTGAGAATGGGATTCATGGCTTGATAGCGAAGCACCTTTGGATCAGAAAAGAGCGAAATCAATTCATTTGAATCAAATTCAGTCAATGGTCTTAATTCCAGATGTTTCACGTGAAACACTTCATCGAGAAAGAGGTCGTCCATTGCATGGTTGAGCTCTTTTTTTAAAACAAGTTCATCTTGAATAGGAATTCCATCAAGGATCTGCGGCCGTTTAGGGTACTCGCCGCAGGAGGTCATGATTGAACGGGGACGAAGCTGGAACAATGAAAAACCCTGCTGCTGATAAAACTGAAGGTCTTTTAAATTGGCATTGGTTATTGTGATGCGAATATCTCTAAGTTTCTTTGCTTTTCCCAACAGCTCCAACTCATGGAGCAATTCAATACTGATTTCTTCTCCTGGTTGACTGGAAAGGAGAGCAAGAATTTCTATCGTTGATGAATGAATGCGATAACTAAGGGATCCGATGGGCTCAGGATTTGTTGCTATCAAAATTGAATGGGACATAAAGTCGATTGTTTCTTCAAAAAGCGTGATGGTCGATGACTTCCATTGGCTTTTAAAGGTGTTTTCGAAATCAGGCGGTGGTACAGATGCATGAAGTATTTTCATAAAAGTCTCCTTTATACATAGTGTACCTGATTTTGTCGAATTTGAAAATATTTCCCGGGAAATAATCACTGTTTTTTCTGTTTTTCGCGTGATGAATCAAGTATAATAGAGAAGAATGATCAACTGGAGGACATAAAATGGGAAGAATAATAGCGGTTTTTAATCAAAAAGGTGGCGTTGGCAAAACAACGACGATTATAAACCTTGCAGCTGCGTTGGCAGAGCTAAAAAAGAAGATCTTAATTATCGATATTGATCCTCAGGCGAATTCGACGAGTGGCTTGGGGATTGATCAGAACATAGTAGCGGATTCGATTTATGATGTATTGATCCATGATACGCCTGCGCGAGATGCTGTGCTTCATACAGAGACGAAGAACCTGGATTTATTGCCTTCTAGTATGGATTTGGCTGGTGCTGAGATTGAACTAGTTTTTCAAGAGCACTGGGAGCATCGGCTGAAAAAGGCCATTGTACCTTTAAAAGAAGAGTATGACTATATCTTTATCGATTGCCCCCCGTCCTTAGGGGTGTTGACCATCAATGCGCTAGTGGCAGTCGAGAGTTTTCTTATTCCGATCCAGTGTGAGTACTATGCATTGGAAGGTGTCGGGCACTTAATGAAAACCTATAAATTGATCAAAAAATCTATGAATCCAAATCTGGAAATTGAGGGCGTTGTGCTCAACATGTATGATCGAAGAAATAACCTATCCATTCAAGTGAAGGATGAAGTGGTTCGATACTTTAAAGATCGAGTGTTCCAAGTTGTGATTCCGCGGAACATACGTTTGGCAGAAGCGCCAAGCTACGGAAAATCAGTAATTGAATACGATCCGAGCTCAAAAGGAGCACGTGCATATCGCAATCTTGGAAAAGAATTTTTGCGTCGCGAAAGGGGAAAATCATGAAAAAGGAAAGGGGATTAGGAAGAGGATTGTCGGCATTGATTGCGGACGATTTTCAACTTGATGAGAGTAAGGAGCAGCGGATTGTAGAGATATCCTGTTCGTCGATTGAACCCAACCAATCACAGCCTCGTCGCGTTTTTGCAGAAGAAGCGCTGTCTGAACTAAAGGATTCTATCTTGGTTCACGGTGTTTTGCAGCCGATCTTAGTAAGAGAACAAAATGAGGGATATGAGTTGATTGCTGGAGAACGCCGATGGCGTGCTTCCATGATGGCGGGCCTCGAGAGTATACCGGCGATTGTGCGATCTTTCTCAGATGAAGACTCGGCAGCGATTGCTTTAATTGAAAATCTACAGCGTGAAGATTTGAATCAAGTCGAAGAGGCTCGCGCTTATCGAGAGTTGATCAATCGATTCGGATTTACGCAAAAGACCATCGCTTCGAAGATTACAAAAAGTCGCGTTCATGTCACCAATACATTGCGGTTGTTGCAACTGCCAAAAACTGTTTTGGATTGGGTGAGTAATGGAGATTTGAGTGCCGGTCACGGTCGGGCTTTATTGGGCCTAGAAACGGAAGACGAGCAGATTATGGGGGCTCAATTATCCATTTCAAAGGGCTTTTCCGTTCGTCAAACCGAAAAATGGGTGAGAAGTGCTCAAGTAAAACCATCAAAAAGGAAAATAAAGGAAAAAGATATTCATATACAAGCGGTGGAAGAGACCCTAGAGAATCTCCTTGGACGAAAGGTCCGTATTCAGGCAGCCTCTTCGGGAAAAGGAACGATCAGCTTAGAATTTTATAATGAAGAAGATCTTCAACATTTGATTGATTGGATGGAGATAAACGAAAAATAAATGAAAAATAGAGAAAAATCGAGTTGGGAAACCAACTCTTTTTTTATGGAAAAAACCAGCTAAAAAGGAAAAAAGAAGAATGTTACACAAACTTAACAATAAACATGGAAAATGATGCAAGAAAACGTTTACAAAGAAAATATGGTGTGGTATGATTAGATCAAATTTCGGAATTTGCCGAAAAAGAACCAGTATTTTGATAAAAAGGAGGGATCATGGTCATGGATAAAAAAGTTTGGGGCATGATTTTTGGAGTTTTTGCTGTTGCAGGACTGCTCTTAATGATGTAGTATATATACTGGAGGGGAATTTGGTTCCCCATTAATAACGTTTACAATCCCTTAATATAAACATGCATTGATGTTGTTTAAGTCCTACGTGAGTAGATCCTTGAATAACAGCAAAAAACCTAGGAGAAATCCTAGGTTTTTTGTTTTGTTGGAAAAGCAATATGCTATAATAGTTCAGTAGAGAGGGTGGAAGAATGATATATTTTGATAATGCAGCGACCTCATATCCGAAACCGGAGGCATTATATCAAGAAATAGGAAGTCGAATGAAGCGATATGGCGCAAATCCAGGCCGCTCGGGTCATGAATTTGGACTTAGAACCAATCGTGCGATCTATGAAACGAGAGAAGCGTTGAATCAGACATTTTCTGGCGACAATCCTTTGCACTTTGTTTTTACGGCTAATGCAACCGAGAGCATTAATCTTGTGATTTTGGGGCTTTTAAAGGATGGAGATCATGTGATTGCCACTGAGACGGAGCACAATTCTGTTTTGAGGCCGCTCGAATTGGCAAAAAGTCGTGGGATTTCGGTTTCACTTGTATCAGTAGATGAACAAGGACGGGTTAACCCGGGAAAAATCGAAGCGGAAATTTGCGCTCAGACTAAGCTGGTTGTTTGCACCCATGCGTCCAATGTAACAGGAGCCATTCAACCGATTGAGGAAATTGCTGCAATCACCGAAGCGCATGGCGTTTTCTTTTTGGTGGATGCCGCACAATCTGCTGGGATTCTTCCTATTAATTTATCAAAAGCAAAAATTGACTTTTTGGCGATTACCGGACACAAAAGCTTATATGGTCCTCAAGGCATTGGCGCATTATATGTTCGCGAGCCAATGAGTTTGCCCGTCATCAAGACGGGAGGGACGGGAAGCCGGTCATCCGATTTGAACCAGCCGGATGTAATGCCGGATCGATTTGAATCGGGCACGCTGAATACCCCAGGGGTTCTCGGCTTGCAGATGGGGCTGGATTTTGTCAGGTTGCAGGGCCGAGAGAAATTATTTGCTCAAGAATATGCCTTGACGCAAGTTCTGATGAAAGAATTGAATAGAATTCCGGGAATCAAAATCTATGGACCTCCGATCGGGGAGCCTCGTGTTCCGGTTGTTTCTTTTAATCTGGGAGACTTGGATTCCGCGGAGGTAAGTTATATATTGGATGACGAGTTTGGAATCATTACCCGAGGCGGGCTGCATTGCGCTCCGTTGATTCACAGGAGATTGGGTACAAGCCAACAGGGCGCTGTGCGTGTCAGTTTGGGTGCTTTTTCAACAAAGCAAGAAATAGAGGCGTTTTTAGAAGCAATACGAGCGATTCAAAAAATGATGTAGGAGTGTGTATGGACGTTTTTTTTCAAATGTATGGAAATCTATGGATGATCGGAACGGGTGTTGTTTCATTGGTGTTGATGATTGTTGTTTTGGTGTTATGGATTCAGTTGCGCCGAACCCACCTAATGATTCAGCAAATCTTACCGGAGTCTGAAGCAAACTTTCTTGAAGTGCTCGCGCAACAGCAAACATGGAATCAAGAAACCAACCAATCAGTAAGAAAATTACATGAAAAAGATGCGACGTTGCAGGGTTTGGTGGATGGCGCATTTCAATACCGCGGGATTGTAACCTATCGCGCATTTGATGTCGGGGGTCGGGAATTGAGTTTTTCCTTAGCTGTATTGGATGCGAGACAGAATGGCTGGGTGCTATCTAGCCTCTATGCAGGTGCAGAAGGGTCTTCGGTCTATTTAAAACCAATAGAGGCGGGGAAGCCTGTCGAGCGATTAACACCAGAAGAAGAACAGGCATTGCAACAAGCAATTGTAAAATTATCTTAAAATTCACAAAGAGGATTGACAATCGCTTTCCTCTTTGCTAATATTGGTATATACAACATATCAACGTGAGGTGACGTAATGATCTGGTCAACAGAGAAGCGAAATATAAGGACAATGGATATTGATCTCGGCAATAGTTTAGAGATTGTATCAATTATAAATGAGGAAGATCAAGGTGTATCTCTTGCGGTGAAGGAAGAATTGCCATTTATCGCGGATGCAGTCGACAAAATCGTGGAAACGCTTCAAAATGGAGGCCGTTTGATTTATTTGGGTGCAGGAACGAGTGGGCGATTGGGCGTGCTGGATGCATCGGAATGTCCGCCGACCTACGGAACGGATCCATCACTGGTTCAGGGTTTGATTGCAGGCGGAACCCACGCGCTGACAAACTCAGTTGAAAATGTGGAAGATTCAACTGAGCAAGTAGTGAAAGATTTAAAGAATATTTCTTTCGGCGCAAAAGATATTCTGGTTGGGATTGCAGCCAGCGGCCGAACACCCTATGTATTAACGGGCATCAAATATGCGAAAAGCTTGGGCGCCAAGACGATTGCCTTGGTTACCAATAAAAACACGCCAATTGGCGCAGCGACAGACATAGAGATCGCCGTTGAAGTTGGTCCTGAGGTGATTACAGGTTCAACTCGGATGAAATCCGGCACCGCTCAGAAAATGGTGTTGAATATGCTGTCTACCGCATCGATGGTTCGGTTGGGAAAGGTCTATGGGAATTTGATGGTGGATGTCAAAACCGCCAATCAAAAGCTGTATACGCGAGCGGAACGGATTGTGATGCAGGCGACTGATGCCGATGAAGAGACGGCCAAAATTGTTTTGAAGCAATGCGACTATCACGTGAAAACAGCAATCGTGATGATTCTTTGCGACTGTGAAGTTGAAGAGGCGAAAAGCCGACTTGAATCCAACAATGGATATATACGGGAAGCGCTGAAATAGCTTCCTTTTTTTAAGAGCATCATGCAAACGTTGTCTTTTACTTGGAAATTTTCAAGTGGAATAAAAATTATAAGGAGGAATTATTTGGATGGGTGATTATGGATTTTTAACTGCTCTGATCTTAGGGATTTGGGCGTACTTCTCCATCATCGGAGCTTTGGCAGGCTGGGGAACCGCGGAAGCGTTAGTCTCTGGTTTTATCACGGGTCTTGTTGTTGGTGATGTGAAGTTGGGTCTTGAAATTGGTGCGACCTTGACGTTGATGTCTTTGGGCATGGCGACTTACGGTGGCGCAACAATTCCAGATTTCAACACAGCTGCAATTATTGGTACTGCAATCGGTGCGGCTGCTGGCGGTACAAACGCGGCAGAGCTCGGTTTAGGGATTGCGATCCCGGTGGCATTATTTATGACGCAATTGGATGTATTGGGTCGTGCAACGACTACCTTCTTTATGCATGGTGCGGAACAAGCCTTGGAAAAAGGGAACTTGAAGTCGCTTGAAAAATGGCATTTGATGGGTACGATTCCTTGGGGCTTGTCTCGCGGCATTCCAGTTTTCTTGGGTGTGTTGGCCGGTCAAGCGGTTATTGACAATGTTGTTAATGCAATTCCTGCATGGTTTATGCATGGAATGAGAGTAACAGGTAGTGTTCTTCCAGCCTTAGGTTTTGCGCTTCTGCTTTCTATGATGAACTTGAACAAAAACTGGCCATATGCACTTATTGGCTACGCATTGTTTGCGTATCTTGGAGTTCCAACACTGGGATTGGCATTTATTGGTTTGTCATTGGCCTTCATTATCACAAAAAACAGAGGGGGTGTAGCGAATGTCTAATGAGAGAAAACTAGATCAAGCGACCCTAAGAAAGATGGCTTTGCGTCATAATATTACGCTTCAATGGTCATGGAACTATGAACGTATGCAAGCCTTGGGATTCGCGTATTCTTTGATTCCTGCATTTGAAAAATTGTATGACACAAATGAAGAGCGTGTTGCGGCGGTTCAACGTCATATGCAATTTTACAATACGCATCCTTCTATGTCAGCAATCGTCTTTGGTGCGGCAACTGCCTTAGAGGAAAGCTATGCACCCGACGCAGCTGAAAGTATCAAAATTGGTTTGATGGGACCTCTTGCTGGTATCGGTGACACCCTTCAATCTGTATTGATGCGACCGATCATCGGCGTGATTGCAGCCGGATTGGCCGCTGAGGGAAGTATTTTTGGTCCGATCTTGATGTTCTTTGCACAATTCTTCTGGTTTGCGATTCGATTCCCACTATTTAACTGGGGATACAAAAAGTCGATTGGCTTGATTAGTGAAATGGTTGGCGAAGGCATTATCAACAAGATAACAGAAATTGCAACCATCTTAGGTCTTGTCGTTATCGGTGGATTTGTTCCATCCATTATGGCAGGAGTGAAGACGCCTTTGGCTTATACCAAAGCATTTGAAGGCGGCGAAAAAGTCATTGCGATTCAAGGGGTATTGGATGGAATTATACCATATATGATTCCGTTGCTACTTGTTGGTTTCAGCTATTGGTTACTCACAAGCAAGAAGTTCTCTCCATTGAAAACATTGCTTGCATTGATCGTTGTCGCATTTGCCGGCGCGGTAGCTGGATTGCTGTAAAAAGGTAGTTGAGAGCTCCCTTTACGCAAGCCGTAAAGGGAGTTTTTTGTATAAAGATTTATGGGAGGAAGAAAATGGTAGGGATTATTTTAGCAAGCCATGGTGGAATGGCAAAGGGTATGTTGGAGTCCGCTCAAATGATTATGGGGGAACAGGAACAGATTCAAGCCCTAGCCTTAAATCCGCAAGATGATCCGCTATCATTGGCGGAAGAAATGAAAGAAGCCGCTAAAGTGGTTGATACTGGAGACGGGGTAATTTTACTGGTTGATTTAATGGGAGGATCTCCTTCCAATGCGTCCGCGTATTTGGCACAAGAGGGAGTTCCAGTGATTACGGGAATGAGCCTACCGATGCTTTTAGAATTATTGGGCATGCGATTCGAATTTTCCGAATCTTTGATTGAGCATGTTATGGAAGCAGGGAAAAGTGGTATTATGGATATAAGAACAATTTTGGGGGTGAAATAATGGTAAAGCATATGAGAATTGACAATCGCTTGATTCATGGTCAAGTAACGACAACCTGGGTTGGACAAATCAATGCAGATGTAATTATGGTTGTGAACGACAAGGTTTCGAAAGATCCGATCCAAACGGTGATGCTTCCCATGGCGGCACGGGGTGTAAAAACCTTGGTGTTGAGCATTGAGGATGCCATCAAGTATATCCAAGAAAATGAAAAGATAAAAATTATGATTGTTGCCAAATTTGGTACGGATGCCTTGGCTTTAATGGAAGCGGGAATTCGACCGGTGGAAGTCAACATGGGGAATCAAGCACCATTACCGGCAACGAAGTACGAAATGGTAACAAAATCGATTGCGGTAACAAAAGAGGATGCAGCGATCTATCGAAAAATTGCTGAATTGAATGGCGGGACTTTGACGACTCAAATGATGCCTTCTAATCCGAAGCAAGACTTTGTGAAATTGATGGATGCAAAAGGATTGTAGGAGGGATAGAGAAATGCTCGAATTTGGATTTTCGAAAGCATGCATCACTCCCCAGTTGCCCATTGCGTTAGGCGGGTATGCCGACCGCGAAGGGGAGGCAACGGGTGTGCATGATGATTTATATGTGCGGGCATCTTATCTACAAGCTGATGGCAAGCAATGCATATTGCTTGCCTTTGACTTGCTGATGATGGATGATGCCTATTATCAACCCATTCAAAAGGAGATTGCGGAGGCATTGCGAATCTCAATTGAAAATGTTTTGATTGCAACAACCCATTCGCATTCTGCTCCCCTCTTCATTCGACAAGACACCTTCGGAAAAGTAAGTGAGCGTTATTTTCAGCAGGTGAAAGAGGCGGCAGTTTTGGTTGCTGTCACAGCTCTTTCGCAGAAGCAACTTGTTAAAACTGGCTGGAGCCAGAAAAAGTTTTCAGGAGTTGGCAGAAGCCGACGAAGTGGAGATCGCGAAGGTGATGTCGTTTTGACTCTCTTATCTTTTGTGGATCTCGAAGAAAAGCCAGTCGCGACGATTATCAATTACAATTGTCATCCGACAGTGCTTTCTGCCGCAAATCGAGAGGTTTCCGCCGAATATCCCGGCGCTGTGATTCGGGCTTTGGAAGAATCTCATTCGGGAGAGTTTCTCTTTGTTAATGGAGCGGCGGGCGATGTCAGCACGCGGTTTGTCAGAAGGGAACAAAGTTTTAAAGAGATGGAGCGATTGGGGAAATTACTGGCGGATGAAGTAGGCGAAACATTAGAGAAGCTGGAATATCATAAAGAGGAAGACTTCTCCATTCTTTCCCGGGAAATAACGCCAGAAGTAAAGACGCTTCCAGCGTTGGATACCTTGAATCAAATGATTCGAGAAGCGTCCGAAAAAGAAGAACAGCTGAAGCAAGCGGGTGCTGACGCTGCGCAATTGCGCCTGGTGCATACCCAATTGCAAGGAGCGCAGGTTCAAAAAATGCTGAGCCAAGAGTTGGATGAACTAGACAATATTGTAAGAGTGACCACGATAAGTATTGGTGATGGTGCCCTGATGTTTGTTAATGGAGAATGGTTTTCTGGACCGGCAGCAAGGGTCATGGAAGGCTCGCCCTATGCAATAACAGGGATTGTTGGGTATACCAATGGAATCGTGGGGTATTTTCCCGATCAACTCGCCTTTGAAGAGGGCGGATATGAAGCTTTATCGTGTCGATTTGCTCCAGGGATCGCAGAAGCGGTAGAAAAAGAAGGACGGAGCTTGTTGGAAGCGTGTAACACTTTATCGGAGTAGTTGTACTATCAACATAACAAGTAGAAAGAAATGGGGGAGAAACATGAAACTTTCAGGAGAAGTATTTTTTCGTGAGTCGGAAGAACGGATTGAGAAGCTGGTAGCATCGCAATGGGATGCAATCATCAAAACAGGGAAAGAACTTGCTCAGGTGATTGAAGAGGATGGCGTCATTCATATCTTTGGCACTGGACATTCCGAGTGTTTTGCCATGGAGCTGGTATTTCGTGCTGGGGGACTGGTTCCGATGCATCGCATGAGTATTCAAGACCTCGCATTGCGAGGGAAATTGGATCCGGAAAAACTGAAGGATCCGATGATTGAACGGACACCGGAGATTGCGCATCAATTGTGGGACCTGTATCGTGTGGAACCGAAGGATGCATTTATCCTGGTTTCGAATTCAGGTATCAATCCGACAATTATGGAACTGGCAACCATCATTAAGGAAAAAGGTCATCGCTTGATTGTAGTTACTAGCATGGAACACAGCCAGGCGCAGGAATCTCGCCATGAAAGCGGCAAGAAGCTTTATGAAATGACTCCTTGGGTCATCGACAATTGTGGACCAGAAGGAGATGCATTGATTGAAGTTGGCGATGGAATGAAAGTTTGTTCC
Source organism: Clostridiales bacterium (assembly GCA_013619125.1). GTDB lineage: Bacteria > Bacillota > Clostridia > Tissierellales > GPF-1 > GPF-1. The sequence continues at coordinate 27,147 of JABXKS010000023.1, forward strand.
ATTTCCTCGATTACGGGTGCGTATATTGCACAGATGCTGACGGCAGAGATCTTTCAAAACTTGAAGCAGACAGGTGGCACGCCTCCGATACTAATCAGCGCCAATGTCAATGGAGCGGATGAACACAATGACAAAGTTTGCGCCCGATATGACGGTCGCTGGAACGCATAGGGGGTGGAGAAAATGGTGAATGCAAAGACTTTTTTAGAGGCGGCAAAAGAGCGCGTGAATCAAATTGAAGTAACACAAATGGGTGTGATACAAGAAGCAGCGAAATTGTTGGCAGAACGAATCAACAACGGTGGTGTGGTACATATATACGGAAGCGGACACTCAGCTTGCTTCGCAATGGAGTTGAGTTGCCGGGCCGGAGGGCTGGTTCCAATGCATCGGATTGTCAATCAGGATTTGGTCCTAAAAGGCGCCTATACCCATGAAGAATTTACAGATGGGAAGTTTGAAAGAAGAGAAGGTGTGGCGGATACTTTCTGGGGACTGTATAATATACAAAAGGAAGATGCTTTCATTATTGTATCGAATTCAGGGCGGAATGGTTTGATCTTGGATATGACATTGAAGGCAAAAGAAATGGGGCTTCCGGTTATTGCTGTAACAAGTATGGAGCATACGCAAGCCGTTGAGAGTCGACATTCTTGCGGCAAAAGATTGTTTGAATTGGGCGATCTTGTTATTGATAATTGTGGTCCGACGGGAGACGCACTCTTGGAGGTTGAGGACTTGCCAATGAAGGTTTGTTCGATTTCATCCATTACAGGCGCTTATATCGCGCAAGCATTAACTGCTGAGATTTATCAACGATTAGCAGATTATGGGCAAATTCCACCGGTTTTGATCAGCTATAACGTAGCTGGCGCAGATGAACACAACAAAAAAATACTAGAAGCTTATGAAGGTCGTTGGAATTCGTAAGCGGGAAGTGAGGAACCGATGCGAAAGGTACAAAAAGAAAACCCGATCCCTTTATACTATCAATTGAAAGATATTATCTTGGAAATGATTGACAACATGGAGCTTCAGGCTGGAGATCCTATTCCGCCGGAACGGGAATTGTGCGAAATCCATGGAATCAGTCGAATGACAGCGAGGAAAGCCATTGATGTATTGGTGAACGAAGGGGTCATTTATCGAGAGCAGGGGCGGGGTTCTTTTGTTGCGGAAGCTAAAATCAATCAACCAATCACAAGACTCGTTGGATTTACGGAAGACAATAAAAGCCGTGGAAAGCGCACGGAAACAAGGCTTCTTGATTTTGAAGTCAGACCGGCGACCAAGATCTATGCGCAACGTCTTCAGATCCCGGAGGGGAGCCTGATTATTAAAGCGCGTCGATTGCGTACGACTGATGGAGAGCCAATAAGCATTGAGAGTATCCATGTGCCCAAGGCGCTTTTTCCAGATTTAACGGGAGATATGCTCGATAATAAATCCTTTTATTCTCTGGTAGAGAAGGAATATGGATTTACATTGGACTATGCGAAGCAGACGATTGAACCGTTGATTATCAACGATTATGATTCTGAACTCTTGAACCAAGAAGAGGAGGCTTTGGGTTTGTTATTCAGACGGACAACCTTTGTGAAGAGTGGAAAGATTATTGAGTATACCAAGACGGTGTACCGAAGCGATCGGTATCGATACGAAATCACCCTTGATCGATAGACAACTTCATGTCAAAGACACGCCTGTCATAATTCATGCAGACTAACGGTCTTGTTCGAAAAGGGGAAACACTTATTGGATGAAGATGAAACTGGAGGAATGAAGAAATGGCAACTTTTACGTATATGAAACATGCAATTGCATTATTGGAAAAAATTGATCAAGAACAAGGGGAACAGATGAAGTTGGCAGCTGAGTGGGTTGCGGACAATATTCGGGAAGATCGAATGATTCACGTGTTTGGAACGGGACATTCCCATATGATCGGGATTGAGATGTTTGTTCGTGCAGGTGGATTGGCCAATGTGAATGCGATGCTGGATCCGGATGTATTGACATCAAACGGTGCAAGACGAAGCGGCGCCCTTGAAAAATTGCCTGGTTTGGCAGACATTCTGTATGATCAATATGATATTCGCACGGGCGATATCATGATTGTCATTTCAAACTCTGGCAGAAACGCGATGCCGATTGAAATGGCTATGCGTGCGCAGAAAGAGGGCGTGAAGGTAATCGCCTTGACCAATTTGAAGCAATCCGAGCAGACAATTAGCCGCCATCCAAGTGGGAAGCGATTATTTGAATGCGTAGACCTTGTGATCGATTCGTGTGTACCGTTTGGAGATGCGATGATGGAGGTAGGCGGAGTGCCAACAGCGCCGGGTTCGACCTTGTCTGGGGTTGCAACCATTAATGTGATTGTCAACGAAGCGATGATGACTCTTGCGGCAGAAGGACATTCGCTGCCCGTATTTGCAAGCCAAAATGTCGATGGTTTTAATAATGACGCACTCTATGAAAAGTATGTAGGACGCGTTCGACATATCTAGGCGTTGTTATGGAGTGGAAGTTTCGAAAATTGAAACGGAGAGATTTTTCTCTGCTTTATGAATGGATGAATGGTGGAGAAGTGAAAAAATGGTATACAAAGGGAACGATTACCCAGGCGCGAATCGAGGAAAAATATTTGCCTTGCGTGCTAGGAAAGTCGCCTAAGCTTACGATGCTCGCCTACGTGGATGCAGACCCCATCGGATTTGTGCAGGCCTATAGCATCCACCACTATCCCGCTTACGAAGAACAGGTGGGAATCCAGGATAGTATCGGAATTGATATGTTTATCGGAGACGCAGAGCGAATCAACCAAGGATTGGGAAGTCAGATGTTGAAAGTGTTTGTAGAAGACGTGATTTCAGACTATTTTTCCGAGAAGATCGCGGTGATTGGACCGGAACCGGACAATAAACGGGCAATTCGCGCCTATGAAAAAGCGGGCTTTCATTTTTCGCATCAAATCGAGAATCCGAGAGAAGAAATCCATGAGTATTTGATGAAACGAGAAATTCCGAAAAATCGGGAAATTTCGGTTGACAAAAATGATCCAATTGAGATATGATTACCGCAGTAAGTGAATCTTTAAATCAGTACGAGAGACTGGAAAGGTTGACGCATTAGGGACATACTGCTTATTTGCGGCTATTTACGACCTTTCTTGATTTTCAAGGAAGGTCTTTTTTTATCCATTTTTAATTTTGCCCAGCGAGGCAAAGAAGGAGGATTTTTATGATTGGCAGACATTTGATTGAACCTAGAGATTTTTCGGTAGAGGAATTGGAAGAAATCTTTCAATTGGCAGAAAAGATTATTGAAGCACCGGAGGTCTATGTAGACGTATGCAAAGGTAAGTTGCTGGCGACTCTTTTTTATGAACCATCCACACGAACGCGATTTTCATTCGAAGCGGCAATGCTACGTTTGGGCGGATCCATTATCGGTTTCGATGATCCCAATGCATCTTCGGCGGCGAAGGGGGAAACCCTATCCGATACAATTCGAACCATTTGTGCCTATGCGGACGCGATTGTGATGCGACATCCCAGAGAGGGTTCGGCAAAGCTGGCATCGGAGTCTTCAAACAGGCCATTGATCAATGCCGGGGATGGCGGACATCAGCATCCAACCCAAACCCTGACGGATCTTTTGACCATTCGACAGGAAAAGGGCAGGCTTGAGAATCTGACTATCGGAGTCTGCGGCGATCTGAAATTTGGCCGCACGATTCACTCCTTGATTCGAGCCATGGATCGATATGCGGGAATCCGATTTATCTTTATTTCGCCGGATGAGCTGCAATTGCCAAGCTATGTGAAGGATGAAATCACACATGCAAGCTTTGAAGAAACAAAGAATCTGGAAGATGCCATGGGCGAGCTGGATATCTTATATATGTCTCGGGTACAGCGAGAACGATTTGTATCGGAAGAGGAATATCTGCGGTTGAAGGATATCTACATCTTGGATACGGATAAGATGGAAAAAGCGAAACCGGATGCGATGATTCTACACCCGCTTCCGCGAGTCAATGAGATTTCGATAGAAGTTGATCAGGATCCGAGAGCCAAGTATTTTGAACAAGCCCATTATGGCATGATTGTGCGAATGGCTTTACTGATGAAGGTCTTGGGGGTGAAAGAAAATGATTAATGTATCGAAGTTGAAAAAAGGATTGGTCATCGATCATATTGCAGCCGGCAGTGGATACCGAATTTTTCGCCAGCTGAAACTCGATGAATTGAGTGATGTTGTCATTCTGATGAGAAACGTTCCGAGCCAAAAAATGGGTAAGAAAGACGTGATCAAGATTGAGAATCACATTAACCTGGATCTGGAAGTCTTGGGATTGATTGATCCCCATGCGACGATCAATGTCATTGACAATGGGAATCGGACAAAGAAGATCCGCCTTGCCTTGCCAAAACGGGTTGAGGGCATCTTGAAATGCAAAAATCCACGCTGCATCACCCAATATGAAAAGGTGCAAGCGCCGGTGTTTTATCTGGCGAAGGAAGAGGAAAAGACATACCGCTGCAGCTACTGCGATTCTCCAACGCAATTTGAGGGAGGAGAATAGGGATGAAACGATATATGAATCTACACCTTGTTGATGCGAACCTGGATTCCTTTGGCGACCTGTGGGTCAATAAGGAAGGGAAAATAGAAAAAATCATTCTTCGCCCAATCACAAAAAGTGAGATTATAGAGGGAGACTTTGATGGATGGGGATTGACTTGCATGCCATCTTTTATCGATCTTCATGGCCATTTTCGCGAGCCGGGGCAGGAACAAAAAGAGACGATACAATCTGGGATTCAAGCTGCTGTCAAAGGCGGATATGGATTGGTAGTCGCCATGGCGAACACAACGCCCATCTGCGATGAGCCGAAATGGATCATGACCAATCAAGAAAAGGCGGCAGGATTTAACCAGGCGGAGCTACTTCAAGTGTCAGCCGTTACCAAAGGATTTGAAGAGGATCCCGTAGACTATGCAGTCATGCGACCGCACACCCGGTGCTTTTCCAACGATGGGAAACCCATTGATGATGCGAAAGTTATGGTGCAAGCTTTGTTGGATTCACAGAAACATGACTTCCTGCTAATGGTTCATCAAGAGCCGGAAGAGGAAATGATTCGCAGAGACCTTTTGTTGGCAGAGGCGGTGGGCGGAAACCTGCATATATGCCATGTCAGCACTGCTCGTTCGGTTGCCTTGATTCGTGAGGCAAAACAGCGTGGGGTATGCGTGAGCTGTGAGGTAACACCGCATCATCTATATCGCGCCAATGAAAACTATCGCGTCAATCCGCCCTTTGGAACTGAACCGGATCGGCAAGCCCTTCTGGCAGGACTCTTGGACGGAACCATTGATTGTGTCGCAACGGATCATGCGCCTCATACGGAAGCGGATAAGGAAGCGGGCTCACCGGGTATAACCGGATACGATGCAGCTTTTTCACTGGTTCGCACAGCGATGCCAAATGCGTCTTTACAAGCAATCAGCCGATGGATGAGTGCGAATCCAGCCAAGATCCTTGGGATCGAACGGATGGCGAAAGAAGGCAAGCTGGAAGTCGGGATGGACGCGAATCTCGTGATCCTTCAACCAAACGAGGAACGCATATTGAATGTTTTCTACTCAAAATCTGAAAATACGCCGTTTGTTGGAGATCATGTCATTGGGAAAATCGAACAAACAATCCGGAAGGGAGAAAGAATTGATGAAAATGCATGAATTAGCAATAAGAAGTGAAAGTAAGGGACCGGTTTGTTTGGGTCTGGATGTGCGAGAGGCGTATTTGCCGGAGATACTGAAAAATGATACGGGATTATCGCGGGAGGAAAAAATCTTTCGCTTCAATAAAGAAATCATCTTGCATACGGAAGAGGCGGTTGCCTGCTTCAAGGTGCAAATTGCATGCTATGAAGCCCTTGGTTTAGAAGGACTTAGAGCCTATGCCAGAACCTTGGAATTTGCGAGAGAACGGGGAAATATTGTGATCGCCGATGTGAAAAGAGGCGACATCGCTTCGACGGCGGGGATGTATGCTCAGGGTCACTTCAGTGGAGACTTCGAGTCGGATATTATGACAGTGAACGCGTATATGGGAGAAGATGCGATTACTCCATACTTCCCGTTTATGGAAAAGCACGGCAAAGGTCTTTTTGCTTTACTACGCACCTCGAACCCATCGGCTGTTGATTTTCAGGAGTTAAAAACTGACAAAGGGCCGCTTTATCTGGAAGTGGCAAGAAAGATTGAAGAGTGGGGCGCACGGCTGCCTCGAGAAGGAAATTTCAACGCGATTGGCGCAGTCGTCGGACTGACGGCTCCAGAAGCCTTTGAAGAGATTCAAGCGGCGATGCCCCATACATTCTTCCTGGTACCGGGATACGGCGCGCAGGGAGGAACTGGTAAGGACTTGGCTCGTGTCTTAACAAAATCACGATGCATGGTCGTGAATTCTTCTCGAGGCTTGATTACCGCGCATCAGGGCGTGGAAGAAGGCGCTGATTTCGCCAAGGTGATTCAAGCCAAGACGGAAGCGATGCGGGAGGAGATCTTGCAATGGGTGTAGAGGGGACGGAAGGAAATGTCTTATCTATTCAAGAGGTGGGTGAAGAAATCGTTCATTTGACGGTTGCGACACCAACAACACCGAAACCGGGACAATTCTACTTGCTGCGTGCGTGGCAGGAAGCGCCGCTTTTGGGTAGACCCATCAGTGTGTTCGATTATAGCGAAGGTAAAGTGGAGTTCGTCTTCAAGGTCGTGGGAAAAGGAACCGAGATTCTAGCGAAGCTGAAGGTGAACGATAAGCTCCAGTTACAGGGTCCTTTCGGCAATGGATTCCCCGAAGTAGAAGGAAAGATATTACTTGTGGGTGGAGGTCTTGGCAATGCGCCTTTGCATGCGACGGCGAAAGCCTTGAAAGCAAGAGGCCAAGAAGTTGATCTGCGATTGGGATTTGCGGAAAAAGTCTATTTGGAAGAAGAATTCAATCAGGCTGCTACAATCACGCAATTGATGGTCGGAGGTCTTGTGACTGACGGATTAAACATAAGAGATTATGATGTGGTCTTTACCTGCGGCCCCCATCCCATGATGGAAGCTGTGGTCAAGATGGCACGGGAAGCAGGCATTCCAAGTTATGTATCCATTGAAAAGAGGATGGCCTGTGGAATTGGTGCTTGTCTGGTCTGCACCTGCAAAACCAAGAGCGGAAACAAGAAGACCTGCAAGGATGGTCCAGTATTTGAAGGGGAGGAAATATTTTATGAAGACAAGTATCAAATTTCTTGATCTTGAACTAAAGAATCCCATCATTGCGGCATCCGGCACCTTTGGTTTTGGCGAAGAATACGCGGAGTACTATGATATAGAGAAATTGGGCGGGATCAGCTATAAGGGACTAACCCTGGATCCGCGAGATGGTAATGAAGGCATTCGTGTGTGGGAGACGCCCGCGGGGATGATGAACTCGGTTGGGCTCGAGAACCCCGGTGTCGATGCTTTTGCATCCGATATCTGGCCTCGCATTCAAGATCGAAATCTGATTTCGGTGGTAAATGTGGGGGGAAGCACCCTGGAAACCTATTTGGAGGCTATTCGAAGATTGGATCATTGTGACTATGATATCTTGGAATTGAATATCTCCTGTCCGAATGTGAAGGCCGGCGGTATGGCCTTTGGTACGGAAGCAAAAAGCGCGGAACGGATTACTCGTGCGGTTCGAATGACGACTCAGAAGCGTTTGATGGTGAAGCTATCTCCGAACGTAGGGAATATTGGCGAAATTGCCAAGGCCTGCGAAGCGGGAGGCGCCGATGCCATCAGCTTGATTAACACGGTGCAAGCTATGGCGATTGACACAAAGTCACGACAAATCGTATTTAATAATACCTATGCAGGTCTATCAGGACCGGCGATTCGGCCGATTGCCCTTCGCATGGTGCATCAAACGGCAAAGGCTGTGAAAATTCCGATTGTCGGGATGGGCGGTATTACCAATGCCGATGAAGTCATACAGTTTCTGATGGCTGGCGCAAGCGCCGTACAAATTGGAACCGCGTTTTTTACAAATCCGAATCAAATCTTTCGAATTCCAGCCGAGTTAGAAATGTGGATGGAAAAAGAAGGGATTCGATCACTTGAAGAGATTATTGGAATTGTCTAAAGGAGGCAAATGATGAACGATATCAAAGCAATTTTAAAGGAAACGGAAGCATTTTTAGAGGGACATTTCCTATTGTCTTCAGGACGGCATTCCGGTGAATATGTACAATGCGCAAAGGTCTTGCGTTTTCCAGACCAAGCAGCCAAGGTTTTAGCGCCAGTCGCCAAGAGGTTGAACGAGCTTGAGGTGGATGTGATTGTGGGACCTGCTATGGGCGGTGTGATTGTTGCCTACGAGTTGGGTCGACAATGCGGCAAAGAAGCATTATTTACGGAAAGAAAAGACGGAGAGATGCAACTCAGACGCGGATTTCAACTTAAACCAGGCGCGAAGATCATCATAGCAGAAGATGTTGTAACAACCGGAAAATCGACAGTTGAGACCAAGATAGCCTTGGAAAAACTGGGTGGTGTCGTTGTCGGTCTGGCTTGTATCGCCGACAGAAGACCAGCGGGATTTGATTTGGATTTTCCAGTCTACGCGGCAATTGAATTGGCGATTGAATCTTATGAGCCGGAGGGATGTCCGCTTTGTCAGGCGGGGGAGATTGAGCTGGTGAAACCGGGATCGAGAGAAATAAAAAAATAAGGTTTGTGGGCAGTTGCTTTTAAATAGCAACTGCCCTTTTTTATGTTAGAATAAAGAAAAAGGAGGAAGTGCGATGAATAAAATCAAAGTTTTACTCTGGATTTGTTTAGTTGTTCTCCTTTTTTGTGGATGCGAAGACGCGTCTGACAGCAGTAAAGATCAGGCACCTACACCCATAGAAGAGGAACAAAGGATCCAGGATGCTCCGGAGATGGTTTTGGTGGATAATGGGGAGTCGGAAACGGAACAGGCTCTGGGGACCTATTTTGTGGAAAAGAAGGTTGTTTTTGAATTTGGCGAGGAAGAGATTTTCAATGAGCAAGAGTTGATCGGGCAATATATTGAGGGCGTTCCGTATTTTGATTTGTCCAAGATTGCGGATCGGTTCGGATGGACTTGTTCAACGAGTGATGGGAAGTCGATTGAAAAGGGAAATCTCCAATACCAATTTGAGGAAGGAAATGTTCAGCGGATATTTTTGGGAGAGCACGGTCCGCCTTATAAGCTAAAAAAATCCCTACAATTTGAGGATGAAAATTGGATGGTCTCGCAGCGGGATGCGGAGGCGTTGTTCGGCCTGCAGAGTTGGTGGGAGACGGAATCAAGAGAATTGACCCTGATTGAATGGGGATGGAGTCTGCCGGATCAAATTCAAGTAGAGAGCAAAGGAGATGAAGCGGTTCTCACGCTGAGGGTGCAGCCAAAAGCGGGTAATCAAGAGGTTTTGGATGATTCACCAGGAATCCGAGTGATGAATCAAAAAAAAGAACAAGAGCGGTTTGATTCTTTCTTTCGGGGTGAGGGATGGCTCTATACCTTGGAGTTTCGAAGCGCGGTTTTGACTCCCGGTACAGCATGGACGGGGGATGCTTGGGTGTATTTTCAGGAAAGACCGCTTGGCATTTATCCGCTTAACTTGGAATTTCATGGAGAGAGCGGAGAGATACACATTGGGCAAACGGGACCTTGGGAAACGTTTGCGCTGGAATCTCCTGAGTTGTTCTATACAAAAGATCAAGAACTCATGACAATTAAGGGAACGACGGAAGACGAGTGGGTGGATTTTTTGGTTGAGGCATGGCAAGGTTCGGAGTTTGTGACGGTTTACGATGAACGAATGGAAGTGGATCAAGACTTTGAATGGAATTGGACTTCCATGCAGCCGGGAATTTTTCGTATTCAAGTTCGTTCCGGAGATTCAACCCGAGAAACAAATCGCACGCGACTCTATTATGAAAAAGTGCAATAGAAAGGCGCCCTAGTGGGCGCCTTTTGTATTTAATGACAATAACCTCCGCCATATCCGCCGAAACCTCGACCGCCACGACCGTGCATGCCGCCATAGCCATTAAAGTCTTGATCGTCTCGGTTATAATCGGCACCATGATGGTAACCGAATCGAGAGGTTTCAAAGCCATTTTCCATGACATCCGCAATTCTCTCGTCTAAGAAGACGAGTCGTTCTTCCGCTTCTGTTTCTGTAATCAATTCGGCATCAAGCAATTTTTGAATATACTCTCGATTGCTTTCCATGCGAATTAGAAACCGTTGTTCCTGCTCGTTGGATTCGAGCTCATCGGCAAATGCCGAAACGAACGGAACGGAAGCCAAAGCAATAATCAATGCAACAATTATCCATTTTTTCATCTTTCTTCCTCCTCAAGTTGTTTCTTCATTTTCTGGTAGGTGGATTCATCGAGTTCACCCTTCGCAAAGCGCTTATCGAGAATTTCTTTGGCCTGAGATGATCGGTACCCATCTTTGTTTCGGGGTGGAGAACCTTTGACAGTCAAATACCAAATGATTCCACCAATTACAAAGGGCCATAAAAACATCATGAAATCCCCTCCTTTAATTCCAGTATAAAGAATAGATATGAAAATTTAGTGAAGAGGCTCGATAGGGAGTCGAATCGTGAATAAGGTGCCTTCATGGATACGGCTTTCGCAAGCGATGGTGCCGCTTAACGTCTGCAACAATTCTTTGACAATCGACAAACCCAAACCGGACCCCCCGGATTCCTTGGCTCTGGCGGGATCAACCCGGTAGAAACGGTCGAAGATATGTGGTAGCGCTTCTTCTGGAATGCCGATGCCATTGTCTTGAACGGTAATTTGAACTTCTTGATTTTCTCTTTTTGCAGAAACCTGCACGCGCCCGGAGTCGGATGTATAGCGCAAGGCGTTTTCCAATAGATTGAAAAGGATTTGCCGGATCGTGTCTTCCTGCGTATTGAAGACAAGAGAATCAGGAGAATCGATCTCGAAGGAAATCTTGCGTTCTTCAAACAAAGGGCGATAAGCCTCTGATAATTCATGCAGGACGGTAGCCAGATTAACAGGCTCGAAAACTGTTTCTATTTTTTGTTCAAGATTGTTCAGGTGTTCGATTTGGGAAACCATTCGGCTTAGCCGATGAACTTCCTGAATTAACGAGTTGCTTCGCTCCGGTGTTAAGGGGAGGATGCCGTCGTGAATGGCTTCGATTTGGTTTAAGAGGACATTTAAGGGGGTTCTCAACTCATGGGACATGTTGGTAGTCAATTGCTGTCTCAATTGATTTTGAGCCTTTAAGCGAGACGATAAATGGATCAAGGACTCACGAAGAGAAGAAATCTCTTTCAATGAACTTGATGCTGGGGGTTGCTCGTCCCAATTTTGGTTTGTGATGGAGTCCGCGTAATGTTCCAAAGACTGAATGGGCTTAGAAACACGGCGGCTGAGCCATAAGGCGATTGACCCTGCGAGAACAAAACTGAATAAACCAATGAAGAAATATCCCTGATTTAAGGCGTTACGGAATCTTGATTCCGGCAAGGATAAAACGGTGTTCTTGGGTCGTCCAATTCGAATGGTTGAGAATGGGGTGGTTTGCAACAGATAATCCCTTTCTGCAAGAATTTGAGGATCGCGTTGCATATGCCCCATGCCCATGGAACTCGAATCGATCACCCCAACGATGTTCCCTGCTTCATCAAGGAAAGTGAATCGAAGATCATTCATCATGGCCGCCCGTTGAAGATCGAGGGTTGGATCATTCCCTGCAGCAAGGGTTGTCTCGATAAAAGATACCCAGTCAAGATCTTCTGAGATGGTTTGATCTTGCAGGTAATCCCCGAAGGTCTGTGTAAAGATAAAGTGCTCAAGAATCAACGCACTTGATAGAATAATGATGGCGATGAGCAAAAATGCGCTAAAAAGGATTCTAGAAAAAGAAAAAGCTTTTTTCATGACGGAGTCACCTCAAATCGATATCCTTTTCCGAAGACCGTAACAAGCAGTTTTGGAGATTTTGGGTCATCTTCAAGTTTCTTGCGAAGGTTTTTGATGTGAACATCAATGGTTCTTTCGTCTCCCTCGTAGTCATAGCCCAATGTTTTTTCAATGATTAAGCTACGGCTGAGAGGTCGATTCGGATTTCTAATAAAAAAAGATAGAAGTTGAAATTCGATAGGTGTCAAATGGATCTCATGATTATTTCTGAAAACTTGTTCCGCTTCCAGGTCAATCCAAAAGTCCTTCGATAGAAAAATTTTCCCCAGAGGTATGCCGAATTGGCTGCGCCGGAGGAGGTTTTGGATGCGAAGGATCAATTCTTTGGGACTGATGGGTTTTACCAAGTAATCATCGGCACCCAGTTGAAGCCCGGTTAATCGATTCTCCAGCTGCCCTTTGGCAGTCAACATAATGATCGGAACCGAGGAGACGCGACGGATCTGTCGACAGACTTCTTCACCGTTTAAATCCGGGAGCATAAGATCCAAAACAACAAGGGCGGGTTTTTCATCGTGGAAGAGTTTGAGGGCTTCTGTTCCGGTATAAGCGGGTATAGGTATAAATCCTGATTGCTTCACATAAGCGACTAACACTTCCATTAGTTTTTTCTCATCATCGATCAACAAAATTTTATCCATTTTTCCCCTCCAGTTTTATTTTATCATGGATTTATGAAGGAGTAATGAAAGGTGTCGAGGTATTTGTTATAATGGGTCACAGGGGAGGGGATTAGATGAAGATCAATCGATTGCTGGGTGTTTTTCAAAACAAAGCAATGGAGAAGGCCTATTTTGATGATTTTTTCGAGAGTTCGATGGGATTTTTGAAAAGAAGTCTTTGGATGTTGGGCATTTTATACGCACTTTTTTTAATACCGGACTGGTTCTTTCTTCGTCCTCACGCTGATTTTGTTTGGGCCTTTTTAAATCGCTGTCTTTTCTTGGGACTGATGATGATTTTGTATATTTGGCTGCGATTTGGAACGGGATTCACCCTATATCCTGTAATTATGCTTTTAACTGAAATTGCGGTTAGCTTGCTTTTTGTTCAAATGTTTGTCGTCTATCAGAAGAGTGGAGATTTGATGATTCAGTTTCTTGGGATGATTTGTGTTATTTTAGGCATCTTTTTGATTCCCAATCGTGCGGTTTATCATTTGATTTCTACCGGGATTTCTGGACTTGCATTTGTTTTTCATGCGATCAACACCTATCACCCGGCAAACTTTCAAGCCGGTGCATGGTCTATGTATGTTGTGATTATCATTGGGATTAGTTATGTGAATGCGGTACGAGGAAACATTTATCAGCGGAGGCAGTATGTGAACAGTCTGAATCTGAAAGAAATGCTGGAGTTGGATCCGTTGACGGAGATCTACAACCGCCAAAAATTCGATGAAGAATTGATGAAATACCTTGCCAGTGTTGCGGACGAACAAGTTGCAACGATTATGTTTGATATCGATGATTTTAAACGGGTGAACGATGAATTTGGACATATGGAAGGGGACCGGGTTTTGAAAAAGGTTTCGGAGATTGCTCGTCGTTTGGTTCGGGAGAGGGATGTTCTTGCGCGATGGGGGGGAGAAGAATTCATTATCCTTATGCCTTATGCTGGAAAACTCGAGGCCTATTCGGCCGCGGAGCGAATCCGATTGGAGATCGAAAAGGAATTTTCAGATGAAGGGCGGGTGGTCACCTGTAGTTTTGGCGTGACGGAAATTTCTCGCAATGATAATTTCGAAGCCATTATGAAACGCGTAGATGGTTATTTATATGAAGCGAAGGCAAAAGGAAAGAATCATACCATGGTGTATTAGGAGGAAAATATGAGTAAAGTGATTTTCGATTGCGATCCGGGACTAGATGATGCAATTGCACTTTTGCTGCTCTGTCAGTCGGAGTACGAAATTTTAGGGGTAACGACGGTGGCGGGAAACCATCGCATTGAAGTGACAACAAAAAATGCGTTGGATCTGCTTTCTTTTTATGGGCGAGCGGATATTCCTGTGGCAAAGGGGGCGGAGAGACCCTTGATTCAACCCTTGACGATCGCTGATTTTGTTCATGGGCCGAATGGGCTGGGCGAGGTAATCTTGCCGGAGGCGGATCGAAAACCAGAAGCGGTTCATGCTGTGGAATGGATGAAAAACACCCTGATGGCAAGCACTGAAAAAATCACCTTGATTGCAATTGGTCCTTTGACGAACATCGGATTGTTGCTGAGCATGTATCCGGAAGTGAAAGAACAAATCAAGGAAATTTCGATCATGGGCGGCTCGACGAGCTTTGGAAATATTTCACCTGTAGCCGAGGCTAATGTGGGGCACGATCCGGAAGCGGCGCAGATCGTCTTTTCTTCGGGCGTGCCAATCCGCATGAGCGGGTTGAATTTGACCTTTCAGATGTTTATTCAGGATCGTGAGATTGAGGAGATTGAAGCTTTGAGTACGGATGTTGCAAAAGCAGCCGCCAAGTTTCTTTGGTATCATGCGGCCTTTGCAAAGCGTATGGGCCTTGAGGTGGATCAAATGCATGATACCTGTGCCGTTGTGTCCCTGATGGAGCCGGAAGCCTTTACTGGGCGAATGGCGAAGGTTACGGTGGATACAGGTTGGGGTCCTGGCCGTGGTCAGACAATCGCAGACTTTCGAGCGCTGGAAGAGGAACGAAATGTTTTTATTTACGAGAGCGTAGAGCGCGATCGAATCATCGATTTGGTTCAATCAGCAATAGCGCGTGCGTAATAAGGGTATATCAGTAGAATAAGAGTAAAAAAAGGAACCGATCCAAGGATCGGTTCTTGTTTTACTCATGGGACATGGAATGAATGATTGATTCGACCTCTTCCCAATCGGATACGCGACGAATCAACTGATGCATGGGTTTTCGATTGTATGCGCAATCCATGAGTAGGACGGGATATCCGGCTTCTGCCAAGGAACTTGCAATCTCAAGATTGTCTTCAATAAACAATTGACAGCCCAATTTCTTTGCGGGCGTTACCTTGTCAAAACTCTCAAGCACATGCAGGGTACCCGGAATTTTATGATCGGTTAAAAGTTGCTGGGTAATATCTTCAAATTGTTTTTCTCGTGAGGTGACGATGTGAACCCGATGCTGTTGATCGAGCAAATTCATCACATGGTCTGCATAGGGACGCATGGTGCATAAGTCGTAGTAAAAGGTTTTTCCGTTTGCGAGATAGAAATTCGCATATTCTTTTGATGTGATTCCCAAGGCTTTTGCTGTATTGCAGGTCTGGTACATTTCTGAAGTGATCGTCTTGTTATAGACCTCGGCGGTGTATTCAAGCCAGGCATAAGGTTTTGTTAAGGTACCGTCAATATCGACACAAATCGTTAGGGCGCGTGTAGTCATTCCATCTTCTCCTTAATTCATCATCTTCTTCAGTGTAGACAATGAAGGCGGAGAAGTCAAAGGGATTTCTTGTTTAAAGCACTTTAGTGTGATATAGTAGGAAGCAAAATATTCGCAATTTAAGGAGCCGTTATGCGTAAGCGAATTCAGGAATGTAAGCGTATTGTCGTAAAGATTGGAACCTCTTCACTTACCCACCCGCAAGGGGGGATGAATTTACGGAAAATTGAGCGTTTGGCCTTTGTTTTATCGGATCTTCAGCGATCGGGCAAGGAGGTTGTTCTTGTATCATCGGGAGCCATTGGGTTCGGTATGGGGCGCTTGGGTTTGAACGAACGGCCCAACACTCTGGCGGAGACGCAAGCGGTTGCCGCAGTGGGGCAGGGACGATTGATGCAGGTTTATGAAAACTTTTTTTCGACCTATAATCAGCCCATTGCGCAAATTCTTTTAACCAAGGATGTGATGGATCATCCGATTAAGAGTGAAAATGCAAAACGAACATTTCAAACCCTGATGTCCATGGGTGCGATCCCCATTGTAAATGAGAATGACACGATTTCCACGGAAGAAATCGAGGAGAGTCGGTTTGGTGACAATGACACGCTGTCGGCGATTGTAGCCAGCTTGTTGTCCGCAGATGCACTGGTTATTCTATCGGATATTGCGGGCTTATATGATCAGGACCCAAGGAAAAACGCAAATGCGAAGTTGATTGAGGAAGTGGAGACGATTACACAGGAAATCCAGGATATCGCAGGTGGTCCGGGAAGTAGCCAGGGAACCGGCGGGATGGCAACGAAGGTGGTTGCCGCCAAGATTGCAAAGAAAAATGGCATTGAGACGATCATATCATCGGGTGAAAATATTGATCAATTGTTTGAGATTCTGGATGGCAAAGCCATCGGTACTTGGTTTCATGGAGGAGGAGAATAAATGAGTGTAAAAGATTTGGGGAAATTGGCAAAAAGCGCATCGATAAAAATGGCGATCTTGGGCAGCGAAGAAAAGAATCAAGCCCTGCGAGCGGTAGCGGAAGCATTATTGGCAAAGAAGAAAGAAATTTTGGAAGCCAATGCAAAGGATATGGAGAAAGCGGAAGAAAATGGTGTGCGTGGATCCCTTTTGGATCGGCTGTTGTTGACCGAAGAACGAATCGAAGGAATTGCGGAAGGCGTTCGCCAAACTGCGGCTTTGAATGATCCGGTTGGCGAGGTACTATGGATGAGAACCCACCCCAATGGCATGACCTATGGGCAGAAACGGGTGCCGATTGGTGTTTTGGGCATGATTTATGAAGCGAGACCCAATGTTACGGTGGATGCTTTTGCTTTGAGCTTCAAATCGGGGAATGCTGTGATTCTTAGAGGGGGAAAGGAAGCCTTCGAAACCAATCAGGTGTTTGTCAAGATTATTAAAGAGGCGTTGTCATCAGCTGGATCAATTCCGGAAGCTGTGCAGATGCTGGAAGATCCATCCCGTGAAACTGCACGAGAACTGATGCAGTTGAATGAATATCTGGATGTGCTGATTCCACGAGGCGGTGCTGGATTGATTAAATCCGTTATCGAGAATGCAAGTGTGCCGGTGATCGAGACCGGTGTTGGGAATTGTCATACTTATGTTGATGAAAGTGCAGATCTGGAGAAGGCGAAGCCGATTGTCATCAATGCGAAGGTGCAACGCCCTGGAGTCTGCAATGCGTTGGAAACCCTCTTGGTGCATGAAGCGGTTGCGGATGAGTTCCTTCCGGCAATGCTTCAAGAGTTGAAAGAGAATGGCGTGGAAATCCATGGCGATGAGCGTGTTTGTTCATTTGATGATTCGGTAATTCCAGCCACTGAATGGGATTGGGAAAATGAATATTTGGATCTGAAGTTGGCGATCCGCGTGGTTCCGAGTGTTGAAGCGGCGATCGAGCATATTGCCAAGTACAGCACCAAGCATTCGGAAGCGATTTTAACGGAAAGCTATTCCGCGTCACAAAAATTCTTAAATGAAGTGGACGCGGCAGCAGTCTATGTGAATGCCTCCACTCGATTCACCGATGGATCGGAATTCGGGTTTGGCGCGGAGATCGGCATATCGACGCAAAAGCTGCATGCCCGAGGACCAATGGGTGTTGAGGCTTTGACTACAACCAAGTATATTATCTATGGAAACGGTCAGATTCGAGGTTGACACAATACCCCTATTGGGTATAATGGTTTCAGGAGGAAGACCATGAAATCATTATTGGAAATGCAAGAAATTGAGAAATTTATAGCGGAATCCGGATTTCGTTTGGTATATTTTGCATCGGAAGCTTGTTCAGTATGTCAGTCGATGCGTCAAGAGGTTCAGGCTCGGTATCAAGAGCAGAAGAATATGGATGTAGGACTCGTCATGATCGAGGAAGTGCCGGAAGCAAGAGGGCGATATCAGGTTTTTGCAGCGCCGACAATCCATGTGTATTTTAACGGACAGCGAGTATATGAAGCGAGTCGGTTTTTGCGGTTGGAAGAGCTTGATCAAATGATGGAACGGATTGAAGAAATCAATCGATAAGCATAGAGAAATGACGCCGAAAGGCGTCATTTTTGTTATTACGGGTAAAGGAAAAATGAAGGAGGAAAATTATGACTTTTTCACAAGTTTTTGCTGTTTTAATGATGGTGGCCGCGATCTTTGTGTTTATCAATGAGCGGTTTCTTCATTTTCCTTTTACAATCGGATTGACGGTCTTATCTTTGGGTTTTTCAATTATTTTGATTCTATGCGAGTTGGTGGGTATTCCTTTTGGACACACTATTTTTTTGAAACTACTCACCTTGATCGACTTTAAAACCTTTTTGCTGGAATATGCCCTGGGGTTTCTTTTGTTTGCTGGAGCGATTCATCTGTCAAGTCGTGATCTTAAACCGGATCGGGGCCTGATTGTGGCGCTGGCGAGCCTTGGCGTTATTTTTTCAACCCTGATCTACGGCGTTCTTTTGTATCTTGTGCTGGAAGGAATCTTTCATATCGGGCTTGGCTGGATTGACGCCTTTCTATTCGGGGCAATTCTTGCACCGACGGATCCCATTGCGGTCATCAGTATTTTGCGGGATATGAAATTGCCAAAACGGTTGGAGGTATTGGTATCGGGAGAATCGTTGTTTAATGACGGTGTGAGTTACACGCTATTTTTAATTCTCTTGAGTATGAAGTTGCACCCCGATGTGGTGAAAACAGGAGACGTATTGCGAATTATAGGAGAGGAAATATTTGGAGGAGTTTTATTGGGACTTGTTGTCGGTCTTTTAATCGTATTTCTTCTTGCTCGAATTCGCGAAGATATCACGGCGATTTTTGTTACCGTGGCCTCGGTGTTTTTCACTATATCAGCGGCAACGACATTACAGGTGAATGGTCCCTTGGCTGTTGTGATTGTTGGAATCACCATTGCAACTCGGGTTCATGACATTGAGATCGTCTGCGATCCCAAGTCTCTATTAAACATTTTTTGGGAGATGGGCGATCAAATTTTAAATGGATTTCTCTTTATGATGATTGGATTTCAGGTTGTCTTTTTGACTTTTTTTGAGCAATTGTGGTTGGAGAGTTTTTTTGTTATTGGAATTGGGATCCTGGGTCGCTACTTGGCTGTGTATCTTCCGGTTTTGATCTATCGAAAGAGGATGCAGCTGAGCTGCAACCGTTGGAATTTGATGCGACTTTTAACCTGGGGTGGTTTAAAGGGCGGGCTGACAATCGCCTTGGCACTTCAATTGCCGGAATCAGCCCTCAGCAACCGAATTCAAGCTTTAAGTTATATGGTCGTAATCTTTTCGATTGTGATTCAGGGGAGCACCATTCGAAAGGCGGTTTCCATTGAAGATTTTGAATTGGCATTAAAAAGGAATCGCTAAGCGATTCCTTTTTGGTGTCTATTGATTTTCAAATGGATCTGCGGCATGATAGCTGCTTCGGACAAAAGGTCCGCTTGAGACATGGGCAAATCCAAGGGATTTGGCGAAGGCTTCATAGGCTTTGAATTGTTCGGGGGTCACATATTCCACAACCTCAGCGTGTGCTTTGCTTGGCGCTAAATATTGGCCGACCGTTAGCATTTCACACCCGTGATCGTATAGGTCGCACAAGACCTGTTGAACCTCTTCAGGCGTCTCTCCCAAACCGACCATAATACCGGACTTGGTTTTGATGTGAGGCGCGGCCTCCTTGACTCGTTGAATCAAGGTGAGGGTTTGCTGATAGTTTGCCTCAGGTCGAATGGTGTCATAGAGTCTTGAAATCGTCTCGATATTGTGGTTGAGGACTTCGGGCGCCGCATCGATCACAGTCTGTAGCGCGGTGGCGTTTCCTTGAAAGTCAGGAATCAGAACCTCGATGTTTACATCGGGGGTTTTTGCTTTGATGGCACGAATCGTTTTGGCAAAGTGATTGGCGCCGCCATCCGGTAAATCATCACGAGTGACTGAGGTGATGACCGCATATTTAAGTCCCAAAGTCTCGACCGCTTCTGCTACTTTTTCGGGTTCTTGAGGGTCGGGTGCGATGGCAGTGCCATGTGTAACATTACAGAACTTGCAGTTTCGTGTGCACTGACTGCCTAAAATCATAAAGGTTGCGGTGCGTTTGCTGAAGCACTCGTATTGATTGGGGCAATTGGCTTCTTGGCAGACGGTAAGCAAACCCGTTTTTTCAATGAGTTTTTTAACTCGAGCCATTTCTTTGGGGCGATAGGCTTGCATGTCGATGCGCAGCCATTCTGGTTTACGTTTGATCATTGGTTCCTCCTTTAAAACAATAGGGAGAGCAATTCTTCTGCAGGGATCCCATAAAAATACTCCTCGAGTGGAAATTGTTGGAGCACAGAGAGCAGGATTTCTGGATCATGGCGCTGCCCGATCATAGCAATTTGGATATCCATCAAGTCAAGGCGACTAAGGAAATCACCATGAAAAACGATATCGGTCACGATTCCTTTTTGCACGGAAAGATCAATTTCAACAATTCCACCGGCAAATCGGTGTTCACGATGAAAGTCATATTTGGGCGACTGACCAATGGTCCAATTCCAGTCTCGATACTTGTTATCGGCAATTTTTTCAATTGCTATAATCTCTTTCGCCGTAAAGTCGCGAACGATGGCATCCGGGTCTTTCGACAGCATATGGGCATAGATTAATTCGCGGAAAGCAAGCACATCCATCGGTTCCTTTAGGTGAGAAGCGATATTGGTCACTCGTTTTGCTGCGGATTCAATGCCTCGATCTTTGTACTTGAGCGGATCGGTCTTCAAAGCGCCGGCAAGGTCTTTCAGGTCGGCTGAAAACAGAAGGGTTCCGTGGTGGAGGAGACGATTCTTTATTCGATATTGCGCATTCCCAGAAAACTTTTGTCCTTCAATCGTTAAATCGTTTCGTCCACTAAAGATGGCAGGAATCTCCATTTGATTGAGAACTTCTAAAATGGGTTTTGTGAAGAGCCGGTAATTATTGACCTTTTCCGTTCCATGGTTTTCAATAAAGGAAAAGTTTATATTTCCCAAATCACAGAAAACCGTTCCACCGCCAGAGGAGCGGCGAACCAGTAGGATCTCTCTTTCTTTGATATAGTCAAGGTTCACTTGCTTCCAAGCGTTCTGGTTTTTCCCCAAGAGGATACATTTCTTTGCGCGCCAGAGCATAAAAACGGGTTCTAGGGTATTTTCCATTAAGAAATCTTCGGCGGCATGAAAAAATGGTGCATCGGTACGATCACTGCGAATTATAAGCACAAAAAGCCTCCCCAATTTTTCTTCATTATAAGGGGAGGCTTCGTACCTGTCAATTTGAGCTTTTGTTCATACCTAATTGATGGTTCGTTTGGCAATTTCAACCAATAAGGAAACGGCCTTTTCCATCGATTCAACAGGAATGAATTCATATCGTCCATGGTAGTTGTGCCCGCCGGTGAAAAGGTTCGGGCATGGGAGTCCCATATAGGATAATCGCGCGCCGTCAGTACCGCCTCGGATGGGGTCAATCCTCGGAGTAATACCGATTGCCTCCATGGCATCAAGGGCATTTTGTACGACGTGATAATGAGGGAGTATCATTTCCTTCATATTTTGATAGCTGTCTTCGATGCAAACTGAAATCAGTTCTTGTTTATATTTCTCATTGAGTTGGTTCGCACATTTTAGAAAATAGCTTTTTCGCCATTCAAAAGCGAATGCGTCGTGATCCCGAATGATATAATCGAGGGTCGCTTCTTCAACGCTGGCATTGGTTTTCATCAGATGGAAAAATCCCTCATATCCTTCCGTGTATTCCGGTCGGTCGAAAGTGGGTAGCATGGCATCAAATTCCATGGCGAGGTGATTCGCGTTGATCATTTTATGTTTCGCGCTGCCTGGATGAACATTTCTGCCCTGGATTGTAACGGTTCCAGAAGCTGCATTAAAGTTTTCGAACTCGATGGAGCCCAAGGCGCCGCCGTCAATGGTATAAGCGAAATCTGCTGCAAAAGCGGCTACATCGAAATTGTCAGCACCTTGACCGACTTCTTCATCCGGGGTAAAGGCAAGCTTGATGGTGCCATGGGGAAGTTCTGGATTTTGCACCAAGGTTTCAATGGCTGTTAAGATTTCAGCGATTCCTGCCTTGTCATCGGCACCCAAAAGGGTGTTTCCATCGGTTGTGATTAGGGTTTGCCCAAGATAGTCTTTCAGTTCCGGAAAATCAGCTGGATTCAATTTGAATTGTTTATTCAGTGAAATGATTCCACCATCGTAGTTTTCAATAAACTGGGGCTGTACCTGGTCACCAGAAAGATCTGGAGAAGTGTCCATGTGGGCAATCCACCCCATAACGGGGGCGCCATCTATATTCCCGGGCAAGGTTGCCGTAACAATGCCGTATTCGGAAACAGAGACTTGCGTCAAGCCGAGGTCCTTGCATTCTTCTTCCAATAGACGAGCAAGTTCCCATTGTACATCGGTGCTGGGGAATTGGTCGGTTCCCTCTTTTGATTGCGTATTGATTTTTACATAACGGATAAAGCGTTCAACAACGGTCATTTTTGTCCTCCTTCAAGGTTTCTCTTCTTTGAGTGTAGACAATTTTTGAGAATTGTGCAAATCAGAACGTGTTGTTTTCGTGGCTTTAAAGAATTTGAGTATGGTGGGTTCCCGGTCAACTTGATGAAGGGGAGGAAAAGAAAAAAACAGCAAAAGAACAGCCGGGGAAAGTAATCAGCTGTTCTCTTTCGGAAAATGTTTTATAAAGAACAAACATAGTATGCGCCGAATAGGTGCGAAAAACAATAGAGTATTGCAAAATGTATTCTCAGATTACGTAGAGTAGTTTTGTTGGAAAAACCTTAATTTACATAAGGGTGCAAGTAAAAACTGGTGGATAATGAGGCAAGTTATGTGCTATGATTCTATTTAATAAGTTAAGGGATGAAAAACTAGATGAGTTTTCTGGAATGCTGTGGGCGTCTTTTTTATCTTGAGTACAATAAAATGATTAGTAGCGTAAGGAATGGATTGAGTTGGTAAATGAATCCATAGTCAAGAGAGTGGGAGTGAAGGGGTAATGTTGACGGGTACAATTGTAAATACGGGTGCGATCTTAATCGGCACCTTTGTGGGACTTCTTGTGAAGCAAGGGATCAAGGAGAACTATTCAAAAGCGATAATCAAGGCGATTTCACTTGCGATATTGGTCATAGGAATCAGCGGCGCATTAAAAACGAACAATTTTTTATTGGTGATCCTTTCCATAGCTTTGGGTACGTTGCTGGGAACAGCTTTGAAGATCGAAGCGCGTTTGGATCAATTGGGTGAGCGATTGAATCGACGATTTGGACGTGGGGACAGTCCTTTTGTAGAGGGCTTTGTTACAGCGTCTCTCATTTTTTGTGTCGGAGCCATGGCCGTTGTCGGAGCCATTGAATCTGGTCTGCACGGGAACCATGAAACCCTGTTTGCGAAATCTTTACTAGATGGGATCACCTCGTTAATCCTTTCTTCGACATTGGGAATTGGTGTTTTATTTTCAGCAGTTGTTGTGTTTTTGTATCAAGGTGGGATTACCCTGTTGGCATCCAGCTTGGAGCCGGTTTTAACGGAAGCGGTTGTATCAGAAATGTCGGCAGTGGGAGGTCTTTTAATTCTTGGACTGGGCCTAAATATCCTGGAAATTGGGAAGGAAAGAATTCCGGTTGGAAACATGCTTCCAGCGATGTTTTTACCGATCATTTTGTTGGCAATTTTTTAATCACTCGAAAGAGTGATTTTTTTTACGTTTAATCTTGACAAATTTACTCGGATATATTATTCTGGGAATGCACGAATCCCTAGTAAACGAGTAGGGATTAGAAGGAGGGCTTATGAAATTATCAACAAAAGGCCGTTACGGTTTAAAAGCGATGTTTGATTTAGCCTTAAATGATGGCTCCGGGCCTGTCAGTCTAACGGCAATTTCAGAGAGGCAAGGAATCTCAATTCATTATTTGGAACAACTGGTGAGTCCTTTGCGAAAAGCAGGATTGCTGAAAAGTGTTCGCGGCGCGCAAGGCGGTTATTTATTGGCCAAGCTGCCGGCGGAGATCAGCGTGAGAGAAATTCTTGAGCTGTTGGAAGGTCCTTTGGCACCTGCAGCTTGTGTCACCGATGAAAAGAATTCTTGCAGTCATTCGGATTTATGTGTTTCCAGAATGATTTATGATCGGATTTATGCAAGCATTAACGAGGTTGTGGACAATATCAGCCTACAAGATATGTTAGATGAACAATATCGGAATCTTCAAGATTCCATACCAGATATGAATAACAAATAGGAGGGAACGGGATGCGTCAAGTATATATGGATTATTCGGCAACAACTCCTGTTAAGGAAGAAGTCCTGCAGGAAATGATCCCTTATTTTACTGAAAAATTTGGGAATGCCTCAAGTATTTATTCGACTGGCCGACAAGCCAAGCATGAGATGGACGCTGCGAGAAAGCGGATCACCGATCGACTGCACTGTGCGCCGGAGGAATTGTATTTTACATCCGGCGGGTCAGAGGCTGACAACTGGGCGATTAAGGGCATTGCAAAGGCAAGAAGAAGCAAAGGGAATCATATCATAACAAGCAAAATCGAACATCATGCCGTTTTGCATGTTTGCGAAACCCTGGAAAAAGAGGGATTTGATGTTACGTATTTAGATGTGGATGCAAAAGGGTTTGTGGATCCAAAGGCGGTGGAAGCCGCGATTACCGATCAAACCATTTTGATTACGGTGATGTATATCAATAATGAGATTGGCACCATCGAGCCCATTGTTGAAATTGGAGAGATTGCAAGAAAGCATCAGATTGTGTTTCATACGGATGCTGTGCAGGCGTTGGGGAATCTACCAATTGATTTGAGTCAATTGCCCGTCGATCTGATGTCCTTTTCAGCCCATAAGGTTTATGGCCCGAAAGGGGTCGGTGCCCTCTATGTGCGAAAAGGGATTCGCTTGCCGAATTTGATAGAAGGTGGAGCGCAAGAGCGGCGAAGACGCGCCGGCACTGAAAATGTCGCTGGGATCGTTGGATTCGCCAAGGCGGTGGACCTTGCCTATGATCATTTTGATGAGCATGTGGAGCGGTTGATTGCCATGCGCGAGAGGCTGATCGAAGGCTTGCTCGATTCCATTCCAGATACCCGCGTAAGCGGAGACCGGAAGCAACGACATCCCGGGAATGTGCATGTATGCTTTAAATATATTGAAGGGGAGTCCATTTTGTTGAGTTTGGACATGATGGGAATTGCCGGTTCAAGCGGATCCGCATGTACCTCCGGTTCCTTGGATCCATCCCATGTATTGATGGCCATAGGATTGGGACACGATATTGCCCATGGATCCTTGCGATTAACGATTGGTGACTTTACCACAGAAGACGATATTGATTATGTTTTGGAGCAGCTTCCACCGATTATTGATCGATTGAGAAGGATGTCGCCATTATATGAACAAGCGAAAGGGGCAGAATAAGATGTATACAGAAATCGTAATGGATCATTTTACGAATCCACGCAATGTGGGCGAAATTGAAAATGCGGAAGGCATGGGTGAAGTTGGCAATGTAAAGTGCGGCGACATCATGCGTATCTATCTTCGAATCAATGCGGATGAAATTATTGAAGACATTAAATTTAAAACATTTGGTTGTGGTTCTGCCATTGCAGCTTCCTCAATCGCTACGGTGATCGTCAAGGGAAAATCAGTGAAGGATGCGTTGCAATTAACAAACAAGCAGGTTGTGGACGCCTTGGGAGGATTGCCGCCGGTTAAGGTTCATTGTTCGGTATTGGCTGAGCAAGCCTTGAAAGCAGCGATCTACGATTACGCGAAAAAATTTGGCAAGGAATATCCAGAATTGGAAGGATTTGATCCCGATGCGGATGATGATCATCACGACCTGATTGAAGAGATCGGAGAATTTTAAAGGAAGTTTGTAAAAACGGTGGATTTCACCGTTTTTTTTATTTGAGAAAATATAAAAAGAGAGAAGTTTACATTACATGGTATAATTACAATATATGACTGAAAATTCTGAGTAGGAGGAGGGCTAAAATGGATCAATATTCCAGCTTTGGATTTGACCTCACTTTAAATATTGCGCTCTTTATCACAGGAGCATTTCTTTTTGGAAGTGTTTATCCAAAGATCAAAAACAGCTCTCGTTTTTGGCGTGCGTTGCTTTTAGGTGGGATTTTGGGGGCACTGGGGATCTTGATTTATTTCTTGCCTTTGTATTTGGGGGCTGAGACGATTATTCATTCCCAATTGATCTTGGTTGCGGCGGCAATTCTTTATGGAGGACGTGCAGCCGGGCTCGTTACCTTCACGATGATCTGTGGGAACCTCGTATTAATTGACGCCCCGGACTTGTTGATTGAAATTGCTACTTTGACGATCCCTTTCCTTTTGATTGAGGGATTTTTGTTACTGAAGAAAAAACCCAAAATCAATGGATTCCACCAATTGGCTGTATCCGTATTATTGGCAGTGACCCAAGGTGTAATGCTTTTGATCGGACCGGATTTCATTTTAGTTGGGAATCCGGATTGGATTCGAATTCTGCCAGAATGCATCGGTGTCGGCGTGATGTCGATGATGGCATTTTCGTTTTTTGAGCATGAAATGTCGCGCTATTATGTGGAGAAAAAGTTGAACGACAGTGTGGAACGATATCAAGTTTTGGTCGACAATTCGCCGGATATCATTTTTAATTGCAACGCATCCGGTGAAGTATTGATGGCAAATCGAAGATTCTATCAAATACTTGCTACAAAAAAAACGGATCGAGATGTTTTTTTGATTTACGACATTCTGAGCGGTGAACGAGATCAAATGGAAATGCGTCGGTTGATTGCGGATGCATTAAAAAAGCAAAAAACGATTTTCCGAGAGCGAGAAATTCTAATTGGAGTGGGAAAGACCAAAATTTTCAATATTGTTGCGGTTCCATTCTTTAATACGGAATTGCATCCCGCGGGGGTTACAGTTACCTGGAACGATGTGACGGAACTTCGGGAACAGGAACGGACCATTCGAAAAATCGCGTATTTTGATGATTTGACAGGACTGCCCAATCGGGCGTCAGTGATCAGCAAATTGGAACAGGCACTCTATTACTCACAGCAAAGGGAGCTACGAACCTCGATTGTATTTATCGATATCGATAATTTCAAAAACTACAATGATACCTTCGGACATTTTTTTGGAGACGAAATTTTGATCGAAGCAAGTCGCCGTTTTTCAGAATGCTTGCGAAAATTTGACGTTGTTGGTCGTCTGGGTGGCGATGAATTCATCATTATTATTCGAGATGTTCGCCAGAAGAATGAAGTAGTGGAAGTAATTCATCGTTTGGAACATAGTTTGGAAGAGCCAATGAAAATCAAAGAACGGTTACTTTACTTAAGTATTAGTTCTGGAATCGCCTTTTTCCCGGATGATGGAGACAGCGTGGAGGATTTGCTTCGAAATGCCGATACTGCCATGTACCGAGCAAAGGAATTGGGTAGAAACAACTATCAATTTTATGACAAGTCCATGAAGGATCAAGTCGTTCATCGTATGGAATTAGAAAAAAGACTGCGGGAAGCCATGTCAAAAAAAGAATTGGCATTGTATTATCAACCGCAATTTTATTTGGATAATCGAAACCTTCGTGGGAATGAAGTTCTATTGCGTTGGATTAATGACGACGTAGGCATGATTTCAACATCTGAATTTATTCCGGTTGCGGAAGAGACCGGCATGATTCATGCCATTGGCGAGTGGATCTTGGTGGAAGCCTGCAAACAAAATGTGGAATGGTGTGAGCAGTTTGGTCGAGACCTGATTATTTCTGTAAATGTTTCTCCAGTTCAATTGAAGCAAAAAAACTTTGTTGAGATTGTGGAGCGGGCTCTTGAGATTTCTGGAATGGATCCGAGGTTATTGGAACTTGAAATCACAGAAAATATTTTAATTGAATCGAAAAACTATGTATTTAAGCTCTTGCAGGGACTGCGGAAGATTGGAATTAAAATTGCCCTTGATGACTTTGGTACGGGGTATTCTTCATTAAATTATTTAAAGGAACTGGAATTTGATACCTTGAAGATCGATAAGTCATTTATCGACCAAATCGATGAGGAAGGAAAAGAATCTTCGATTCTCAATACGATCATCGATCTTGTGCAAAAACTGGGACTCGAACTAATTGCAGAAGGAGTGGAAACCTATAGTCAAATGCATTATCTGGAAGATCGTGGCTGCGATATTGTTCAAGGGTATTTGTTTGGGAAGCCCCTTTCTAAAAAGGGTTTGAAGCGAATGTTGGATCGTTTGCGCAAGTCTGAGCCTTTGGAGGGAGAAGAAACTGTATCCTAATAAACATGTGTTCAAGTCGAAGAATTACGAGTAAACATAAGCTTAAGTCGATGGGTTTAAAACGAAAATACCATATAATAGGTGAAAACGCTTCTTTTCAAATCAAATATTTAGGAATATAATGAAGTCGTCAAGGGATTTATTGACAAAAAATGTCTGGCGACAGGCGAAAATTCTTAAAGGAAAGAAGGGTTTTCATGAATGCATTAGTACTTGCAATAATCTGTTATGCAGCCTTTATTCTCGCTTATAACACCTATGGTAAATTTGTAGGGCGTAGGCTGTTTGAATTAGGGTCGAACAAGAAACTGACACCTGCTCACACAATGGAAGATGGCGTGGATTATGTACCAACGAAGAAGAGTATTCTTTTTGGTCATCACTATACATCAATTGCGGGAACAGGACCTATTGTAGGACCAGCGATCGGCGTTATCTGGGGCTGGGTTCCTGCAGTTATTTGGGTTGTTATTGGCTCAATCTTTATGGGCGCTGTCCATGATTTTGGCTCATTGATCATTTCTGAAAGAAATGAAGGAAAATCCATGGGCGAAGTAACGAAGGACATCGTTGGACCCACTTCGAAGAACTTATTTTTAGCGGTTATTTTCTTTTTGCTATTGATTGTCATCGCAATATTTGCAATGATTATCGGCAAATTATTTATTATGTATCCAGCCTCAGTATTCCCGGTATGGATGGAGATTCCAATTGCAATGGTATTGGGTTACTTAGTTTACAAGAAGGGCATGAAGGTTGGACCTTTATCCATCGTGGCGATTTTGTTGATGTACCTTACGATTTGGATGGGAGCTACATTCTTTAATTTTGCATCTCCTGAATCCATTATGGGCATGACACCAATTATGTTCTGGTTAAGCGTGTTATTTATCTATGCGTTTATCGCATCGGTGTTACCGGTTCAACAACTTTTACAACCACGCGATTACATGAACTCCCATGAGTTATTGATTGCGATGGGATTGTTGATTATTGGCTTGGTTGTGGTTCGACCTGATATCGTGGCGCCTGCAATCCGAACCAATGTTCCTGGCGCGCCAGGTTCTATGATTCCATTGTTGTTTATCACTATCGCATGCGGCGCAATTTCAGGCTTCCATAGTTTGGTATCATCGGGTACGACTTCGAAGCAATTGGATAAAGAAGAAGACGCGATGTTTATCGGTTATGGCTCCATGTTGTTGGAAGGCGCATTGGCAATTCTCGTTATTATTGCTTGTACAGCTGGCTTAGGCGATTCAGCAGCATGGACAGCTAGGTATGCCGATTGGGCAAGCGCATCAGGCTTGGGCGCGAAGTTGGGTGCCTTCATTGATGGAGGGGCTAGCTTCCTGACAGGTCTTGGCCTATCGGTTGCTTTCGCGAGAACAATTCTTGCCGTATTTGTTGTATCCTTTGCGGCAACAACACTTGATACAGCAACACGGATTCAGCGTTATGTGGTTGCTGAGATTGCAGAAGATATCAAATTCAAACCATTGCAAGGCAAGTATGCCGCAACAGCTTTTGCGGTATTGTCCGCACTGGCATTGGCAATGGCAAGAGACGGCGGCGCGGGAGCTATGATTCTCTGGCCACTGTTCGGCGCGTCCAATCAATTGTTGGCAGCCTTGTCATTGATGGTAATCACGGTTTATCTTGCAAAGAAAGACAAACCGGTATTGTATACAGGAATTCCAATGGTCTTTATGATGGTAATGACGGCTTGGGGCATGATCAACAACTTGGTTGCCTATTACAGTAGCGCAAATTATCTCTTGTTGTTCATTAACATCATTATTCTTGTTTTGGAAGTTTGGATGATTATCGAATCCTTCAAAGCAGTGAAACATTATCGAGCAAATAAATTGGCCAACAAAAAAGTAGCATAAACAGCAAATCCCTTGACAAGATCCGCGGCATAAGCCGCGGATTTCTTTTTTTCCAAATTTTCTATATAATAGGGGAAGAAAGGTTGGTGGTAAAATGAAAATTGGATTTATTGGTTGTGGGAATATGGCGACGGCGATGATTGCTGGAATTATGGAGTCAGGCAAGTTTGCGCCAACGGATGTGATGGTTAGTAATCCATCGGAAGGGAAACTAATTGCTGTTAAAGAAGAGTTTGGTATTAAAATTACGCAGGACAATGCGGAGGTAGCGGCATTTGCGGAGATCTTGGTTTTGGCAGTCAAGCCTTATCTCTATGAAAGGGTTGCAAAAGAGATTCAAGGAGTCATTCCAGAGTCGACGGTGGTTGTAACGATTGCCGCAGGTGTTAGCATTGAGAAGATGCAAGCACAACTCGGACGTTCACAACCTGTTGTGAGGACTATGCCGAATACACCAGCGTTGGTGAAGGAGGGTGTAACGGCTATTTGTCGTAGCTCAGAGGTATCCGACGAGATGTATCAAGCGACTCGTCAATTGCTAGAGAGCTTTGGAAAGGTTTTTGAATTGCCAGAATCCAAGATGGATGTGGTTCCAGCAATCTCGGGATCCTCGCCGGCCTATGTGTACATGTTGATTGAAGCGATGGCTGACGCGGGTGTTTGTGATGGTTTGCCTCGTCAAACAGCAAAAGAGATGGCGGCGCAGGCTGTGTTGGGCGCTGCGAAAATGGTCTTGGAAACAGGCATTCATCCGGAAGAATTAAAGGATCGAGTTTGCACCCCAGGCGGAACAACGATTGAAGCGGTTTTGACCCTTGAGAAAAATCAATTCCGATCTTCGGTACAAGAGGCGATGCGGGCTTGTACAAAGAAAACAAAAGAGCTGACGAAATTATCATAGGGGGAGACGATGATAGCGGAAATCATTAATATTGGAAGTGAATTGCTATATGGCGATGTCGTGAATACTAATGCGGCATGGCTGTCCAAGCAATTGCAAGAATTAGGCGTTACGGTACGTTATCATACCGTTATTGGTGACGAAGCGGAGGATATGAAAGACGCTTACTCGCGCTCCCTTGCAAGGGCGGATTGGATCTTTGTAACGGGAGGTTTGGGACCGACTCAAGATGATTTGAGCAAGGAGATATTGGCAGAGGTTGTCGATCAAAAAATGGTTCTGGATCCGGAAAGTGAAGATCGGATTCGATTGTTTTTTGAGCATATCGGTCGCGAGATGACGCCAAATAATCTCAGACAGGCATATTTTCCGAGAGGAGCCCGTATTTTCGATAATCATCGAGGGACTGCTCCCGCCTGCGGGGTGGAGGTTCACGGGCACTGGATTTTCTTGCTGCCTGGACCGCCCAGAGAGATGCGGGATATTTTCAGACGTCATTTGACTCCGTTGATCGAACGGGAGCGAACGGAAGTGATTGCAGTTCGAAAATTTCATTTGATGGGAATTGGAGAATCCTCGGCCGAAGATCGAGTGATGGATTTGATTACCGGAACTCAAAATCCAGTACTGGCATCTTATGCCGGCGGTGGTCAAATCACCTTCCGATTAACAGGCAAGGCCAAGACCAAGGAAGCCGTCGAGGCGATGATGGCACCGATAGAGACAGTTTTTCGAGAGCGTCTAGGGTCATATATCTACTCGGACAGCAATGAGAATTTGGAGCAGCAGGTGATTCGGTTGTTGATCGAAAAAGAAAAAACCATAGCGGTCGCAGAATCCTTAACAGGAGGTATGCTGGCAGCTGCATTAATTGATGTGGCGGGCGCATCGGAAGTATTTCAACAGGGGTTTGTCACCTATTCAGAAGAGGCGAAGGCTGAAACGTTGGGAGTTTCAATGGATCTTATCAAAGAAAAAGGGGTTGTCAGCGAAGAAGTTGCGGCAGCGATGGCGATCGGTGCCGCAGAAAAAGCGGGAACATCCATTGCACTGTCGACAACCGGGGTTGCTGGACCGACTGGAGGAACTGAAAAGACACCTGTCGGGACGGTTTGTCTGGGACTTTATCTGGATGGGAAAGTTAAGACGAGACGAGTTGTTTTTTCTGGTGATCGTGCGCGAGTTCGTTTCCGTGCGGTTCGCACAGCGCTGAACTGGTTGCGGATGGAAATCCAAGAAAAAACTGAATCAGAATAAGATAAATCCTTTGCTTCGGCAAAGGATTTATTTGTGTGCGGATTCAGTTTGTGGTTGACGCATTTTTTGAAAAACGAAGATAAAAAGTCCTCCGCTGATAAAGAAGTCGCCAAGACTTACGATATATGAGGTTAAAAATGGGTTTTTTATCACATCTGCCAAATAGTAGAACCGAGTGGCAGAATTCGTCAGGGTATAAAATCCATGAGATTCCAAATATGTGACCTTATCAAGTAAGCCAAAGGTTTGTGCGAGTGTTGGTTCCACAGGCATCTTTCCTCCATTGGAAAAGATGACGATCATGTTCAGCATGATTCCAAACCCAACGAGCAACAAAGTTTTTTCTTTTCGATTGATCCAAACAAAGATCAATAAAATGAAAAAAGCCAGAAAATAGATTGCTGCGGTGATCATTTTAATCATTGGCAGGCTAATCATCTCTGGAAGCAAAGTGGATCGTCGCATCCAATTGGTAAGCGCCAAAGAAATCACGGAGATCATGATGAGTGGAAATCCTTGTAATTCAATATTCCATAATTTTTTTAAAGAACCGCCAAAGACAAGTCCGAGCAGCAAAGAATATAAAAAGAGTTCATACATCATTAGAGGTTCCCATCCTTTTTTAAGGATAAGAAGACATCTACGACTTCCGGGTGGAACTGTGTGCCGCGTTCCTGCGCAATAATGGCAAGAATTTTTTCTTCAGGCAAGGCGGTCCGGTATGGGCGGTCTGAGGACATGGCGTCATAAGCATCCGCTAGGGCAACGATATAGGTTTCGAGAGCGACACTTTTGCCAGCCAATCCATCGGGATAGCCGGTGCCATCAAAATGTTCATGATGGCTGCGAATGATTTCTTCGCATTTATTCAAATAGCTGATGCCATGGACGATGGAATGACCGATTTCCGCATGGCGTTGACAAATCTTGTATTCCTCGGCATTGAGTTGACCCGGTTTATTGAGAATCGTATCCGGAACCCCGATCTTTCCAATATCGGCATCTTTCATATCCACATAAAGCTGGAAGGTATAGCGGGCATAAAGAATTGGCAAGAAGAATAGCAACGAACCGACTACACCTAAAGTTTCATACAAAATTGCAAAAATGATACCTGAAATCAGACCGATCGACAGGGAGCTGATAAAGGTCATACGCAGATTTTCTGTAAAATAATGAAAAAAACTATTGGGTGTCATGGTGACAAATAGCAACGAAATAAAGAGAGAATTTGCTGCTGAAAAGCCAATCGCATAAATGAATGCGGGTAAAACCGTATCGACAACGTCGATGCTATCAGAAAAGTAATAAAATATGGAATAATCATAAAAAAGAAACACGACTCGACTGGCGACAAAGGCGCAGAGAATCATGCTGAAGACATTATATAAACTCTTGTAGAGAGGAGTATTCATAACATGAACCGTGGTTTCTTTTTTCTTCGTTATGCGAAAGAAAAAACCCACAGCGATAACTATGGCAGCGGCAAAGGGGCCGAATAATAGAAAAGAGGCAAGATTTACAGAGAAGCCAATGCTGATGGAGGTATCTTTATAGCCAACTTGAAGCGATTCTGTGATAAAGGATAAGACCATAAAATAAGCGATAGCGAGCCAATTCAATTGAGTACCAATATGAGCGTACTCCATAAACATATAACGAAGGGCTAATATGCCTGAAAAATATATGGCTGCCAAATAAAATTTCGTTTTCTTGTTCATGGGGTTACTCCTTTATTGAAAAAGGTCGATTGCATATCAGTTAAGTGTTTTCATTTTACAAGAACTTTAATTTATTTAACAAAGGACATCTTATAACCAGCCTAGGTGTGAACCACCAGCTAGAATAAGTGCTCCAAATGTAGTCAATACAGAAATCACTTTTTTCATCGATATAGCCTCCTGATATAGATACTCTGTGTTTTTTCGCTAGTTAACACAGGCTATATCCGCTCCG
>JABXKS010000024.1 GCA_013619125.1 Clostridiales bacterium
AGCAACGAATCCGGTCCGCGACCTGTGATCCAGGAAAAAACAAGAGCTGGACATACGGTAGCACGATTTACAGACAGTCACTTTGGTCTTTTGCGTGTGGAAGAGCCAGAAACTGGGGTTGTGGATTATCAAGCACCAATTAGATCTCATGAGAATCTTGTGAAACTACAGATTCCATATTGCGATATCAAAGCGAAGTTTGAAAGTGGAGTTCGTAATCTTTTGGTGGAATATCAGGGTCAAGAGCTTTCATTCTCGATGGATCTCTTCGATTGCGATGAGTTGCTAGTATCGATGCCTTGTCAATCCGATGCTACAATCGAGATCATCATGCATACAGACGAAGAAGGTAATGTCACCTATGAGGTGCAACTGTTTGTTGTCGAGCAAGTGGATGGGATGACGAAAGTGGTACATCGCAAGATGATTCAATAAAGAAGATAAGATGGCATACCCGGACAGTGCTTATGGCACAGTCCGGGTATTTTTTTACTATTTTTACTAGGCTCCCCTATTTCCTTAGCATCGTTTTTTCGTCTTTTACTATTCGGAGAGTAGAAAGCGTGTGGATTTGTTTTATCAGATTGCCAGTGAAAGTATCAGAAAAGGAAAAACTGCCAACAGAGTTGTCATAATTTGTAAGTATCTGTAAGTTTAAATATTCGAATCATCGCATACAATGATGCTGGGGGTATACGATGAAAAAAAGCAGAGTAGTGATTTTGACAGCAGTAGTGGGATTGATTTTCAGTAGCATTGGATTTGCAGATGATTTAACGATAATAGATCAACCCTTGGGAGAGAAACAAGAGCATTTATTTTTTCTTGAAGATTTAAGCCTATGTGAAATTGATGATTTCGATTACGATCCAGTGAATGAGCAGATTTATATTCTAATGGACACCGATGAGAGTCAAACTCTGGATGTTTATGATTTGAATGGCGTGCCGGTTGCTCATCCAAATCATGACTTGATTCTGGGATACAGCCGAAAGCAAATTGAATTTAACGAAAAAAAAGCCTGGAGTATTGAGAATCAAGAGGATAAGGACTATTTATTTTTAAACAATGTGATGTCTTCTGAAATAACGGATGTTTTAAATGAAAGTGTCAAGGGATTTCGTGTGCAGGGAAATCAAGCGATCTATTTTTTTGAGGATGATATTCCTTTTTCGCGTGATTATAGGTATGTGACAGGAACCAACAATCCGTTTAAGCTAGATGATTCGATATTGCATGATACAAGTCGGAATATTAGTGGGTATGATTTATCTGCAGATGGGAATGAAGCGTTTTATTTGATTCGCGAGAAAATTGATGAACACAGAGAGATTTCCATAAATCGTGTGAATGAAACGAAGAATCAAGATGAAATCTCTATCCCTGTCTATTCGGGCCGCTATTGCACGGCAGGCAATCTATACACGACGGATGAGCATATTGTAGTATCATACTGGGATGAAAATAATATTGGCCATATTGAGCGATACACCTACGAGGGCGATTGGGTTGACGGGATAGTAGTTAACTTTCGTATCAGTAAAATCATTGAAGGACCCGATGGGTCAACCTTGTATATTCAAAAAGCGGACCCTGAGCGGCTTTTGCCTGGCAAGGATGACGATCCAGAAGATCCGCGTTTCAGTTGGTGCGAGGATCCCATTGAAATGGTACAAATCAATTGGAATGCGGAAGAAAAAAGTACTCTGCAAAGCACTAGGGGCATGAAACCAGTAATTCGAGAGCAAACAAGAAGCGGGCAGACCATCGCTCGTTTTACAGACAGTCAATTCGGTCTTTTGCGTGTGGAAGAGCCGGAAACTGGGATTATGGATTATCAAGCACCAATCAGATCTCATGAGAATCTTGTGAGGCTTCAAATTCCTTATTGCGACATTAAAGCAAAATTAGAAAGTGGAGTTCGTAATCTTTTGGTCAACTATCAAGATCAAGAGTTGATTTTTTCGATGGTTCTCTTTGATCGCGATGACATGCTAGCTTCGATGCCGTGTCAATCCGATGCAACAATCGAGATTATCATGCATACAGATGAAGCCGGTAAGCTTACCTATGAGGTGCAGTTGTTTGTCGTTGAGCAAGTGAATGGGATGACGAAAGTTGTGCACCGGAAAACAATTCAATAAAGAACAGATTTGAACACCCGGGCAATGCGAAAGCAGAGCTCGGGTTTTTTTTCTTTATCATTTTGTGCAAATGGATTGAATATAGTCTTTTCGTTTCAATAACGCTTGTCATTTTACTAAGTTGTCCTCCTTGAATAAGTCTAATTAAGCTATTATAAGAGGGCTAATACATGGAACTTATTGCTTTCAATGTGAGAATTTTAACATCTACTTTATATGTTAAAATGTAGAGGTAAGGATTTGAGAAGATGAATGAAGTTAATACTATGGTGAATTATGTAATTTTTACAAATAAACTGTTTATAGGAATAGGAGGAAATGTATGAATAGACTAATTGATGAGTATCCAATACGTTCCTTTTCTTGGACAATGTATTCGGAAAGTATTGCTGTAAAACGGATGGATAAATCCTGTTTTTTACATAGACGTACTAGCATTCCAATTGATTTCAAGTCATATTTTGACGTTACTAATTTGGTGAAGGGGGAGGCTAGGAGGATTTATCTTGTGTTTAAGGGCATTACATATGTATCAAGAATTGAACTGGATAATCAAAATAGAACGAGATTGTTTTGGGATAATAAATTATCGGAGATTATTCACAATCGGCTACCGGAATGGGCAATAATATCTCTAGAAGGAAGCTTAGAGAAAAATAATGCTCCTGACTTAAGATTCGTAAAATCAAAAATAGAAAAGAATACATATGGGGTTGATCTAATTAACCAGAATACAATTTCACTTAATTCTGAAATTCTAAGTTCTATTGAGAATGGTACTCATGATGAAATCAAAGAAGATAAAAGAACATATACAAATAGTAAAGTCTACGAAAGAGATTTTTATTTACGAAGAGAGGCAATTCGAATTCATGGAATAAAATGCACTATTTGTGGATTCGATTTTGAAAATACATATGGCAAACACGGAATTGGATTTATAGAAATTCACCATATTATACCGCATTGTACAAGTATTTCAATTATTGATGTGAATCCGATTACGGATCTTGTTCCTTTATGCAGCAATTGTCATAGTATGATCCATAGAAATAGAAACAGTATTTTATCTATTGTGCAATTGAAAACAATGTTGAAGCAAGAGAAGTAATGATAAAAATGAGTCCTGCGTATGTGCAGGGCTCATTTTTGAATAATTGACAGGTTGCCTTCATGAATAGGGATAGGCACAGAAGCAAATATATGTCAAAATAAGAATTATATGGACCATGAGAGTTTGCATACACTTGATTGAAACATACACGGAGCCAGAGTAATAGAAATTTGGATAGAGGGTAACTCAAATTTGGAAGCAAGGGTGGGACTGCTATGACCGTACAAGAGTATCTCGTGAAGCATGACTTCACGCAGAATGGAAACTTGCAATACGAAAATCCAGATAATCCAAATGGAATGATAATACTAGCGACCAGCTTTGTAAAGCAGGACACCTTGGTAATCGTCGATCATTTGAGCATCTTCAATACTAAATTTTCATACAAACGATACTGTCAAAAGCAGAATGAATGGATGCAGGCGTTTAGGCATATGTACCGGTTCATAGAGACAGATTTGGAAATGGCTCAAGTTTTCATATCAACAAATTCTGAATCTGATGAGAAAAGGGTTGAAAATCATTTGATCGAAGATACCGTTGATTATATCGCGTCAAGAACCTATAACCGCGAAGAATATTCGATTGACCCGAGTCCGCTTGAATATTATTTCGAAGAACGCTTCTCAGACTCTTATGGGGAAGAAGCCTACTCTTATTTATCTCGTGAGTATAGCATGATTCTGATGAACGGGAAGACGGGGTATCTTGATTATGTTTTGATGCATCAAGATGGAACATTATTTGGTGTTGAAGAGAACGGCGTTACTTATCATC
The DNA here is from genome assembly GCA_013619125.1 of Clostridiales bacterium. Classification (GTDB taxonomy): domain Bacteria; phylum Bacillota; class Clostridia; order Tissierellales; family GPF-1; genus GPF-1. The sequence goes on from JABXKS010000024.1 coordinate 4,036, forward strand.
ATCCTTATCTGATCAAGCAAAGCAAATACAGGGATATTTTGATGAAGCAAAATTCTTTGGTTGCGCAAGGTGGAAAGATGTATCGATGGGATACAGAAAGCATTCAAAATCCTGAAAAGGTGAATGATGAAATCAGAGAATTCTTTGGGGAAATCACGAACTATAGAAAACAAACTTCATTGACTTGTAAAAGAAAATTTCGATTGTATCACCATCAACAGGAAAATCTACATGAGTTGAAGTTGAAGAGAGAGCAAGCAGAGGGATGCGCTTCTCTCGTTGTACTTCCTACAGGGACGGGGAAAACACAGATTGCATTGGAAGATTTAGCCTATTATCAAAAGACCATGCCGAATATGAATGTGCTGGTGATGGTTCCGACAAGAGATTTGAAGAAGCAATGGACAAGTAAATTTGAAGCGCGTAACGACTTTAGTGGAAACGTGAAGGTGAGAACCTATGCGGGAAGTAGTCGTGAGTATCAAAATGAAGCATCAGATACCTATGACTATGTGATTGTTGACGAAGCACATCATGCGGTAGCGCCGACGTTGAAAAAAGTGATACGGCATTATCGACCGAACTTCTTGTTGGGCTTAACGGCAACGGATCAAAGGTTGGATGAAAAACGACTGGAAGATGTATTTGGTAAGTATGATGTGCAAATGGATTTGAAGGAGGCGATGGAAAAGGGGATTCTATGCCCTATCCGAGCCTTTCGCTTGGAAACCAATGTCGATCTTTCGGAAGTACGGTTTAATCATAAAGATTATTTTGCCGCAGATTTGAGGAAAAATATTTTGGTCCCATCAAGGGATCAACTGATTGCAGATACAATTCAAAAATATTTTGGTGTGCAATTGAGTAAAAAGAGTGGGATCATATTTTGTGTAAATATCCAGCATACGAAGGATATGGCACGTTTATTAAATGAGAGAGGAATTTTGGCTGCTGCTGTTGATGGGAAAGATTCAAAACGCTTTACTAAAATCGAACACTACCAGAAGAAAGAAATACAATTTCTATGTACATGCAGTTTGTTGATGGAAGGGTGGGATGCACCTCATACTTCTGTGATTGTGATGGCAAGGCCGACCTTGTCACGGGTATTATATACGCAACAATTGGGACGAGGGACAAGAACTTCACCTGGGAAAAAGGCACTATTCGTGATTGATGTTGTTGACAATTATGGTGCCTATGGAAGAATTACTAATCGACCATGGTCGCTGCACGCTTTATTTGGTACAACAGGATATCGACCTTTTGGTGATATTTTAAAACCAGATGAACAACTGCTTGAGATGGATACTGTCTATGGGAAGGAAATGAAACTGGCGCCGATAGATGTGTTTACCATGCAACAGCTATATGGCGAACATCTCGGCGAAGAGCAATTGGCTCGAGAGTTATTCGTATCTACGGGTACAGTGAAGAGTTGGGTTCGAAAAGGAAGAGTTTTTCCTGACACTGATATTCCGATGGGGAGGAGTCATATTCGATTATTTGCGAAAAATCAAGTTGCCTTGATTCGCACGCAGATGGGGCTGAAAGAACACACTGAGGAAACCATTGTAGAAGATTTTTGGGAGTTCATTGAAAAAGGGGATTACTCGTTCAGTTATAAAATGCCCTTTGTGTTGGCTTTGCTTGATGAGGTGGATAGTGTAGGAGAAGCAGATGTTGATGGGGTATTCATGCAGTATCAGAGTTTTTACTTGAATCGGTTTGAACAAGGGCAGTACATTGATCGACCAAAGTCGCCATATAATCGAGAAGAGATCTTGAAGGATGATAAATTCCTTAAGAACAGCATGCTATTAAATCCATTTGAGAAATTTGAACGGAAGAGGTTTCTGTATCACGCAAAGGACTTGAAGCGTATTTCAATTCATCATCGAATCTGGAATGATTTGATTGATAACCATGGTGTGGAACGATTACGTGATAAAATAAAATTAGATTTGAAGCAGTATTATGAAAGTATTTAAAAGGGAGAATGAAATGGTAAAGGATTACTATAATAAAAACGCAGAAGATTTTATCCAGCGTACACTTGAATTGGATATGTCGGACATCTATGACTGGGTGTTGCCTGGAGTGGAAGACGGGGGTCGCATTCTAGACGTGGGATTTGGATCTGGGCGGGACAGTTTGTATTTCTCTGCCATGGGATATGATGTAACCTCTTTGGATGTATCCGAGCGGTTTGTGGCCATCGGGCGTGAGCGGTTGGATGATGTTGTTCTGCTGGATGTGCGAGAGATGACTTATGAGGAAGAATTTGATCTGGTTTGGGCGAATGCGTCTTTGCTACACTTTGATGAAGAGGACTTTGCCGAAGCCATTGTTCGCATTGAATCCAGTCTCCAGCTTGGAGGATGGTTCTATGTGTCATTGAAACGTGGAGATTTCGAAGGGATTCGAAACGGCCGTTTCTTTAAGTTTTATACGCAGGATACTTTGGTGGATGCTGTCACAGCGGTCACTTCTTTGGTGCTGATCGATTATATGGAAACGGAAGACAGCCGAGAAGGCCATAAGGGCGAGTATTGGGTGAATGCGATGTTTATCAAACCGGATGAAGATGAAGCAAAGGAGTGGTAGAGATGAAGATTGTTGTACTGGAGGGTTATTCACTAAATCCCGGGGATTTGTCTTGGGAAGGACTGGAAGCCCTTGGAGAAGTGACAGTTTATGACCGCACGAAAGAAAGCGAGATTATCTCTCGAATCGGAGATGCAGAACTGGTGTATACGAATAAAACGCCAATCGGAGAGAAAGTATTCTCCGCTTGTCCAAAGATGAAGTTTCTGGGTGTTTTGGCGACGGGTTATAATGTGGTGGATGTTGAGAGCGCAAAGGCGCATGGAGTTGTGGTGACCAACGTGCCGAACTACGGTTCCGAGGCAGTGTCTCAGTTCGCCATTGCCTTGTTGTTGGAGCTATGTCACCATATCGGAGCACACTCGGAGAGCGTAAAGCTCGGGGATTGGGCACGGTGCCAAGACTTCTGCTATTGGAACACACCCTTGATCGAGCTGACGGGGAAAACCATGGGGATTATCGGCTATGGGAGGATCGGTCAGGGAACGGCGAGAATTGCACAGGCTTTTGGCATGAAGGTGCTCGCCAACAAACGAGATTTGAGTACGATTGAGGAAACCGAGAGCTTGAAGGCGGCAGAGCTGGATACCATCTACAAGGAATCGGATGTGATTATGCTGCATTGTCCGTTGACACCAGAAACAGAAGGCATGATCAACTCGGACGTGATTGTTCGTATGAAAGATGGCGTATTAATCGTTAATAATTCACGTGGGCCTTTGATTGTTGAAGCAGACCTGCGCGTTGCTTTGGATTCTGGAAAGGTGGCGGGAGCAGCGGTGGATGTGGTTTCAACAGAACCCATTCAGCGAGACAATGTTTTATTGGGAGCGAAAAACATCATTATCACACCGCATATCGCATGGGCGGCATTGGAAAGCCGTCAGCGATTGATGGATATTGCAGTTGAGAATCTACGACAATTTCTTGCAGGTACGCCAGTCAATGTTGTGAACAAATAAGGGAATTGTGGGGGGAGTATGTCAAAGAGATTGATAGTAATCACTGGAACAACAAGCGGCCTGGGGCTGGAAACAGCAAAGCAGCTTGCAAAAATGGATGTTCACCTGGTTTTAGCGGTGCGTAATACCTCTTTGGCAAAAGAGCAAGCGGATGCGATGATTCGGGAGACGAGCAACGAGAATATCGAAGTGATGTCTTTGGACTTAAGTTCATTTCGATCCATTGAGGCGTTTGCTTCTTTATTTACCGACAAGTTTGATTCATTGGATGTTTTGATCAATAATGCGGGAGTCTTTTGCGATACAGCGAAGAGAACAACAGAAGGATTTGAAATGACCATGGGCGTAAATTTTATTGGCAATTATTATTTAACCAAGCTTCTTACCGATGTGATCAAAAAAGGGGATCAGCCCCGCATTGTCAATGTTGCGTCTAAGGCTGGCTATTATGGGAAGATCAACGTAAAAGAAGGTTTTATGAAAAATCACTCCCACGGGTTTCCAGCATACTCTGCATCAAAGCTGGCACAAATTTGGATGACGATTTATCTGGCGGAAGAATTAAAAGAAGATCATGTGACAGTCAATGCGGTTCATCCCGGTCAAGTAGCGACAGGCATATGGAAAGGGGATAGTCTTTTGATGAAACTGGTTGCGCCCATTAATAAGAGGCGGTATGCGAATCCAATGGATGCGTGTGCTACCTCGGTTTACCTAGCTAGTTCAGCGGACGTCAAAGATCTGACTGGAAAGTTGTTTGAAAACAAAAGCCAAGTCATGACATACAATGATCGCATCCTTGATCAAGCAAAGATGCATGATTTGATGGCGTATACAGAAAGACTCATTTCGATGATACGAGTATAAATGATGCAAGGACAGTATTTTAATTGTGAGTACGTAAAAACCCAAGGCGCAATGTCTTGGGTTTTTCACGTTTATTGCTATTTGGTTGATCAATTATTATAAAGCTGCGTATGGATAAGTTGAAAGCTTGAAACATAAGTCATCCAATTGTTTGTTTGCCTCTGGTTGCTCTTGTGCCTGTTCTGTTTGAACAAATTCGTTATATTGTTCTTCTAGAAGTGGCATGTCGCATGCTGGAATTTCTCTTTCAGGCATGGTCTCCAAATACGCTTCGAATTCCATAGGCTGTGATTCGGCTGCGGCTACCGGTGCTGTCTCTAATCCAAAAATTTGTGGTGCAGTCAGCAGGCAGATCATAATTGCTGCTAATACCAAAATAAGATTTTTTTTCATTTATATTTCCTCCCATTTAAAGGTTCCAAGGTTAGTGTGTTTTTTTCTTCAGGTGCAGTATACCCGATCAATTAAAGAAAATGTAAAATGTTAAGGAAACTTAAAAATATCAATCGTTTTCCTGCCGATTTACTTATATTGGCTCAAGGAAAACGATTTTTTAAACAAATGATGAAAACGTTTTGCGAAAAATACAAGAATCGAGTATGATAAGTAGGCAGAATATCTAAAGGGGAGAATGGGAATGAGACGATTTATTATTGACACGGATCCGGGGATTGATGATGCATTTGCCATTGGATTGATGATGCAGTCTGATGTAGAAATTTTGGGAATTACAACGGTGTCTGGAAACAATGGCATCGATTCAGTAACGACCAATGCTTTGCGATTGGTGAACTTTTTCAATCGCCCGGAGATATCGGTTTATGAAGGGGCGAGGAAACCAATTTTGCGGGAATCGGGGACATCAGATGGATGTCATGGTACCGATGGGATGGGGAATACCTATTTGCCTGTAGGAAATCGCATTGTTGAGGAAAAGCACGCCGTAGATTTTCTGATTGAAACGATTGACTCTTCTGAGGGGGACATTGAGATTTTGGCATTAGGTCCTTTAACGAACCTGGCCTTGGCGATTCAAAAGGCACCGGAAGCCATGAGAAAGCTCAAACAAATCTATTCTATGGGTGGCGGGGTGAATCATGGAAACATCACACCCTTTGCAGAGTTTAACTATTGGGTAGATCCAGAGGCGACACAAGTGGTGTTTGACTTTGGTATTCCCATTCGCATGGTAGGATTGAATGTGACGGAGGAATGCATCATTTCACCGGATGAATTTGCTTTGTTGTCACGGAGTGAAAATCCAGTTGCTGCATTGTATTATCAAATGCAGAAACCATATACAGCGCATTATATGAATCGAGATAAAATTAATGGAGCGATTATCCATGATTTGCTAACGGCATCGACGATTTTTGACGACTCAATCGTTTCCTTTGAAACCCAGGATGTGCGGGTGGAAACGGAAGGCGAGAAGCGAGGAGCGACATTGATTGAACCCGGAAACGGAAAACCTGTTTCCCTTGGCATGAGTGTAGACGTAAAGAAGTACAAGTCTTTTGTATTTGAAAAGATGTTTCGGATTAAACTGAAAGCATAGCATGACAAAGGAGCCCGTGTGGGCTCCTTATTTTTTGCGGAGATAATGGATGTGATCATCGAGCTTTGCAATTTCCTTCATTTGGTTCTTCTCCAATATTCGCCTGGAAGGGAGGTTTGTTAGCAAGCAACTTGCGCTGATGGACGCCACTTCAGGTTGCTTGAGTGCCCAATTCATTAAAGCTTGCAAGGCTTCTGAGCCTAGTCCTTGATTGTGTTCTGTTTCCACCAGTCCGCAGCCAATTTCAACATTTCCTTTGCTGTCAGGGGGACCATGGAAGCCAATATCGCCAATGACGGTTTGGGTGTCGCGCTTGATGATCATCCAGATCTCGAAGCCACTGGGGTATTCCAGAGATTCCAAGATTTGATCGGCAACCGGAAGAATATCCAGGGTATCCTTACGTGGCCAGTGGGGGTCCTTTTCAATGCTGGTTCCCTGATGAGGGATCTCTTCGCCAATGATGACGGATCGAACTTGCTCATGGGTCATGGGAATTAATAAAAGTCGTTTTGTTGTTAAGGGTTCTACATACATCGTTTCACTTCCTTTATCCGTACTATTCATCTTGTACCCAAATAATTAGAGAAACGGAATCTGGGCTTAGAATCTGAATAAGCCATATGTCAGAATCAGGTTGAATAGAAGGAGTGCAGGGATCCCGTATTGAAAGCGAGTTTTTTTTGTTTTGTGATGGAAGACTTTCATTCCGGCCAATAATCCGGCTGCGCCTCCAAGAAACCCAAGCAGAAAGAGGCTTCCTTCAGGAATGCGCCATTGCTTACGAATGGCTTTTCGCTTATCGATGCCCATGGCGAAAAAGCCCAGAAGATTAATGATAAGGGCATAGATGATGATCAGTTGTGTAAGTGGTTTCATCGGCTGTCCTTTTGTTTTCTTTTAGTATATCAAGAAACGTGCGAAAGCATGGCTTCACGTGCCTTTTTTTTTGAATTTGTGATAAAATGGAAAACAGAGATCATAAGGAGGAATTGACATGAATCGGCTAGACCAGGTAGTAGATCGTAGGGGAACAAATTCAGTGAAACTTACACATATGAAGAAACATTTTGGACGGGAAGATGTTATCCCCATGTGGGTTGCGGATATGGACTTTGAATGCTCGGATGCCATGAAGGCGGCTGCGCATATGGTTGCGGATTGGAATCTATATGGATACGCGGATCGGGAGAGTGATTATTTCGAAGCAGTTCAATCGTGGCTGGATCGTCGATTTGGCTGGAAAGTCAAGCCAGAATGGATTGCCCATGCGCCAGGATGTGTGACAGCGATCTCCATTGCGATTCATGAGTTCACAAACGAGGGAGACGGCATTATCATTCAAGAACCGGTTTACTATCCTTTCCACATGCAGGTGGAGATGAACAATCGGAAATTGTTGAACAATGTGTTGATTGAAAAAGACGGGTTTTACGAGATGGATTTTGACGATCTTCGGGCGAAGGCAAAAGAAGCTAAGATGATGATTTTTTGCTCACCACATAATCCGGTTGGCCGAGTATGGACGGCAGAGGAATTAATGAAGGTGCAGACCATTTGTTTGGAAGAAGGGGTTTTGATGGTTTCAGATGAAATCCATTTTGACTTGGTTCGACCGGGCTTGACCCATACCATTGCAGCGACTTTGAGCGAAGAATTCGCCAATAACACCATAACACTAACAGCGCCGTCCAAGTCGTTTAATATGGCGGGACAACAGATTTCAAATATCATTATCTCGAATCCAGAGTTGATGAAGCGATATGAAAGCCAGCGGGAAACCATGGGGATTCACAAGCCCAATAACCTGGGGATTCAATTGGCGAAAGCAGCATATAATGACAGCGAAGATTGGTTGGATGAAGTGGTTGCGTATATATTCGACAATTTTACGTTTGTGAAGAATTTTGTGGATGAGCGATTGCCGGGTGTACAGTTCCATATTCCAGAGGGAACCTATTTGGGATGGTTGGACTTTAAAGCGTGGAAATTCAGCGATGCCAAACTGCAGGACTTTGTTTACAACAAGGCGAAGGTAGGCATTAATCCAGGGTATAAATTTGGTAAAGGTGGAAGTGGGTATATGAGAATTAATGTAGCGACTTCTCGAGAAACGGTGCAGAAAGCGTTGGAACAAATCGAAGCAGCTTATCAAGAAATGGAGGAGTAACCATGAATAAAGATCCGAAAGATCCGAATCGAATGGAAGAGGGAGAGGTGCTTCCTTTGAATGAATCCATAGAAAGGGAACTGATGGACGGAGTTGTGGATGAGAACGAAACGGAGCTACCTGAAGAAGTGATTGAAGAAACTGAAATCGTTGAAGAGGTTTCTGCGGCCGTAGAGAAGGAAGATGTCGAGACGGTTGAAGAAGAGTCTGTTGAAGCTCCAGTTTTGGAAGAAAAACCGTTGACTGTAGAGGAACTTGTCTTTTTGGATTACCCTACGCTTTTCACAAAGGCGACACAGGAGTATCGTGATGTTTGGTTTTCTCTTTCTATAAAAGATTACTATACCGTGGATGACGCCGTATCGGGCTTTCGAAAATTTTTCAACCAACGGAATTTAGATAAATTGGAAGATGAATTATTGACTTTGTCTGAAAAATGGCATGCCAATCGTTCAGAGACTTATACCAAGATTAAGAAATTGATGAAGAAAGGCTTGAACTTGAGCGATGAGAGTCTGGATTGGTTGTTGAGGGACGAAACACTGATCGCAATTCGTGCTTATTTCAATCAAGCACGGCTCTTGAATCCGGAACTCTCCATGCATGATGTGGTGGGCGGTTTCTGGCAAGTTTTGTGGATGATGGCGGTTCGGGAAGCATCGGGAAAAGAAATGAAATTAACGGATCCGATCTTTGGATATGCCTTGTTGCCGATGTATGCCGATTATTTAGTCAATACCGTGAAGATGGAGTCTTCGGAACAAGCAACTTCCATTCACAAACTTTTGGCTATGGTGGAAGGCAAGGAGATTGTTATTCGGAACCTGAAAGACAAGGAAATTCGCGAGTTGGTTGATGCGGTTGAGAAAGAGTATAACCGTAGTATGGATACCGAAATTTATATCTGCATGGAACAGATGGTGACAACAACCATGAAGGCTTATGAGGAACAAAAGGGCGCTGCGCTTCCATTCTTAAAGGATCTGTTGGGCGCTTCCATGACAAAAAGCATGACAAGAAGCATCGCACGCACGCAGGCTGCCTTAGGCACGCTTAAGGAATCTGAATTTAATTTCTTTGCAGGCCATGGGATGCTGGAAGGATTTGTGGAGGAATTTGCCAATCTTGCCTATGATTTGGAACGCAAGCATTCTACGATTTTCACGGTTGCTTCGAAGGTGGGGTCTTTAGATGATTTTGCCGACAAACTTTTGCATTTCACGGATGAGATGCTGTCCAAGTCCAAGGTGTATTATGATGGACGTTTGACGCCGTTTTATAGCCTGTTGTTGGAGACCTATCGCATGAAGATTATGATGACGGTAATCGAAAACAAGAAGATGTTTTCGAAAGGGTATTATAAGGAGATTTCAAAGTTTGCAGTAATCAAGCCAAGTTATTTGAGCCGACTGGAAGAACGATGGATTGAGAAGCAAAAGTTGAAAGAAATCTTGGATCAATTGCTGTCGACAGAAATCAGCGACTAGAAGGAAGAAAGGAATAATATGGAGTATAAGGACATTTATCCAGAGCAAAGAGAGAGTGCTGTAACAGTCAAGGATTGGTTGCTGGTGATGTTGTTGATGTGCATTCCGATTGTGAATCTGGTGATGCCTTTTGTCTGGGCATTCGGAGGGGGCAATATTCCGGAAAGCAAGAAAAACTGGGCAAAAGCGATGTTGCTATGGGCGGTCATTATGATCGGAGTGTATGTATTACTTATCATCGTGTTTGGATTCTCGATTTGGTCACTGGTGGACGCTTATTAGAAAAACTAGACAAAGAAATTCTTTTTTGATAAACTAGGAGCGTTGAATAGAAGAGACTGTGAACGGACCTAGTAGAGGGTGAAAAGTTATCAAGAGAGTCGTTGGGTGGTGTGAAACGACAACTTTTTCCTTGAACTCAGCCGGGAGTCAATCCCTGAATAGGGATCGGTGAAAACCGTTATCGAATGAAGTGGGCATTTATGCCAAGTAGAGTGGTACCGCGGGCTTTCTCGTCTCTAAACAAGACAAGAAGGCTCTTTTTTTATAGAACGGAGAGGAGAAAAATTATGCAAATTAAGGCTTATGAACCCGGCGCGATTGAGAAAAAATGGCAAGATCGTTGGGACGAATTGCAATGTTATGCAGCAACGAATGATACAGACAAGGAAAAATTCTATGCATTGATTGAATTCCCGTATCCATCAGGAAAGGGACTTCATGTTGGACACCCGCGTCCTTATACAGCACTGGATATCGTGGCGAGAAAGAGACGTTTGGAAGGATATAATGTCTTGTTTCCTATGGGATGGGATGCTTTCGGTCTACCGACGGAAAACTATGCCATCAAAAACAAGGTTCATCCTGCAACGGTAACCAAAGAGAATGTAGCGCATTTCAAGACGCAAATGAAATCTTTGGGATTCTCATTTGACTGGGCCAGGGAAGTCAATACGACGGATCCGAACTACTATAAATGGACCCAATGGATTTTCCTTCAATTATTTAAAAAGGGTTTGGCGTATAAAAAAGAATTCCCAATTAACTGGTGTACAAGCTGTAAGGTTGGCTTGGCCAATGAAGAAGTGGTCAACGGCGTTTGTGAGCGTTGCGGTTCCCAAGTCGTTCAAAAGGTCAAGAACCAGTGGATGTTGAAAATTACTGAGTATGCGGATCGTTTGATCCAAGACTTGGATGAAGTGGATTATAGCGAAAGAATCAAAACCCAGCAGAAAAACTGGATCGGAAAATCCAAGGGGATGGAAGTTGATTTTACCATCGCTGGAACCGATGACAAGCTGCGGGTGTATACGACTCGACCAGATACCTTGTACGGAGCGACTTATATGGTTATGTCTCCGGAGCATCCGTATATCAAAAAGTACGCCGATAGAATAGAAAATATGGATGCCCTTGAAGCATACAAGGTGGCGGCTTCAAAAAAATCAGAATTTGAGCGTACGGAATTGGTTAAAGAGAAAACCGGAGTTGAAATCGACGGTTTGATGGCGATCAATCCAGTGAACGATCAAGAAATACCGATCTGGATTTCCGATTATGTGTTGATGAGCTACGGAACTGGTGCGATTATGGCCGTACCGGCTCATGATACCCGTGACTGGGAGTTTGCAAGGAAATTTGATTTGCCAATTGTAGAAGTAGTTGCAGGTGGAAAGATTGATGAGGAAGCCTTTACGGATATCGCAGAAGGCATTATGATCAACTCGCCAGTAATCGATGGCTTGTCTGTGGCGGATGCCAAGGTGAAGATTACGGCTTTCATCGAGGAAAAGGGCATTGGCGAGCGCAAAACAAACTTTAAATTGCGCGACTGGGTCTTCTCACGCCAGCGTTACTGGGGCGAACCGATTCCAATGGTTTATTGTGAAAAATGTGGTTGGCAGCCAATTGACGAATCAGAATTGCCGTTGTTGTTGCCGGAGGTTGAGTCTCCAGCACCGACTGAAACGGGAGAGTCTCCATTGGCAAATATGATGGACTGGCGACGTACGACTTGTCCGCATTGTGGTGGGGAAGCCCTTCGCGAAACGGACACGATGCCACAATGGGCAGGTTCAAGCTGGTACTTCCTTCGCTATATTGATCCGGACAACAGTAAAGCATTGGCTGATCCGGAATTGTTGAAATACTGGTTGACTGTCGACTGGTACAATGGCGGTATGGAACATACGACTCTTCACTTGTTGTATTCTCGATTCTGGCATAAAGTCTTGTATGATATCGGTGCGGTTCCAACGAAAGAGCCATACCAAAAACGGACAAGCCACGGCATGATCTTGGGCGCCAACGGCGAGAAAATGAGCAAGTCCCGCGGTAATGTTGTCAATCCTGATGAGGTGGTCGATGAATATGGTGCGGATACTCTTCGCATGTACGAAATGTTTATCGGTGACTTTGAGAAGAGTGTGCCTTGGTCCATGAATGGGGTAAAAGGCTGTCGTCGATTCTTGGACAAGGTTTGGAAACTGCAAGGTATGTTGGTGGATGGTGAAACGTACTCCAAGGAATTGGAGACCATCATGCACAAGACCATCAAGAAAGTTTCTCATGATTTTGAAACCTTGAAATACAATACGGCCGTTGCGCAGATGATGACCTTTGTGAATGAAGTATTGAAATTTGGCAAGATCAATCGTGCCGAGTTTAAAACACTATTGCTTTTGTTGAATCCAGTTTCTCCGCATGTTACGGAAGAAATGTGGGTAGAGAATGGATATGAAGGATACTTGCATCAGTCTACCTGGCCGACATTTGACGAAGCGAAGACTGTTGATGATGTGATTCAAATGGCTGTTCAAATTAACGGCAAGGTACGTGGCACGATCACAATTCCAAAAGATGCCGACAAGGAAGTTGCAAAAGTGGCTGCCATGGCGGAAGAAAATATTACGGCGCATTTGGAAGGCAAGACGATTGTAAAAGAGATCTTCGTTCCGGGAAGAATTTTCAACATCGTTGTGAAATAAACATCAGAACCCTCTCGGAGCGAGAGGGTTCTTTTTGGAGGAACGTATGGAAAATCAAGAAGTTAGAGGTCGATTTGCACCGAGTCCATCGGGCCGGATGCATCTAGGAAATGTATGGGCGATGCTTGTCGCATGGTTGTCGGTGCGAAAACAAGGAGGGACCATGATCCTCCGGATGGAGGACTTGGATATATCCCGCTCCAAGCAGGTTTTTGCCGATCAGATTATTGAGGATTTGAAGTGGTTGGGGCTGACTTATGAAGAGGGCCCGGATTGTGGGGGGGCATTTGCCCCGTATATCCAGGATCAAAGGCGTCAGTACTATGAGAATGCTATGCAGCAAGTAAGGGAACAGGGACTGCTCTATCCCTGCTATTGTTCTCGCAAGGACCTTGCCGCTGTGCGTGCACCGCACCGAGGGGAAAATATCGGGGTATATCCTGGGTTTTGCCGTGGGCTGACTGTAGACGAACAAAAAATTCGGGCTGAAAAAAAGAAGCCAGCTACTCGTTTTTTGATGCCGGATAAGGAAGACTGTTTTCAGGATTTGAATTATGGGTTGCAATGTTCAGATCTGAAGCGAGAAGTAGGGGATTTTATTCTACGCCGTGCCGATGGAATCCATGCGTATCAATTGGCCGTGGTTGTGGATGATGCTTTGATGGGGGTCACCGAAGTGGTGAGGGGAGCGGATCTTCTTTCCTCAACTCATCGACAGAGGATTCTCTACGAGGCTTTGGGCTATGAACCGCCGGTCTTTGGGCATGTGCCACTTTTGGTGGGACGAGATGGGAGACGGATGAGTAAGCGGTTTCAATCCTTGGATTTGGGGCAATTGAAAGACGGAGGATGGACACCGGAAGAACTTTGGGGACTTTTGCTTTTTGAGGCCGGATTCTTGGATCATGAAGAATCGATTACGTTGCAGGAAGCCATCGAAATTTTTTCTTGGGATTTGATGAAGATAGAGGATTTGCAGATCGATTTACAGCATTTTGAAAGATAGAAATCGCCAAAGGATTATTGGCCTTTTTCCGGAACAGAGAGATTGTATTTTGGGAAGAAGATCGAGTCAGAACCTGTATGAATTTATTGAATAGAACCGAGATATGGTGGAAATTGCCATATCTTTTTTTATGGAATGAGCGATCGTTGAGATGGACTATTATTTATAAAGAAACAGAGGGGGATTGGGTTGTTGTTGCGTATAGTGACACTGCCGATATTGTGGAGGGGTGGAACC
>JABXKS010000025.1 GCA_013619125.1 Clostridiales bacterium
TGTAACCACTTGCATACTACTACTTTCATTTCCGTTTGTCAATAATTTAACTAAAAAAATTTTAGATTCTACAATGTTTTTAAAAAGAATCATTATGTCGATTAAATCCCTCTTTATTTTGCATAAAAAAATAAGCCCGGCTTTCACAAGACTTACTCTCTTATGGATGGTAATTTGGATGGTTTTATCAACAATCTATTCAGGAAATCTTCCCACGGATTTCTTTGTCGTTTCAATGGCTCGATCTGCCAATTTCTCAATGGACAAATCGCTGTCCATGCTCAGCTCGGTATACGCCATGGTATTCAAACCCGATACGGTCATATACTTTTCTGGATGAAGTGCACACCGCATGGCGGCTACTCGATCGTTTTCACATGGCAAGCCAGTTGCACTTACCTTCTTGATTCCTGCTTGCACGAAGGGATCCACCCCCATTATTCACTCTTCAATTCATATCGAAAAGCGCCCCCAGATACAAGCAAAAGCTTGAATTTGAGGACGGTTTACAGTATTTCATCCGATGAACTTTATTTGACATTTTCACAAAACCCTTTTCCATTCACAAATAAAAAAGCCCTGCATACGCAAGACTTTTTCGCATCATTTCCTCTTTCTCCATCCTCATCGAGAATTATCGTCCCACTCGAACTCCGTCCAAACCAATAGAAAAGACATTTTCATCGATTTGAACTTTCGCAATTCCATTGTAGAATGGCTCTGCATAGTCAAAATCGAAGGGAATCACTTGCACGCCGTTTCGGTCAATAAATCCCCAGTACGAATCATACATGTCCTTCTTGCTGACAATAGCCATTCCATTGGAAAAGGACTCGATGTTCGACACACCGTGATCTCCACCGAAATAGATCAGGTTCCCCGCCTTGTCGATTACACCGGGAATGCCACCGATTTCAATAATGGCGCGACCTTCCGAAAAGTCCTTGTAAGAAAAGTACTTCTCTTCGATTACCAGATTCCCATCGATGTCGATGTACCCGTATCGCCCGTCGCCGTCCGTATCAACCGCAGCCAAGCCCTCGCTGAAATTTCCTGCATCTTTGAATTGAGGTTCGATTGCAATATCTCCCTCACCTTTCAGAAAACCGTAATATTCCCCGTCTCTGAATCGCGCCACTCCATCATAAAATTTTGTTGCAAATTCAAAGGGACCCGCGACCGTCTCCCCTGCCATATTCAACCATGCATACTCGGAAATGTCCTTCAAGCCATACTTGTCTTTCACCATATAACGGACCGCTAGCAATCCATTGTCCAAATGATAAATTGAATCATACTCGTAACCAAGCACAGGCTCCCACTGATTGTTCACCACGCCATACTTCGATCCGTTATAACTCACTGCATACCCATCCACGAATTTCCGAATGCCTGTCAAAAAACCTCGCTCCGCCTCATAGAACTCATTGCCGTCTTCCATAATCAGATACTCCAGATTGCCCTTCACCGCGATATACAGCTGATCGTCGCACTTCCACAACTCGTCATACGTAAGTTCAACAACAGGATTCCCCTGCTTGTCAATGAATCCGACACCCGACGCTCCGGATACAATCGCCGTATCTCCTGAAAAATTCCAACCCCGATCAAAGACCGGCTCGATTACAACCGTTCCGTCTCGGCCGACATAGCCAGTCTTCTCACCGTCCCGATATAAACGCAACTCCGGGAACGCGGAAGTATCAAGCACAAAATCATCCGCAACTTTGGCAGGCGAATGGTTCGCGGTTTTTCCAGGCACTTCTTGTACGGAAGCATTCGAAACAATATTTCGAATTGACGCCGCCTTCACAATTGACACTTCTGTCTCACTGATAAAGTCAATCGTATAGCCATCTCGAATATACTCGGTGTAATATTCGCCATCCATTTCATCTACATATACAGAATCTGGCTCGCCAAGAATCTTTGTCACTTCCGGCAAAGACATGCCGATTGTAACGCCCATATATTCTGCACCCTTGTGTAAAAATATTGTCGCGACCGTGTTATTCGGTTCAAGAGCAAGAAAGCCAAACGCGTAAGGGATCTCTTCATCCTCATACATGACGAACTCCGCACCTTCATACTCTACCACTTGATACCCATCGCCGAATTCATTCACTACATCTTCAAATGAATATGTCAGATATTGAAACCCGATACCCGCATTCCCCGCTGACTCTTTCACAACACTTGGCTCTTTGCTCGGTTCCCCCACAGAAACCGGCTGTGCTGATTTTGCATTTGCCGCTTCAATGCCCGCTCGAATGATCTCCGCGTACAGCAGGGTTCCCTCTAATTTATTCTGTGGCGAATCATTGATTGCGAGGGTGTAAAACTCCCAACGATCCTCCATCAGCACCCATTGGATTTTCGTTTTTTCAAGCTGCGTAAGCCCATCTTGATTCAAATCCAGAGGAAGCTCAAACTCAACCTGAACAACCTCTTCTCCGGTTTCAGCTTCTGCGGAGAACCATTCCGCATCTGCATCGATTTCATCGAAAATCGTTCCGACTGGCACGGCGTCCATCATGGACGTCTTGATTGCCAGTGTATTCTCACAATCGCCTTCACCCAGCATCTTGGAAC
>JABXKS010000026.1 GCA_013619125.1 Clostridiales bacterium
TGATTATGCATGCCATAGGTGATGCCGCCATTGATCAAGCCATGGATGCAGTCGAAAGAACGCAAAAAAAATTCCCGCGAGAAAACGCGAGACATGGGATTGTGCATTGTCAGATTACGTCACCAGATCAATTGGACCGAATGGCAAGCTTAAATATTGTGGTTTACGCCCAGCCGATCTTTATTAGGGATGATTCAAAGATTCTGGAAGCGCGAGTGGGCAAAGAAAAAGCATCCACTTCCTACAATTGGAAGGGAATGCAAGATAGAGGGATTGAAGTCCTCGCTGGGTCTGATGCCCCGGTTGTAGAGTTTGATGTGAAAGAGAATATGATATGGAACAAATAAAAATCCCGCCTAATGGCGGGATTTTTTGTTAGAGTAATGATTATTAAGCATTAGGATCAGTAAAAGATGCAACAAGTGTAGGCGGAGCATCAGTATTTTCTGAGACTTCTACGTACAATAATGTGTGTGCGGTTACTGAAAATTGCATGTTAGTATCTAAATAACTAGCTAATTCGGCGGCTTGCTCAGTACTAGGAGAGGTAGTTGGTGATAGTACAATTGCAGTTCCAGCAGTGTCTGTAAAGACATAGCCTGAACCTTCACTAATTACGATGATGAAGTCTCCTCCGACATTTTCCATAGTAAACCAAAGTTCAGTAGCCTTTTCAGTTAACTCAGCAGCTCTTTCATCAGCATTTTCAGATGCTTCAGCTTGTACACCCAAATAGTTTGGAACAGCGATTGCCAAGATAATACCTAGGATGGCCAATACAACGATCAGCTCGATCAATGTGAAACCTTGTTTCTTTCTCAGTTTTTTGCTCAATGTTTGAAACATTTTTTCTCCTCCATTTTCTTTAGTCTTTTCCAAGTAAATTATACATCTTTTTGGCATTTTTGCCAACCCTTAGTGAATAATCGTATAAATTTGTAAGATTTCCAATCTATTCCGATTCTGTCACTCTTATTTATGAAAATACCCATTGATTGGAGAAACTAACAGTTTTTTATATTTAATTTCTCCTTAAATATTACAGAATTGCAATTAGATTGTAAAGACTTTGGGGGTTTAAAAGTTCTTAAAATTGTTATACTTAAATTGGAAAACTACTAGATAAATTGGGGGATTGCTATGTCTACAGTATTTCAACACCGTGCGAAGGATATTCATGCGGAAAATTCGATGTTTTCATCGATTCGCACCACAATCGAAACGGCTTTTTTTGGCAATAATGTTCAAATTGTTCACGAAGTGGCGGATGCCTATGAGATGGCAAAGCATTCACCGGGCACTATTGTAATGGATCTGCCGATCTATAAGCCTGAAAGTTATGGCTTGCCGGAAGAGTCGCAAGTGCTTCTATTTAATGACGGTGCTGTAAAGGGGCGGTGCGCGGCGGCACGGAGAATCGTTGGAGAACCGCGGGTTCATCTGGGCGAGTATGAAGCATTGCTTCGGGAAGCGGTGCATGGGACCCATCCTCGGAAGATGTATCATGCAGAGAGTTATGTGGGGTTGGATGAGGATTTTGCCGTAAAAGCGCACCTTTTGATTCCAGAAGGATATGAAAACACCGTATATAATTGGTTGTTAAATTTTCAATGCGTGAAAAATGGTCATACCGAACGCTATAAACGCTCTGTTCCCTTTGAAGGCGAAGGTGACATTCTGGTCTTTGCGGACCCGGATTGGACCCACCCCGATTTTCCTTTGGGACTGACGTTTTTCGATACAGAGCATAATACAGCGGCGATTCTGGGCATGCGATATTTCGGGGAATTCAAGAAGGGGACATTGACGCTTGCCTGGGGGATTGCGAATCGAAATGGATTTGCTGCCTGCCATGGGGGATTGAAGCGTTATAACCTTGCAGAAGAGGAAAAATTCGTTATTGGTTTCTTCGGACTTTCGGGTTCGGGAAAATCTACATTAACACACGCACCTCATGCGGGAAAGTATGACGTCACTGTTTTACATGACGACGCCTTTATCATTAATGTAGACAACGGCACAGCGGTTGCCATGGAACCATCGTATTTTGACAAGACAGCAGATTATCCATTAATCTCTGATGACAATCGTTATCTCTTGTCGTTGCAGAACTGCGGAGCCACCATTACGGATGAAGGAAAGATTGTTCCAGTGATGGAAGACGTTCGCAATACGAATGGACGAGCATTGAAGTCGAAACTGTGGTCGCCGAATCGTGTGAATAAATTTGAAGAACCGGTCAATGCCATTGTCTGGTTGATGAAGGATGATGCGTTACCGCCGGTATTAAAGGTAAAGGATCCTGCACTGGCTTCTGCTATGGGCGCGACTCTCGCCACAAAACGAACCTCAGCTGAAAGATTGGCTGCCGGCGTGGATCCAAACGCCTTGGTGATTGAACCCTATGCCAATCCTTTTCGCACCTATCCATTGGGCAGGGACTACGATGCCTTCAAGAAACTATTTGAAGACGGAGTGGATTGTTATATCCTAAATACCGGAAACTTCTTGGGATCGGACGTCAATAAGAATATGACACTGGACATATTGGAGCGAGTTATTGAAAAACGTGCTGGCTTTATTC
>JABXKS010000027.1 GCA_013619125.1 Clostridiales bacterium
AGATGTGTATAAGAGACAGCCGCTGTATATTCAGCTAAAAAATGATTTATTGGATCAAATCAAGTCTGGAATTTGGAAAGAGAAGGATCAGATACCGACGGAATTGGAGTTGATGGATTCTTATCATCTGGGACGTGATACGGTCCGAAAAGCCGTTGCAATATTGGTGCAAGAGGGATATCTGATTAAGCGAAGAGGGAAGGGCACTTTCGTAGCGAAAACCCAATTTTCTATTGGATTTGAACCCCTGATCAGCTTGCGGTATGCTCTCCAAGTAAGAGGATTGGAAGAAACCAATATCGTCTTGGATCAGTTTGTTGGCATACAATCTCTGGAAATCTCAAAACGGGCGCGTATGCCTCAAGCGGAAGATGCCATGCGCATCCTGCGCCTTCGTGTCGTGGAGGGACGCCCGCTGGCAATCGAAGAATCGGTTTTTAGTACCGAGGGAATCTCGGAGGCGGATGTGAATCCCCATGAATCCATATCCCAATTTTTACTACAGCAGTGGGGGAAGCAGATCGATCGAATTGAACAAATTATGACGCCTAAAGTTGCCTCGAAAGCAGAGTGTGAGCGGTTGGAGCTGAGTGAAAACAGCCAGATTTTATCCTTGGAGCGATGGATCTATGTCAAGGAAAATGAATGGCCCATTTCTTATGTTTCTTTTGTAATCCCCATGAGTGAATATGATTTTTCCATTTAACCGACGAGAGTCGGTTTTTGTTTTTCTTAAATTAATGAGACCTACGGATGTCGTTGGTTCTGTTTTTAGGAGAAGTGATATAATAAGGATGAATCTACCAATAGGAGGAAAATATGGAATCCAAGGTGGTATTGTCAATTGATTGTGGCACGCAAAGTGTTCGTGCCATGCTTTTCAATCAAAAAGGAGAGTTGTTGGACAAGGCGCAACAGCATTTTCAGCCGTATGTTTCACCGACTCCGGATTGGGCGGAGCACGATGCCGAACAATATTGGGAGTATCTCTGCAATGTGACACGGGAGTTGCAGAAGCAATCCACAGATCTCTTTTCAAAGATTGAAGCTGTCACTCTAACCACGCAGAGAGACACCGCTGTTTTTGTGGACCACTACGGGAAACCGCTACGTCCTGCTGTCATTTGGATGGATCAACGCAAGCTTAAGGAACCGTTGCCTTTCAATAAAACACAAGCCTTGGCCCTTAGACTGACAGGGATGCGGGAAACTGCGATTTCATTCAATCGAAATTGTCCGGCACATTGGGTGCAAAAAAAAGAACCGAAAATTTGGAAAGAAACCCATCGGGTTTTGCTGTTGTCCGGATACCTACTGTTTCGAATGACAGGCCTGTACCGAGACAGCGACGCAGCACAAGCTGGGAAGGTACCTTTTAATCATAAGAATAGAAAATGGGAGCCGAGTTTTTCAATTAAGGGTCAAATTTTTCAAATTCCTGTCGAGAAGCTGCCGGAATTGGTTGAACCTGGTGGAATAATAGGTGAACTGACAGAGCATGCAGCACGGGAAACCGGTCTGCCACAAGGGATGCAAGTGATTGCTTCTGCATCGGACAAGGGGTGCGAAACAATAGGATCCGGATGTATGGACGATAAGACGGCAAGTATTTCTCTAGGTTCGCAAGCGAGCATTCAAACGACGACAAAAAGATATTTCGAACCCCTGCGATTTATCCCCCCTTTTGCTGCGATGATTCCCGGAAAGTATAATCCGGAGATTCAGGTTTACAAAGGATATTGGATGATTTCCTGGTTTGAACATGAATTTGCGGAAAAAGAAATTCAAGAAGCAAAAAAATTAGGTGTGACGCCGGAGTCTCTTTTAAATGAACGATTGAAGGCAGTCCCTGCAGGCTCGGACGGACTGATTCTGCAGCCCTTTTGGGGAGCAGGAGTGAAAAAGCCGGAAGCACGTGGCACGATTTTGGGTTTTAACGATCAGCATACCCGAATCCATATCTATCGAGCGATTATTGAGGGGATTGGATATGCTCTTTTGGAAGGCGCGAAACAGATAGAGAAAAAACTGGGTCATTCTTTTACATCCATTACCATTTCAGGTGGTGGATCTCAAAGCGATGAAATTTGTCAAATCACTGCAAATTTATTCAATCTGCCAGTCTGTCGCGTGCAGACGCACGAGACTTCGGGATTGGGCGCCGCCATTTCAGGATTTGTTGGACTGGGCGTTTACAATACATTTGAAGAGGCAATTTCAGAAATGGTGCAAAAGACGGATTGGTTTGAACCGGATCAGAAAGAAGCGAAAATTTATCAAGCGCTCTATCAACGTGTGTATCAACATACCTATAAGCGTTTAAAGCCATTGTATAAAGAGTTAAGGCAAATCATGAAGGAGATCAATGATGAGCAAGGCGTATAAAGGGTTTCATCCAGATTGGGAAAATCAGCCACCCAAAGAGAAGAGTTTCCGGTCTGCCTTGAAATGGGGAGATCCCAACACTTTTAAGGAACCTAATGAGGGCTTGTATCGCACGATGAAAGAGGCATTTCAACTGACGGATGAAGACTTTAAAAAGAAAAGTTCGGAAGCGGAAGAATTGATTCCAGATGAATTGCCGATGGACTTAACAGAACTACAAATTCGGTTTTTTCTCGATCTTTTGGGGGAAGAACGGGTTTTTCAAGATGGATTCACCCGTGTGAAAACTTCTTATGGTAAAACCATGTGGGATTGCATCCGTCTTCGAAGAGGAGCGTTGGAAAATATCCCGGATCTGGTTTTATGGCCAGCTGACGCAGAGGAGATTCGAACCATTGTTTCCTTTTGCAATCAGGAAAAGATCCCCGTCTATTGCCGTGCTGGTGGATCGTCTGTAACTCGTGGGACAGAAGCTGTTAAGGGCGGGGTGAGTTTGGATCTGGCTCCGCGTTTCAATCGGGTGCTTTCCTTCAATGAAAAGAATCAAACGATTACCGTTCAATCCGGTATCCAGGGACCAGAACTTGAAGAAGCGTTGCGACAGGCACCAGAACGATTTGGCGCTTCCCGTGCCTACACCTGTGGGCATTTTCCACAGTCTTTTGAATATTCAGGCGTTGGTGGCTGGGTTGTCACCCGCGGCGCTGGCCAAAATTCAAGCTACTACGGAAAAATCGAGGATCTGGTGGTAGCGCAGGAATATGTAACTCCCATCGGATTGATAAAGACCAAGGAATACCCGGCGAAAGCGACCGGACCCGATATTGATCAGATTATGATCGGAAGCGAAGGCGCTTTCGGCGTCTTAACGCACGTCACTTTGCGGGTATTTCACTGGATGCCAGAAAATCATTTGCGATTCAGTTATATCTTCCCAACGTGGGAGGATGCGCAAGGGGCTGCCCGGGAAATCACCCAAGGAGAATTCGGCATGCCTTCTGTTTTTCGTCTTTCGGACCCGGAAGAGACGGACGTTATGATGAAACTCTATCAAATCGAGGGCACGATTTTGGATCGTTTAATGACCATGCGGGGGTTTAAGGCCAAAGAAAGATGCCTGTATCTTGGATTTACGGATGGCGAAAAACAATTTTGCAAAAATGTAAAGCGGCGTGTTCACGCGATCAGTAAAAAACATGGCGGTTTATATTTGACAGGGATTCCTGTTAAAAGTTGGGAAAAGGGGCGCTTTCGAGATCCATATCTCCGCGACGCCTTGCAAGATTATGGCATTACGATCGACACCATGGAGGCCGCGGTTACCTGGGAATCCATGCCTCGTGTGCATGAATCTGTTCGACAATTTGTCAAAGAACGCCCGCAAACGATTTGTATGACTCATATGTCACATGTATATCCGCAGGGTGCAAATTTGTATTGGATTTTCATCGGGAAAATGGATGAGGAGGAATATCTGCAATTGCAAGCGGGAATTCTCGATCGCATTGTTGAGTCGGGGGCAGCGCTGAGTCATCATCATGGGATAGGAAAAAGCTTTGGACCGTGGATGGAACGGCATCAAGGTGCGGACGTGATGGACTTGTTGCAAGCGTTGAAAGAGCATTTTGATCCCAATCACATCATGAATCCGGGTGGAACCCTTGGATTACGAGAATGAAGCGTGAATTTAACGCTTCTTTTCTTTTATCCAGCAGACATATCGTTTATAATATAGAGTGGAACGAATTGAAAGGAGCAGATGAATGAAAATCAGAAAGGCAGTAATCCCCGCGGCTGGATTCGGCACACGTTTTCTACCCGCGACAAAAGCACAACCAAAAGAAATGTTGCCGATCGTCGATAAACCAACGATTCAATATATTGTAGAAGAGGCATTGAGTTCAGGCATTGAAGAAATTCTAATCATTGTTGGACGTGACAAATCCTCGATAATTAATCATTTTGATCGATCAGTGGAGCTGGAGCTTACCTTGGAAAAAAACCAAAAAAAAGAAGCCCTTGCCATGGTTCGAGAGATCACCAATATGGTAAACATTCACTTTATTCGACAAAAGGAAGCTTTGGGTTTGGGTCATGCGATTCTCCATGCGAAAACCTTTGTCGGCAATGAACCCTTTGCCGTACTTTTAGGCGATGATATCGTCGACAATCAAACCCCATGTTTGAAACAATTGATTGACACCTATGACAAGTATCAGTGCAGTGTGGTCGGGGTGCAAACCGTCGACTGGGATCAAGTATCCAAATACGGCATAGTCGATGGGGAAGAGATTGGAACAAGAACATATGAAGTCAAGGACATGGTGGAAAAACCTACTCGGGAAGAGGCACCATCCAATGTTGCAATCCTTGGCCGATATATTTTAACGCCAGAAATTTTTTCCTACCTCGAGGAAACAGAACCAGGAGCCGGGAATGAAATTCAATTGACAGATGGAATCAAGAAACTATGCGAACGAAATCGCGTATTGGCTTATGATTTCGAAGGAAGACGATATGATGCCGGAGACAAACTCGGGTATCTAGAAGCTACAGTCGAATTTGGATTGAAGAATCCGGAAATTGGCGAAGCTTTTCACAGCTATTTAAAAAACCTACTACAAGGAGAAAAAAATGACAAATTATAAAATGACCATAGCCTATGATGGCACAAAATATCAAGGATGGCAGCGATTGGGCAACACGGACTTGACTATCCAAGGAAAAATTGAAGCGGTTTTATCAAGAATAACGAGCCGTCCCATCTTAATTGACGGTTCTGGAAGAACCGATGCCGGTGTTCACGCAAAAGGACAAATCGCTTCTGTAGAATTACCACAAAAGCGGATCGATCCAAAGGCATTGGGAGAAATTAATCATTATTTGCCGGAAGATATTCAAATCTTGTCCATGGAGAAAGCGGAAGACCGATTCCATGCTAGATTTAATGCAAAGCAAAAGGTTTATCGATATAGGATTTCTGTTTCGCCGGTTGGAAATGTATTTGAGAGAAAAACGATGATTCGAATTGAAGAGCCCTTAAACTTGGAGGCAATGCGTCGCGCCACTGATTTTTTAATTGGAGAGCATGATTTTCAATCTTTCACAGCCATGAAATCGAAGACGAAATCAACGGTTCGAACGATTGAATCAATTACGGTTACAGCCTTATCGGACGAAATTTATGTTGATTTCTTGGGTGATGGGTTCCTGCGTCAACAGGTGCGATTAATGATGGGGCTTTTGATTCAGGTTGCCCAGGGCGTCGTAAAGCCAAAGGAAGTCAAAAACATACTTGAGGAAAAATCACGCGCAAATACAAGAGCAATTGCTCCTGCAAAGGGATTGTGTTTGGAGCGTGTCATCTACTAGGGGGAGCACATGGAGATACGATTTTTTCATTTGGCAGATATCCATATCGGCAAGTGCTATTCTACTCATTGCTTAAGCCATGATCATGCGGAATCAAGACGAAATGAAACCTGGGGAACTTTTGCGCGCATCTGCGGAAAAGCGAAGGAAGAGGCGGTTGATTTTATTCTAATTGCCGGTGACCTTTTTGACAGCCATTATTGTAGTCTGCAAGATCTGCTGGGTGTTTCAGAAATGTTTGCAAGCCTTTCACCGACCCCAGTTTATATGATCGCTGGGAATCACGATCCATTGGGAGAAAAGAGTGTCTATCACTGGGTGAAATGGCCGAAGAATGTCACTTTGTTTTCTTCGCAGCAATTTGAGAAAATCGAGTTGGAAGAGAAGAAACTGAACATTTGGGGGAAGAGTTGGAATCTCAAAGAGGATCATGAATCCTGCAAGCTTCCAGGGATTACAAGTGACACTAAAAATCTTCTCTTGCATCACGGAGACCTGGACCAAGAAGGATCTCTCTATGCCAATTTATCTTCACAGACCTTACAGGAACAGGTCTTTGATTATGTTGCCTTGGGCCATATTCATCGGCCTAAAATCTTTAAGAATTTTACCGGCGCTTATGCAGGAAGTCCCGAACCCTTGGATTTTGGTGAGTTTGGAGAACATGGGTATATGGATGTTCGCATCACAGATTCAGATACTGAAATCGAGTTTGTTTCAGAAAGCAGTCGCAAATTTGTTGCCCTTCAAATTGAAGTAGCGGCAACGGATTCGGTGCTGACTCTAGCGTCAAAAATACGCAGTCAAACGAAAGATCTCCAGCCTGATCAAGACTTTTTCAAGATCACGGTTGAAGGATATTGGGAGGGTCAATTTGAACTTGCTGCGAGCCAGCTGATGGCTCTGCTTCAGCCTGAATTTTATGATTTGGCTATCCTGGATAAAACAAAACCCGATCTGAATGTTGAAAGATTGGAGCAAGTTTATGGTGATTCGGCAATTGGACGATATATCCGAACGATTCAATCGTCTGATCTTGAAGAAACTGTTCAAAAAGAGGCCTTGTATGTCGGGTTAGAAGCATTGCTGAAAGGAAAAAACCGATGAGAATTACACGACTAGATATGCAGAGTTTTGGAAAATTTCATCAGGATCATTGGGATTTTTCACCGGGGTTCAATTGCGTATTCGGATCTAATGAGGCGGGAAAATCAACGATGCAGGGTTTTCTTCAGGGCATGTTTTATGGATTCTACAACCCCTATACCAAAACGAGACGATATACGCCAGCATACGATCGATTCCGACCTTGGGACCATCAAGAATATCGAGGGTCGGTTCACTATGAAACAGACGGAGACGCCTACCGTCTCAGTCGCAATTTTATCAAAGGAGATGAGTCTGTCTCCGTAGTCAGGCTTTCTGACGGAGAAGAGATTACAAACCAATTTCCATACAATGGAACCTATCGTACCATTGTTCCTGGCGATGCCTTGTTTCAAATGTCGGGGTTGATGTTTCAAAACACCGTCTATATTCAACAGCGGCTTGTGAAGCCAGAGGATGATTTCGCATCAGAAGTGCGAGATAATTTTGTGAGTATCGCTGAGGATTTTTCAGAAGATGTATCGGTGAAAAATGCGGTGACGCACTTACAGGATCAATTGGAAAAAGTGGGATCTCCCAGCAGGCAAAAAACCTCTGCTTTGGGGAAACTGGTAGCGGAATTGTCTAATTTGGAAGATGAACGATTGGAACTGCTTCGCAGTCATGCGCAGATGCGCGATTGGTTTGTGATGCGAAGAAAATTGGAAGAAACAAATCGAGAGTTGGACTTATACTTTCAACAATTAGAGGTTGAAGAAGAATATTGTAAGCGTGTAATACTGGAGAAAGATTTTTCGGAGTTGGAAGAAACCAAGGAAAGGATCCGACTATTGGAAATCGACCATGCGAAGGTCGATGGATATCGTGATTTTGACGATTCTGAATCGGAAGAAATCATGGAATTGGAAAGTCAACTCCGATATCTGAAGGATCGCATGCGTGGAGAGAACTCACAAGAGGAAGAAGATCAGGAGTGGGTTCGCTGGCCTTTGCTACCAGGATTGATTTCATTGATTACCGTTCTTTTGTTTTACTTTTTAGCCTTCCCCATTGGCATATATGTCGGTTTGGGTAGTTTTGTCGGCTCCATATTACTTTTTGCCTGGGTGAATATAAAACAACGGAAATCGGTTGATCCGAACGATGATGAGGGTCATTCCATTTTGTCAGTTGCGGATCGAAGGGAATATGAACGCATGCTGGCCAGATTGTATGCTCATTGTCAAAAAGCCAATTGCTCGCAATTACAAGAATATAAGAAAAAAATTACCGGGAAGGCCAGGTTAGTAGAAGTTGAGCGTGACTTGGCACACTTGGATGAAGTATTTGAAGTGCAATGGAAAGAAAAAAATGGGAACCTCTTGGAAATGGAATTGCGAAGATTGCCTGTTATTCCAGCGGAGTGGAGAGTTCAATCCGCAGCCGAAGTTGCCGAGGAATGCAAGAAAAACCGACAGCAAAGAAAAGAAAATGAGTTGGAGATTGAATGGCTGAAGGGAATGATAGCGTCTAAGGAAGAAGATCGATCCTTGGCTCGTGTGGAGGAGGAATTGGGCGTTCTGCGAGAGAAAGCGGATCGTCTTCATCTGAAAAGAAAAGGACTCTTGGCAGCCATTGAAGGACTTGAGCAGATAGCAGGAGAAGTGCAAGAACAGTTTTCTCCGGAATTGACGAGTAATATGGGAGAGACGCTAAGTTTTCTGACCAATGGCAAGTATCGAGAAGTCAGAATTGGGCGCGACTTCGAAATCCGTTTGGTGGAGGGAGAATTGGAACGGGTTGTTCCCGTTGACGAGGTGAGTGCCGCAACGATTGAATTGGTGTATTTCGCTCTTCGTCTATCCATTCATTCTTTATCGGGAGACGCAAAAACGCCCCTGTTTTTGGATGAACCTTTTTCGCAATTTGACCGGGAAAGACATGTGCAATCCTTGCGTCTCTTGGCGGAATATGCCAAGCGTAAACAGGTGATTTTCTTTACAAGTCAAGAGTATGAATTGGATCTGATGCATGAGTTGAATATGAGTCCGCATCTGATTCAATTATAGGAGGAAAGTTTGAAGATATTTGGAATTTCTGATCTTCATTTTGATATCCGATCGGAAAAACCGATGTCCATTTTTGGGAAAAATTGGGATCAACATGAAGAAAAAATTATCGCAAATTGGAAGCAGCTTGTTGGGGAAGAGGATTTGGTTCTGCTTCCTGGCGACCTGTCTTGGGCCATGCATCTTCGGGAAGCTGTGGATCATCTTAAGCTACTTGATGAATTGCCTGGAATCAAGTGCATTGGAAAAGGAAATCATGATTATTGGTGGGAATCTTTAACAAAGATGAATCAATTGTCGTTCAAAAGCCTTCACTTTATTCATAACACTTCATTTGAAATGGGTTCAGTGGGGATTTACGGGACGCGCGGGTGGACTTCTACAGATTCTCAGCAATTTGACGAGCACGATGAAAAGATCGTGAAAAGAGAATTGCAGCGGCTAGCGCTTTCTTTGCAACAGGTGAGGAATGCAAAAACTAAGATTGCAATGCTTCATTATCCGCCATTCTCCTTCCACGGAGAGTTGAATGAATTTGGCCGAATGATCGTAGAAAATGGTACTGAAATTTGTATTTATGGTCATTTGCATGCTGAGGGTCATCGGTTCGTCCGAGAGGGAAAGTGGGGAAAGACAAGTTTTCACTGTGTCGCCTCGGATTTCTTGCAATTTGTTCCTTGTTTGATAAAGGAGATCGAAGGATGAAGGAAAGAGAAGTCAAGGTACTCGGCATCGACTTAAAGGCTGTTGAAGAACGCTTGATTCAAGTTGGTGCGGAACTGATTAAGGATGAGGATCAAATTAATTGGGTTTTCCAGGCCGCAGCTTTGGAAACAAAGGAGGGAGAAATTGGCTACCTTCGCTTACGCTCCACCCATTGCCTCACCACAGATCAATGGACGCATGAATTAACCTTGAAGATGAAAGAATCAGCGGAAGGGTTGCGCGTTTATGAGGAAAGAACCTCTCAAATCAGCGACCCTGCAACTGTTATTGAAATGCTCGATCTTTTGGGACATCCCCTTCGTTACCGAGGCGAGAAACATCGAAAATCTTATCGGTGGAATGGGATCGACTTTGAAATGGATCAATGGGATCAGGAGACGTATCCGCAGCCATATTTGGAAATAGAAGTGCAGTCGGAACAGGATTTGGTAGTAGCCTTGCAATTATTGGAGATTCCAAAGGAAATGGTATCTACCAAGTCCATTGGCGATTTGCGAAAAGAATGGAGGGAAAAGCATGTTAATCAGCCAAATAACAGCGCAAAGAGTGCTGGAAACCGCGCTTGAAACCGGCGCTGACTTTTCGGAAATCTTTGTTGAAAAGAAACGTGTAAACGGTGTATTGATGATCGGCGGTGCCGTTGAAACGGTACAGAGCGGTTTGGATTCAGGCTTGGGGTTGCGAATTATCTTCGGAACGCAAAGCCTCTACGGATATACCTCGGATCTCAGGGAAGAAAGCTTGCTTCGACTGGCTAAAACACTGGCCGCAGCTGTAAATGAACCTGGAAAGCAGGTTTTGAATCCATGGATGATAAGAAATGGTGAAACAACACCCCATGGCATTGTCATTCCACCTAGTTCGATTCACATGAAGAATCGGATTGAGAGAATGAAGGAAGCACATGACTATGCAACCGCGTACGATTCTATTATTACGCAAGTTTCAGTACGTTATGCGGACGCTGTACAGGATGTCTTGATTGCCAACAGCCAAGGAAAATGGGTTGAAGACCAACGTACGCGTACGCGATTTTCTATTAGCAGTGTTGCGGAATATCAGGGAGAAATGCAAACGGGTGGATTTTCACCGGGCGCCTTCCAAGGATATGAATTTGTTCAAAATTTAGATGTGAAAGCCGTAGCGGAAGAATCGGCGCGGGTCGCAGTAACCATGGCGAAGGCGGATCCTTGTCCGGCTGGAACCTTTCCAGTGATTATTGACAACGGCTTCGGCGGAGTTATCTTTCATGAAGCCTGTGGCCATGGCCTAGAGGCAACCTCGGTCGCAAAGAACAATTCCATCTTTTCAAATCGTTTAGGAGAGAAAATTGCATCGGAAAAAGTGACGGCGATCGATGATGGAACCATAGAAAATGCGTGGGGAAGTAGCCTGTATGATGACGAGGGTGAATTGCAGCGCAAACGAGTTTTGATTGATCGTGGCGTTCTAAAGAGTTATATGATCGATCATTTAAATGGAAAACGAATGGGAATGGAAGCGACAGGATCCTCACGACGGGAATCCTACAAATATGCGCCGACTTCTCGTATGAGCAATACCTATATAGCGGCGGGCACAGACTCGGTGGAATCTATATTTGCAGCAACGGAAAATGGACTTTATGCTAAATATATGGGTGGCGGATCCGTCAATCCCATTACGGGGGAATTCAATTTTTCCGTCATGGAAGGATATTTAGTGAAAGATGGGAAAATTGACCGGCCAGTGCGCGGCGCCACCTTGATTGGAAAGGGTTCGGACATCTTGCATAATATCGATTTTGTTTCAAATAATTTGGCTCATGGCCAGGGAATGTGCGGATCTAGTAGTGGATCCATTCCTGCCAATGTCGGGCAGCCGATGATTCGCGTTTCCAGCATCACAGTCGGTGGTCGAAAGGGGGAGGAAGAATGAAGCAATTTTGGGAAGCCTTCCTAGTTGAATCCAGAAGACGTGGCGTTGAGGAAGTCGAAATGATGATGCAACGCTCCAAAAACTTTAGCATCAACGTTTATGAATCAGAGTTGGAGAAGTATTTGATATCGGAAGACGGTGGATATGCTTTTCGAGGGAAGAGCAATGGCAAGATGGGTTCCGTCTATACGGAATTATTAGATTTGGAATTGATTGAAGAATTGGTTGCGGCACTGATTGAAAATGCAGATGCGATTGATTCCGTCGATCCAGAGTTCCTATATCCAGGCTCGGGCCAGCGAATGGAGTCAGATTTGCGTCAAGAAAATGATGGAACCGAGGCTGAAAAAATCAAGTTCGCCATGGCGTTGGAAGCGGCGGCGGTTCAATATGATTCAAGAATCCATAAGGTTTCCAACAGCTTTTTCGCGGAGCAAGAGAGCGAGTACCAATTAATGAACAGCCATGGATTGGCTTGCTCCGAGCAAGATCGATACTATATGGCGTATTCGTATTTGACTGCGGAAGAGGAAAATGATCGACAAACCGCCTTTGCATTTCAGCTCTCGCGTGATTTTCGTGAACTGAATCCAGAAACGATCGCAAAGGAAGCTGCGGCGGAAGCCATATCGATCCTTCATCCAAAAAGAATTCCTTCCGGATCCTACGAAGCAATTCTTGAAAATCGCGTTGTGGTTGATTTTCTGGAGAGCTTTGGATCCATTTTTTCAGCGGACGCGGTGCAAAAAGGATTGTCGCGAATGAAAGGTAAATTGAATGAGCAGGTCGCGTCTACAATGATAACCCTGGTAGACGATCCCACGGGTGCTGTCGGGTTCTTAACGCAACCCTTTGACTCAGAGGGCGTCAATACCCAAAAGAAAAACGTGGTGGATCAAGGGATATTGAAAACCTATTTGCACAATCTGAAAACCGCTCATAAAGCGGGTGTAGAATCCACCGGCAATGCCCATAAATCGTCTTACAAGGGATCCATGGGGATTTCTGCTTCGAACTTCTACCTTGCACCTGGGGATAGAAGCAAGTCAGCCATGTTGGCGGAAATGAAACAAGGTGTCATGATTACGGAAGTGCAGGGACTTCATTCTGGATTGAATCCGGTTTCTGGAGATTTCTCCTTGGCAGCTTCGGGCTTTTTGATCAAAGATGGAGTCAAGGACCATGCGGTTCATCAGATTACGATTGCCGGCAATTGGTTTCAATTGCTTCAAGAGATCCACGAGGTTGGCGCAGATCTTTGGTTTGGACTGCCAAGTTCAGGCGGCCATTTCGGAGCGCCGTCGATCTGGTTGAAGTCTCTCAGTATTGCGGGAGAATAGGATGGAAAAGTGGACGAAGTTGTATTACCGTGCGCTGATTGTAGGATTGTTGGGTTTTGCTTGCCTTTTGCTTTGGATGAGCAATCTGGGGATTGCTTCTCCCTTGTTGATTCTGATTTATTTCGTATTTTATTTAGCGTTTAAAAATGGGTTGCAGTCATGGGTGAAGGCACAGGTTTCAAAAGAGGATCCTGAATATGAAGTTCGGCGGAATGAAGAAAAGAGCAAGCAGACAGAGACAATTAAGATGATTTTGTTTCCACGGTCTCCGTGGTATAAAAATGAGAGTATTGGCGTGTTTCTGCTTTTGATTCTTGCATTTCTTTTCGGATTTAGATAAAATCAAGGAAACCAGTTTGGAAGGGAGTTTGGCATGGAAAGATCATTGGTCATTATCAAACCTGATGGGGTATCTCGCGGATTGATTGGAGAAATCATCAGTCGCTATGAGCGAAAAGGATTTCATATTGTAGCGGGAAAGCTGATTAAACCAGAACGAGAAATTGTGGAATATCATTATGACGTGCATCGAGGAAAGTCTTTTTTCGATGACTTAATCAATTACTTTATGGAGGGACAAATCTTTGTCTTGGTCGTAGAGGGTGAGAATGTCGTTAATTTGGTTCGTCGCATTCATGGAGATAAAGATCCAAGTTGTGCCTTGCCTGGAACCATTCGTGGGGTCTATGCCTGCAGCACGACACGCAACATTGTTCATGCTTCTGACAATTTGGGTGCAGCCGCTCGAGAAATTTCTATTTGGTTTCCCAATTTGGATGAAGATTAAAAAACAGGTAAAGCGAAATCGCTTTACCTGTTTTTTAATGTGCCGATCATGTGCATTCAATGACCTGCATTTTCTTTATTTTGTGAAGCTTGCCACAACGGCTCCAGCATACGTTTCCTCAATAAATGATTGGATCTCTTTTGTTTGAAGGGCTTTGATCAATGCTTGAACCTTTGGATCATTCGCATTGTCTTCGCGTGTTGTTAGGATATTGACGTAAGGCGAATTTCCATCCTCCAGCAACAAAGCATCTTCAATGGGATTAAAACCCGCTTCGATTGCATAGTTGCCATTGATAACCGAGGCATCTACATCCACGAGGGTGCGTGGCAATTGCGCAGCCTCGATGGCTTGGATTTTTACATGCTTTGGATTCTCAACAATATCATTTTCTGTAGCTTCCAACCCTGCTTCTGGATCCAGGGTGATCAGTCCAGCGCTCTGAAGGAGCAACAAGGCTCTGCCTCCGTTGACCGCATCGTTGGGAATGGAGATAACAGCGCCATCTGGCAAGTTCTCAAAAGAGGTGATCTCTTCTGAATATAGGCCCATGGGCTCCACATGGATCCCCGCAACGGAGACAAGAGTTAACCCTCGTTCTTCGTTGAAGTCTTCAAGATAAGGAAGATGCTGGAAAAAATTCACATCAATCTCACCATCGTTGAGGGAAAGATTTGGTTTTACATAATCCGTGAATTCAACAATTTCCAAGTCGATCCCCTCGGCTTTCAGGAGTTCTTTGACTTGATTGAGGAGTTCCACATGGGGAACAGGGGTCGCGCCTACGCGCAAAACTTGTGACGAATCGGACGTACTTTGACAACCGAAAAGCATCATTGTGATGGCCACCAAGAGTAAGAGTTGCAATGCTTTTTTCATTTTGTACCTCCTATGAACGTTTTTTATATATTGCATTCGCAAGCGTGTTGCCCGCGTATTGCATCAATTGAACCAAAATAATAATGATCAGTACCGCAACAATCAAGATGCCGATTTCATAGCGATAGAATCCAAAACGAATGGCAAGATCGCCAAGTCCACCACCACCGATGGCTCCGGCCATAGCAGAATATCCAATCAGGTTAATGATCGTCATGGTAATCCCCAGTACAAGACCCGGTAGGGCTTCAGGCAATAAAACCTTTGTGATCATTTGCATGGTGGAGGCCCCTTGGGATCGACAGGCTTCTATGACACCGGCGTTGACCTCTTTCAGGGACGATTCGACTACCCGCGCAACAAATGGCGCGGCAGCTATTGATAAGGGGATGACAGTTGCTGTCGTCCCGATGGTGGTTCCAACGATCAAACGCGATAGAGGGAACAGAAGGATCATCAGAATGATAAAGGGAATGGATCGGCTGACATTAACGATAAAACCCAAGATTCGGTGAAGAGTTGGATTTGGAGTCACGTGATTTTCCTCACTGACAACCAATAGTACGCCTGCCGGGAGACCGATCAATACAGAGAAAATGGTTGAAAGGAAAACCATATACAGGGTTTCCAGTGTTGGAGTAAGAAACAATTGAAAATCCATCATGCTGATACCACCTCCACTTGAATGTTCTGTTGATGAAACGCATGGATACAAAACTCGATTTCTTCCTTGCTGCCAGATACTTCAACCAATAGATTCCCTACGGGCACAGTGGCGAGCTGATTGATCTCGGCCGCCAAAATATTGATTTCTACACCATATTTTTGAATGGTTCTACTCAGCAAAGGTTCTTGGATGGAATCTCCAAGAAAGGTTAATTGCAAGCGATAGGAGGCCGCGTCTTTTGGAGCAACCTGTTTTCGATCGGGTCGCAAATGAGTGACGAAGGACCGGGTCAATTCGGTTTTTGGATGCATAAATACGGTTTCGACAGCATCGCATTCGATAACAGCACCATTTTGCATGACGGCAACACGTTCGCAAATTTCACGAATGACTTCCATTTCATGGGTAATCATGATGACAGTGAGATTCAATGTGTTTTTCAGCTCTTTGAGCAAGGTTAAAATGGATTTAGTTGTTTGGGGATCCAGGGCCGAGGTGGCTTCATCACACAATAAAATTTTAGGCCGGTTTGCGATGGCTCTTGCAATGGCTACACGTTGCTTTTGTCCGCCGCTCAGTTGAGCGGGATGCACCTTTGCTTTATCCAAAAGCCCGACTAGCCGAAGGGTTTCTTGTACACGTTCACCGATTTCCTTCTTCTTCATCCCTGCCAGTTCTAAAGGGAAGGCCACGTTTTCTTCCACGGTTCGTGATTCGAGAAGATTAAAATGTTGAAAAATCATTCCGATTTCTTTTCTCACGATATTCAACTTCAACTTATTCAGGTTGCGAAGCTCGGTGTCATCAATCCAGATTTCTCCGGAATCTGCTTCTTCCAAGCGATTGATCAGGCGAACGAGGGTTGACTTTCCAGCGCCGCTTAGCCCGATAATACCAAATATTTCTCCGGTGTTGATTTTCAGTGTGACTTGATCAACTGCTGTGATTTTCCCATCGGGATGGGGAAAGGTTTTGGTGAGTGACTTAAGATGTATCATGGTTCCTCCTCATAAAAAAAAGATCTCTTTCAGACGAAAGAGATCATAAAAATTCTAGACATTCTCATCTTTCGGATTTTCTCCGTAGGATTTAGCACCGTGTATCGATTGATACTGGTTGCCGGGTTTCATAGGGCCTGTCCCTCCACCGCTCTTGATAAGTTTCTTATTCAATTGAGACTAATGATACTGAGTATTGAGGGGAAAGTCAACGTTTTTTTGAAAAATAGTGATGAAGAGTCACAAGAGAACGTTTTTTTCTCCATATAGCACAAAAAAATGAATTGCTCCCCATGGAATTCCCCGTTATAATGAGGGGGAAGTTCATAGAACTATGGTGCGCGCAAGCGTTAAAAGGGAAGCTAGGTGAAATGCCTACACAGCCCCCGCTACTGTAACCGAGACGACCCCTCACATCCACTGCGAAAGCGGGAAGGGAGGGCAAGGACGATCGGGAGTCAGGAAACCTGCCATATTCGAACTATCAATCTTCGGAGGGAAGGTGAATGGAATGTTGAAAATGACAAACCGTATCCCCGTGGGATACGGTTCTTTTTATTGGAGGTGGCATAAATGAAAATCATGGTTCAAGGAACGGGCTCATCTGTTGGGAAGAGTTTATTGGTCGCAGGCTTCTGCCGATTGTTAAAAAATGAAGGGGTGAGCGTGGCTCCCTATAAATCTCAAAATATGGCACTCAACGCCTGGGTAACAAACGAAGGCTTGGAAATGGGTCGTGCGCAAGCGGTTCAAGCGGAGGCAGCGGGTATTGCGCCTCATGTGGATATGAATCCAATTCTTCTGAAACCCAATCGCAGTTTGGGCGCGCAAGTCATTGTAGAGGGACGTGCCAAGGGACATTTTCCTGCCATGGAATATGAATGGATGAAACAAGGATTAAAGCAGGTCGCAAAGCGTTCCTTTGATCGGTTGGCAAGTCGGTATGATGCCATTGTAATCGAGGGTGCGGGCTCGCCGGTAGAAATTAATTTGCGAAAAAACGATTTGGTGAATATGGGGTTTGCCGAAATAGTGGATGCTCCCGTGATTTTGGTTGCTGATATCGACCGAGGTGGTGTGTTTGCACAATTGGTGGGTACCATGACGCTCTTGTCGCCGGAAGAACAATCGCGAGTCAAGGGATATATCATCAATAAGTTTCGAGGCGATCAAACCTTGCTTATGCCGGGGATCGAGATGGTCAAACCATATTTGACGATTCCATGCCTAGGCGTGGTTCCCTATATGGAAGATCTCTTGATTGATGATGAAGACAGTGTAACTACTCGAATCGAACCGAAGGGAAAAAGAGCCGGATTACCGGCTGTCGGCGTGGTGCAATACCCACACGCCTCCAACTTGTCGGACTTTACGCCCTTGGAAATGGAAAGCGGCATTACCTTGCATTATATCAAAACGCCGGAAGAGATCTTATCCATGGATGCATTGATCCTTCCGGGTAGTAAACACACCTTGCATGACTTGAATTGGCTGAATGAAACGGGGTGTGGCAACGCGGTAAAAAAAGCGCATCAATTGAAACGGCCGATTTTAGGCATCTGCGGGGGCTATCAGATTTTAGGCATGCAATTGGAGGATCCATCCGGTGTAGAGGGAGATGTGACCTGTGAAAAGGGTCTTGGTTTATTGAATGTGCACACGCGAATGGGTAGCCTGAAGACAACAAAAAAAACAAATTTAAGTTGGAATGATCAACGGCTCAACGGTTATGAAATTCATCAGGGGATGACCAACCCGATTTTTAATGAAAAAAACTGGATGGAAAATGAATCGGGAGATTGTTTGGGCATGAAAGAAGCGAGTGCGATGGGCACCTATCTTCATGGCGTATTTGAGAATGAAAGTTTTCGAACTTGGTTTTTAGAAGAATTGGGAGCGCAGGCCGGGAATTGGGAGTATCAGGCCAAGAAGGAAGAGTCCTATAATCGTTGGGCGTCGCATCTGGAAATGTCTTTGGATTGGCCGAGAATTCGAGAAATTTTGACACAGAGCGGGAACCTGTAATGGGAGCGTGGATCATGGTGGCTTGGGATATGATTTTTGGAGATCCGATCAAGATCCCGCATCCAGTCATCGGAATTGGCCGCGTTATTTCCTGGTGGGAAAGACGGTGGTATGGTGAAAAATCAGCTACAATTCGAGGCGCATGTTTTCTCTGCTCTGTACTTGCAACAACGGGTTTGTTTGCTATTCTTATTCATTTTGGAATAAGCAAACTCTCGGGTGGTTGGATCCTGGAATCGATGTTGTGCGGTTGGCTCTTGGCAACGAAAAGTCTGGTACAAGTTGGCGATCAGATGAATCGTTTTTTTCGAGAAGAGGGTCTTTTGGGAGCCAGGAGGATGATTGGAGACTTCGTCAGTCGGGATACTGATCGAATGACAGAATCGGATATCTTGCGGGCAACCATTGAAACGATGGCGGAAAATATTGTGGATGGCGTCATTGCTCCCATTTGCTTCTATTACTTGGGAGCGATGATTGGAAGTCCATTGGTGGGTATGGTTTTTTATAAGACCATCAACACCCTCGACTCCATGGTGGGGTATCGAAATGAACGATATATGAAATTTGGCACGGCGTCCGCCCGTCTTGACGACCTGGTGAATTGGCTGCCGGCACGATTAAGCGCTGGGTTGATTCTTCTTGCAGGTAGTGTGACGGGAGGCAATTTTGTTCGAGGCTGGCAAATTATGAAACGAGATAGGCATCTTCACGATAGTCCAAACTCTGCATATGCCGAAGCTAGTATGGCGGGTGTGTATAATTGCAAATTGGGAGGACCAGCCGTCTATTTTGGCGAAAGAATGGAGCGACCTTGGATTGGACGGGGGTTGTTGGATCCGACGTGGTCATTACTGAATCAAGTGAAGTTAAATATTTGGATTTCGCAATTGCTTTTGGTCACAATGGTGGAAGGAGGACGATGGATATGGGGTTAAACCCGCATGGCGGAGATCATCAAAAAGATAAGAAGAATATGATCGACTTTAGTGTAAATGTGCATCCACTGGGATTTCCACAGGGCTTGAAAGAAATATTCAATGAACAAGTCGATCTTTTGCCGTTTTATCCAGAAATTGACGGTCTTCATGCGAGAGAAGAACTGGCGGACGTGCTACAGCTATCGCGGGATGAAATCATCCTGGGAAACGGTGCGGTGGAATTAATTTATCTCTATGCGCGTTTGTGCCGTGGGAAAAACATCTTAATCATCGGCCCAACCTTTAACGAATATGAACGAGCATTTCGATTGGCTGGCGCGAATGTTTCACTCTTTACGACTCGTGAAGAAGAACAATTTAGTTTATCAATTCCAAGACTGGAGACAGTCCTTAAAGAGCGTCCCGAGGTAGAGGTTGTTGTCCTTTGTCATCCAAACAATCCCACAGGAGCCGGAGTCATTCGGATCGAAGAGTTTCTTGAAGTGGTGGGAGATCGAGAAGTGTTGGTGGATGAGTCCTTTTGGGAATTCACCGAACTTGACAGTTTTTTGCCTTTCATCAACGAAAAACGAATTTTGGTTCTTCGTTCTATGACTAAGTTCTATGCCCTTGCTGGTTTGCGAGTCGGATATGGGTGCGGGTCGAAAGAACTGATTGCACGAATGGTGAATGGAAAAGAGCCCTGGACGTTGAACCAATTTGCCTTGGCGAGCATTCCACATTTGATTCGAGCAGAGCAGTATCAAAAAGAGGTTCGGGAATGGGTGAACAGTGAAAAGCAGATTTTTCTGCAGGCTTTAAAGTCAGAACCCTCATGGACCGTTTATCCCGGGCATGCGAATTTTGTTTTGGTTAAGTTTCCCTTTAACTTGATTCCGATCCGGGAAAAGATGAAAGAAAAGGGAATGTATTTTCGAATTTGTACCGATTTTCAAAACTTAGGTCCGAATTTCGGACGATTTACCATACGTGATCATAAAGAAGGGGTCGCATTAATTAAACATCTAGGGGGAGAATTAAAATGAAGAAAAGAGTGATTAGCGTTTTACTTGTATGGGTCATAGTATTGGGAACAATGGGTGTTGGATTTGCAGCTACGGCATCCATCGCATCTACGGACGCGGCAGCAGAATATCAAATCATTGTGGTGAATGATCGCAGCCTGATCGCTACCAGTGACATCGAAGCCCTTGGCTATGCAGTTGAGGTGATCGGAAAGACGATCGTCATTCAGGACGAGGCGACAAAATTTCGTTTTGAATTAGGTTCTCGAAGCGTTGGGGTGAATGAAATTGAAGTGAAAATTGATGCAACGCCAATCAAAAGCGGCAATGATTTTTTTATTCCCATGGCATTCTTTTTTGAGACTTTGAATTATGAGGTGCAATGGAATCAGAACCTAGGCAAGATTGAAATTGAAAAGCGCGCAGATACGCAGTATCCTGTAAAATTTGAAAGCTTTGGCTTTGTCTATGATTGTGCAGAACCGGCAGAAACCATTTCTTCCACAGCGCCCAGCATAACGGAACTTCTTTTCACAATTGGAGCGGGAGACCGCATCCAAACGCGATCCACCTATTGTGATTATCCAGCCGAGGCGGCAAATATACCGGCAGCGGGAAGCCTCTATGATCCAAGTATTGAAGTGATCGTTGCAGCCGCTCCAGAGGTTTTGATCGCGCAGACGCATTTCAAGCCGGAAGTATTGGTGCAGTTGACGAAGGCGGGCATTGATGTTGTAGCCGTTGAATCGCCAGCAACCATCGATGGCATGATCGCCCTTGTCAAACAATTGGGTGTGATTACCGGAAACGAAACCGAAGCGAGAGCCGTTGCCGCCAGCATCAAGCAACGTGTGCAACGAGTGAAAAATTTACTGGAAAACTCACAACATCCAAGCGTATATTATGTGATTGGCACGGGACAATGGGGTGAATATACTGCAACGAGCGATACTTTTATCAACGACGTTTTAAAAACTTCCGGCCTAAATAATGTTGCTTCCGATGTTACGGGGTGGAAATACTCGTTGGAAAAATTGGTTGAAAAGGATCCGGACTATATTTTAGGCGGAGGATATAATTTGGATACGATGCGAACAAGCGAAAACTATGCGGTGCTCAAGGCCGTTCAAAATGAGCAATTGATCGAGATTGACGAAAATGTCTTTAGCCGTCCGGCCGTTCGTATTATCGATCTTGGGATTCCGGAATTGCTGGAGCGTTTCCATCCTGAACTCGATCGTTCCCTGATTGAGTAGAGAACGATGATTTTAAAAACGAAAACGCAAAAAAATCTAGGTCTTGTGGCATTGATCATTGGATTGTTTGTTTTAATTGTTTTTGCAGTGGGATTTGGAGCGGTTCAAATCTCTTGGCGAGAGGTGGTTCGAATCATGATGGATGGGATTTTCGGTCGGGCATCCATCGATGAACATACACGCTTTATTGTCTTAAATTTGCGAATCCCGCGGATTCTAATGGCAGTCATGGTGGGCATGCTCTTGTCTTTGGTGGGCACCTCCTATCAAGCTGTTTTCAAAAATCCCATGGCGGATCCCTATCTATTGGGAACATCTTCAGGGGCCGCTTTGGGCGCAACCCTCGCGCTTTTGATTCCGCAATTACAGATTTTCGGTTATTTTGGCGTAACCGTATTCGCTTTTATAGGGGCAATCGCAACAACCCTGATCGTGTACTTCTTAGCGAAATCTGGCAATCAAATTTCTACGGTTTCCTTGCTACTTAGCGGAATCATTATGAGTTCTTTTCTTTCAGCGATTATTTCTTTGTTGATGATTTTTCATCACGAAGAGATTGCGATGATCTACAATTGGACCCTGGGAAGTTTTAACGGTGCCAGCTGGTCTGGGTTAAAACTGGCAGCACCAATTCTCGGAATTGGCATCTTTGTCATGAGCTTTTGGGCAAAAGAGTTGAATGTACTCTTATTGGGAGATGCGCAGGCTTATAGCTTGGGGATTCATGCTCAAAAGGTAAAACAGAAAATTTTAATCCTCTCTTCGATCTTGGCTGCTGTGGCGGTTTCTATGAGTGGCATTATTGGATTTGTCGGATTGATCGTTCCTCATTTTTTCAGAATGATCGTGGGACCCGACCACCGATATCTGCTTATCTACGCAACCCTTGGGGGAGGTGGATTCCTTCTGCTGTGCGATACCATTGCACGGAGTCTTTTATCCAATGCGGAAATTCCTGTCGGGGTTGTCACTGCAATCTTGGGCGCACCATTTTTTATGATTCTTCTGTATCGAACCAAACAAGGAAAGGGGTAGGCGATGAAATACGAAGTGAATGAACTGGCTTTTTCATATGGCCAAAAACCCGTTATTTCGAATCTTAGCTTTTCTCTGCACGAAGGGGAATGGCTAACGATCTTGGGGCCGAATGGATGCGGAAAATCGACCTTAATCGCAGTATTGCTTCGGATTTTAGATCAAAATCATGGTGATATTCATTTTGAAGGAAAG
The DNA here is from genome assembly GCA_013619125.1 of Clostridiales bacterium. GTDB lineage: Bacteria > Bacillota > Clostridia > Tissierellales > GPF-1 > GPF-1. The sequence goes on from JABXKS010000027.1 coordinate 22,683, forward strand.
CTGCTTGAAGGATGGGATCGAAAGGCGCTGGCGCGTCGAATTGCTGTTGTTTATCAGAAAAATGAAATTCCCTTTGGTTTTACCGTGCGAGAGATCATTGAAATGGGCCGCTATCCCTATCAAGGACGTTGGAATCGATGGAGTGAAACTGATGAAAAGGCGGTACAAAATGCCCTTGCCTTGACGCAAACGGAACAATTCGCAGAAAAAAGCTATCGTCAACTCAGCGGCGGGGAACAACAGCGGGTATTGATCGCGCGTGCGATTGCACAAGAGCCCGAGGTGTTGATCTTGGACGAACCCATCGCGCATTTGGATTTGCGCTTTCAATACGAGGTCTTGCGACTCTGTCAGAAGCTGCAAAAAGAACAAGGGATGACGATTCTTTCCGTACTCCATGAGATCAATTTAGCGGCAGAATTCAGTGACCGTTTGTTATTAATGAATAAAGGAACAGCCCTTGCGAAAGGGATTCCTTCGGATGTGGTGGTTCCGCGACTGATCAAGGAAGCCTACGGAATCAATATTGAAATTGTACAAAAAAATGGAAAGCCTTATCTTTTCCCTATCTTTTAGGAGGTCATATGATTCAATTAGTGACGGGTGGCGCCCGCAGCGGAAAAAGCCGATATGCTGAAAAATTGGCGAAACGATCAGAAGCTGTTACCTATATCGCAACAGCCTTACCCATTGATGAAGCGATGAAGGATCGTATTCGACATCACCAAGAGTCACGTCCCCAGTCGTGGAAAACGCTGGAGCGAGACCGGGATTTTTATCAAGTGAGAGAGCAAGAAGCTTGGAAAGAGTCCTCTCTTTTCCTTTTGGATTGCATCACGATCCTGGTGACCAATCATATGATGGATGCCGAACTTGACTATGAGACATGTTCCATGGAGGAAATCAATTGTTTGGAGAAGAAAATTCTGATTCAAATTGAGAAGTTGCTGGATCAAGTGATCGCGGATAACAAGGATCTTGTGATTGTGACGAACGAGGTGGGGCTGGGACTTGTTCCGCCTTATCGTCTGGGAAACTACTTCCGGGATATCGCAGGCAGAGTCAATCAATATCTTGCAGAACGGGCTGATGAGGTTTATCTTTGCGTGTCTGGGATTCCATTATGTATCAAAGGAGATCAACCCCATGCCTTCTAAATTGCGAGCGGTGTTTGCCTTTATGACGCGCCTACCTGTGCCAATTCAAGAGGGTGATTTTGATACCCTGCCCGAAACCGCTCCACTATTTCCATTCGTCGGACTGGTAGTTGGCATCGTTATGTATGGCATTGCTGCAGGTTCACTGGCCATTGGCATTGAATCCGCCGGGGTTCGGATGATTTTGCTTCTAATGGGTTATTATCTCTTATGCGGAGGCATACATCTTGACGGAGTGGCAGACCTTTGGGACGGTATGAATTGCGGCGGAAAAAAAGAAAAAATCTTTCAGGCCATGTCCGACAGTAACGTCGGCAGTTTTGGTGTTCTTGGATTAATCTTTGTTGCGGGACTTGCTGGAATGGGTGCCTATCACGCCACACCACTGAGCCTGCTTCTGTTTCCCATCGTTGGACGAGTGATGGGTTTGCTGATCATCAGTATCCACCCGCCAGCAAAAAAGACTGGCTTGGGAAAACCCATGATCGAGAACTGTGGGAAGGGAACAGCGGGTTTCGCCCTTGTTGTTTTAGCGGTGATTGCCTGGATCTTACCGGAAAGCCTTGTGGCTTATGCCGGTATCACGTTGCTTTACATCGTCAAATTTCGTCCCTTTCTAAAACGGATTGACGGAATCACGGGAGATGGCATTGGATTTACGATTGAGACAACGCAATGGCTGTTTTTACTATTTGTTCAAGGGGGATTTTTACTTTGAAATATCGAGATTTAACACTAAGGAAATTCAGCTCCAATGAAACTCTGGTTATTGCGTGCGATTCATATGGCGGAATCGGAAATTTGCCCTTGGATCATGTGCAGGTTTCTCCGGAGGTCGTTGGGTATTATACGGCACTTTTGTGTTTAAAGGAATGCGCCTCTATACAAGCGGAGCCTTTTTGCCTGGTGAACCTTGTTTCTGCCTCCTTTGAACCGACCGGAGCAGGAATTTTGAGAGGGATTCGACAAGCCCTCGCTGAGGCGGGCATTCCAGATCTCCCTGTCAATGGCAGTTCCGAAGAAAATTTTACTGTTCAGCAAACCGGCGGCGGGATGACTCTTCTAGCAAAACTGGAGGGTGATTTTGTACTGCCTGAGGTACAGGCGGGAGATCGGCTCTATCTAGTGGGCGAGCCGTCTGTGGGTGATGAGGTCATGTGCAATCAAAAGAAACTTCTTTCTTTGCAAATGATTAAAAAATTGGCTTCCTTGGATGCCTGTATCGAAATTGTTCCCCTGGGATCAGGCGGTTTCTCAACAGAATTGGAGCGCTATCGGAGCATGGGATGGCGTGTGCCCATATTTTCGACAATGGAAAAGTATGACCGCACGGCGGGACCTGCAACAGCAGCGATTGCCGTGATGCGTGATCAAATGATTGAAACGGAAGACGGAATTCCTATACGATGGATTGGAAGGATCGAAGCATGACGTTTTCGATTCTTTTTTTCGGTTTGATCGTATTGGATCAAGGAATGAAGCGCGCAGCCCGCAATCAGAAGGGGTGGCTAAACAAGTCGCTTTCCCTTTTTCCTGGAATTGGTTTTCAGTATCGAGAAAACCGTGGATTTTTACTCAATTCCTTTCAAAATATAGGTCGTGTAAAAATTGCTTGGATTCATGGGCTAATTGTTACGGGATTTTCATGTTTCCTTCTCTATTTTTTTGACACTGGATTCGATACAATGGAGAAGGTGGGATTGATCATTTTGTATGCGGGCGGAGTTGGCAATGGAATTGATCGGATCTTTCGAGGGAAAGTGACCGACTTTATTCTTCTGCCCCGTCTGAAGATTGTTGTCAATCTTGCAGATCTTTACCTGATCATCGGGAGTGCAATCATGATAATTGGAGGAATGGGCAAATGAAAAATCGCGTAATGGAGTATGTGTTCATCACGTTCGGGGCATTTTTAGTGGCCGCAGGCGTATATTTCTTTTTGGTGCCAAGTAATTTGGCGGTAGGGGGAGTCAGTGGGCTTGCCATTGTTTTGAAATCATTTTTACCGAACGCGAACATCGGTGTTCTGAGTCTGATGATGAATGGCGTTTTATTTATTGTGGGCTTTATTTTCATTGGTGTGGGATTCGGTGCAAAAACCATTTACTCCAGTATGGCGATCTCTTTTTCTCTGGGGATGATGGAAATTTTCTATCCGATGCAACAGCCGTTTTCCGATGATATGTTTTTGGTGCTGGTGATGGGCGTATTGGTTTCCGGCGCGGGGATTGCGATCGTATTCAATCAGAATGCCTCTTCGGGAGGGACTGATATTATTGCAAAAATCCTGAACAAGTACTTTAAAATTTCTATCGGCGTTGGCTTGTTTATCGCAGATTTTTTCATTGTTCTTGCGGCTGGTTATGTGTTTGGCATCGAGGTGTTTATGTACGCGTTTATTGGCTTGATCGTGAATGGAACTGTGATTGACGGTATGATTGAAGGCTTCAATACTTGTGTTGAGGTTATGATAATCAGCCGGGAAAGCGAGACGATTAAAACCTATGTAATGGACACCATGGAGCGCGGTGTGACGGTCTATCAGGCAACAGGCGGATATACAAAGGAGCAAAAGGAAGTTCTTCTAACAGTTGTTGGGAAACGGGAATTTGTTCAATTGAGAAAATTCATCAAGCAAATTGATCGAACGGCATTTATTACGACGAAAAAAGCCCATGAAATTTTGGGAGAAGGTTTTAGTGAACTGGATTAGTCCATTCTGGAAAAGCGACTGTTTTTATGGAGAAGATGCCGAATTAAGATTTTGCAATTTCTTTGCAGTTACCCGTGGCCTGTTTTATAGTAAAAGTAGGAGATCATAAGGGGGTACCATGATGAAGAAGATTTTGGTTACTGGCGCTTTAGGGCAAGTCGGAACCGCTTTGACAAAAAGGTTGCAACAGGAATATGGCTTCGATCAAGTATTGGCAACGGGATTGCAGGAGAATACAATCCTAGATGCGCGATACGAAAAACTGAACGTCCTGAATGGAAAAGAGATGATGCGGGTGGTGCGCAAGCATCGAATTGACAGCGTCATTCATCTCGCAGCACTCCTTTCCGCAACAGCGGAAGGAAAACCTTTGCTCGCATGGGATGTGAATATGAACGGTCTGCTGAATGTGCTAACCGTTGCAAAGGACGCAAAATTAAAGGTCTTTACCCCAAGTTCCATCGCGGCATTCGGTATTGGCACACCACCGGATCAGACGCCACAAGATACCTTGCAACGGCCTACGACAATGTATGGGGTAACCAAGGTATCAGGAGAATTATTGTGTGATTACTTTTACCGCAAGTTTGGCGTGGATACAAGAGGTGTGCGGTATCCGGGCTTGATTTCACATGAATCCTTGCCGGGAGGTGGAACCACGGATTACGCAGTGCATATCTTTTACGACGCTTTGTTAAATGGAACATACACATCGCCGATCGCCAAAGGTACCAAGATGGATATGATGTATATGCCGGATGCGTTAAATGCCATTGTTCAGCTGATGGAAGCGGATCCCTCACGGTTGATCCACCGCAACGCATTCAACGTGACCGCTATGAGTTTTGCACCGGAAGATGTGGCGAATGCTATACAAAAGCATATACCGGAATTTGAAATGCATTATGATGTCAATCAGAATCTGCAGCAAATTGCTGATTCTTGGCCGAATTCCCTCGATGATTCTGCGGCACGAGCAGAATGGGATTGGAAACCAGAATACGATTTGCCTCGAATGACGAAAGAAATGCTGATTGCATTGAAAATGAAATTAAAACAGCCTGTCAGATGATGGGCTGCTTTTTCGTGCTCTTTGCTGTTGACAAATGATTTTCAAACACGGTATAATCAGATGAAATAGTTGACTTTGATGAAGAGGAGTAAATCCCTTATCTTTGTAGAGAGCGGGTTCAATAGCTGAAAGAACCTGTAAAGCCCTAAGGATTGAAGGTCGCTTCGGAGTCGCATTGCTGAATGGAGTAGGCAGTGCCGGTTCATTTCGTTATCAATGATCGAGTGTTTGTTCCTTTGGAGCAAGAACGAAGGTGGTACCGCGGAAGTTTCCCGTCCTTTTTTAAGGACGGGTTTTTTTATTGAGGAGGAAAATATGGAAAATAATTTGAACAAAACCTATGATCCCAAAGCGTTTGAAGATCGCATTTATGCATTTTGGGAAGAAGAAAATCATTTCCACGCAGAGGTGAATCCGGAGAAAAAGCCCTACACCATTATGATGCCCCCTCCAAATGTAACGGGGAAATTACATATGGGTCATGCCATTGACAATACCTTACAGGATATTCTGATTCGCTGGAAGCGCATGCAAGGCTATGAAGCACTTTGGATGCCTGGAATGGATCATGCCAGCATTTCGACAGAGGTGAAAGTTGTTGAAAAATTACGTGCCGAGGGTCGATCCAAAGATGAATTGGGACGAGACGGATTCTTGAAAGAAGCTTGGGATTGGACCCATGAATACGGTGGAAATATTCGTAACCAATTGAAAAAAATTGGGGTTTCCTGTGATTGGGAACGAGAGAGATTCACCCTGGACGATGGATTGAGCAAGGCGGTTGAAGAGGTGTTTATCCGTCTGTACGAAAAGGATCTGATCTATCAAGGAGACCGCATTATCAACTGGTGTCCAAACTGTGGTACCGCAATCTCCGATGCGGAAGTGGAGCATATGGAAGAGGACGGACATTTTTGGCATATCAAATATCCCTTCAAAGATTCTGATGAGTACTTGGTCATCGCGACCACGCGTCCTGAAACCATGTTGGGTGATACGGCAGTAGCGGTTCATCCAGATGATGAGCGCTATCAAGACCTTGTTGGCAAGTCCTTGATCTTGCCATTGGTTGATAAGGAAATCCCTTTGGTGGCTGATACCTATGTTGACAAAGAATTTGGAACGGGTGCCGTAAAGATCACCCCAGCCCATGATCCCAACGATTTTGAGGTGGGAGCACGACACAACCTCGAAGTTTTGCGTATTATGGATGATGAAGCGAAGATCAACGAAGCCGGCGGCGTCTATGCTGGAATGGATCGTTACGAAGCCAGAAAAGCCATTGTACGGGATTTGGAAGAGCAAGGGTACTTGGTTAAGATTGAAGCCCATAGCCATAATGTGGGCCATTGTGAGCGCTGTAAAACAACCGTGGAGCCTATTGTGTCGAAGCAATGGTTCGTCAAGATGGAGCCATTGGCAAAACCAGCAATTGAAGCCTTGAAATCTGGCGAGCTGAACTTTGTGCCGGAACGTTTTAGCAAGGTCTATCTGCACTGGTTGGAAAACATTCGGGACTGGTGTATTTCTCGTCAATTGTGGTGGGGGCATCGATTGCCTGTCTATTATTGTGATGATTGTGGCGAGGTGATCATTTCCCGCGAAAAACCAGAGACTTGCGGCAAATGTGGCAGTGAAAACCTACGACGTGACCCGGATACCTTGGATACATGGTTCTCCTCAGCGCTTTGGCCGTTTTCAACCCTGGGTTGGCCTGAGAAGACAAAGGAATTGGACTATTTCTATCCCACGGACGTATTGGTAACGGGATATGACATCATCTTCTTCTGGGTTGTTCGAATGGTATTCTCCGGGATGGAAAATATGGGAGAAAATCCATTTAAGCATGTCCTCATACACGGATTGATACGTGACTCGGACGGCCGAAAGATGAGCAAGTCCTTGGGGAACGGTATTGATCCTTTGGAAGTTATCGATCAATATGGGGCGGATGCCTTGCGTTTTTCTCTGATAACGGGCAACTCACCTGGAAACGATATGCGCTTTTCTTATGAACGTGTGGAAGCGAATCGGAATTTCGCCAATAAGCTGTGGAATGCAACGCGATTTGTACTGATGAATCTGTCGGATGACTTTGTACGGACTGAATCCAATGCGGTGGAAGATCGCTGGATCCGTTCTCGTGTACAGCAAACCGCAAAATCAATGACCGCTCAAATGGAAAAATTCGAGTTGGGTATGGCAGGGCAGGAGATTTATGATTGCATTTGGGAACTTTATTGCGATTGGTATATTGAACTCGTCAAGCCAAGACTATATGGGGATGATCAGGAAAGCAAGAATGCTGCATTGACAACTTTGCTTGATGTCTTGTCGGATATGCTGAAATTGCTACATCCATTTATGCCGTTTATTACAGAAGAAATTTGGTCACATCTGCCAGATCGAAAAATCGCGTTGATTCGCGCTGACTGGCCGGTTCGGGAAGAAGAACCGGATCAAGAGGCGATTGAGACGATGGAATATATGATCGAGGCGATCCGAACCATTCGAAATACGCGATCGGAATTGAATGTGATTCCGTCCAAAAAAGCCAAGATTTTTATTGATTCCAAGGATGAGTGGGCAAGAGCAACTTTGATGGAAAATCAAGGCTTCTTAAAAACCCTGGCATCGGCTTCTGAAGTCCTGCTGATGGAAGATACGGAACAAATGGTGGATGAAGTGGTAGCCGCTATGATTGAAAAAGCACGATTCTACTTGCCTTTGGCTGAGTTGGTGGATTTCAAAAAGGAAATCGAGCGCTTGGAAAAAGAAAAGGTGAAACTGGAAGGCGAATTGAAGCGTGTCAACGGAAAGTTGAACAACAAGAAATTCACAGATAAAGCACCGGAAGCGGTTGTGGAAGAGGAACGACAGAAGAAGGCGAAATACGAAGACATGATGCAGTCGGTACTGGAACGATTAGCAAAATTTGAATAAAAAAACAACACGGCAGTTATTCTGCCGTGTTGTTTTCGTTTGTTAGCGATTCAAGAATTTGATTGAAAATAGCTCCGGATTCCATATGCCAATTCTTGCAGATTAATTTGGCTTGCTGTTGAGAAACCACATTCAAGGTTTGGCTGAAGAGTAGGGTTTCATTTTCAACAACCTTCAAGGTTACAATATATTCCGTGTCATTTTTCTTGTAATAATGTCCAGTCACCTGTCTTGCCTTTACGCGCTCACTTTTTTTAACCAAAGCGTTTTCAGTCAATTGATGCCGCACTGCTTCTGGAATGCGATCCTCAAAGAACAAAAGAGTATCTTCTCCAAGTTTTGTTAAGGCATATCCGGAATGGTCATCTTGAATGGGACAAATTTCGGCAAAAGAAGCCCCGGCCAATTCGCTGAGATATTGTTGAATCATAAAGTAATTCAAGGACAAATTCTCCAATATAAATTGAATAAACTCAGAATTGGGTATGGGGATTTCCAGTACTTTCATCGAATACAAAAGAATTAATTTATTTTGAGCTAGTTCGGTGGTGCTTTCAAACATCTGATCAACTCCATAAGAATGATGCTTCATTATACCATAGAAACCCCTGAATCGGGTAGATTTCTTCTGGCCCTTTTGATATGATGAGAGGGACAAAAAGGGGAGGAAAACATGAAGAAATACAAAGGAATATGGTTTGGAGCATTGCTTGTCTTGCTCTTGCTATCGGGTTGTAGTGCCTCGATGGAAAGCCCGAGTGAAAATTCAAGCGCAATTGAAGCACCCGAAAATCAGGATATCGAAACCGTGCCGACGGTTGACGAGGGTAAAAAGGAAGAACCAGACCCAATTCCGGTGGAAGAACCAGTGCTGCCAACCATGGAAGAAATCAAGGGAACCATTGATTTGTCCATGAAACCGAATGAGGTTGGGAAAGTCATGGTGCTGATGTATCACAATATTGGAGATGAGGAAAAGACGTGGGCGCGAACACCAGAAAATTTTCGTCGCGACCTGGAAACCTTATATGAAAAAAACTACCGTCCGGTTTCTTTGATGGATTATGTGCACGGAGAGATGGATCTTCCTGCTGGGATGACGCCTTTTGTTCTCACCTTTGATGACGGCAATGAAAATAATTTCCGTTATCTTGAAACGGAAAATGGATGGGAACTTGATCCGAATTGTGCGGTGGGTATTTTAGAAGCATTCCGACTTGAACACGAGGATTTTGATCCACAAGCCAGCTTTTTCGTTTATGGATCACGGCCATTTCGACAAGAAGAGTTGACTGAAAAGAAATTACAATTTCTACTGGATAACGGCTATGAAGTCGGCAATCATTCTTGGGGACACGATGATTATACGGAAGAAGAATTCAACGACCCAAAAGCCGTTGAGAAAAGTCTTGGAAAGAATGTGGCATACCTAGAAACTCTCATTGAACCTGGTTCCGTAACTGCCCTTGCCTTGCCGTACGGTCATAGACCTTCAAAGGATGCTGAGGCTGCGAGACTAGCCTTAATAGAAGGTTCCTATGAGGGAACGGAATATGAAAATTTCGCAATTTTAAATGTTGGATGGGATCCTGACAAATCACCGTATCATCAGGATTTTAATCCCTATTCGATTCATCGGATCCGGGCCAGCGAGATGAATGTTGACAACGTCGGTCTTTATGACTGGATTGCAAATTTCGACAAGCACCCTGACAGGCGGTATATCAGTGATGGGGTTGTTGATGTGATTACCGTACCGATTGAAAAATTCGATTTACTTGGCGAGGAATATCGAAAAGGAGACGAGTGGGTCGATCGTGTTTATATGTATTCGTTCGAATAGGAGGAAGTATGAGTTTTCAACTTCAAATGGTCATCGGCGTCATCTTTTTTGTGATTCTGGTCAGTATGCAATATACGTTGAATCGGATTCTCGTGGAACTGAAAAAACTGAATCTTAAAATGGAGCGGCTTGTGGGCCGCGATCGGGACGAAGATAGATTTTCTTAGTCAATTGTGGTACAATGAGGAAAAATTATGGGGGTACGACGTGGATACAAGTAAACGAAAAATCATATTTTCCCATGAGGAAATTCAAAAAGTGGTTCAGCAACTGGGCCAAAAAATAGAAGAGGATTATAAAGGGGAACAATTACTGGTAATTTCCTTGTTGAAGGGAAGCTTTATCTTCGCTGCAGATTTGATTCGCGCTATCGATGGAGATGTGCAAATGGAGTTTATGACAACATCGAGCTATGGCCATGGGGAATCCTCGACGGGCGAAGTCAGTATTGTGACGGATTTGTCTGTTGATATTGCTGGACGCCATGTCTTGATTGTTGATGATATCGTGGATTCTGGATTGACCATGTCTGTTGTTATGAAACATCTTCAAGCGTCGAAGCCGGCTTCATTAAAGTCTTGTGTGCTGTTGGATAAACCGGAGCGCAGAGTCGTCGAAATTGTGCCAGACTATTGTGGATTTGTCATTCCAGATCTTTTTATTGTCGGTTATGGATTGAATTACGGAGACTACTTTCGAAACATCCCGTATATTTTTTCTTTTATTCAAAATGAGGAAGCGTAAAAGAAGAGTTCGCTCTTCTTTTTTCTTTGGAGGGAATTATGAGTAGCTATGAAGGCTTGGCGGATTATTACGATCAATTGATGACGCGGGACGTTGATTATGAAAAATGGGGCAATTATCTATGGGCACTGTTGACGGAGATTCAACCCGCTCCAAGAGAGGGATTGGAACTGGCTGCGGGAACTGGAAATATTACGGAACAATTGGTTGCTAAAAATTGCCATTTGGACGCATTCGATCGATCGGAAGAAATGCTGATGATCGCACGTGAAAAAAAACTTTCAATTCGTGATGTGCAGTTCTATCAGCAGGACATGGTTGATTTTCGATTTGCAAAAAGTTATGATTTTGCCATTTGCGCGTGTGACAGCTTGAATTATCTTTTGGACGACGGTGATTTGTTGCGTACCTTTCAACGAGTTTTCGATCAATTGAAACCTGGAGGCGTTTTTCTATTTGATGTCGTGACCCTGTATCGCATGAAAGAGATGTATGGCAATGAAACCTTTGTCGTCGATCAAGACGATGTATTCTATGTATGGAAAAACACTTGGAATCCCGAAAAGAAACAAATTTCATATGAAATCACTTTTTTCGCGCAAATTGACGATTGTTATGATCGATTTGACGAATTTCATCAGCAACGGGGATACACGATGGAAGAAATAGAGGCTGCCTTAAGCGAAGCTGGTTTTGTAGAAACACAATCTTTTGACGGTTTTTCAAAAAGCCCCGTCACAGATAAAAGCGAACGCATTCAATGGCGAGCAAAAAAAGGAGCAATATCATGAATCACATTTTACGCGGCATGGATCGCGGACAGAACTTTCGCTTTTTTTTGGCGAACACCACGGAATTGACAGAAGAAATGAAAGCTATTCACCAAATGAGTGAGACGGCAACGGCCGCCCTGGGCAGAACTGCCGCCATCTCAGCAATCATGGCGAGTATGATGAAAAGCCTCAAAGATAAGATCACAGTCCAAATACAAGGGGACGGTCCTGCTGGCAGGCTGATACTGGTCGCGTCATCGACGGGAGGCATTAAGGCGACTGTGGATCACCCGGAGATTGAGTTGCCCTTAAAAACGAACGGGAAGCTTGACGTTGGCGGTTACATCGGCAGGGAAGGGGAGATGATCATTCTACGCGATCTTGGATTAAAAGAGCCCTATGTCGGCCGCTCTCCCTTGGTTTCTGGAGAGATTGCCGAAGATTTTACCTATTATTTCGCAACAAGCGAGCAACAGCCAAGCGTTGTCAATCTTGGGGTCTTGTTTGATAAGGACGGACGTGTGGAAACGGCTGGTGGAATTCTCGTTCAAACAATGCCTGACATTCCAGAAGAAGTCTTGGCTCAATTGGAAAAAGACGTAGCTTCCATGCCCACATTCACTGAAGTGGCTCAAAATTCTGAAGATCCGACCGAGCGACTTCGGGCATTACTGCCCTCGTTTGAATTAGATTGCATGGATGAAATGCCCGTGTTCTGGGAGTGCGATTGTTCGCGGGAAAGAATGGAACAGGCCTTGCTTGCCCTTGGCGGTGAGGAGCTGAAAACCTTGATGGATGAGGATGAAACAACAGAAATGCATTGCCATTTTTGCAATACGAATTATCATTTCTCTCAGGAGGATCTTTTGCGCTTAATTCAGGAAGTGAATGGGTAATCCTGGAATTCAGACAATTTTTAATAGTGGAACTTTACTGCGACCCGTTGACTTTTACCGAATGATATTGTAATATATAGAAGTCGCAGTTAGCCCAGATAGCTCAGTCGGTAGAGCAGGGGACTGAAAATCCCCGTGTCGGTGGTTCGATTCCGCCTCTGGGCACCAATATTTGCGAAAGTAGCTCAGTGGTAGAGCTTCGCCTTGCCAAGGCGAAGGTCGCGAGTTCGAATCTCGTCTTTCGCTCCAAATTAGGCGCCATGGCCAAGTGGTAAGGCAGAGGACTGCAAATCCTTTACCCCCAGTTCGAATCTGGGTGGCGCCTCCAATTATGAACGAGGAAGATTGTCTTCCTCGTTTTTTTCATGCAAAAGCCCCGTAGGTGTTTTTATAAGAAGACGGTACTTGATCTTTCTCAAAAGGGACTGGGATCAGTAAAAAGACTAGACAAATACGGGTTGATTTGATAAGATGTATTTTGTTGGCAATGAAGCAACTTTGTGTTTGACAAAAGAACTGCCAGCATGTATAATTACACTGTTGTATAAGGAAAGTAGGAGGTCCGCTTCTCACCTTGTGGCGAAAGCTTATAAGGTTATCACTCAAAATTGAGTTTTGATGCGGATAGGTGAGCCTATCCGCTATTTTTTTTAGGAGGTGTTTTGTATCAAAGAACTTTTTATTAATGAAAAAATTCGCGCTCGCGAAGTCCGTGTAGTTGACAGCGATGGAGAACCGTTGGGTGTTATACCCACTAAAGAAGCATTGCGGATTGCACTAGAGAAAAAATTGGATTTGGTGATGGTTTCTCCCAACGCAAAGCCACCGGTATGCAAGATCTTGGATTATGGAAAATACCGTTATGAGCAGTCGAAGAGAGAAAAAGAAGCGAAGAAAAATCAGAAAACCATTAATATTAAAGAAGTTCGTATGACACCAAGAATTGATTCCCATGACTTGCAAGTAAAGGCGAGCAATGCAATCAAATTCTTGAAAGCAGAGAACAAGGTAAAAGTTACCGTCCGTTTTAGAGGGCGAGAATTGGGCCATACAAATATTGGTCGTGAAGTGTTGAAAACATTTGTCACGATGATTCAAGAATATGGCGAAGTTGAAAAACTACCACGCATGGAAGGCCGAAACATGGTCATGTTTCTTACACCAAAAAAATAATCGAGAGGAGGATTTATCATGCCTAAAATGAAATCTCACCGCGGAGCAGCAAAGCGATTTAAAAAAACAGGAACTGGTAAATTCAAACGTCATAGCAGTTTTACAAGCCACTTATTCAAGTCTAAATCTCCTAAGCGTAAGCGCCAACTGAGACAAAGCAAAATTGCTTGTGCGAGTGATGAAAAAGTATTGAAACAAATGCTACCGTACTAGGATGATCGAGAGGAGAATTAAAAATGGCTAGAGTTAAAGGTGCGATGAACGCACGAAAGAAGCATAAGAAAGTATTAAAATTAGCAAAAGGGTATTACGGACAAGCAAGTCGTTCATTCCGTCCAGCGAACCAAGCGGTTATGCGTGCAATGCGCTTCGCTTATATCGGACGTAAACTGAAAAAACGTGATTTCCGCAAGCTTTGGATTGCCCGAATCAATGCGGCAGCCCGTTTGAATGGTATGTCATACAGCCGCTTCATCAATGGCTTGAAAAAGTCTGAGATCGAAGTAAACCGTAAGATGTTGTCAGAAATGGCGATTCATGACCCTGCTGGTTTCACAGCATTGGTTAATCTTGCTAAAGAAAGCGTACAATAAGTTCCCTCTGGGAACTTATTTTTTTGACTTGTTTTCGCCTTTGAATTACAATATATGCAAAGCATGAAGAATTTGACAGATAGGAGATGAGGACAATCGATATTCGAAGTCGTCTCGATGAGATTAGCGCAAGGCCGGCTCGCTTTCTGGCGATCGGTTTCTTTTTATTGATTTTAGTAGGAACAACGCTGCTTAATTTACCCATCGCTTCCATTGATGGAAATAGCGTTGGGTTTATTGATGCCCTTTTTACCTCTGCTTCGGCAGTCTGTGTAACCGGGCTTATCGTTGTGAACACAGCAGCCCATTGGACCTTTTTTGGCAAGTTGATTATTTTGATTTTGATTCAAATCGGGGGACTTGGGTTTATGACCATGGCGACCTTGGTTGCCTTGGTATTAGGACGCAAAATCACCTTGAAGAATCGATTGATTTTGCAGGAAGAACTGAACAACCTCACCCTGTCCGGTGTCGTTAAGTTGACGAAATACGTCTTATACTCTACCTTTTTGATTGAAGCGGTGGGGGCGGTGATTCTTTCTTTTCGTTTTGTGCCCGATTTTGGGTTCTTTAAAGGGATATGGTTTGCGATCTTCCATTCGATTTCCGCTTTTTGCAACGCTGGATTTGATTTGATCGGCAATAGCATGGAAAGTTATGCGGGAAGTTTTTTAGTGATTATGACCATGAGCATTTTAGTTGTGATCGGCGGTATTGGATTTTCTGTTTTCATTAATTTATCTCAAATTATTCGAATGAAAAAACCTCTGTCGCGATTGAGCCTACATACAAAATTAACCCTGGTTATAACCGGCGGTCTTTTGATAGTCGGTTTTCTGTTTATTTATCTGGTTGAGTTTACCAATCCGGAAACGCTGGGTTCCATGACAGGAATCGAGAAGATCCTTTCTGCGATTTTCCAATCTGTTGTGCCGAGGACTGCCGGCTTTAACAGTATTCCCATGGGTAGTCTTCGCGATGCGTCAACGTTTTTCATTATCTTGTTGATGTTTATTGGCGGATCTCCTGGCTCCACAGCGGGAGGAATAAAAACAACAACCATTGGTGTTGTTTTTTTAACGATCAGGTCTTATATCCAAGGCAAGGAAGATGTGGAGATCTATAAACGCAGAATCCCGCAACGAGCAATCAACAAAGCCATTACCATCTTTATGCTCGGTCTTTCTGTATGTATCGTCAGCACCTTGCTGTTATCGATCACAGAGCAGGCTAGCTTCATAGATGTTCTCTTTGAAACCGTATCCGCTTATGCGACAGTTGGATTGAGTCGCGGAATTACAGCAGACTTGACAATATTTGGACGGTTGTTGATCATTGGAAATATGTTTTTTGGACGACTGGGACCTTTGACCATCGCCTTTGCTTTAGCGGAACGATCGAAGAAAAGAAAAGGGATTTATCATTTTGCGGAAGAAAATATCAATGTTGGCTAGGAGGAAACAATGAAACAATTTGTCGTAATAGGATGCGGTCGATTTGGATCAAGTCTTGCGAAAACACTTTTTGATCTGGGGTATGATGTCATGGTTATTGACAAGAATCCCGAAAAAATTCAAGAAATCTCTCCCTATGTAACCCATGCGGTTCAAGCGGATGCTCTTGATGAAACGACGTTAAAGGCGATAGGAATCGGGAATTTTGACGTAGCGGCGGTTGCTTTGGGAACCAACCTGGAAGCCTCCATTATGACAACCTTGATTGTTAAGGAATTGGGCGTTAGCATGGTGATTGCGAAAGCACAAAATGAGAACCATGGGAAGGTGTTGGAAAAGCTTGGCGCGGACCGTATCGTTCATCCCGAACGGGATATGGGCGTTCGGATTGCTAGAAACCTAGTTTCTTCCAATCTTTTGGATTACATTGAATTCGCTCCTGATTATGGGATCGTCGAAATCAGCGCGTTAAAGGATTGGGAAGGGAAGACCTTGGTTGAACTTCAGCTGCCGACGCGATACGGTATCAATGTCATTGCGATCAAGCATACGGACAGCATCAATATTTCTCCTGCGGCGGACGAAGTGATTGATCAGGAAGATATTCTTGTTGTCATCGGAAACAATGAAGAATTGATTAAATTGGAAAAAGAAGGACAACGCTAGTGGAAGTCTTGCGTTTGTCTCAGGAACAAGCAAAACGATGGACAAAACTGAAGCAAAAAAAATATCGTCAACGCGAATCCAAGTTCATGGTGGAAGGACTTCGTCTGGTTGAGGCCGCAGAGGCTGCCAATCAAAAAATTGAGGCTGTTGTTGTAACGGAACAATTTCAAGAAGATCCGCAACGGACAGAAATCCTTAGCCGGGTGCAGGCACCCATATATTTAGCGGATGAAAAGCTGTGGAAAAAAATCAGTGAAACCGTACACGGACAAGGAATTTTGGCGATCGTTTCCATGCCTGAGTTTGTAGCAGAACAAGGGGAGTGGAATAAAAGAATTTTGATCCTTGACCGCATTCAAGATCCGGGGAATTTGGGAACGATTTTGCGCACCGCTGAAGCCTTCGGGTTTCGGGACGTTTTTTTAACCAAAGGCTCAGTGGACTGTTATGACAGCAAGGTCATTCGCTCTTCCATGGGCGGTATTTTTTCTCTGCGCTTGCAAACATGGAAATCGGATTTGCTGGATGAGGCGAAGGCCAGGGGCTATCAATGCATTGCAAGTTCACTGAAGGATTCTGAAGCCTTGTCCGATGTTGAATTTGAAACACAAGTGGCTTTGATTATCGGGAATGAAGCCAATGGAATCCGTCAGGAATGGATTGAGGCGGCGGATTTGCGGATTCAAATTCCCATGACAGGACAAGCGGAATCCTTGAACGCGGGAATTGCAGCGGGCATTTTGATGTATGCGGTTCAATCCGATCAAAAGATTGAAGTTTATTGACACACATGATATAATCAGTCACGAATAGAATACAAAAGCAATGAGAAAGCATAGTACGGTCGCAGATCAGAGAGTTGTCGAAAGCTGTGAGACAACAAGCGGAAACCGGAATTTCACTTTTGAGCTATCTGACTGAATGCAGTAGGTTGGATCGGTTTAGCCGTTATCAGATAAGAGGTCGCAAGACAATTAGGGTGGTACCGCGGAACACTTCGTCCCTGACGAAGTGTTCCTTTTTTTTATTTTTAGAAGGAAGGGGCGAATAAACATGAAAGAACAATTAATGGAGATTCAAAAGAATGGATTGCAAAGCATTGAAGCATCTGATGATTTGAAATCGCTCGATGCAATCCGTGTTCAATTTTTAGGTAAAAAAGGAGAACTTACTCAGGTTTTACGCCAGATGGGAAAATTGCCGAAAGAGGAAAGACCAATCATCGGCGAGGTGGCAAATCAAGTACGCGAGGCGTTGACTCAAGCGATTGAAGAACGAAAAGTGAACTTGAAGCAATTGGCTTTGGAAAAACAACTGCTTGAAGAACAAGTGGATGTAACCATTGACGGGGTGCAAAAGAAGGTTGGGCATCATCATCCTCTTATGCAGGTCAAAGAAGAGTTGGAAGCCTTGTTTAGCCGCATGGGTTACGACGTTGTGGAAGGACCGGAAATTGAAACCGTCCACAACAATTTTGATGCGTTAAACGCACCAGAAAGCCATCCGTCACGAGATATGTCAGACACCTTTTATATCAATCCGGAACTCTTGCTGCGTACACAGACATCACCTGTGCAAATTCGAGCCATGAAAAACATGGAGCCTCCAATTCGCATGGTAACAGCTGGACGCACCTTCCGATTCGACGATGTTGACGATACACATTCACCGATGTTCCATCAGATGGAATGCTTGGTTGTTGGCGAAGGTGTCACCATGGCGAATTTAATTGATTCCATTGAAACCTTTGTTCATGAACTCTTTGGAAATGATATTGAAACAAGATTCCGTCCGCACCACTTTCCATTCACCGAACCAAGTGCTGAGGTGGATGTCTCTTGCCTAAAATGTCGGGGAGAGGGTTGTGAGGCTTGTCACTATACGGGCTGGAGCATGGAACTTTTGGGTTGTGGTATGGTTCATCCGAAGGTTCTGGAGAATTGCGGAATTGATTCTGAAAAGTATACTGGATTTGCATTTGGAATGGGTGTTGACCGTGTCACTATGGTGAAATACGGGATTCCAAACATCCGTTTGCTGTTTGAAAACGATATGCGCTTTATCGAACAATTCTAAGGAGGGGAAACGATGTTAGTATCCATTGAATGGTTATCAGAATATGTGGAAATTGAGCAATCAAGCAAAATAATATCCGATCGTTTGACGATGTCCGGCTCTCATGCCGATTCTATCGAAAAATATGGAAATAAATGCACGGGAATCGTGGTTGGAAAGATTCTTTCCATCGAAGCGCATCCCGATGCCGATAAATTGGTTGTGACCAAGGTTGATGTGGGCAGAGAAGAGCCTCTTCAGATCGTCACTGGAGCGAAAAATATCGCCGAAGGCGATGTGATTCCACTCGCAACCGTAGGTGCAGTTTTACCCGGTAATTTTAAAATCAAAAAAGGCAAGCTTCGCGGCCAGGTTTCTGAAGGAATGATGTGTTCCTTGGAAGAGATGGGCTTTGGTGATTCTGTTATCCCGAAAGAAGCGAAAGAAGGCATATTTATCATGGACGGCACGTACACCTTGGGTGAAGATATTCGTGTCGCATTAAAGCTCAACGACGATGTCATTGATTTTGAGATTACCAATAATCGCCCGGATTGCCTCAGCATGATTGGCATGGCAAGAGAAACGGCCGCAACTTTTTCCACTTCGATTCTTGTCCCAGTAGCCGAGTCAAAGCAATGTGATGGAGATATCCACGAGTATCTAAAGGACGTTACAATAGAAGCTACCGATCTTTGCAAGCGTTATATGGCGCGCGTTGTAAAGGAAGTCAAGATCGAACCTTCTCCCATTTGGATGCAGATTCGATTGATGAAAGCCGGCGTTCGTCCGATTAACAACGTCGTTGACGTTACCAATTATGTGATGCTGGAAACGGGTCAGCCCCTGCATGCCTTTGATGTTGAAAAAGTAGGCGGGAAAGAAATTCGTGTTCGCCGAGCGCGAAAAGACGAAACATTAATGACCCTTGATGGGGTGGAACGAAAGCTCGAAGAAAATGCCTTGGTAATCGCGGATCAGACCAAACCGATCGCTTTGGCCGGTATTATGGGTGGAGGAAACTCCGAAATTTCAGAAACAACAACGACCATTTTAATCGAGTCAGCAAACTTTGATGGGAAAACCGTACGCCTTGGAGCAAAGGCTTTGGGTATGCGTACAGAGGCTTCCAATCGATTCGAAAAAGATCTGGATGTTGAAATGGCTTCCTATGCTTGCCATCGCGCGTGTTTCCTTTTGGAAGAGTTGAAAGCTGGAGTTGTTGTAAATGGTGTAGTGGACGCGTATCCCGTCGCTTATCAAGCAGGAACGGTCAGCATGCGATTAAATCGCGCGGCAGCACTTTTGGGTGTATCGATTCCTCTGGTCGAACAATTAGACTCGTTGGAACGACTTGGATTTGATGCGACTTGCAAAGGGGATCATATCGAAGTTCAAGTTCCGAGTCATCGAGGCGATATCAAAATTGAAGCGGATGTTATTGAAGAAGTCGGCAGAATCTACGGATTCCACAATATTGAATCTGCACCGCTTCGCATGGAGGTTCGAGAAGGCCGCTATAGCAAAGCCCGTATTCGAGAAGATCACGCGAAAGAGATTATGCGAGGATTGGGTTACAATGAAATTATGACCTATTCCTTTATCAGTGAGAAAATATACGATCAGCTTCGAATTCCCAAATCAAGTCCAAAACGTCAATTGATTCGCTTGCTGAATCCTCTTGGAGAAGATTTCAGTATTATGCGAACAACGCTTTTGGGGAATATGATGAAAGTGGTTTCTCGTAATATGAATCACGGCGTAAAAGAAATGGCCGCCTTTGAATTGGGCAATGTCTTTATTCCAAAATCGATTCCTGTTACGGAACTGCCGACTGAAAAGATGTTGATGGTCATTGCGGAAGTCGGTGAAAAGGCGGATTTCTTTTCCTTTAAAGGAAGTGTGGAATCCCTGCTTGCTGGATTGAATGTATCGAAGGTGGAATATGAGCCAGAGACTGCTGATCCGAGCTTTCACCCCGGACAATGTGCGCGAATTCTGATCGATGGACAAGAAGTGGGACGAATGGGACAGATCCACCCAATTGTCGCAGAAAATTTCGATCTTGATCAGGCTGTTTTCGCCGCTGAACTCGATCTACAAGCCTTCCATACCTTGGCTGTGGACAAAAAGACGTATCAGCCATTGCCAAAATATCCCGCAATTACGCGCGATTTGGCCCTGTTGGTGCCTGTAGCCTTGCCGTCTAAATCTCTGGAAAAGGCGATGAAAGAATCGGGTGGAAAATTAGTGGAAGCAACAAAATTATTTGATGTCTATATGGGTGCGCAGGTTCCAGAAGGGTGGAAGAGTTTGGCTTACTCCATTTCCTATCGAGCGACAGACCGTACCTTGACTGATGATGAAATAGGAAAAGTGCAAAACAAGATTTTGCAGCGTTTGGAAAAAGATTTTGAAGCAAAATTAAGATAGGACTGCATATGCAGTCCTTTTTTTTTTGACTTATGCTATAATAAGAAAAAGGAGGGATTGCCATGTCAGATAAAAATCGTGTGACATTGACCATTAAGGGAGTAAATTATACCGTAGTCGGTGATGAACCTCAGGAGGTGCTCAATCAGATCGCGGGGCAAACCGTCGATCGAATTGAAGAAAAATTAGCTGCAAACAAGCGGATCAATGACCGCATGGCAATGCTGCTATCTGTATTTGAAGTTGAAAATGAATTGACAGGGTTACAACAGCAGGTGGCATCCATCGAAGTGACGGAATCCGGTGAGACAGTTGATCCCATTGTAATGGAAGAATTGAAAGACAAGATACGTGCTAAGAATGATTCGCTGCTAAAAGCGGAGAACACCATCCACGAATTGCAAAACAAGCTTTTTCATACGCAAATCGAATTGGTGCAGGCGCGGAAAAAAAATGAAGAATTGGGAAAATAACCACGACTTCCTGTCGCGGTTTTTTTTATGGTGATGAAATGAAAAAGAAAAATACAACGATCGAATTATTAGCGCCCGCAGGGACGCCAGATGCTTTTTACGCAGCGATTCACTATGGTGCGAATGCTGTTTATCTTGGGGTGGAAAGTTTTAACGCGCGAATGGGCGCCGACAACATCCTTTTGGCGGATTTGCACGACTATGTATCCTTTGCACATCTTCGAAATGTCAAGGTGTATGTAACCGTCAATACCTTGATTTTAGATGGGGAATGGCCGCTACTGCGAGAAACGATGGAAAAAATCGTCTTCTCCGGTGCCGATGCGGTGATTCTACAGGATCTTGGGGTTTTGACCTATATGCAAGAAGCCTATCCTTCCTTTGAATGTCACGCAAGCACGCAATTTTCCATCTACAACGAGGCGGGTGTGAGAAAAGCGAAGGAACTTGGCTTTTCGCGCGTGGTACTAGCAAGAGAGACCCCTATTGAAGAAATTGAGAAATGCGCAGAGATCGACGGCATCGAATTAGAGGTGTTTGTTCATGGCGCTTTGTGCGTCTCGGCTTCCGGACAATGTTTACTCAGCAGTTCGCGGGGGGGACGAAGCGGAAATCGCGGCAGATGCGCGCAACCGTGCCGTTTGGATTATCAATGCGAGGAAGCACATCATCAAAAAGCGCCTTGGTTGAGTCTCCAGGATCTCTGTGGTATCGAAGAGATTGACCGTTTGAGTCAGTGTGGTGTACATTCATTGAAGATTGAAGGACGAAGTAAAAGACCCGCCTATGTAGCCGGCGTTATTCGGGCTTATCGAGAAGCGATCGATGGGAACAAGGAGATCATACCGACACGCATAGAAGAAATGCAATCTCTCTTTTACCGAGGATTCACGAAGGGCCTGTTGAATCATGCTGAAATATCCGAACTCGGCAGCAAGGGACAACCCAATCATCAAGGCGTATCTATCGGGCATGTGAAGCGTTATTCCACTGGCAAAGCTTTGATTGAATCAAAACACATCTTTGCCCAAGGTGACGGTATTCGATATCAGGATCGCGAAGGCGAGTGGGTTGGTCAAAATGTATCCTGGTGTGAATCCATGGGTGCAACACAAACGCTGGTTCGCTTTCAATCGAAACCTCGTAACGGTGGAGAAATCTTTTTGACAAAAAACCACGCGCTCGAGAAGTCGCTGGAATGGAGTCAAAACAAAATCGAACCATGGCTCGGAATTGATGGACGTTTTGTTGTTGAAATAGGAAAAAAATTGCAAATTGCAGTAAACTGCGAAGGAAGAACGTGGAATTTCGAAAGTGAAGAAGCAATTGAAGCCGCTCGTTCTAGGGGAAGCAGTCAAGAAGAAATTGAAAAACAATTAAATAAAATGGGAGGAACCCCATTTTATTGGAATACCTTAGAAATTAGTCTTCCAGAACTTGCCTATGTGCCGGCACGGGTAGTCAATGAATTAAGACGAAAAATGACCGAGGAAGTATGGAAGGAACGAGAAACAGAAGTGACGTCGGACTTTATGGTAGAACTACCTGATTCCAAGGGGAATCCAACGGTAGATACAATGAAATACACTGCCGCCATTTATGGCGCAAAAGTTGGCGAGCGGATTAATCCTACCTTATATCATCAAATTTGGATCTTGCCAGAGCTTGAAAACGAACCGTGGGTAGCAAAAGCGCGCAATAGCGGTGTGTCCGTCGGCTGGACCAACCTCTATGGACAAACCATGCCAGAAGGAAACAACCAAGTGGAGCAAAATGATTGGAATCAGACAAATCTGTCTTTTCGATCTTCAGGGCTCCATCTATTCCCGATGAATCAATGGAGTATTCATCGACTTCAAAATCTTGGAATAGAAACCATTCATTTATCACCGGAATTGTCCATCGATCAAATTCGAACCCTCTCAAAAGGGATTGAAGGAGATTTTGAAGTGATGGGATATGGACGGATTCCATTGATGAGTATGCGTCATTGTCCGATGAAAGCGATGGGAATTTGTACAGGCAACCACTGTGAAAGCTGCAACCGTGTCTACCACTTGAAGGATCAAGAGGAGCGATCCTATCCAGTTGCCCGAATGGGGGAGTATTCTTATCTTCTGTCCCATGAACCCACTTCGAATCTTTCCTTTTTATCTGAATTGAAACGTGCTGGAATCCAAAATCTACGTTTTCAATTCTGGGATGAGCATGATCCGATTGATACCCTGGAAAGATGGATAGAGAAAAGCAATGTCGAGACGCGAGAAGAACTGAATAAATGGTTGGATCGTCAATCGCTTTCAGGTGATCAGTCCTTGATCAAATGGGGGGTAAAATAATGAACCAAAAGGCGGTTCAACGTCTTGAATTAAATAAAGTACTGGCAACGATCGAGGTAAAATGCGCGCATGATATGGGGCGAGAACGCGTACGCAAACTTCATCCGAAGACGACCATACGCAAAGTCAATCAAGCCCTTGATGAATCTGAATCAGCCATGGAATGGATTCTGAGAAAAGGGAATGCGCCTCTGCGTGGATATGGTGACATCGTGGGGATTGTTTCTCATGCAGAAAAAGGCGGGATGTTGCATCCGGGAGACCTTTTAAATGTGGCGAGAAACCTTCGTGTTGCTCGAGACCTGAAAAACTACGGCGACCAAATCATGCGTCCCATGAGCGATTATTTTGAAACCATTGGCACCCATACGAGATTGGCATCCGAAATCGATGTTGCCATCATCAGCGAAGAAGAAATTGCCGATGATGCAAGCAGCGCGCTTAAGCAGATCAGACGAAACATTCGACTCAAGCGAGATTCAATTCGACAACGTCTCAATACAATCCTTTCAAGTAAATCGAATGACAAGATCTTTCAAGAACATCTCATCACCTTGAGAAACGATCGTTTTGTCATTCCGGTCAAGTCGGAACATCGTGGCAAATTTAAAGGCATTATTCATGATCAATCGTCAAGCGGTGCGACGATCTTTGTAGAACCCATGGAAATTGTTGAAATCAATAACGAAATTCGTTCCCTGGAGATGGAAGAACGAAAGGAAATTGAACGTATTCTTCGCGCATTCAGCCTAAAAGTGCAGGGGATTTCCGAACTGATGCGAATCAATCAATTGCAGTTTATTCAACTGGACTTACTTTTTGCCATTGCCGCTTATGGCTTGGACATGCGGGCGACAAAACCGATTATCAAAGATGAACCCGTATTGCTATTGAAGCAGGCGAGGCATCCCATGCTGCCACGGGAGGATGTTGTTCCCGTGAATGTTGGCTTTGGAGCACCGAAGCCGATGATCTTGATTACGGGGCCCAACACGGGCGGCAAGACCGTAACACTGAAGACCATTGGATTATTGGTACTTATGGCCCTGTGCGGAATTCCCATCCCGGTTGAGGAAGAAAGCGAAGTGCCGTTTTTAGAAGAGCTCTATGTGGATTTGGGGGATGAACAAAGCATCGAACAAAACCTAAGTACCTTCTCGTCCCATATGGTCAACATCGTTCAAATTATGGATAATTTGGAAACCAAGAGCATGGTGTTGTTGGACGAACTGGGAGCCGGAACGGACCCCATGGAGGGCGCAGCCTTGGCGCGATCCATTCTTTCCTTTTTATTGGAAAGAAAAGTCCTTTGTGCTTGCACCACTCACTATAGTGAATTGAAGGAATACGCCTTGGCAACCGAAGGCATTATCAACGCCTCCATGGAATTTGATGTGGACACCCTTTCCCCAACCTATCGATTGATTATGGGCATACCGGGGAAATCAAATGCCTTTGAGATTGCTCGAAAACTTGGGCTCAGCGATGCAGTCATTGAAAAGGCAAAGGGCTTAATGGATCATTCCAATGTGGAGTTTGAACAGATTTTGACGGATTTACAAAAGGAACGAAAAACTGCTGAAACGGAAAGTGCACGTCAACGAGAGTTGCGGATTCAAATGGAAACACAGCAAAAGGAATTGGAAAAAGAAAAACATAAGCTCTATGCGATTCGCGAAAAGGAAAACAAAAAGGCAAGACAAGAAGCAAAACGTCTTTTGCTTCAAGCGAAACGCGCAGCGGAAGAGCTGTTGGACGAAGCGAAAAAGCAACGGGATCACTGGCAGGATTCCGATCATTTTGCTGGGCAGGCACTCGAACGGAAATTTGACGAGCAATTGGAAGCCCTTAAAGGGGAAGAGGATCGAATTGTGCTTCGAAAAGCACGCAATCCTGCCAAGGAACTCAAGGTCAACGATCAGGTTCTAATTACATCTCTTGGCCAAACCGGCGTTGTTTTGGAAATCAATGAAAAGGAACGCTATGTATTGGTTCAGATAGGCGCCATGAAGATGAAGCTGAAGAAGAAAAATCTGGAATGGGTCAAACAAAAGCAAGAACCGAGTCGATCAACGGGTGGCATGCACATGGTGTCAAAACACATAAAATCCACGCTGGATCTTCGCGGTTTAAATTGGGAAGATGCGATGGAAGCCTTGGACAAGTATATTGATGACGCTTTATTGGCCAATATGTCCATTGTCACGATTATCCATGGCTTAGGTAGCGGTGTTTTGATGCGCGGCGTTCGAGAATGGGTAAGCGGCCATCCGCATATCAAAAAATATCGACGAGGCGAGATGGGTGAAGGCGGGAACGGTGTAACCATCGTGGAATTCCGCTAAATCTTGCAAATCGAGTGAACTCATGATATACTCAAAAAAAATTCAAATGTATTGGTGATGAGAAAAGTAGAGATTCTGGGAACGGAAGCGAGTAGAGGGTGGTGAGAGCTCTATGGGGAACAAATCTCGAAACGTGCCTCGGAGATGGAGCTTTATGCTCCCGGTGTGAACCGTTATCTATTAAAGCGGGGAGAAATCCCAACTAGAGTGGTACCACGGCGAAGTCGTCTCTAATCGAGATGAACTTCGCTTTTTTTTATTTTCAGGAGGGAAAAAATGGATTATAAAGTAGAAGTTGCGAAACAATTATCAATGAAGATTGATTTTTTATCGGTAGAGGAAATTGAAGCGATTCTGGAAACTCCCAAGGATCGGGAGTTGGGGGACTATGCTTTTCCGTGTTTTCGATTGGCGAAGACCTTAAGAAAAGCACCGCCCATGATTGCTCAAGATTTACTGAAGGATTTCATTGTAGAAGCACCCATAGCAAAAGTAGATGCAGTTGGGGGCTATCTGAATTTCACCTTGGATAAAACCGGTGTTGTAAAGAGCGTTCTCGAGGCGATTATTGAAAAAGGTGCACGATACGGTTCAAAGGATTTGGGTCAAGGGAAAAATGTTGTCATTGACTACTCGGCACCAAATATCGCTAAACCATTTCATGTGGGGCATTTGCGTTCAACCGTAATCGGCAATTCGTTATACAAAATTTACAGGTTTGAAGGGTACAATTCCATCGGCATCAATCATCTCGGGGATTGGGGCAAGCAATTTGGTATGCTGATTGCGGCATACAAGCATTGGGGTGACGACAAAGCCCTTGAAGACGAGCCGCTTAAGGCTTTGTTGGATCTGTATGTTAGGATTCATGCGGAATTGGATGAACATCCGGAGTACGAAGACGAGGGACGTGCGTGGTTTAAGTCTTTGGAAGATGGTGACAAGGAAGCGGAACGTCTGTGGAAATGGTTTGTTGATCTGAGTCTTGTTGAATTCAATCGCATTTACGATATATTAGGTGTTTCCTTTGATCATTTTACGGGAGAGAGCTTCTACAACGATAAAATGGAAGCTGTTGTCGCGGAGATCAAGGAGAAAAACCTTCTGGTGGAATCTGACGGCGCCTATGTGGTTGAGCTAGGGGAAGACGAGCCGCCATGTATTATTTTGAAGCGGGACGGCGCGACAATCTATGCGACCCGTGATATCACGGCTGCCTTGTACCGCAAGAAAAACTACGATTTTGAGAAATGCATCTATATCACAGACTATGCGCAGGATCTACATTTTAAGCAATGGTTCAAGGTAATAAAGCTGATGGGTTACGAATGGGCGGATGATCTGATGCACGAGTCCTTTGGCCGTGTGAGTACGGAACAGGGAAAATTGCAAACACGAAAGGGAAATGTCATTCTCCTCGATGACTTGCTTAACCAGTCGATTGGAAAGGTTCAATCCATTATAGACGAACGCAATCCTGATCTTGAGAACAAGGAAGACGTGGCCAAAGCTGTTGGTATTGGAGCGGTGATCTTTCATGATCTCAGCAACAACAAAAACCGCGATATTGTTTTCAACTGGGATAGAATGCTGAGCTTTGAAGGGGAGACGGGACCGTATGTGCAATACACCCACGCTCGCGCATGCAGCGTCATTCGAAAATCCGGCGTAAACGATTATGCGGATCAGATCGACTATAGCCTTTTGTTGGATCCTGCTTCCTTGGACGTTATTCAAGAATTAGCCGAGTTCCCGGACGTAGTCGAACAAGCGATGGTTCGAAACGAACCTTCGTTAATTACTAGAAAAATCATATTGGTTGCGCAACGATTCAATAAGTTCTATCATGACTGCCCGATTCTGGTGGAAGATCAAGCCTTAAAGGGGTCACGATTGGCACTTGTTTTGGCGGTAAAAACAGTTCTGGCGACAGGGCTGGATTTGCTGGGAATCAAGGCACCTGAAAAAATGTAAGAAATAAGAGGCTGATATAGCCTCTTATATTTATTTTTTTTTATGAATATTTACTGCGAGTTGCCAGAAAATTGCCAGTTTTTCACAGATTCATGAACCTAAGCTACACGTAGATGTGCATATTCATACAGTTAGCGCATATTTATACATACTAGGTGTTTGACGAAAGGCCCTCGTTTTTCTATAATGACCATAGAAAACGAGGTGATCAAATGGATGGCACATTGCATGTGTTCAGTGAAATTGGAAAACTAAAAACAGTGCTTTTACATCGACCGGGTCGAGAATTGGAAAACTTAACGCCAAGTTCAATGGAGCGACTATTGTTTGACGATATTCCCTATCTGAAAGTCGCGCAGAAGGAACACGACTATTTTGCGCAGGTTTTGAAAAATCAGGGAGTGGAAGTTTTGTATCTCGTTGATCTCGTGGAGGAAACTTTCCGGGCTCAACCCAAATTGCTTCCAAGTTTTGTTGATCAATTTATTTTAGAAGCAGGGATTTTTGATCCAGTTTTGCGCAATGAGTTGATGAATCATTTTTTATCCATGGATTTGCGTGAAATGATTCATGGGATGATTGCGGGGATTCAAAAATCAGAAGTGCCTGCATACCGCAAAAAAACCTTGCATGATTATGTGGAAGTGCGACAGCCTTTTTTAATGGAACCTTTGCCGAATCTGTATTTTACACGGGATCCCTTTGCAACAATAGGGACTGGCATTTCTTTGAATCGGATGCATACAAAAACAAGACGTCGAGAAACCATCTTTGCGCAAATGATCTTCCGTCATCATCCGCGGCTATCAAAACAGAATCCGCCGTTTTGGTTCAACCGAAATGAAAAGACCTCTTTGGAGGGCGGGGATGAATTGATTTTGAATCATGAAACCCTTGCGTTTGGCATATCCCAGCGGACCGATGCGCGATCGATCGAACGGTTGACAAAGAACTTATTCCAGGCGCAAAATGATTTTAAGCGGGTGTTGGCATTCGAGATTCCACGTACCCGGGCATTTATGCATCTGGATACGGTGTTTACGCAGGTAGATGTTGATAAGTTTACGATTCATCCAGAAATTGAGGGACCATTGACCGTGTATGAGCTTTCAAAGAAGAAAGGCTCGAAAGGTGAGATCCAAATTCGTGAGATTCATGAAAATTTAGAAACCATTCTATCCCAAACCCTTGGGCAAAAAGCAACCTTGATTCGGTGTGCGGGGGGCGATGTTGTGCATGCTTCTCGTGAGCAATGGAGTGACGGTTCCAACACCCTGGCCATCGCTCCGGGAGAGTTGGTGGTTTACGAGCGAAACTATATAACCAATGCTGTATTAGAATCCTATGGCTTGCACTTGCATGTGATTCCTTCGTCTGAACTTTCGAGAGGGCGAGGCGGTCCGCGTTGCATGAGCATGCCGTTGGTGCGTGAATAAAAGGAGGAAACCCAATGCCACAAAATTTACGAGGTCGACATTTTTTAACACTATTGGACTTTACACCAACAGAAATCCAGCACTTGTTGGATCTTGCCAAAGATCTGAAGCGTGCAAAACGGTTAGGGAATGAATCGAAGCAATTGATAGGCAAAAATATTGCATTGATTTTCGAAAAAGCGTCAACCCGAACGCGTTGTTCCTTCGAGGTTGCGGCCTATGATCAGGGCGCGCATGTCACCTATTTGGGACCGACAGGCAGCCAGATCGGCAAAAAAGAATCCATCGCGGATACAGCAAGAGTTTTGGGACGTTTTTATGATGGCATCGAATATCGCGGATATGGCCAAGAAAAGGTGGATGCGCTGGCTAAGCATGCGGGAGTTGTTATTTGGAATGGGTTGACAACAGAATATCATCCCACTCAAATTTTGGCGGACTTTTTAACGATCCAAGAGTATAAGGGCACATTAAAGGGAATTAAATTTGTTTATGCCGGTGACGGACGAAATAATATGGCGAATTCTTTGATGATCGGTGCGGCTAAGATGGGCATGGATTTTCGAATTTGCGCACCTAGTGATTTATTTCCTGATGAAGCATTGGTGGCGAAGTGTCGCGAAATTGCATTAGAAACCGGAGCTTGTATCACCCTTTCGGATGACCTTGAAGTTGCAGTAAAGGACGCGGATGTTGTTTATACGGACGTTTGGGTATCGATGGGTGAATCCAAAGAGGTTTGGAACGAAAGGATTCAAAAGTTACAAGCCTATCAAGTCAATCGCGCTATGATGGAGCTTGCGGATCCCGAAGCGATCTTTATGCATTGCTTGCCCGCCTTCCATGATCGAGAAACAGAAGTCGGCGAAGAAATCTTTGAAACCTTTGGTTTGGATGCCATGGAAGTAACCGATGAAGTCTTTGAAAGTAAGCAGTCTGTCGTTTTTGACGAAGCGGAAAATCGACTTCATACAATCAAAGCCATTATGGTAGCGACCCTGGGATAGAAGCAATCAACAACCAAAGTGGAACACGAATTTAACTAAAGGCGCTCAATGAGCGCCTTTGTGCTATACTAAAATATGGTGATGAAGATGACGCAAGAAAACAGGAATTGCAAGGTATATCAATTGTCTCACAAATGCTTTGAAACTGAAGCCATCGAATTAATCATGAGAGCCATGAAGGAAGAAGAGAAAAATATCTGGCGGGTAGACTATGACTGGTTGAGAGAAGAAATCAAAACCTGTTTCTTCTATCATCCGGCCTTGGCAGAGACTTTTATGAGCAGTATGAAGGATCATGTTGAAATTCCATTTCGGATTCGTGGTGGATTGTTGCTGGGTCTAGTGATTCGGAACGCTCATTGGTCGATTGTAGAGGAAGAATTTTTCAACCTTTATGGTTCTTTACAGGTACCGGTCCGATTTTTATTTCAGGACTATATTTGGTTGCGCAGTTTTTATGATCTACAAAATCAAGGAGAGTCGGCCCTTGTACCGATTGAAAAAGCGCTAGAATGGATCAAATCGATCGAAACGGATTGGATTTTGACTCGTTATCAACCTAAGAGTTGGGAGAAACTGGATCGTCGCGGCAAGGTGGTGCAGGTGGAAAGAAGTCGCGTGAATTGGATTCAAAACGCACTTATCAATGACTCTTTTACTTTGCCAAAAGAATTGGAAGAAATTTGGGGAAGGGAAGCTGAGTGTATTCAGACGGATGTGAACCACTGGAGAATCGCAATCAATCGGGTGCAGCGCAGAGAGCGCAAGGGCGTTGAAAATTCTGATTTGCGCCAGTGTCAAACAAATGATGAGATCATGCACAAATGGTTGGGACCTTTAAAAATCGGGTTGAAGCAGGAGACCCAAACGCATATGGAAATAGCAGCGCAAGGAATTCTGCGCACCTATATTTTTAGGTATCAAAAAAAGCGATAATCATCGCTTTTTTTTCGTTCAAAGATTATTGGGATCTTTTTTGTAAAAAATACGTTCGCTTCGATGCTTGACTTCGATCAACAAATCATTGATTCGTTTGATTTCATTATTGAGTAAATCGATATTCTCTTGTTCAAGGTTATAATACAAGAAAAGGTCTTCGAATCGAGCGACTGTATCGGAAATCGCAGTGTCGATTGCAATAAATTCATCGAAGTGAGAACTTTGCGACGCATTTTGGAACTGCTCGAGGTCGATGCTGATTGCTTTGACGACATCCTCTTCTGTACCGAATTCGCCAGCAACAACAACATACGGCTTGATGCGTTCCAAGAAATATTTATTGTTTTTGGTAATGTGATAGAGATAACTGATTTTGAGCTCTTTGGATTCAAATTTAACAAAAAACATGATTCCTTGGATGCTCTTTACTTTACAGCCCAATTCTCTGAGCTGATCAAGGTTCATTTGGTGACGAATCTGCCGCGCGGTCATATATGCCATAAGCGCACCTCCTTATTTTCGGTTTTATTATACCACATTCTATTGGTATTGATACATGTGTTATAATAGGATTCGAATTGGAGGTAGGAGAGATGAAAGTAACACTCGTTTCAGTAAACGCGAAGTATGTGCACACTGGTTTGGCAGGCCGGTATTTGTATCAACGTGGTTCTGGGTTTTCGGAGCACACGGTTGATCATCAGGAATATTCTATCAATCAACCCCTTGACTTGATTGTTTCTGAATTATTGCGAAATCCAAGCGAAGCCTATGGCTTTTCTACGTATATATGGAATTTGAATGAGATTTTACAGATTTGCAAGCGGATCAAGAGGATAGATTCGGCAATCATTCTTTTTTTAGGCGGACCGGAGGTGTCCTTCGAAGAAGAAGCACTCATGGAAAAAGAAGACTATATTGATCTTGTTGTTCGGGGAGAAGGCGAGAACGTATTTGCCGCTCTTTTGGAGTATGAATTTAACTCCTCGAAATTCAAGGACATCCCTTCCATTACGTATCGAAAAGACTTGGACATTGTAAAAAACCCTTTGGGCGCGCCCACATGGATGGACAGCATTCCCTTTGCCTATACAGAAGAGGATCTTCATGAGCCGGGGAAAATTTTTTACTATGAAAGTTCGCGTGGTTGTCCATATAGTTGCGCATTTTGTCTTTCTGCTCAGGATGGCAATCATGTTCGATATAGATCACTTGAACAGGTACTCGAACATATGTCGATTTTTTTAACGCACAAAGTGAAGCAGGTGAAATTTATCGACCGCACCTTTAATGCGGATCCAGTTCGAGCCATGGCCTTGATCGATTTCCTGGAAAAGAATCATAACGGAATTACGAATTTTCATTTTGAATGTAGCCCTGATCGGCTTAGCCCGCTTTTTATCGAACGCTTAGCAACCCTGCCAGAGGGAATGGTACAGCTTGAAATCGGGATTCAATCCACAAACCCGGAAACCTCAAAGGCGATCCATCGCGCAAGAGAAATCGATCTGTATCGCCGAGTGATCGGAGAACTGAGAATGCAAGAAAACATCCATCTCCATGTGGATTTGATCGCTGGTTTGCCGTATGAAGATTATGTTTCCTTTCGAAAATCTTTTAATGATGTCTTTTCGTTGCGAGCCCATGTCATTCAGTTGGGTTTTTTAAAGCTTTTAAAAGGATCCGAGCTTCGCCTGCGAAACGAAGAATACGACATCACCTGTTGTGATGATCCACCGTATGAAGTGTTAAAAACACCATGGCTGTCTTACGGGGATGTGCAAAAATTAAAATGGATCGAAGATCTGGTAGATAAATACAACAACAACCAGGGCTTTTTAACAAGTCTGTCTTTTGCTTTGGATCAATTTGATACTCCGTTTGATTTTTTCGAAGCTTTTTCCCAGTATTGGGTGAATCAAGAGCTTCATTTGCGCAAGCACAGAAGGGGAGATTTGTACGTGATTTTGTCCAAATTCTCTCAAAAATGGGCGTTGACTGAGAACGAAAGACTGGAATGGGAAGAACGGCTTCTTTTTGATTCCTTGTACGCTAATGGAGAACCCTACCGCAAAGATCATCCAGCAACTGAAATGAAGCGTTCCGCGAAAAACGCCATCGCAGATCTGTTTCTGGGAAATCAATTGTCTCTTGAAGGCAATCAGCGGAAACAAAAATACCCAGATGTGGCGATTGCCAGATTTCAATTCTTGGGTATCGCATTGACAGAAGAGGACCAAACTGCGATTGCTCTTGTCTTTCATAAGAAAAGAACAGCCCTGTTTGTTCAACCGTGTGAAGTTTATCAACTAAAGGAGGAAAATGAAGATGTTCAATTTGACCGATTGGTTATACGTTTATAAGCAGGCAGGCAAGCAATTCATTGATCGGGCGGGGAATTTGGCCCTGGGGGTAGCCCTGAGTTGGGGAATCCTTGTGGCTTACCTTGTTGTTACGCCTTTGTTATTTGCTGGAGGAAGCATGTTTTCCGGATTTCTATTTTCTCTTTGGCAGGCGGTTTTGCTGTCCGTTCTATACTACTTGGTTCTTAGCGTCATTCGTCGTCATCGTATCGGCTTTCATACCTTCAAGGATGGGATGATGGCATTTTTCTATAAAGTTTTGGGCGTCCGATTCCTTTTGTGGATTTTATTTGCTTTTACCGGAAATGTATTTCTCTATCGCTTTTCTGTCGCGGGCATTCCTATCATTCCACTTGCTATGTATTTGGCACTCAGTCCATTACCAGAAACCATTTACCTTCGCCACGAAAGTTTCACTGGCGTTTTTGGACGTGTTTTCCACTTTCAGAAAGAGAATATTTTGATCTGGACGGTGATGATGGCTGTCTGGCAAGTGATTTTTTACGGGATTGCCGGAACACTGGATTTGAATCTTTTAACCATCGCACCATTTGCATCAACGGCTCGCGGCTTGTCTAATATTCTAATTTTGGGCGTGGGCCAGGCGATCTTTTTTCTATGGATGGTTTTTCGAGGATTGATTTATCAAATTTTAGACAAGTCGTCTAGAAGAAAACGAGAATTTGAAAGAAGGATGATTGTATGAATCTATCAGAAATTTTAAAGCGACGTATGGACGAGTGGGTGTTTATCGAATTGAAAGAACCGATTGCAATCCCACAAACACAAGGGGTAATTCCTGAAGCCTTGCCGCTCCCAATTCGGACGGAAACCATGGCGGGATGGGTGAAAACAGATATTGGAACAGAAATTCAATTGGAAAATCTGATTGTCGATTTGGCAATGGTCATGGGGATCGACGAAACCTTTCCTCATTATCAAACCTATCATCAATTATTGGAAGATCTGACTGGCAATCAGATCCGTGCGGTCTTGGGAAAAAAAGCGCAGGGATTCTTTGATTTGGAAATGCCGGACAATGCTATGGTTCTGCTTCGGACGTTAACTTTCTTGTATCCGCAAAATCATGAGTTGGAGTTTTCCTTTGCGATCAGCATCGAACGGTTTGCCGAAAAGCGAATCAAAGAAGGCGCAACCCGTGCGGGTGATTTTCTTTATGATTTAGCCGCTAAAGAATATCGGCGATTGACGCAAGATGCGCCAGAAATATTTGCCGCGCATTACAAGCTGGGGCATTATTATGTCTATGTCAACCAATATTTGGCAGCGCAGCATCAGTTCCAACGATATGTAGACCTGATCGCCGATCAAGACGGGTTAGAGGAAATCAAACTCGAGGTTTTGGAAACCCTGCAAGCCATCTCACCGTACGCCATGTATGAAGAGGCGGTACAGTACTCTCAAGCCGGTCAATTTGATCAATCCATCCAAGTGTTGGAAAGCTTAACTGCGAACGAAAAGGAATGGTGGCAGGCGGAATTGTTGTTGGGGATTTGCTATCGCGGAGTCAATCAACTCGACGAAGCTATGAACCATATGCGACGTTCGGAGTTCTTGAAAGAAGAGGAACCGATGATCCTCTTTGAACTTGCACAAACGCAATACATGCTTGGACAACACCAGGAAGCGATGGAAAAAATCCAAAAAACCATCGTTGCGGCACGGGAATGGCCGGAGGCTTATTTGATTCGCGCACAGATCTATCTTGCGATGAATCAAGCGCGTGATGCGATTTCAGATTTGCGTCTGGTGCTTCAACTGAACCCGGAGCAAGCTGCGGCAAAACAATTGCTGGCGCGTTTGGGACAAGATTCATAAAGAGTTCATATTGAAATACCTGGAATTCGGTATAATGAAAATACATGGGGGAGGAATGTCATGAAACGATGGAGCATCATACTTATAGTTGTCGCGATTGTTTTGAGCGGACTTCTTTTGGGGATTCGTTATTTCGATCAGCCGGAAGAAACAGAAGAATTTCAATTACGAATTGATGGAGAGTTGATCAGAGGCGCGAAAACGATTCTTCATAACGGGGAACTGTATCTGTTGGAATCTCAAGTCAGATCCATTCCCGGACTGATCAGTTTCGAGGAAGGGGAGAGTCTGCATATCTTTTCGGCCGACCGCCTGACCATGCTGACCCTTACAGGTGATGAAGTATTTGTAAATGGAAAGCTTGATGAGCAGGAAGCGGGATTCCGCACTAGCGACAAGCTTTATCTTTCTGCGAAGATTGTACAGAATGCTCTGGGCACGCCGATCAATTGGAGCACTGTCAAATTAGGCGCTACCCTGCAAAGCGGTTCGGTGTCATATTCGGAATACCATGTAAATAAGACCGTTCGATTGAGATCGGAGCCTTCGTTCTTGGCTTCTGCCGTGGATATTTTAACGCCCATGAGTCGAGTCTTTGTCTATGAAGAAAGACTGCAGGACAAAGAGGATTGGATTTTTGTCATTACGGCAAGCGGAAGAGAAGGCTACTTGCAAAAAGAACAGGTAAGCTTCCATGAAGACATCAGTCCAACTCAAAAAGCAAACAAAGAATTTTCCGAGCCGATTTTATTGGCATGGGATTATTTTAATGAAAACACAGCGTTAACCTATAAATTGGAACCGGCCATTGGCCTTAACGTGCTGTCGCCCACCTGGTTTTCTCTTCAAAAAGAAGAGGGGAACTTTACCATTCTAGACATGGGAAACGAGACCTATCGTGAATGGGCCAAACAACAGGGATACGCCATTTGGGCACTCTTTAAAAACGCCTTTGATCCCGACTGGACCAAGGAAATGCTGCGGGATCCCGTTCAGCGGCAAGCGGTTGAAGAGGAGATCGTTCGATTGGCAAAGGCATATCGATTGGAAGGAATCAACCTGGACTTTGAAAACATCTATGAGGAGGATCGTGACTATTTGTCTCAATTCGTTCGCGAGTTGTTTATCAAGACGAGGGAAGCCGATCTGTTTTTATCCATGGATGTAACCCGTCCAGGTGGAAGTCCCAATTGGTCTTTATGCTATGATCGAAAAGAGTTGGCCAACGCATTGGACTATATCTTTCTAATGGCCTATGACGAGTACTATCACGGTGGCGGGGAGAGTGGACCCGTTGCAAGCCTACAGTGGACGGAAGAAAGTATTCAGATGACCTTGGAGGAAGTGCCGGCGGAACAATTGGTCTTGGGCATTCCGCTCTACGTCAGACGCTGGCAGGAACCATTGACGGGAACAGGCAAGGCACGGGCGAAAGCACTGACATTGAATGGGGTTCAAAATATCATTGATGAACGGGACTTGACTCCCGTGTGGGATCCTGGCGCCAGACAATTCAAAGTGAGCTATGAAGATGAAAACGGATACTATCAGATTTGGCTAGAAGATGCCTTATCCATGTATCAGCGCGTTCAACTGATCCATAAATATCAATTGGCTGGATTTGGTGCGTGGAGAAAGGGATTCGAAACCGACACGACTTGGAATACCCTCTATGGATTCTTATCCATGGGGAAGTGAATCGTCAGAAAATAGGAACTTCTTTTTACCAGTTGACAGTCTCTGCATCCTTTGGTATTATAAATAAGCGGTCAGGGAAACTTGGCCGCTAAAAAATGCTCTAAGCCAGATAACAAGCGGAATAGAGCAAAAAAAAGCGCTTGACAAAGCAAACGTCAAATGCTAGAATAATCAAGTCGCCAAAAGCGGAAACGCAAGGCGAGAATAAAAAAAGGTGTTGACAAGATTTTCCATATCTGTTACACTAGTCAAGTCGCCAATACGGCGGTGATGATCTTTGAAAACTGAACATGACAGCCTCGAATTTGACCTTTTGGTCAATGAAGAAGCAAAGAAATAAAGTAACACG
>JABXKS010000028.1 GCA_013619125.1 Clostridiales bacterium
TTATATTCCTGTTTTTATGAGAAATCCAACTTTTTTGTAATGAAATACAAAATAATACAAAGAATAAAAATTTATCCTTATCCATAGTTTACCACAAATTCATAAAAAATAATCAGCCCGAAGGCTGATTATTTGTCAAAATATGAAAAAGTTCTCGATAAATGGTACAAAACAATGGTGTGAACTGGTATTGTAATCAAACTCACAATCATTCTCGCTGGTAATAAGACTAAGAATCCCTTCCCTAACAAGATGCTTAGCCACAGGGTATTCAGTCCCATGGAACAAACTATATTCGTAAGTGCCACCACCATAAACAATCGTCCAATTGATCCATTTTGATCTCCTCGTTGATTCCGAAAGTATGTGGCCGCAATCAACACGACGCCAAGAACAACCGCGATAAAAATATAGATCAATGAAATCGCAATTTCTCCGACAAACAGTTGATTTTCTTCCCATCGAAGCGGACCAACTCTAAAAATCGAGGCCAAGAGCCCAGCAGAAAAAATCCCAATGATGATCCACAAGCTTTTTGAAAAGCCCCGTTCCTTCCGTTGTTCGGTCATGTGCCAGATCCAGCCTGGAATCGCGCCTGTCATGGCCGACGTCAAGGTGAATCCCGGCATAAAGGATCCCATTGGATTCATCATAAATCCAACGATATCGGCAATCCCCCCTACTACAAAGCCGTACTTGGGGCCCAGCACAATCCCAGCAATCATAATGGGAATGCTTCCGAAACCAATCCGAAAAAATGGTGTTGTGATCGAGAGCATTCTTGTCAGCACAATGCTGATGGCGATAAGAAATGCCGCATTGACCATCCGTTTCAATGATCGTTCTTTGTTCATAAAAAGACCTCCCTTTGTGCAGCAATACTCTGCATCAAAGAAAGGGTCTCTAACGCAGCAGTGGACGCGATCAACCATCGCGGAATTTCCTTCGTTCTGAGGCGACATCCCATCCTCAAACACTTGACGCGGTTAATCTACTCTGCTAGCACAATTTCTATAAAATTTATCAATCACTCCAAGCAATGCATGGAGCAATCCATAGGCAATCAAAATTCGCGTAAACAAAATCTTTGCAGCTTCGATGAAAAATGACTCTGGCATAATTTGAATCAGAAAATCATGCCTTGGATCCAATAGCCACATATTATTCGTGAACAATAACTCATGGAACCGTATAAATGCCGTTTGAAACTCATTCATCATGAAAATAGCTAAGATCCCGACAACCAAAAGGCTGACCAGCGAACTTATCCATATTGTCGCACCCGAAACACGCCGTGTCAAGGCAAAAAAAATGATAACGATTCCAATGCCAAATCCGATCCATGCAATCCGCTCCAGAAGTAAAAAAAGCCCCTGAACATCTCTCATATGCGCAATTTCCTTCTCCGAATACATAAAAGAATCTTGCGGATCCGCCAGCGTTTCCCGGTCCCCTGTCGAAAACTCAAAGATTTTTTCATAGGCTTCTACAATCACCATCTCATCTAATCCTACCACTTGCTCCAGTTGATTCGATTCAATCTGTCTTAGAAAAAATGCCTGATTCTCACCCAATTGAAACAACATGATGTACGAAAAGAAAAGCAGGGAAACCATCGAGAAGACAATCCCTAATGCAATTTCTCCAATTTTTTTCATCTTTCCTCCTTTTTTCAACAAACCATACGGTTCCAGCGCAACCCCTTCACCCTCAACAACAAGCCGCGCTTGTTCTTTCTCCATTATAACCGAACCTCAGCTTTTTGCCACGCTTCAAAATGCAACGATTTCACCCCTGTTTTAGACAAAGAAAAAAAGAAGCGCAAAGCGCTTCTTTTCTTACAACATTCGCGAGTAAAATTCAACTACTAGCTGATCTTCGATTTGGATCGGAACTTCTGAACGGCTTGGCATGCTCGCCAAAGTCGATGTAAAGTTTTTTCGATCAACAGTCAAGTAATTCACGCTAAAGTTTGCATTCTCAAGATTTGCAACGTAAAGATCATTCTTGCGAGATTTTTCGCGAAGAGAGATCACATCACCTACTTTAACAATGTATGAAGCGATGTCGACTTTCTTTCCATTAACCAAGATATGCCCATGGGAAACCATTTGGCGCGCTTGACGGATTGAATTGCCGAAACCTGATCGGTAAACCATGTTGTCCAATCGACACTCAAGTGTTTGAACCAAAACCTCGCCCGTTACACCCTCTGAGTTGATTGCTTTTTCAACATACTTACGGAATTGTTTCTCCATTACATTGTAGTAGTTGCGAAGACGTTGCTTTTCTAACAACTGCTCACCGTAACTTGATAACTTCTTGTCTGCTCGACTCGTACCGCGCTTCGCGCGGTTCATCGCCTTTGGATGACCAACTACGTTTAATCCGAGACGACGACATTGTTTAAAACGTGGACCTTTCATTCTTGCCATTGTATAAAATACCTCCCTAATTTTTGCCGCGGTAAGGGATAAACCATGAAAAGTATACCACGCTCATTCGGATTTGTAAACGGCTAAGTTACAAATGATAGGTTGCAACAAATGAATATCCTTTTTCTTCATGCAATGGTTCCAATTTCCACTTGCCCAAGTAATTGTCGTCAGATGCTAACCCCTCAAACAAGAACATCACAATTCCGGCATCCAGGTATTCATTGGATTCGTCAAAGGATTTCATCGCCAACCAAACCTTCCCCTCTCGAATGATAAATCGCCATGGTTGATGATTATAGGCAGAAGGCGCATTTCGAACATAATAGAAAAGATCTTCAAGCCCCCAGTTCGAGAGTTTTTCCAGATCGAAGGGATGATCCAAGTCGTCTTCAAAAACCAATTCTTTCAAAGGCAATCGGTTTGATGTTTCATTCGGCCGGAAAGGCAGGTGATCTTTCCCTTGTCCCAAAGCAAGAACAGCCTCTGTCCTTTCTTCCGGATCCTCCGTTATACTACCTCGTATCTCATTAGGAACATCTTGCAAGCTGACCCAACAGCTTTCAACATCGAGTTCAAAAGCTTTCTTTTCCAATGCGGCCAAGGCGTATGCGCCCCATAGATAGGCTTCATAGGTGTCTTTTTTCACACTAAACCCAACATAATGAGGACTCTCAATCATCACACCGTGATACCCTGCATGGCCTTTCAATTTTTTAATAACCTGTTTTCCATCTTCAAAAAACGACAAAGAAAACCATTCTTCGCCATAAACCTCATTCAATTGTTCCATATAGTACTTCAGTTGCGACAAATTGCCCTCATCCAAATCATGCTTCTGATAAGAACGATAGGATTTCCTCTGTGTCAAATAGGTTTTGAATAGCATACATACCCCTCCCTTGAATTCATGTATAATACTCATACCACCCTTTTTTGGGAATAATCAATTCAACTGAATTTCGATCAGATCTCCGGAAATCCATTCATACAAGTATGCTTCTTTGATATGGATCTGAAAGCATGTTGAGAGCATCTCGCGATACGCGTGAACCTGTCGAACTGCCAGATCATGACTTTCGTGGATCCGATACTTATAATCAACCAACACCCATCCGTCCTCTTCTGAAAAGAGGCAATCGAGTTTCCCTTGCGCATACAAAGCATCCTGATTATCCGGTAAGGTGCCGACAAAAGACTTTTCACGAAATACTTGTTTTGATTTACTAATTCGGCGACCGATATTTGATTGCACCCACTTCCAAACCAGATCAGGATCGACTCGCTGTCTCGTTTTCACAGTGATGCGCCTTGTCAGCTCCAATTGCTCCATGGATGCCACAACCTGCTCAAGTGTTTCAAACGCCAGTAAAGGCAACTTTTCAAGCACCTCATGAAAGGCGATTCCCAATTCAATCCAGGTGGTTTTTTCTTCAAAAACGACTTGCCTTTCCTCATCTCTTCGAATCCAGCCAGTCAAATTGACCTTTCTTTTCTTCCCAGGTTTCGTCTGATAATTGGCGGCTTCGGTTTCCGCGACGAGATGGTCTTCCGACTCTTGCAAGAATGGTTCTTCTTCCCGATTTTCCTGCTCAGAGGTGGATAAATAAGTCTCTTCGTGATAATCCCACGCTGGATGGTCCCAAAGCCTCGCTCCAATCATCCAATGATAGAGTGACGGCGACTCGATCCCCCCATAGACAGTTGCATAATAGGATTGCTTTTCCCGTGTTCTCTCGGGGTTTGCATCATGAGCAACC
This sequence comes from Clostridiales bacterium, assembly GCA_013619125.1. GTDB lineage: Bacteria > Bacillota > Clostridia > Tissierellales > GPF-1 > GPF-1. The sequence continues at coordinate 4,196 of JABXKS010000028.1, forward strand.
ACAATCAACCGTTCAACCGCCCGTGTCATCCCTACATAAAAAATTCTCAATTCTTCACTTACCCGCCGCCTTCGGATTCGCTCCTTGGCAATTTTCATCTCAAGCGGAGTATTCAGTGCTTTCTTTTCATGATGATAACATGACATGGCCACGCCAAATTCATCGTGGATCTGAACCGGCTCAACCAATTCTCTCAGGTTCGCCTTTTGACTGGCATTCACAATGAATACCGTTTCGAATTCCAGCCCTTTGCTGGCGTGGATCGTCATCAGACGCACCCCTCGCTCCGTCTGAGCGATTGGCAGGGTCATCGCAATGCCTTCCCGCTGTTCGTCCTCGATACATGCACACAATTGATGCAGTGTCGCACAATGCCCATTGACTCTTGCCTGAAGGCTTGCTATATAGGACTTCACCCCATGTTCCCTTTGAAACCCGCCAGGCAAGCTGGAGATCTGACCAATCAAGTCACCCGTTTCCAACAATTCCTCTAAAAAATCCTCCAAAGGAATCTGTCGCGCGCGCTCCCTGAGAGATGCAATCGACTGATAAAATCCTTGGATTTTTCGCCCCAAAGGGTCTCGTACTTGTTTCTCATAGGCTCTAGAAGCCAATTCAAATCGTCCAATTGGTTGAAATTCACGAATTGTCGCCAACTCATCGGCAGTAAATCCCCAAATCGGCACTCTCATTGCCGCAAGGAGCACGGTGTCAGAAATTGCCCCGTTAACAAGAAATAACAAAGATTGAACCATCCTGATTTCAACTGCATCCATCGCATTCAATTGCGTATTGGTCTGAAAGGGGATTCCGCGCTTCTGAAAAACGCGTTGAAAACGTTCTTGAACAGATGCGAGAGATCGCGCCAATATGGCAATTTGATTGGGTGGATTCCCTTGATCAAGGAGATGTTGTATCTGATCAGCGATCCAATCGATCTCTCCATCTACCCCGCGCTCGCTTTTTACCACCATAAATTTCGGGCTTTCTTCCCCAGACAGGGCTTGACCGTATTTCAACTGATCGGTTTCCCTATAATCCACTCCGCCAAATTCTGTTTTCATTCGCTGATTGAAAAAAGCATTGACTCCATCGATCACCCTTACCTTCGAGCGAAAATTTTGATTCAATCGAATCGAAGAAAACCCATGGCTTTCATCCCGAATTTTCGACAAAAACAGCTCAGGTGTCGCTCCGCGGAACTGATAGATGCTTTGCTTTCCATCCCCCACAAAAAACAATTGATTCCCATGGTGAATCTTCATCAAAACCGCCTCTTGCATATGACTTGTATCCTGATACTCGTCCACATATATTTGATCATATCGCTTGCGATAACGATGCGCCACCTTCGGTTGCAACAAAAGCTCATAGGCATAAGTTTCCAGATCGTCGAAATCCATCTTTCCCTCTTTTACCTTACGGCTTTGAATAGCACTCTCCGCCTCCCGCGCAAGGGCGACAAGCGCCTTTGTTTGCGAATCCATATCTGCATTCAAGGTCCACTTCGCTACAGGGATGAGGATTTCTTCCAACCATTTTTTCAGCAGTTTTTTACTCAAAGTCCTCAGGCTTTTCACGCGCTCAATCAACTGCTCATCCAATAAGGCTTTCTCTTCTTTTCGAATGGCGGTAAACCGGGAAAACTTCCATTCTTTCGCTTCCAGAAATCCCGAAAATTCTTTCTGCTTTAGAATACTTTGCAAAGTACGGATAAATTCACGATCTGATTCCAATGCAGCGCTATATTTTTTTGGTCCGCAAGGTTCTTCGCATATCAGCAGCAGATCTTGCAAAACTGCATCCAGAGATTGAAAGGCAATCTCCATCTCGTCAATCAGTATGGCTTCCCATTCCCCCTGTTCCATCCTCAAAGCGCTTTTTTCCGGATGACTTCGTAGATATCGAAGAACCCGCTCCATGATCTCAATAAGCTTCTCATCGGATTTAGGCGTGCGAAATTGCTTAAATACCGCCTGCCTGGATAGATCTTCAACATGATAGTTCCGATCCAACACTTCTCGAATCACTTCTTTGCGCAACCTGGTTCGTTCTTGATTCTGTATCAATCGATACCCCTTGTCATAGGGGAGGAAATACAAATTCTGATCGATGATTTTCTTGCAAAAACTGTGAAATGTCTGTATAGATGCCCATTCCAACTGCTCCATCTGGCGTTGCCAAAACCGAGTATCTCCCGCCCCGCTTGTCAACTCCACCTGAATTTTTTTTCTGATTCTTGCCTTCAGTTCTTCCGCTGCGGCATTGGTGAAAGTAACGACCAGAATTTGCGTCACCTCGCCACCTCGTCTCAAATACGTTAGAATCCGCTCAGAAAGCACAGCGGTTTTTCCGGATCCGGCTGCGGCTGCTACCAGAATTTGATTGTCCGAAGACAGAATTGCAGATTCTTGTTCTTCTGTCCATCTCATGCCTCGCTGTCCTCCTTCATGTCTGCTGCTCGCTCTCGACTGGCATTTTCAAAAAAAGCCTCATCAAATTGACAGATGCCGCCGTAGGAACATCCCTTGCAAGAGTCGCGATTCGAACTGCGATACGGATAGATTTGAATGTCGCCTTGCTGGATTTCTCGCACGGATCTTTCAATATGCGCAAGATTTTCCTTTAAAATGACATCCATCTGATTGCGATCGATGATACCGCGACCCCGCTGAATATTTCCATTTTTCAATCGCTTCGCCGAAATGGAATCCGCAATACCAGTATCCTGATAGCTTCGATCCATGGCAGAGACCAGCTCCCCTTCTCCGAGGAACATGCCTTGCATCTTGTAAAACTCGCGAATTTGCTTCTCCAGACCCGTTCCCTGTTCCATCATCGGCAATGGTTGATCAATATAATAATAAAACATCCCCGCCGGAGTCGGATTCATTTCCGCACGATTTTTTTGAAAGACATTCATATATGCCGGCAGCTGAAGTTGAATGCCCGCATGCATTTCCTCTGGATCCACTGTGTTTTTGCCCGACTTATAGTCGATGACGCGCAAGAAGGTTTCTTGATCCTTCGAGTAAAGATCGATCCGGTCAATTCGGCCGCGCAATGAAATAGTTCTCGTATCCGTTAAAACAACTTGTAGAGGTTCCAGCTCCGCATCCCGCAGACCAAAATCCACTTCCTGACCCAAGACGGAAAAATCACTTGCATCATTTTGAATGATCAATTGCCGCAAAGAAGCCTCCACACTTTCTCTTACTTGTGTTTCGATATAGCGTGATGTATTACTTTTTCGAAAGATTCCTTCTCGATAAGCCTCGAAGTACACATCTGCCAATTCGTCAAAATCGGTACCCTTCTCTGCCGGATCTAACTCTCCATCTAGGTGTTGTTGAAATCCCATTTCAAGCAAATCATGCATGACTTGTCCCACATCCGGATCCTGAATGCGATACGGTTGCGCCACAAAGGGTTTTAATCCATACGCAACAAAATGCGCAAATGGACACTGATTCTGTTTTTCCAATTCAGTAATTGAGGTTTCCTCTCCATCGAACAAGGCTTCCGCCTGTGCCCTTGAAAGAGGTTCTACTTGATTTCCGTATTGTAGCAAATGACGCAAATGTGTTTTTCTCTGCGCATCCAATTCCATAAAAGCACGATCGGCAAATCTTCGTTCTTCCACCGATACGGCTTGCCCCTCCATCAGCTTCCGATAGACGCGCCTGCAAATTCGCATCGCCTCTCCTTTGCATAGGAGCAGATCTTTCCACTCGATTGATTGGATGGATAGATTAGAATGCCAGAGTTCCAAATCGCGAATCCACGCAGCCGGCAACAACTCTTCATAGTTTTGATTCTTTCTGCTCCATAAAAACACGACCTGCTCTGTCGTTGTCGCAACAATTTGATAGATGGCCAATTCCTGCATCCGCAATTGATGGTTTTGAGTCGACCCCATTTTTAGCTCATGTTTTGCCAATTCTTCGCGCTCGTCAAAATCAAAAAAACCATTCTGAGATTCAACCAAAGGAAACTTGCCCTCGTTGACACCCAGAAACAGAGTGATCCGTTTCGAAGTCGAACGGCTGCGAATCAAATCACGCACCATAACTTCTCCGCAAATCGCAGGAAGAATACCCACGCGGATCAATTCACACCCCAAAACGAATTGTCGAATAAACGCCGTACGGCCCATCTGTTTTTCCCGATGCAAGGCATGCATTTGTTCCACGGCGCCCTGCATGCCCCGCCAAATCGACTGATGTTCCATCCGATTGGATTCCAGATTTATTTCTCGATCCCGCTTTTTAAACGCCTCGAAATATCCAACCTCCTTCAGTGTGTTCTTCACCTTTTCCCAGTGCTCTTCACTGGTAAGTTTCCTCTTACTCGGAGTATTCGCCTTGATCAATTTTCTCACTTGTTCGGCAAGCGTAGCATCGCCAGAGGAAAAGAGAGGCAATTGCCACTCTCCAAAATAAATCCATCCCCGCTGGGTAACCAAGATCTCTAGCCGATCAATCATTTCATCCTTTGTGGAAAAATATCCTGTTTTCAAGGCTGCAAATAGATCCACATACCGCCTTGATTCATAGAATCGAAGCAAGAACAAAACCGCTTGTGCTGCCGGAAAATCTGCAATCTTGCGATTATGGTCCAAATGCACCGGGATCGCCGATTGATAAAAAATCCGACGAATCAAGGGCAAGTACGCCTCATACTCGCTGACAACCAACTGCATGCTTTCGTAGGGGATTCCCTCTTGATGCAGCTCCCTGATTGTAGACGCGCTAAATCGCACCTCTTCCTCTCGGTTTACTGCACTGCGGAGTGTAATCCCCCCTCCATTATATTTTCCCTCAGATGGCAAACCGCCCATCAACATCTCTTTGATCCCTTGAAATTTCCTCTCATCTTCCGCCCTAGAAGCAAAAGCTGTCAGCTTGGCCAAAGGCCAGCGCTCCTTCAATGACAGAATTGTTTGATCCACGGGCTCAAAAAGAGAAGTCTCCTTCCCATCTTCTTTCGTCAGAACAAGATACACAGACTCTGTCTGCTCGGATATCGCCTGCAGAACCTCCAGTTCCAACAGAGAAAAGCCCCAGAACTGATCGATCCAAATTACCGCATCTTGAAAAGGACAATAGGTCCGAATCAGCTCACAAGCAATTTGCGTATAGACCACTTCATCCACAAGACCTTCTTGCGCCAATTCCATTTCATAACGGATCAGAAGCGTGCGGAGAGCTTGCAACTTGTCCGCCAAGTCTTCTTGATTTTCCTTTAATTCATTAATTGCTATTTCAAGGGTTTCGCTTGCCCATTTTCCATCCATTAAATCGCGATAAAACTCTTGAATCAATCGAGGTTTTCCTTGCAACCGTTTTAAATCGCCAACCTCGTCTCCCGCTCGTTCCAAAACCTGATCGAGGAGCAAGATCTTCCCCAGATCATTCATCCACTGTTGCGCCGCCGGTTGATAGGCTTCCACAACTTGATGAATCAAACGAGAAAAGCTGGTAATTTCAAAGGATAAAATCCCCTTTTGTCCTGTTGCCTGTAGATAGTCCTGCTCCGCTTCCAGGGTAAATTGCTCGGGAACAATCAATCTTGCTTCACGAGATAAATCCAGTTCAATTTTTGTTAATTCCTGATAAATCCATCTGCTCTTTCCGCTCCCGGAAGCGCCGTAAATAATTTCCATACCTCGTCTTCCTCCCTTGGTCCTTTTTAATTATAGCATAGGAATTGTGATATAATACCAATGAAAGGAGGCTATCATGACAACCTTTACAATTATTTTCAATAATAGTTCCGAGGCATTATATTTAAAATCAATCAATCCCGATGCCTTTAAATCTTGGCTGCGCGATCCGACCCAATCAGATTTTTTTATCCATCAAGATGGAAATAAAACCTACTATATTGCGAAACAAAATATCAATTACATCATGGAGACAAAAAAAAGGACCTAACGGTCCTTTTTGATTGTCACAATTTTTCTAGATTCCATCACTTCATCCAATAATGCTTCCACGTCTAATACAGATTCAGAATGCTCGATCTGCCCCAATTTGGGATGCGTGACTGGGTGCTTTGGCAAGAAAACCATACAGCAATCATCAAACGGCAAAATCGAGGTTTCAAAGGTATCAATTCTTTGGGCGATCTCAATGATTTCCGTTTTATCCATACCAATCAAAGGTCGAAAAACAGGCATCGAAACCGCTGAATTTGTCGCATGCAACCCTTCCATCGTTTGAGACGCTACTTGTCCAAGGCTTTCTCCCGTGATCAATGACCCCGCCGATTGTTCCTTGGCAATCCGCTCCGCAATCCGCATCATAAATCGTCTTGAGAGAATCGTCATCTCTTTCTCTGGACAATTCATACGAATGGCTTTTTGAATCGGCAAAATATTGACCTGATGCACATCGATTGATCCAATATAAGGAATCATTTTTCTTGCCAAGTCCAATACCTTCTCGTCCGATCGTTCGCTGGTAAACGGATAGCTGTTGAAGTTCACAGCAACCAATTCCACACCGCGTTTTGCCATCATATGACCTGCCACCGGACTGTCGATCCCTCCAGACAAGAGCAATACGCTTCGCCCGGTTGTACCGATGGGAAGCCCGCCCGCCGCTTTTTCCTTCTGGGAATAGAAGTAAATCGCATTTCGAATATCGACTCGAACCAAAAGATCCGGGTTATGAACATCCACATGCAAGTGCTCAAATTTCTTCAAAATGATACCACCCAAAAATGGGTTAATCTCCATAGACTTCATGGGATATTTCTTGTCATTTCGCTTTGCTTCAAATTTAAAGCTTCGAATTGACGGGTCTTTTTCCAAGATCGCTGACACATATTCCAAGGCTTGATCCGCAAGCTTCTCTGGATCTTTCTCATAGACAACCGCGCGGCTCGATACAACAAAGCCAAAAACTTTTCGTGCCTGTTCATATACTTCATCCGCTATTTCGGAGGGACACTCGATATAAAATTTCGTCCGATCCTGATAAATGCGGTCCGTTTCGTATCCGCGAAGAGCTTGTTTCAAATTCTTCATCAACTTGTCTACAAAATATTTTCGGTTTCCACCTTTTAAAGCCACTTCTCCATAACTTAAACTAATTACCTGTTTCATCTTTCACCTCATCGTCAATTCTCTAACTTCTCCAACGGCTTCAATCAAAGCCGCCACCAATTCTTCTATTTTCTCTGGACCTAATTCCCAACCATAACTGATCCTCAACGTTCCATCCAACCATTTTGAAGCAATGCCCATTTCAGCCAAAATTCGATTTCCTTTCGCTCTGGATGAACAAGCAGATCCTGTAGAAACATAGATCTCTTTCATTTCCAACATATGCAAAACAATCTCCGACTTCACACCCGCAAAGGATACGCTGACAATATGAGGCGCCGCTTCTTCCAAGGATAATGGTGTGTTCACCAAAGTCTGGTCTAACTCCGTCTCTATCGCATGCAAAAGCGCATTGCGATTTTTGATATAGACAGCTTGATGCGCACCGAACTCTTGGTTTAGTTTTTCGACAGCAACACCCAGTCCAACAATTGCCGGCACATTTTCCGTTCCCGGGCGTAACCCGCGTTCTTGCTTGCTCCCCCATAAAATAGGACGGCTCGCTTTTGGATCCTTTAAATAGAGCGCTCCGATTCCCTTGGTCGCATTGATCTTATGTCCAGAAAAGGCATAGCTGTCCACATCCAATGTTTTCATTGAAACAGGAATTTTCCCAATCGCTTGCACCCCGTCAACATGAAAATGCGCTTTCGGCGCAGCTTTTCTGATTTGCTTGCTTAAAATCTCAATCGGTTGAATGCCACCGATTTCATTATTCACATGCTGAATGGACACCAGAATCGTATTGGCATCGATTCGTTTGACCGCTTCTTCCATGATAATGCGGCCGTGAATGTCAACAGGCAATAGCCGGCACTCCACACCACGACGCTCCAATTCTTTAGCTACCTGAAAGACCGAGCTGTGTTCAACGCTTCCAATGCAAAGATTGCTGTTTTCAGGCAATTCAATCGGCAAAAAGCCTCTCATCCCCAAGTTGTTTCCTTCCGTTCCTCCAGAAGTGAAAACAATTTGCTCTACTTTACAGGACAAGAAACTCGCTATCTGATCACGGGCCGTATCCAATGCATGTTCCGCTTGCAACCCCATTCTATGAAGCGATGAAGGATTTCCATACTGACTCTTCATCATTTCTGTCATGGCTTCTATTACCTCAGCACGCACCGGAGTGGTCGCTGCATGATCCATATAATTCATTATCATCATCCTTTCAATCCTTCTTATTTTAACGGGTCTTCGAAAATATTTCAACTATTTCAGATCCGTAACGTATCCAATTAGGAATTATGGTAAACTTAGATCGATAATCATTGTACAAGGGGGTAGAAATGAAAAATAAAATTGCAATTGTTTTCACTGGCGGCACCATCTCCATGAAGGTGGATCCGCGTCTCAATGCAGTTATTCCCGCACTCACAAACGATGAAATTTTGGGTATGCTTTCAAATATAGAAAGATACGCAGAAATCGACGTCGTCAACTTCTCTCGTCTGCCCAGTCCCCATATCACACCAGATATCATGTACGCACTCGCGGAGGCCATTCAAGAACAGCTCAATCGCGAAGATATTACTGGCGTTGTTGTTACCCATGGGACGGACACCTTGGAAGAAACCGCGTATTTTTTAGACTTGATTCTTCCACCAACAAAACCCATTGTCATCGTCGGCTCTATGAGAAGCGGCTCCGAATTGGGTTACGATGGTCCCAGCAATCTTGCGGCCGCAATTTGTACGGCAATTTCACCCGCCTCGCAAAACAAAGGGGTTCTCGTTGTCATGAACAATGAAGTGAACGCAGCAAGAGAGGTAACCAAAACCAATACATTGGCGTTGAATACTTTTCGTTCCCCGGAGTTCGGTCCATTGGGCATCGTTGATAACGATGAGGTGATTTATTACCGGACCTTGGATCCACACCAATACTACCCGATCAATCATCTTGAGAATCGTGTCGCGCTTTTCAAGTCAACGACCGGCGCCAATTCTGATTTTATCGATCATGCCATTGCCTTGGGATATCGAGGGATTGTGATTGAAGCCCTAGGACGGGGCAATGTCCCTCCCGAGATGGCTCAGGGCATCTATCGCGCCTTGGACCATGGCCTTCCCGTTGTCATCGTGTCACGCTGTCCTACCGGACGCGTGCGGGATACCTACGGCTACGAAGGAGCTGGGAAAATGCTGCATGACCACGGTGCCATTTTTGGCTATAATCTGCCAGGACAAAAGGCACGCATTAAATTGATGGTCGCCCTCAGCGTATCATCGAATGTTCAAGAAATTCGTTCCATATTTGAAATGCAACCATATTAAAGGTGCTTCTACGGAAGCACCTTTACTTTTTCCCATTGAACCCGAATTGTTAGCTCCTCAATCAATGCATAGGCCGTTTCTTTTTCCATTTCGGTCATTTGCAAGCCTTCTATTTCACCTTGTATCCGTGCGAGTAGCGTCCCTACAGAATCTTCTCCGCCGATTTGATTATCCAAATAAATTAAATTCGATAGATACAACCTCTGAATCTCGCCCTCAAAGAGCCAATAAACTGGCGAACCTTCGAAACTCATTTTTTCGCGCATCCACTCATACACCATCCGCGCTTTTATAATTTCCCCTCTTGCCAAGTGATCTCGTGCTTCCAAGGTATACATGGTAAACATCTCATGGTTGCTTTTAATCTGCGTGCTCCAATAGGCATACGCGTTTTCAGCCAGTTCGATTTCTGCCAAAGACAAAGCGTATTGTTGAAACAATTGCTTGGTTTCGACAAAACTCAGATCATTACGGACCATATAGTTTAAAAACATCTCCTTGGCCAACATCTGTGTTTCTTCTTCTGTAAACTCTGCTGCGTGCAACAAATAATAATCCACGCCAACCCGATTCCAATACTCGCCGGTTCTCAAGCTGACAAGCGTTTGTACGGGTTCGTCATCGTATAATTTTTTTTCAGAAAATGGAATTTGCTGGTCAAAGGACAAATACTCCAGCGTACGAACCAGACGTAAATATCTCCCGTCGTCCGTTAGATTTCCATCCTCATCCTTTTCAATTCGATCATCGTATTGTCCATAGGCTAGAAACGTATCATCGTAAATCGTGGTTGGGATCATCAATTTCGAGGTTTCTGATGATTTTAAAATCTGTAATTGATTGTCGAGACGCTGCAAAACAATCGTTGCTTCCGCTCGAGTTAATCCATTCTGCAACCGAATGGTTTGATCTGGATACCCGGTGAAAATTTTGTGGGCAACAACCCGCTCGACAGCAGACTGATCCGGTGCATCAATTGCATCGTTAAACGAAATTACTTCTTGATCCATTTGAGCCGGAACGACCCAAGCCAGCAGTTGAATCGCTTCACCTCGGGTAAGAGCTTGCTCCCCGTCCAATAATGGTAAAGGGAATATGGCATTCAAGCTGCGTCCGCTGCGTTGAAAATTTCCTTCCAGCGAAGAAACAACGCCGCTGCCCCATTCATTTTCAACCAAATCGTCATAGAAATAATCCGACGCTTGTAATTCCATATCAAAAACACCATTTTGAATTAGAATTTCTTGATAAATATCCATAAATTCTAATCGGGTTATCGGTTGTTCAGGCCGAAAGGTTCCATCGGGATATCCATTGACATATCCTTTCTCGGATGCCCAATATATGGATGACGCTGCCCAATGATCCGATATGTCAAAAAATATCTGATCCGTAAATCCAATTGAAATCAAGCATATGAAAATGAGTAAAAAAACAATCTTCCGCATACGAAACACCTTTCTTCCTTCTCGTTCATTCTGTATAATATTATAACAGAGTATCGGTGAAAGCCAACTGAAGGAGCTGAAATTATGAAACTTAATGAAGTTAGTGTGAATAATTTGATCATACCCACATTTTCCTTTGACCCCTATTATAAAGATCCAAATAAAAAATATCTATTCTTTGATATCGAAACACTCGGCTTCCATCGCCGGCTTCATCCCATCGTTATGATCGGGCTATTAATCGTAGAACCCGGTACAACGCCAATAATCAAGCAATGGTTGCTCGACTCGGAAGAAGAGGAGCCCGCCTTGCTGCAATCCTTCTTTAGCGAAATCCAAGCGCATTCAGTCCTTGTCAGCTTCAATGGAAAACGATTTGACTGGCCGTTCTTGGTGTCTCGAGCGAAAATGCATCATATCCTACCACCGATCATCCAAAAGCATCTCGACCTTTATGATTTTTACCAAGGCGGGTTCCCCCTGTTATTTGCGGAAAATCATACCTTGCGCGAACTCGTAAAACCGGAATTTGTTTTTCAGTCCTGTCCCAGCAAAGAAATTCCCGCCCTTTTGCAGGCTCATATGCACAGAGGTGACAAAGATGCAGCATCCCTATGTTTTCAGCATAACAAAGAGGATTTACTCTCCCTTCTCCATTTGGAAAAGAAAATGCTTCAACTCCAAGAAAAGTGGCAGATTCAAACTGCCGAAGTTTTAACCCTCGTAAAAATACAAAAATCGAGAGATTTTTACTTGGTGCGTTATCTGCCTTCTAACTCAACTTTGGCACGAAGCCTGGTGAAGCAAGGCAAAAATTTTTCTGTTGATTTCCATTCCCACGACGAAACATTGGAGGTCCGTTTTCGATACCTGGCCATTCAAGAAAAGGACGTCATCTACCACGCTCTGCCTCATCCCTGGTATCCCTTTTCCTTTTCATCCACCTGGGCATCCCATCAGTCAATTCAATTGCCAGACGGCCTGTCACTCTTAGCGACTGATACTGAATTGGATCGATTCGGCGTCCATCTATTTTGCGGCAAAATTATTAACCATATTCAAAAAGAACATAAACAAACAGAAAAGAAGCAGTCAAATTGACTGCTTCTTTTCTTTGGTGCCCAGAGGCGGAATCGAACCACCGACACGGGGATTTTCAGTCCCCTGCTCTACCGACTGAGCTATCTGGGCATGGTAAAAAATAGTTGGTGGGCCTTCGGGGACTCGAACCCAGGACCGACCGGTTATGAGCCGGTTGCTCTAACCAACTGAGCTAAAGGCCCTAGTTGAACTTGGTGGTGGGCCTAGATGGACTCGAACCATCGACCTCACGCTTATCAGGCGTGCGCTCTAACCTGCTGAGCTATAGGCCCAAATTCATTGGTCGGGGTGGCAGGATTTGAACCCGCGGCCCTCTGGTCCCAAACCAGATGCGCTACCAAACTGCGCTACACCCCGATATTTTGCATAATGAAATTGGCAGGGGTAGCAGGATTCGAACCCACGACATTCGGTTTTGGAGACCGACGTTCTACCAGCTGAACTATACCCCTAGATAAATATGGCGGAGAAAGAGGGATTCGAACCCTCGCGTCCCGTTGAAAGGACCTACTCCCTTAGCAGGGGAGCCTCTTCAGCCAACTTGAGTACTTCTCCATATTTGTGGCGGAGAGGGTGGGATTCGAACCCACGTGGGCTTGCACCCTAACGGTTTTCAAGACCGCCCCGTTATGACCACTTCGGTACCTCTCCTTGTAAATGGTGACCCATCGGCGATTCGAACGCCGGACACCCTGATTAAAAGTCAGATGCTCTACCAACTGAGCTAATGGGTCAAATTGATGGCTGGGGTAACTGGATTCGAACCAGTGAATGCAGGAGTCAAAGTCCTGTGCCTTACCGCTTGGCGATACCCCAAAAAAAATTATTGGCGAGCCAGAAGGGATTCGAACCCCCGACCCACGGCTTAGAAGGCCGTTGCTCTATCCAACTGAGCTACTGGCTCAATATTTTTTCAATGCTACTGGAGCGGGTGAAGGGAATTGAACCCTCGCAACTAGCTTGGAAGGCTAGGGCTCTACCACTGAGCTACACCCGCAAATGGAGCGAAAGACGAGATTCGAACTCGCGACCTTCGCCTTGGCAAGGCGAAGCTCTACCACTGAGCTACTTTCGCATGGTAATTTGGTGGAGGGGACTGGATTCGAACCAGTGAAAGCGCAGCTAACGGATTTACAGTCCGTCCCCTTTGGCCAACTCGGGAACCCCTCCATATTAGGTGATTGAACATCACCAATTGTTTCAATGGAGCTGGTGATAGGAATTGAACCCACAACCTACTGATTACAAGTCAGTTGCTCTACCAATTGAGCTACACCAGCATATTTCGTTGTGTTTTTTGACTTTTCTTAGCATACTTATTGGTTTAAAGTGAAAATTGGCGACCTAGAAGGGACTCGAACCCTCGACCTCCAGCGTGACAGGCTGGCATTCTAACCAACTGAACTACTAGGCCATATATGGTGGGCACTATTGG
>JABXKS010000029.1 GCA_013619125.1 Clostridiales bacterium
GATATATGGAACTTCAATACACAGCACGTGCAAGCTATGCTGTCAACAAAGCATGGGGTGCACCAATTGGAAAAGCATTTGGTTTGATTGTAGGCGCGCCTGCAGCCATTGGTGTTGTTACTGCGGATGCGGCAATTAAAGCTGCTAATGTAGAAGTTTTGAGCTATGCATCTCCTTCAACAACTAGTTTCTCGAACGAAGTGATTCTATTTATCACGGGCGATTCAGGAGCGGTTCGACAAGCGGTTCTTACGGCGAAAGAAGTAGGCATTAAGCTTCTTGAGACGATGGGCGAGAAATGTGAATCCGCTACGACTCCATATATTTAAGCAGTAAAGGAGGAAGAAGATGAAGAGATCAAAACGTTTTCAAGTACTAGCAGAACGCGATGTTAATAAGGATGGATTTATTAAAGAGTGGCCAGAAGTAGGCTTGATCGCCATGGATGGTCCCAATGACCCTACACCAAGCATTAAGATTCAAAACGGCAAGGTTGTAGAGTTAGATGGAAAGAAACGAGCAGATTTTGACTTGATCGATAGTTTTATCGCAGAATACGGAATTGAATTAACTCGAGCAGAAGAAGTTATGGCAATTCCTTCAGTAGATTTGGCGAAAATGTTGGTTGACGTTAACGTGCCGCGAAGTGAGATGGTAAAATACACCATCGCCATGACACCTGCAAAAGCAGCGGAAGTTATGGGAAAAATGAATGTCCTTGAACTGATGATGGCTTTGACAAAGATGCGACCTAGAAAAACACCGTCAAATCAATGTCACGTTACCAACCTGAAGGATCACCCAGTTCAGATCGCTGCAGACTCTGCAGAGGCCGCTCTTCGTGGATTTGATGAGCATGAGACAACAGTTGGTGTAGTTCGATACGCACCTTTCAATGCTTTGGCATTGTTGGTTGGCTCTCAAGTTGGTCGCCCGGGCGTCTTAACACAATGTGCTGTTGAAGAAGCAACTGAATTGCAACTCGGCATGCGCGGCTTGACTGCCTATGCGGAAACCGTTTCCGTATACGGAACAGAGCAAGTATTTATCGATGGCGATGATACACCTTGGTCGAAAGCATTCTTGGCTTCCGCTTATGCATCACGCGGATTGAAAATGCGCTTTACATCGGGTACTGGTTCAGAAGTTCAAATGGGTTATGCCGAAGGCAAATCCATGTTATATCTAGAAGCTCGTTGTGTTTTCATTACGAAAGCAGCTGGCGTTCAAGGCTTGCAAAACGGTTCTATCAGCTGTATTGGTGTTCCGGGTGCGGTTCCTTCAGGAATCCGTGCGGTCTTGGCAGAGAACGTAATTACAACCATGTTGGATATGGAAGTTGCATCAGGCAATGACCAAACATTCTCTCATTCACCGATTCGTCGGACAGCAAGAACATTGATGCAAATGATTCCAGGAACAGACTTTATCTTCTCTGGATACTCTGCAACACCGAACTACGACAATATGTTTGCTGGTTCAAACTTCGATGCGGATGATTATGATGATTATAATGTCCTTCAACGCGATTTGAAACTCGATGGTGGTCTTCAACCGGTTACGGAAGAAGAAGTAGTTAAGGTCCGAAACAAAGCGGCAAAAGTTTTGCAGGCAGTCTTCAAGAATCTAGATTTGACTGAAATCACAGATGAAGGAGTGGAAGCAGCAACCTATGCCCACGGCTCAAAAGATATGCCGGACAGAAATGTAGTTGAAGACTTGAAATCAGCACAAGAGATGATGGAACGAAAAATCACTGGTGTCGATGTAATTAAAGCGCTTCATAACGGCGGATACGAAGGTGTAGCAGGCGATTTGTTGAATATGATGAAGATGCGCGTTTCAGGCGACCATCTACACACATCGGCAATTATCGATGAAAATTTCCATGTAATCTCTGCAGTCAATAACTGCAATGATTATGCGGGACCAGGCACTGGTTACCAGATGAGCCCAGAACGATGGGAACAAATTAAAAATATTCCGGGCGCAATTGATGCGACGGATTTTGAGTAAGGGGGGATCGAGATGACAATTAATGAGAACCTAGTACGCAGCGTAATTGAAGAAGTATTGAAGAATTATCAAGCTGAAAATAGTGGATGTGCCGTTACTCAAAAGTCAGCACCCGTTCCAGAAACTGGCGGATTGACATTGACAGAAGGCGCTATTGCTGAAGAAGGTCGAAAGAGTGATGAAGTTGTAATCGCTGTTGCACCGGCTTTTGGCAAATTCCAAAATGCGACAATCGTTAAAGTACCACATCGTGAAGTGCTTCGCCAAGTGATTGCGGGCATTGAAGAAGAGGGCATGAAGGCGAGAGTAATTCGCGTAACTCATACTTCTGATGTTGGTATGATCGCGCATCGCGCAGCAAAATTGAGCGGATCCGGCATTGGTATTGGTATCCAAGCAAAGGGAACCACGGTTATTCATCAAAAAGATTTGATGTAATTAAGTAACCTGGAATTATTCCCACAAGCGCCATTGCTGACTGCGACGG
>JABXKS010000030.1 GCA_013619125.1 Clostridiales bacterium
ATACAAATATAGTGTGCGAAATGGTGCAGGAGAGAAAGTTTCACTTGAAGAATATAAGGGGAAAGTCTTGTTAATAATCAATTCTGCAACTGAATGTGGTTTTACCCCTCAATATGATGAGATTCAAGATCTGTATGAGAAATATGGAGAGCAAGGGTTTGAAGTATTAGATTTTCCAAGTAATCAATTTGGAAATCAAGCGCCTGGAACTAATGAAGAAATACAATCATTTTGTAGTTTGCGTTTTAATATAACCTTCCCAATTTTCGATAAAGTTGATGTGAATGGCGAGGATCAAGAACCATTATTTGCTTTTCTAAAATCGGAAAAAGGTTTTAAAGGTTTTAATGATGAACATCCAATCACTCCAAAATTAGTTGAACTATTTGAAAAAATCAATCCGAATTATAAAGAAAATGATGATATTAAATGGAATTTCACTAAGTTTTTAATCGATCGAGAGGGTAATGTTGTAAATCGCTTTGAACCAACTGAAGATGTATATGTCGTAGAAGAAAACATTAAAAACAATTTATAAATAGTTGCGCAAATGGCGAATATATTTACAAACAATGGATCGGAAGAAAACAAATCGATAGATATAAAGGGAGAAAACATGATGAATAAAACGATTGAAATAATTAAAGATCACCGTTCAATTAGAGATTATAAGTCTGATCAAATAGACGAGTCAATTATAAATGAAATTATTGTAGCTGCACAATCAATGCCGAACTCAATTAATGGTCAACAAACATCAATTATTGTTGTGCAAGATGTACAAACAAAAGCAGCAATTGCAGAATATGCAGGTGGACAAACTTGGATAGATGAGGCTCCGTTATTTTTACTTTTTGTAACAGATTTTTACAAAACTAATCTTGCAGCAAAAAAGAATGGGTTAACTCAGCAGATTCATGAAAGTGTAGAAAGTACAGTAGTAGGTGCTGTCGATGTTGGATTAAATATGGGAGCCGCTATTATTGCTGCTGAATCACTAGGTTTAGGTATTGTACCAATTGGTGGTATAAGGAATAACCCTCAGGGAATAATTGATTTACTAAACCTTCCTAAAATGACTTTTCCAGTCGCTGGTTTGGCGATTGGTTACCCAAATAGTGAATCAAGAAAGAAGCCTAGATTACCAATAAATACATTTAGACATGACGAAAAATATCAAACAGAAAACCTTGAAAAAGAAATTGATAATTACGATTTGCTTATGGAAGATTATTATAAAGCGATCAACAGAGCCCAAACAATCAATTGGAGTACGAGTACAAGCAATACTTATAAACAAGTGTATTTTCCAAAAGTATATCCTGTAATGAATAAACAAGGATTTAATAATGATAAATAAGATAACTGTATTTGGGTAAAAAACATGTGTAAATAACATGTGTAAATAAAAGTATAAGGCGTGAAAGGATGTAATATTATGAAAGCAGCAATTATTAAAGACTATGGGAAACAAGTTGAAATCTCAGAGGTTCCAATGCCAGAACTTTCAGAGGATAGCGTAATGATAGAAGTTCATGCAGCAAGCATAAACCCAATTGATAATATAGTGAAAGCTGGATATATGAAAGAGATGATGCCAATCTCATTTCCATACATCATGGGATATGATGTCTCTGGAGTCGTAACAGAGGTTGGAGCGAAAGTCAGCAAATTTAAAATAGGTGATGAGGTCTATTCAAGACCGAATCAAATGGATGCAGGGAGTATTGCCGAATATAATGTTGTTAAGGAAGATGAGTTGGCATTTAAACCTTCAAAGCTTAATTACGAAGAATCTGCTTCGATTCCATTGGCTGGATTAACAGCTTTCCAAGCTCTTACTGCGAAGGGGAATCTTCAAAAAGGTCAGAAAGTTCTTATTCATGCAGGCTCTGGCGGTGTTGGCTCACTCGCAATTCAAATAGCGAAACATCTTGGAGCTGAAGTAGCTGTTACAACTAGTCGTTCTAATTTTGAAATGGTAAAAAATCTGGGTGCGGATGTTGTGATCGACTACAAAACTCAAAAATTTGAAGAGGAACTTAGCGATTATGATTTAGTCTTAGACACTATGGGTGGAGAAATTATGAAAAAATCTTTCGAAATCCTAAAAAAGGGTGGTTCAATCGTTTCTCTTAAGAGTCAAGATACAGAAGAACTTGCTAAGAAATACGACGTTAATTTCGAGGCGTTCTTTATGTGGCCGAGTGGAGAAATGCTTACGCATCTCACACAACTGATTAACGACGAAGTACTAAAACCTATGATAGATCGCAGTTACTCATTTGAACAAGTTCAGGAAGCCTATGACTATCTTCAAAGGGGACATGCTAAAGGCAAAGTTGTAATTAAAATAAGGTAGTTTATTTTGCAAAAGAGTTCTTTAAACAGAAACAAGAGTGTAATAAATTTTGTGTAAACTCATAGAATCCTTACGGTTGCTTAATTGAATACCCGAGGGA
>JABXKS010000031.1 GCA_013619125.1 Clostridiales bacterium
GTGTAACCGGGCTGAAGATCAATGAGATGCTGGTTGCCATGGAAGAAGAGTTTGGTTCCTTTGAAATGGTTGAGCGGAACTTGGCATTGAAAGAAGCAAAAAAGGAAGAGTTGGTACGCCGAATCTTCGAAGAACGGGAAATGCCTGAATTCCCTTGGGTAGTGGATCGTGTGAGTGATTTGGATGGACTGAAGATCTACTTCGAAAATGGTGGTTGGGTTGTTGCACGTTTTTCTGGTACAGAGCCTTTGCTTCGAATTTTTTCCGAGATGGAAACAACAGAATTAGCAGATCAAGCAGCTGAAATCTTTATGGGGCATTTTGGGATTGAGGTGTAAGAATAAAAGTATATGAATCAAAAAAAAGAATCCCAGCGGATGCTGAGATTCTTTTTTAGATTCATTATTTGATGCGCAAAATCGATTGGATAATCGTTTTCTTAACCGATCCAAAATCTGAGAAATAACGTTTGAAAATTTCGCTAAAGGAATCCAATTCATTTGGAATCCGAAAGGCCCATTGGCTTTTTATCATAGACTCAGATTGTGGGAGATAGGCTTGCAAATAGGCCATCAATCTTGCGGAGGTCAAACCGCCGATAGCGATGTCCTTTGCGATGGCGAAGCCGCCGAAAGCAAGGTGGTAGGCAACTGCCACGCCGCCTAAGGCTGTGTCATAAGCAACCGCAACTCCGCCAAACGCTGCAAGCAGAGCGAGGGAAACACCTCCAAATGAGAAGAGTCCGATGCTGAAAGCGCCAAAACTGAAGATACCCGTTGCAAAAGAGCCAATGCTAATAAATCCTATTGATTTTATACCGACCGCAATCCAACCTTTTGAAGTCACTGCAGGATTATTACTATAACTTAGAAGCGGGAGTCCAAGAAAGGTTGTCGAGGACTGCTTTGTCCGATAGAAGGAAGCTGCTTTGTTAATTTCTTCCCCGAGAGTTTCGGCAAAATTATGTGGGCTGCCGAGTAATTCAACAGGATCAGTAATTCCGGTGTCTTCATAGCGGTCTTGGAGTAGTTCCAAGATATCTTCACGAATTCGTCGCTTGGTTTCAGTATCGCTGTTGAGCATGCCAACAACTTGATTTGCATATTTTCTAAATGATTTTAACATTAGATTTCCCTCCATGAGCTGAGCATTCCATCAATAATCGTTTTGAAGTCATTCCAGGATGCAATCATTTCTTGAAGCGATTCGATGCCAGTTTTTGTAATCCGATAGTATTTTCTAGGCACCTTTCGTTCACTGGATAAATTTTTTCGGTAACTTTCGATAAAGCCTTTGTCCTCCAAGCGATAGAGGATCGGATAAAGGGAGCCTTCTTTCAGTCTAAAAGTTCCATGGCTCTCTGTTTCCAATCGATTCAGGAGTTCATAGCCATAGAGGTCTTCCTCGTTGATGAGCTTCAATACTAGAATTTCGAAGACGCCTTTCTTTAATTGCTGATTGAGACGATCCACAATGCACCTCCTAACATTATATTATATAAGAAAGTATTTACTATAGAATCATACTTAGCATTACTAAGTATAGAATAATGGGTTTGATTCAATTTGTCAAACCAAAAAATCCCAGTATACACTGGGATTTTCATAACCTTGAATTGAAACTTATTCGAGAATGGGTTTCACGATCGTGCGATGGGTGCGGAATTGTATGCGATCCACGCGTTTTGGATGAATGAGAGATGTTTTTTTGTCGACTGCACTTTGCGGATAGACTGCAAGCGTATCATCAGTTTCCAAGCTGGCAAGAGAAAAATTTAAAACGGTACTCGTTGCGAGTTGGATGGACAGTTCTGTGCCGTCTTCAAGGGTGCCTGTAAGAATAAGATTGCCTGACTCTGAACGTTCCTTTTCGGCGAGGGTCAGCAGGAATCGCAGGGATTCATCATAGCATTGAACCATCATCAGATGGTCGCCCCAGTTCAAGTAATCAATCTTCATTTTTGCGCCTGAAACAAGGCTTTGATTGTCATAGGTTTCGATCCAAATTAATTCTGTGCTGGTTTGGATCGAAAAATTATTCGTGTTGATTGTTTCAACGATTCCATCGATTTCATGGATGATTTCGCCCATGGCCGACATACGTTCCGCTGTATCGGGTTTTACGATGGATGTTAGTGTATAAACGGAATCATCGAGGAGCAATTCATTTTCAATTCGAGCGACGCCAACCATTTCTCCCAGATAGAAGTCGGAAGTTTCCATTGTGGTAAGAGGAAAAATTGTAAGCTTACCGTTATACAAAAGTTCAACGGTGCCCGGACCAAATCCAACGATTTCTCCAATCATTTCAAAAGAAGATTGGGGGATGGGTTCATCCGGAATATCGATGATTGCCGCTTCATTTGAGCTGCAACCGAAAAGCGAACCAGAGGCAATGAAAAGAATGGTGAGGAATACAAGTTTCCTCATGACGTTCACCTCCATATTCTATTTTTACCCTGTTCCGGTGAATTTATCATATAATGAAGACAAGAAAACGGTGAATGGAGGATTTAAATGAGCAAAGTCGATTATAAGAAAACGCAAAAGGAATTGTATGCGCCAAAAAAAGGTGTGATGAGTCTGGTGGATGTGCCGGAGATGAAGATGCTTTGCATTGACGGAGAGGGGAATCCCAATACGTCCAAGGCATTTAAATTAGCGATTGAGGCATTGTTTCCGTTGTCCTATACGTTGAAATTCCAATTCAAAGCCGCAGGTTTTGACTATGTGGTGATGCCCTTGGAAGGCGTCTGGTATGCCGATGACATGCGTACATTTAGCGCGGACCGAAAGGACGAATGGAAGTGGACCTTGATGATTCGTCAACCGGATCAAGTAACGAAGGAGCAGATCGAAGCGGCGATGCAAGCCGTACGGGCTAAAACGAATCCAGAAGCCTTGGATCTGGTTCGCTTCGAAACCTTTAAAGAAGGAAAGGCAGCTCAGGTTTTGTATATTGGTCCTTTTTCCGAAGAAACGGAGACAATTCAAGCCTTACACGCCTTTATTGCGGAACAGGGCTATCAATTGCGCGGGAAGCATAGGGAGATTTACTTGAGTGATATGAGGCGCACAGCACCGGAAAAACTACGGACGATCATTCGACAGCCGATTGAATAGAAGGAAAAGCTTTTATCTGCAATTTAGAAAAGAGAGGGAGAATAGGCAATGATGATGCATCATGTTTGCATACAAACGAATCGGTACGGGGAGTCCTTGGATTTCTATACGCGTGTGCTTGGGTTTTCCCTGACAAAGGAAACACCAGGATTTCATGAGCGCGCCTACAACACTTGGCTGGAAATGAACGGTTTTTTTATCGAATTGCAGACAGGGAAGGGAGAAGCGCCTTTGGCGCCTTACGAGAAAAATCGGGAAGGTATTGTACATCTCTGCTTCTATGTGGAAGATATCCGATGGACCTATGAGCAAATTCGCGAGTTGGGGTATGACGATTTCAAGCTGAAAAACGGAAAGGCGATCTATCGGGTTGAAGATGGTTTTCTCTTTAAGGTGAAGGCACCCGAGGGAACGGAAATCGAGTTTCGGGATCAAATGATCTAAGAGTACGAGGACCGAAAACCGCTAGAAGTTTTTACCCGATTGAATATAATGAGGATAGTTATTGTAATTGAACGAACAGAATGGACAGTAAAGGAGTATGGGCTGATATGGGAAATATTATTGTGCTGTTTGAAGTGATTCCAACAGAAGAAGGAATGGAGCGGTATCTGCAGCTGGCAAAGCAACTGAAACCTTTGTTATCGGGTTTTGAAGGATTTGTTTCGGCTGAACGCTTTCAAAGCCTATCTGAAGATGGAAAATTTCTGAGCATGAATGTATGGGAGAATGAAGAAGCCGTAGCGAGTTGGCGCAATATCGTTGAACATCGAATGAGCCAGAAAGAAGGCAGAGAGAAGCTGTTTAAAAGTTATAAGATCACGATTGTTTCCACCCTTCGAGAGTATACGGATCAGGATAGGGAGCAAGCGCCAAAAGATTCGAATGATTTTTTTAAGGAATTCTCGGAGAACCTTTAAGAGGGGTCGATTTTGACGTGGCATTTGTTTTCCCTTTGAAAATCGCATATTTGAGTAATTGTAAAGAGGACGAAATTGTTCTCTTTTTTTTATTTTTCAGAAAATTGATTGACAAGCAGAGGAGTTGTGGTATTATAAAAATGTAACCGGTTACATTATGTTTTTTTTCAGATTGCTGGTTGCAATCCCGCAAAATACAGACTTTTATTATTGCTAATTTTACTTTGGCAATTATTTTTTGGATGATAATGTAAACGGTTGCATGAATTTGGAAGGAGAAAAATATGGCAGTCAGCATCAAGGAAATCGCAAAAGCCGCAGGAGTTTCGACCGCGACGGTGTCGCGTGTCATCAATCAGAGCCCAAAATTATCCGACAAGACCCGTTAGAAGGTTTTAAAAACCATGAAAGAGATGAACTAGGCTCCCAATAGCTTGGCCAGGGGACTCTCCAATCAAAAGGCGCTGAACGTGGCGTTGTTGATTAATATCGAACAGCCCTCTTCTTTTCATAATCCCTTCTTTTATAAGGTGATGCATGGAATCGAAACGGCGGTTTATAAGCGGGGATTAAGCTTGATTATCGCCAGTTCCCGCGGCGAAGACAAGCAAGAAATCGTGGAATGGCTGATGAATGAGAAACGGATGCAGGGAATTATTATTCCCTCTTCATTGGCAGATGTAAAATTGCTGAACCTTCTACGAAAACGTAAGTTTCCTTTTGTGGTGATCGGCAAGTTTGACGAGGATGTGAAGCCTGTTTCATGGGTGGATATCAATAATCAGCAAGGCGGAGAACAGGCGGTCGCGCATTTGATGAAGAATGGATATAAGAAACTCGCATTGATTTGCGGAGGATTTGACAAGTTATTTAATCTCGATCGCAGGGAAGGATTCAGACGAGCGCTTCAGCGCCATCAAGTGGAGTTGAAACCCGAATGGATCATTGAGACAGATGGATCCAAGGCGCAGGCGTATTCCGCCATGAAAGCTTTGTTGGAATCCAATGAGCGTCCCGACGCGGTGATCTGCGGCGATAATATTTTGAGTTTTGGCGTCATGAAGGCAGCACAGGAAATGAATTTTTCGATTCCGGAGGATTTGGGACTTGTGAGCTTTGATAATTATCCCCTTGCGACATTAGTAGAGCCATCTCTTACCAGCATTCACATAGACGTATTTCAAATGGGGGAGATGGCGGCTAATTCGCTGTTGGCATTAATCGACAATCCGGATGCAAGTCAGCAGCAAATGCTGATCTCTACAGCTGTGGAGGTTCGGGAATCATCCATAAGGAGGGCGAAGCGTGTATGAAGAAAAAAGACTAAAAACGCCAGAGATTTGGATTCATGAAAAATCGCGTGAATGCGTGTATCCAAAATCGAGAAGGGAGTTGGTGGTGGAATGCAGCCTCCCCCGTAATACGGGCGGCGACCTATATTTGATTGTTTGGAATCGATTTACAGAATCCCAGCAAGCCTCTCATTCCTTGAAGATGAAGCGGTATGCGCGAGAATCGCAATTTGATCATTATTATGCAGTGATCGAGGAAGTTGAGCCGATTCGCTACTTGCGCTATTATTTTCAATGGCGTAAAGCTGAACAAATCGCATTTTTATCGACAACGGGCATCTTGGATGAGGCGCCAAAGGACCGTTTTTTCGAATATCTCTGCACCAACGAACAGGATGTGTTTTCCTTGCCGAAATGGTGGCAGGATGCGGTCGTGTATCAAATTTTTCCGGAGCGGTTTAGCAAAGGAAAAGAAACAATTGAGCCGGATGGCCTCGAAGCCTGGGGAGAAAAACCAACCCGGGAAAATTTCTTTGGCGGAAATTTGCAAGGGATTATGGAGGCGATGGACTATCTTGTCGATTTGGGCATTAACACCCTGTATTTGAATCCAATATTTGAGTCGCCTTCCAACCACAAATATGACACCATTGATTATTTTCACATCGATCCTCATTTCGGAACCTTGGAAAAATTCAAGGAAATGTTGCTTCTTTGCCATCAAAATGGCATTCGGGTGATTCTGGACGGTGTATTCAATCATATTGGCTATGATTCCAAACAGTTTCAAGATGTTTTGGAGAATGGCAAGGAATCGGAATATGCGGATTGGTTTTATCTGCCGGAAGGCGAAATTGAAACGGATCCACCGAATTACGAATGCGTGGGGTATTACAAGTGGATGCCGAAGCTTCGGTTTTCGACGCCTTCTGTTCGGCGGCATTGTTTGCGGGTGGGGGCATATTGGCTGGAAGTGGGCATTGACGGCTGGCGGCTGGATGTATGCGATGAAGTGGATTATACCTTCTGGCAGGAGTTTAGAAGAATGGTGAAAAAAATCAATCCGCAAGCGATGCTTCTGGGGGAAACCTGGGGGGACGGTCGGGAAATGATGCGGGGCGATCAAATGGATTCTGTGATGAATTATCTGTTTCGAGATGCCGTGATGGATTTTATCGCGAAAGAAACAATTGATGCAGGAGCGTTTGCTGATTTGATCGGGAAGATGTTTTCCAATTATCCGATTCAAACCCATAGAGGACTGTTGAATTTGATTGGCAGCCACGATACGGAACGATTTGTGACGGCGGCGAATGGCGCTGATCAAAAGTTGCAACTGGCGGCGGCATTGCAGTTCACCTTGCTAGGTGTCCCCATGATTTACTACGGAGATGAACATGCGATGGAAGGGGAGAATGACCCGGATTGCAGACGAACCATGTGTTGGGATGCGATGAACCGCGAAGTGAAAAAGGTTTATCAGCGTTTGATCCGCATTCGAAAAGAAAATCCAGCCCTGCGGGAAGGGGAAATGGAGATCTTGCATGCGAGGGAAGGAATCTTTGCATTTTTGAGAAAGTCTGAATCGCAAACAATTTTGGTGCTGATCAATCGGGATTCTGATTCGAAAGAAATTGAAATTCCGTTGGATCAAAACGAGAAAAAATGGACAGGAAAAAGTTTGATGGAGAATAGCAACATCGAAATGCAAAACAAAGTGGGAACAATGATTGGAGGCTCGTTGGCAGCGCAAGCCTTTGACATAATATTATTGAAGGAGGAAGAGAATGAATAGCAAGAATCGAAGAAAGGGAATGATTTGGGCTTTACTGATCATCATGGTTGCAGGATTGCTTTCGGGATGTGCGTCCGAGGAGCCACAAGTAGCAGGGGAGCCGATCACCATTACATTTTGGCACAACTATGACGCGGGTGCCGGTCAACAGGAAGTATTAAATGCATTGATCGAAGAGTTTCAGGCAGAGAATCCAGGAGTAGTCATAGATCCGTTATATCTGGAGTGGTCGGCATTGAAGAACAATGTTGTAGCAGGAGCCACAACCAGGATGCTTCCGGATGTTTTAAGGGGAGATATCGGATTTGTTCCATTATTCCAATCCTTGAATGTATTGGTTGAAATGGACACAAGTTTTGATGATTATGCAAAAGCAGCCGAAACCATAATGGATGCACCTAACAGCACGGCAGCTAGAGGTGAACATTTTTATGGGTTGGCTGCAAATACAAATACAAAGATATTGTACTATAACAAGGACCTGGTTTCAACTCCACCAGCGAATCTTGCAGAGATGTGGGATATCGCCGAGGAGATCAGCAACGATGACGTGACAGGTTTTGTTGAGGCGTGGATGGGTGGATGGAATCTCTGCCAATATATCTGGAGCAACGGCGGCGATGTACTGTCACCGGATTATTCTACGGCAGAAGGCTATATCAATAGCCCGATTGCAATCGATGTGATTCAACGCATGGCGGACTTGCATGAAGCGGGTGCCTTTAACGGGCCAAGCATTGATCCGGGAGCACCTGGGGACACCGATGGCATGGGAACTGGAAAATACGCCATGACCATTGACGGACCTTGGAAAGCGAAGGACTTTGCGACCAAGTATCCGGACTTGAACATCGGCACCATGCAAATGCCTGCAGGCGATGCGGATTCCATCGGCGTTTTGGGTGGCGAAAACTTTATGATGTTCGAATCCTCGGATGATGCCCACAAGCAAGCAGCATGGGAATTCATTAAATTTATGACAGCGAAGGACGCGCAGATCGAGATGGCAAAAGTAGGTCAAATGCCTGTCAATCGTGAGGCGTTAAATTCACAGGAAGCATTGGACGCGATGCCATTGTTGCCGATTTTTGCAGAGGCGCTTGAAACCTGTAGAACTCGTCCGGTCATCCCGCAGTGGGGCGACGTTTCCGGCATCATCAATACAAAGGCAACCGAGGCGGTTCTTGGCCTCAAGCCGGTAAAAACCGCATTGGATGAAGCAGCAAAAGAAATCGACGCATTATTGGCTAAGTAGAGAGATTAGGGGAGGAAACTCCCCTTTTCACAAGGAGGTCTTTATGGCAGAATCGATAAAAAGAAAAACAAAAAGACAAGACCCTCGCTTGTTGATACTCTTGTTTCCAGGTATTTTAATGATGGGATTATTCACCTTTTATCCAATCATCAAGATGTTTATCATGAGTTTTTTCGATTGGAAGATCGGGTTTAACCAGCAATCGCTCTTTGTCGGGTTTCAGAATTACCGGGATGTATTCGCAGATCCCATCGCAAGGCGGTCTTTGGTGAATACCCTGTACTACTTGATTTTGACAGTTCCAGCGCAAATCATCTTAGGCTTGTGTGTTGCGTTGTTGATTGTGCGTATCACGCGGTTCAGCGTGACCTATCGGTTGCTGTATTATCTGCCCGTGATTACGTCCTGGGTCGTTGTGGCATTACTGTTTCGATATATCTTCAGCAATGATGGATTGTTGAATTATTTCTTGGCCGATGTGATTCACCTAACGAATGGATCGGTGGGATGGCTGAGTTCCAGATGGCCTGCCATGACGGCAACGGCCTTTTTGGGTATTTGGAAGGGGATCGGCTGGAACATGGTGATTTTCTTGGCCGCTTTGCAAGCGATCCCTAAACAGTATTATGAAGCGGCGGATATCGATGGTGTGAACAACTGGCAAAGGTTTCGATATATTACCTTGCCGGGGATCCGCGGTACCTTGCTCTTCGCGTTGGTGATGCTTATTATTGGCGCATTCAACACCTATACACCGATTGCAGTTATGACGGAAGGGAATCCGGCTCATCAAACAGAAGTTGTTTTGACATGGATGTATACGCAGACCTTTGACTCCTTGAAGCTGGGATATTCTGCGGCGCTGTCCTTTATTGTGACCTCGATGAATATTGTGATTGCGGTATTTTTATTCCGCGCCTTCAAGGCGAAGTGAGGGGGAAGATGATGAAGAAGAAAAGAATAAAGAAAGCACTCGTTATTCGTTACTTGCTTTTAACGGCAGGGATGTTGATCATGATTTTACCCATGGTATTTATGATTAGTTCTTCCTTGCGACCGAATGCGATGACCTTTGCTTATCCACCGAAATTGATTCCTTCTCTTTCGGAGATTACAGGAGAAAACTACCGGTATGTTTTGGGGAATGCGAGCTTTTTTCAATATATGAAGAATACCTTGTTGGTGGCAGGCACGTCTACCTTGTTGGTGGCTTGGATTGCTTCGATGCTGGCGTATTCGATTTCAAGATTCCAATTTCAAGGACGCAACCTTTTGTATCGCGCGATTATCATGACCATGCTCATTCCAGGATTGGCCATGATATTGCCCCAGTTTGAATTGGCTGTTCGGTTTCACCTGATCGACAATCTATGGGGAGTGATTCTTTTTTATACAGCGTGGATGATTCCATTTTCCACATTCTTGATCAAGGGGTTTATCGATGATATCCCGCGGGAAATGGATGAAGCTATTTATATGGATGGGGGATCGATTTTAACGGTCTACCGCATGGCGATTCTTCCCATGGCGTCTCCGTCGATTGCGGCCGTCAGCATTTTTAACTTTCTGTTTTCCTTCGAGGAATTGGCTTGGTCGCAGACCATCTTGCGATCGGATCGTTTGCGGACCATTCCGGTGGCATTGACACAATTCTTTCAGGCGCATAATCGAACGGATTGGGGCTTTGTCTTGGCGATGACTTGCCTGTCCATGATCCCAATTGTACTTCTCTATATTCTTCTGCAGAAGTATTTTATTGCCGGACTGTCCTCGGGGGCAGTGAAAGGGTAAAGAAAATCCCCATCACTTGAAATCAGTGATGGGGATTATTTTCGTTTAGGCTGCTTTCTTCTGCTTTTCAGTAATGACGAGATCATATCAAAATTCGTTATGTCCGTCAATAGAAAACAAACACCTTTCACAAGAAAACAAAATCGAGATATTTTGGCGGGAACATGACAAAAACGTCACGATTGAGTGCTTGACTAGGATGGGAGAATCGGTTAAGATTTAAATGAACGTTGTTCAAAAAAAGGGGGAGACATGCCGAAGATATTGGTAAATCCAAAGGAAACAATTTTACGAATTGCAAAATATCATCTTTTGGATCAGGGGATTGAAACCCTGAATATGCGCGCAATTGCTAAAGATGCCGAGATATCTGTGGGCACATTGTACAATTATTTTCCGAATAAGGATTATATCGTAATTGCCTTAATGGCAAGCTTTTGGGAGGATTTTTTAGAGGACGTGGAGACCTTTGAAGCCGAGGGTGAAACCATATGGAGTAATTTGCGAAAAATGTATGATAAGCTGACGGATACAATGAAAGTTTTCCGAATGGAATGGCTGAGTGGAGAAGGATTTCAAAGCCAGGAAGCCAAGGGTGAGGGAATGAAGCATCAGAAGCAAATGCGAAATCGTGTGTTGTTTGCAATTGAGAGACAATTTGAACAATTCGACGAATCCAGCGAAGTGTTTTCAAGGAATGAGCTGGCGCGTTTGGTGTTGTCAAATTGGCTAGGGATGTTGACCAACTCATATATGGATTATAAACTCTTTGAACGGGTATTAATTAAGACTATTGAAAAATAAGGGAGAAAAATAATGGGAATTTTTGAAGCGGTTTTTGATGTATTTTATTTGGTTAGTGTTGTAGGGTTGTCGATTCTGATGATTAAGAAAGGCAAGAAAGGTTCTTTGGTTTGGTTGTTTGGGTTGATGGGATTGATTTTAGGTGCAGGCGATTCCTTTCACTTGATCCCGCGGATTATCTCGCAACTGACCCATGATTTTGCATCACAAGCAGTTGCATTGGGATATGGGAAAATGGTGACTTCGATTACCATGACAATTTTCTATTTGATCCTATATCGCATTTGGGAGGTCAGAAACGGCAAAGCTCCACAAGTAGGACTGCGAGTGACAATGGGTATTTTGGCTGGGATCCGAATGGTGTTATCGTTGATGCCGCAAAACAATTGGGCGCAATTGAGCGGATCTTATGCATGGGGTATTTATCGCAACATCCCTTTTACAATCATGGGTGTTTTGATTGTATGGTTGATTTTGAAAGAAGCACGAATGAAAAGTGACAAGACCTTTTTGAAGATCGGAGTTGCGGTTATTGTATCCTTTGCTTGCTACATTCCCGTGGTCTTGTTTGCGAGTCAAGTTCCAGCAGTGGGCGCTTTGATGATGCCAAAGACGGTTGCGTATCTGTTGGTGGTTGTTTTTGGTTATCAGGCGATGAAAGCCAACACTTTAAAAGAAATTTAAGGTCCTTTTATTCTTCCTTTATGATTCCCTTGTTATGATAAAGAAAAGGGTACAGGAGGGGTAAATGAAGTATGGTATGATGGGTTTAGCACTTATTGGATTTTGTATGCTGATTTGGATGCAACGACAAGATCAAGGAGGACAACCCATGACAATGGATCAGTGGATGGAGAACCAAGTAGAAGCACAAGTGGCGGAAGAACGGACAACATCAAACACCCAAAGTCTTGATTTTTCTGTTTTCGGCGAAGCCATGGAGCAACAAACAAAAAAGATTGATCTGACGATGTCCATTGCAGAGCTTCAAGCAGCCTTGGACACCGGGAGATTTACAAGCGAAGAACTAGCAATCGCATATTTGAAAGAGATTGAGAAAACACAAGCGTATCATGTGGTGCTCGGCTTGAATCCAAAGGTGTTGGAAGAGGCGAGACTATATGATCAAGCAAGAAGAAATGGGATTCACTTGGGCGACTTGCACGGGATTCCGATTCTATTGAAAGATAATATAGGAACAAAGGCCCCTTTGAAGACGACTGCCGGAGCGGATGTATTAAAGACAGCCACGCGGGATGAAGATGCAATTTTGGTGCAGCAATTGAAAGCGGAAGGCGCCATTATTTTGGGGAAAACCAACCTGAGCGAATGGGCGAATTTTATGTCACAACCCAGCATCAATGGGTTTTCAACACTCGGTGGATATACACGTAATGCCTATGGCGATTTTGATGTCAGCGGATCCAGTGCTGGCTCGGCGAGTGGCATGGCACTGCACTTGGCGGCGGCAACCTTGGGGTCAGAAACTGCGGGGTCGATTATTTCACCAGCCAGTCAAAATGGCGTCGTTGGATTCAAGCCTGCCTGGGGGCGAGTGAGTACAGAAGGGGTGGTTCCCATTGCACGCTCCCTAGATGTTGTTGGACCGATTACAGGGTGTGTGCAGGATGCCGCATTGATATATTCGGGCATGCAAGGTGGGTTTGATGCGCGAGGACTGGAATGGTCGAAGGATGCTCTAAAAGGAAAACAAGTTGGCTTTGTTACAAATCACATGTTAGAAGAGGATATTCGGGAAGGAACAGATGCGATTACAGATCAGGTAAAGTTTGACTTGGAGTCGGCGGGGGCTGAAGTGATCGAGATCTCAATCGATCAGGAAGCGGTAGCGTTGGATATTTTACCCATTTTGTTCAATGAGATGAAACCTGGGCTCAATGCATATTTGGAGAGCTTGGGCGATGGTGCCCCAGTAAAAACCTTGGCCGAGATCATCGCGTATAATCAAAAGGATTTGGAAAATCGAGCCCCTTACGGGCAGACCTTGTTGGAACAATCCAATCAAACGGAAACTTCGGAGGCGGACGCACAAGCGCTTGTTGAGAAGAATCGCACCATTGCGAGAAATGCTTTGGAAAAAGCGCTGAAAGGCGTTGACGTGATTGTTTCTTTGGGAACGGAACTAACAACCGTTTATGCGATGGCGGGTACGCCGGCGTTGACAATTCCAGCTGGCAAGCGAGAATCGGGAGAACCGGTTGGCGCTACCTTCCTCATGCGGGAAAACGAGACGGCAGACCTGTTTTTGTATGGATATGCCTATGAGCAAAATCGGAAGTAGACAGGAGGAAGGCATGGAAGTCATCGCGATTCATTGTGACCAGTGCAAGGAACGGTATTGTACGCAACAGGTATCGATATTCAACGGGCTTACTCCCGAAGAAAATGCCAAAATTCATGGATTGATTCAACGCCTTTCATTCAAAAAAGGGGAGCTGCTGATCCTGGACGGTCAAGCTTATGATCGTTTGATGATTGTACATGGAGGTCGCTTAAAAGCGTATCGCGATACAGCCGATGGGAAGCAGCAAATTCTGCACCTCTTTGGACCAGGAGATTTTTTGGGCGAGCGTGCGTTGTTCGCGGAAACAAATTCAGCCTATACGCTGGAGGCGTTGACAAATGTAGCGGTTTGCACGATTCCGCGGGAAGCTTTTCAAGCGCTGTTGGATGAGCATCCCTCGATTTCAAAAAAGATTCTGGAAACCCTGTCGGATCGTTTGACACATCTGGAACGCACTCTGGAATCGATGGGGGCGAAAACCATTGAGAAGCGAGTGAGCGCGGTCCTTGTGGATTTTGCTGAGAAATTCGGCAAACGAGAGCAAGGGCGGTTTGAAGTTGAGTTGCCGTTGAACCGCGAAGGTATCGCGAATTATATTGGATTGACGCGGGAAACGGTCACCCGTAAAATGAAACGTCTTGAGCGGGATGGCGTGATCCGTGCGAACGGAAATAAGATAATCGAGATCCTGGATTGGGAAGCCTTGCAGGATAGCGGAGAATAATTTGAAGGAATTTGAAAACTGTGATGCGATTCACAGTTTTTTTTCTTTGTTATGGGTACAATGACATCAAACCATTGAACAAGGAGGAAATGATGAGTGAGATGATCAACAACCGTGAACAAAGACAAGTGATTTTAAAGCAATTGATTCTGGAATTGCATGGTGGCGCATCGGTGGAAGCGGTGCAGGAACGCTTTGCCAAGCTGATTGAAGGGGTATCTGCGACGGAGATTTCGGAGATGGAGCAGAAATTGATTCAAGAAGGCATGCCAGTTGAAGAAGTGCAGCGGCTTTGTGATGTTCATGCTTCTGTTTTTAAGGGATCCATTGAAGAAATTCATGGTACCCAGGAAGCGGTAAAGATTCCGGGTCATCCTCTCCATACCTTCTTTCAGGAAAATCGTGCATTGGAACGATGGTTCGAGGAACGATTGAAACCGGCCATGGTTCGATGGATGGGTGAAACTGAGGGGGAGTCCCGCGAGGCAATACTTGAGATATTTGAAGAATTGAAGGGCATTGATCGCCATTATGCCCGTAAAGAAAACCTGATGTTTCCGCTTCTGGAACGCCATCAAATCACAGCACCGCCTAAGGTGATGTGGGGAGTCGATGATGAAATTCGAGGAAAGATTAAAGAAGCGATCCGCGCAATTGGAGAAGGTGGCGTACCAACAGATCTGAAGCAATCGCTTTTGGAACCAATGATTCATCAAATCAAGGAAATGATTTTCAAGGAAGAGAGTATCTTGTTCCCGATGGCGATCGACACCTTAACCGAGGATGAATGGTTGGAAATTGCCGATGCCAGCGAAGAAGTTGGATATTTTATGTTCACACCAACCGTGGTCTGGAAACCGGAGCGAAAATTCGAAAATTTGTTGCAGATTGAACCGGAGGAAACCGCACCGACCGGTGAGGTGAAATTCGATGCCGGCGCTATGACTCCGGAAGAGATCAATGCCGTGTTGAATACGGTGCCTTTGGATATGACCTTTGTAGATAAAAATGGGTTGGTGAAGTACTTCACTCAGGGAAAAGAGCGAGTCTTTGACCGGCCAAAAACGATATTGGGAAGGCATGTCAGCAATTGTCACCCGCCAGCAAGCGTTCATATCGTGGAGAAAATTGTTGAGGATTTGGAATCGGGAAAACGGGATTATGTGGACTTTTGGATTCACATGGGACCGAAGTTTGTGATGATTCGCTACTTTGCGGTACGCAATGCGAAAAAAGAATTCTTAGGTGTACTGGAAGTGACACAAGATATTCAGCCGATTCAGGAGATTACAGGGGAGAAACGGCTATTGTCTGAGGAGGAAACAAAATGAAAGCAAGAGTCATCGAAGAGTAAGCGCGAATTTTGCGCTTACTTTTTTGTTTGAAAGAATTTTCAGAAAGTTGCTTGACAAAATCGAGAGGCAGAATATAATAGAATTAACAGTGTTAATCGGATGAATAATGTTAATGGATGGAGGAAACGATGAAGATAGCAATCCTATACGGATCAAAGTACGGAGCGACTGAAGCCTGTGCGAAAAAAATCGCCAGTGAAATCAACGGACAAGTGGATTTGATTAATATCTTGAAAAAGAAAACGGTAGATTTGGGCGGGTACGACGCGGTTTTGCTGGGAGGAGCCGTTTATGCGGGGAAAATGGCGGGTGGTGTGATTCAGACAATCAAGAATCTGGACCTTGGGGATATTCCATACGGACTGATTGTTTGCTGCATGGAGGAAGGGAAGTTGGAAGAGGTTCTGCGCTTGAACCTTGGAGACGAACTTGTGGATCGGGCGATGATTATTGAACATCTGGGACATGGACTGAATTTTGAGCGTATGAATTTCTTGGTGCGAAGCATGATTAAAAAAATAGCGAAGGTGGATAAGAGTTATACAAAATATGATATGGAGGCCATCCATCGGGTTGCGGAAGCGATGAATCGTCTGGAGAACGATCATGAGCAATAAGGAGATTCAAACACAACGCATGAAGCAGTATTTTATTCATGCCGCAAAGGAGATTTTGGCAGAAGACGGGGTGAAGAAGCTTTCGGTTCGAAAAGTGGGGGATCGAGCAGGATACTCCTACGCTACCCTTTATAATTATTTTCGTGACATCAATGAGCTTCTGACCTATTGCCTAGCCGATATGTTGGAAGACGCGTATCGCGCGTTGATCGAAGAAAAACAGGAGGGCTTGGATCCGAGAGATCAGCTGATTCGCTATGGTGAGCGCTACTTTGCCTATTTCGCCGAGAATCCTGTTTTATTTGATCTGCTCTTTGTCGAGGATCTGGGATCAAGTCCGGAAGCGGTCACGGAAAAGATGGGGGATTTGCCGTCGGTGGGGCACTTGCTGATCGCAACCATCGGCGAATGTGCTAAAGTTGGCTATATTTTAGATGATGAAGTCAAGGTATTGGCAGAACTTTTGGTCTCCTCGATCCATGGAAAGCTGTTGTTTTTTTTAAAGCGGAGAAGCCTCGAGCCACGAGAAGCGGTACTCGGGAAGATTCGAAGCGAAATTGGATATTTGATTAGGAGTACGTGATGAAACGGATGAAAAAAATTGGTTTGGTTCTTTTGGTGTTGGTCCTTCTTTTCGTAGGCGCGACTTGGGTATTTGCCGGACAATTGACAAAACAACTGAAGGAAGATATTCGGATCGGAGAAATGAATCTGTCGCAGGTCGAAGATGGCGTATACAAGGAGTCGTATTTTTATAATGAAGCGATGGGTGCCACCGTGGTTGTGACAGTGATCAATCATCAAATTGAGACGATTTTTATTCAAGAGCATAAGACAGGTATGGGGAAAAAGGCTGAGCAAATTGTTGACCAGGTTATTGAGGAGCAGAGTCTGCAAGTTGATGCGGTATCCGGTGCGACGGGAAGTAGCAGAATTATTTTGAAAGCAATTGAAAATGCACTGAAATAGGTGTAAAGCGTATCGGTTCGAATTTGCATGAAAGACCATCTCACTAGACATTTTGAAGGAAAAACTTCAAATTGTCGGGAAGATGGTCTTTTTTGATGGGAATAATTG
>JABXKS010000032.1 GCA_013619125.1 Clostridiales bacterium
CCAATAGTGCCCACCATATATGGCCTAGTAGTTCAGTTGGTTAGAATGCCAGCCTGTCACGCTGGAGGTCGAGGGTTCGAGTCCCTTCTAGGTCGCCAAAGAGAAGTCGTAAGACTTCTTTTTTTTGTTGAAAATTATTTCTGCATAGCGAAGGGAAAATTGTAAGCCGCGTGAGCGTGTCGTGTAGACTAGGTCACTCTGTAAGCAGACAAGCTATAGCCTGCAGGAAATTCATACTCCGAAAAACAAAAAAGCCACTGACAAGGAGTGGTGTTCACTTGTCAGTAGCTTTTTTTGTTTTTATTGATCTCTTTTTAACTCCTGCATGCCTGCTTTAAAGCTACGCATGAATTCTGGTGTCTCATCGATGAAATATGGCCGTGCAATTTTACCGCCAAATGCGTAATCGGCATGATCCCACCAGATCAATGCCTCGATCCTTGGATAAGTCGGAAGGTGTGCAAACATGTCTGTAATCCATTGCACTTTGTCTCCACCGATTGAACTGGAGGAAAACTCGGTAATCAGGAAGGGATAGTCAAATACTTCCTCATATTCCCGGTAGATGGGATCAAAGATCTCTGCAAAGGATCGCCATGTTTCCCCCGGATAATAAGTCCCTGTATTGTAGCCGGTCAATCCTACGGCGTCAATTTGCAAAGGGGAGGGGAGATAAGCTAACATATGATTCCACCGATAGTGAGGGTAAGATCGTTCGTTGGGATTGAAAATCCATCGTGCGTTATCGGCACCTTCCTCTTGAAAAAGGGTATAAATCCAATTCCATGTATCGCGGTACAAATTGGTTTCCAATCCATAATACAACGCAGAGTAGTTACACCAATCTCCATTCATTTCATTGTTTAATCGAAACAGGACAGGGTCGCCTTGTTCCCGAACGATACGGGCCAACTGCCTCAACTCATCATCATACATTCCGTTTAAGACGGCATAGAGGGAGGAGTTTAGTTGATTGCCTTCATTGGTTTGGAGTGTAAGTTCAACGATGCGTTCTTCCGAGCGAGCATTTTCCAGATCCGCCTGTAGTTGCTTCATGGAGTCGGTGAAATTCGCATATCGCAGAATCAAAGAAAAATTGGCATCCAATTGATTTTCCAAGGCATGTACCTGTGATAAGCTGCGCGGCGCTTGAGGCTCGAAAATTCCCCATTGCGGCAAACTGTGAATGCCAGAGTTTGGCAAAAGGGTCTGATCGGGGCTCTCTGAATTAGAAATGGGAGTGCTGACACGGCTTGATGGAGAGCGCAAAATGGAAGGATCCTGAAGATCTCCTTCATGATAATAGGAAAGAACTTCCTCATTAGTGAGGGGGGATTCAGATTGAATGATTAACAAATCCCCTTGATAGTCTCCCCGTTCTATAAAAAAGAGCCGATGATATCGATAGTAGTTGGTTTCATGTAAAAGAGGCTCTCTTTCATAGGAAACCTGATAAATCCGTGTCTTGTTTTGATAAATAACGCCTTCGCTCAGATTGAGCAGGAAGGACGTATTTTGAAATTGTGATGTCGAATAGTACGCGAAATTCCAGAAACTTTCTTTTTCATTGGGGAAGGTCTGTGGAATCAATTCAATTTTTTTTGAATCGAAAGTAATGGATAAGCCCACGGGTAAAAAGTTTTGATCAAATTTCGATCCTGCGGGAAAGCTTAATCCGCTACCGGATTCCAAATCCTGTATAACGCGTTCCCCTGCGATGGAATCGAAGGCATAGGGAGAAGGGGAATCGGCGTATCCACTGCCCGTCAGACCGAGTAAAAGAATGGCGCTGACGCCAAACATTCGAAATTTTCGTTTCATAATTTTCCTCCTATTGAAAAAAGACCCCTTTCGGAGTCTATAATTTCAACAATACGTCACAACCTAGATTGCACGCTCAACACGCTTAGAACGTAAACAACGTGTACAAACATTCATTCTTTTTGGCGTGCCATCAACAATCACGCGTACTTTTTGTACGTTGGGTTTCCAAGATCGTTTGATATGACGGTTTGAGAATGTTACAATATTTCCGGAAATTTTACCTTTTCCACAAATTTCACAAACTTTTGCCATGACTACACCTCCTATCATCTCTTAACGAACATCGCTATTTTACCACATTATAGAAGTGTTTGGCAAGATTAATTTATTGTGAATTACAAGACTCAAAGTTGAATTGTTTCGCGATATTTGGTATGCTTTTCCTGATAGCTCACAGAATAAGTGATTGGAGGGGTATTATGGCAGTTTATTTGGAAAATGAAATTGGTAAAATCATTATAGAGGATCAAACAATTGCTAAGATTGCAGGCATGACAGCGACAGAGTGCTATGGCTTGGTTGGCATGGCGCCATCGAGTACAACAGATGGCCTTGTTGAGTTGCTAAAGGGTGAGAATGTGACAAAGGGCGTCAAAGTCCATGTGGAAGAAGATTCAAATTTGATTATCGACTTGTATGTCATCATGCAATTTGGAACAAAGATTTCTGCGGTTGCAAAAAATGTTATTGAAACCGTTAAGTATAACGTTGAAACGTACACCGGACTCCCCGTATTTAAAGTGAACATTCATGTTCAAGGTGTACGCATTCAAAACAACTAGGAGGTTTCATACACATGAAGCAAATTGATGGGCAGTTATTTAAACGTGGTTTTGTTGCGGCTGCCGTAAATTTAGAAGCGCATCGCGAATTGGTCGATGCATTGAACGTTTTTCCTGTGCCGGATGGCGATACAGGAACCAATATGTCAAAAACGATTCTAACCGCCGCTGAGAGCGTTAAGCGAGCAGACGGGGATGATATCATCAAAGTCATAAAAGCTGCTTCAGACGGCTCCCTGATGGGCGCCAGGGGCAATTCGGGCGTTATCCTCTCGCAATTGTTACGCGGTTTTTACAAAGGAACAAAAGGAATCGAAAAATTGGGTATCGTTGAATTGGCAGCTGGTCTTGACCATGCCCGTGAAACGGCCTATAAAGCAGTCATGAAGCCGGTGGAAGGAACCATGCTTACCATCGCACGCGTTATAGCGGAAAAGGCCTTGGAATTGTCCACGCAAGATATGGAACTAGAAGAGTTCATCGAAGCGTTGCTGGCTCATGGAGACGAGGTCTTGGAAAAGACTCCGGATATGCTTGCAGCACTCAAAGAAGCAGGGGTTGTTGACTCCGGCGGAAAAGGCGTGATGATTTTACTCCACGGTTTCTACGCGGGTTTGACTGGAAAGATTGCGGTGCAGGAATCCATGGATTCTATTCAAGTACCGGCTGTTTCCTTACAGCCCAACGAAGAGATCGAAGAGGGATATTGCACAAACTTTATGGTATTAAAGCCAAAAGGCTCCATGGATGAGTTTAGAGAAATCTTGGCGAAACTGGGTGATTCCATGGTGATGGCCGAAACGGAAGACATTATCAAGGTGCATATTCACTCCAAAGAGCCGGGGGTTATCCTCCAGGAGGCGCTAAAACTTGGAGAATTGACGGAAATTGAAATCGAAAATATGCGTTTTCAACAAGAAGAGAAAAATCTAAAGGCCATGCAAGCTGCTTCGATAGAAAAGAAACCGTTCAGCTTCCTTTCCGTTTCAGCGGGTCGTGGATTTAGTTCCGTCTTTAAAAGCTTAGGCGTTGATCAGATTATTGCAGGGGGCCAAACTATGAACCCCAGCACCGAGGATCTTGTTGCTGCCATCGAGCGAACGGGTGGGGAAACAGTCTTTATCTTGCCGAATAACGGAAATATTGTATTGACGGCGCAACAAGCTGCCAAATTGAGTAAACGTGATGTTCGTGTCATTCCAACGAAAACCATGCCGGAAGGAATTGCAGCCATGCTCGCTTTCCATCCCGAGGGTTCTTCTGATGACAACGAGTCGGCCATGCTGGAAGCTTTGCCGGAAATCGTAACGGGACAGATCACCTTCGCTGTTCGTGACACGACAGTCAATGGCATTGATATTCAAGTCGACGACATTATTGGAATCGGCAAAAAAGAAATCCTATGCAAGGGTGATGAAATGAATGCAGTCACAACAACACTTGCTGAGAAGCTTGCTGATGATGCGGACATTATCACCATTTACTATGGGGAGGATGTCGAGGAAGACAAAGCAAAAGCCCTCGTGGAGAATTTTGAAGAAATTTTTGAGGATGTTGACATCGAATTGGTCTATGGGGGACAGCCTGTATACTACTATATTTTATCGATCGAATAAGCCGCTTTTCAGCGGCTTTTCCTTATGGAGGATGAAATGAAGCTGAATCGTTTGTCAGGTCTCGGACAAAAAAGAATTGAAAAATTAGCGGGTATGGGAATATTTAAGTTAGCTGACTTAATGGTATATTTTCCCGGTCGTTATGAATGGCTAGAAACAGATCTCAAGAATTATCATGAAAACTCGAAAAATACATTTCAACTTGAAGTATTAATCGAAAGTGTACAACAGAACCCTAAATTTTTACAGTTTCAGGGGTCCGTTGATCAGGTTCCAATCCGAATCGTGTTTTTCCATCAAAGCTACCGCAAACAATCGATTCTACCCAATCAGACCTATCGATTCCAAGGGAAAATTCAGAAATGGCATAATAACCTGCAAATGGTCAATCCGATTCTTGCAAAGGAAATTACTGACGAGCGAATCTTTTTACCGGTCTATCGATTGTCGTCCGGCATTACGCAAACGATGTTTCGACGATGGATTCGTCAGGCCCTCAAGGAAGAGTCGGTATATGAACGCGATTATTCTCCCTTTTTTGGGAATGAATTTGGAACCCATAATGAGGCGCTTCGTGCCATACATTTTCCTGAGACGCCTTCGGATTTGGAGCGGGCGAGAAAACGCCTAGCGGCGGAAGAAGCCGTTCAATATCAATTGGCACAAGTTCTGACGAAGCAACCAGACCGATCAGGTATTGCCCATCAGGAAATTACATTGGATTCGCTGATCAAACAGCTGCCCTTTCAATTGACAGAGGGGCAGACACAATCCTTGACGGAAATTCAAAAGGATATGAGTTCGATTCATCCCATGTATCGATTGCTGCAGGGGGATGTCGGTTCGGGAAAGACTGTGGTTGCATTTTTAGCCATGGCGGTTTCTGTTCTTTCAGGCCATCAAGCAGCCTATCTGGCACCAACCGAAGTATTGGCCAACCAGGTTTACAAAAAGGCGATTCCCTTTTTTGCACAGACTGAGATTCCTTGTGTTTTGGTAACCGGCTCAACGAAGAAGAAGGTGCGTACCGAAATAAACGAGCGAATCCAATCTGGTGAAAGTCTTGTGGTTTTTGGCACACACGCTCTTTTGTCAGACAGTCTTGCCTTTGGCCAGCTAAGTCTGGTCGTCACAGATGAGCAGCATCGATTTGGAGTGGCTCAACGATCCAAGTTGCAATCGAAAGGTCCGGCTGTCGATGTTCTTGCCATGAGTGCCACACCGATACCGCGCACCCTCGCCTTGACGCTTTTTGGCGAGATGTCGCTCTCAATGATCCATTCCTTGCCGGCAGGCAGAAAACCGATTCGCACCTATTTGATCGGTCCCCAGAAGCGGAAAGATGCCTACGGATTTTTGGAACGTGAGATAGAAAAGGGACATCGTGGATTTGTTGTTTGTCCCCACATCGAGCTTGGGGAAGAACCCGAAGAATCGGATCCGATGAGCATTGAAAAACTAGAAGGGGAAATCCGACACGATCTCCTCACTCACACCAGCCATACGACCCTCCATGGCCGCATGAAAAAAGATGCACAGGATAGCGCCATGGAGGCGTTTACCTCCGGGAAATCGCCGGTCTTGCTTTCTACGACGGTCATTGAGGTAGGGATCGACGTTCCTGAAGCAACGGTCATCTTTATTGAAAGTGCGGAACGATTTGGTCTGGCACAACTCCATCAACTTCGCGGCCGCGTGGGGCGGTCCGACCGACAATCCTATTGTATTTTAATCTGCCATTCCAAGTCGGAAAAAGCAATCGAAAGGATGCGTGTATTGGTGGAATCGCAAGACGGATTTGAAATCGCGGAAAAAGACTTGAGACTGCGCGGGCAGGGGAATTTGTTTGGTCTCGAACAACACGGCACCTTTGGATTTACGCATCTCGATCTCGCAATTGATTTAGAATTGTGGGAAGATGTGCGTCGATCAATCGCTGGCATGGACGAAAAAACGATTCTTTCGTTCACTACATATGCCCGTCGATATTTAGACAATTTAAAAGAAGTGGGGGAATACGATGCGCGTTATAGCAGGTAAAGCAAAAGGAATCCCGTTGCAATCACCAGAGGGGTATACCATTCGGCCAACTACCGACAAGGTAAAGGGTACGATTTTTAATCGTTTAATGCATATCTATCAAGAGGATGTCGTCCTCGATCTGTTCGCAGGTTCGGGAGGAATGGGTATCGAGTTTTTGAGTCGCGGTGCTGAAAGTGTCAGAATGGTTGAAATGGATCGGAGGCATTGCAAGCTGATAGAAGCGAATTTAAGCAAAACTCGCCTCACTGGCGAGGTCATTTGTAATGAAGTGGAAGCTAGTTTGAGAAAATTTGCCATAGAGGGTTTAAAGTTTGATATAATCTTTATGGACCCCCCTTATGAACTCGGTCTTGCACAAAAGACATTGCACTTGCTGGATGACTTGCAACTTGTGAAGGAAAACGGCCTAGTAATCGTTGAGCATGAGGCGGGATTGTCGTTGAATCTTCCCTTCGATCATTTTTCATTTGTTGACGATCGAAAGTATGGAAGCATTCAAATTACATATTTTAAACAAGGGAGCTGAATTTGTGAAGATCGTTTATCCGGGTAGTTTTGATCCCATCACCTATGGGCATTTAGATGTTATACGCCGTTGTTCCATGAAGTTTGATGAAGTGGTTGTTGCGGTTTTAGAAAACAACAACAAGAAAACCCTGTTCTCTTTGGCAGAACGGAAAAGCCTAATCGAGGAATCCGTGGAAGAACTTGAAAATGTAAAAGTGGATACCTTTTCCGGACTCTTGGTCGATTATGTCGCGCAAAATCAATTCGATTTTGTCATACGGGGTTTGAGAAGCGTTTCTGATTTTGAATATGAATTTCAAATGGCCCTGGTCAACCATCAATTGGATGCCTTTACAGAGACCCTTTTTATGGTAACCAGTAGCCGCCATTCCTACCTAAGCTCGAGCATTGTAAAAGAGGTCGCCTCATTTGACGGAAACGTTGATTTGATGGTTCCGTCCCATGTATCGATGGCACTGAAAAATAAATTTCAGAAAGGAGAATAAGAATGGAGCAAGAGACCCAATACAAAAAAGTCATGGAACTGATGGATCAATTGGAAGATCTGATCGATGAAAGTCCAACAACCTTCAGCAGTAAGGTGAAGATTGATAAAAATGAAGTAATGGAGATCATCAAAACCATTCGGATTGAACTTCCTGATGCTATTAAAAAAGCCGTCATAACTAATGACGAGAGAGAAGCGATTGTCAACAAGGCGAAAGATGACGCGAAGATGATCCTCGATGATGCGAAAAAACGCGCGGAACAGATGACATCCAATCATACGATTACCAAATCAGCGGAAGC
This sequence comes from Clostridiales bacterium, assembly GCA_013619125.1. Lineage (GTDB taxonomy): Bacteria > Bacillota > Clostridia > Tissierellales > GPF-1 > GPF-1. Next base: position 7,583 of record JABXKS010000032.1, read on the forward strand.
CACGGGGCGTCGATTGGTGGATGAAGCGGAAATGAAAAAAAGAAAAATCAAGAATGACAGCGTTCTATATGCAGACCGTGTCATTGCCAAGGTAGAAGGGGACATGCGGGGTGTTTTGAAAGAAATGGAGGACACCTTGAATCGTGTCAATCGAACGAGAAAAGAATTGGATGATTTAAAAGAGTAAAGGGATGAGTAATCATCCCTTTTTTGGTGCCGTGCGAAGCCCAAAACCCAAGGGTGAAGGCAAAGGGGTGCCCAAACGATAAACGTCACTAGCGGTTAAATCGAGGGCGAGACCTCGAAGCGGCGTTTCTGCATGCCAACTCTCGGCGATATTGGACAAAATGGGCACGGAACCCGTTTCTTTCATTTTCTTCAGCAAAAGTTGACCCGTTGCCGTAAAGCCCAATGGCTTGATATAGGAGGGACCTTCCGTCATAAATGATGACGCCATGTCCTTCGTATAGCCCAAGAGGATCGACATCAAAAATCGTTTGATTCGCGAGGCGTGATATCGTTTTGAAGTCATAGACTGAATCAATTCATTGTAGGATTTCACCTGATGGATTTTCTTCCACAAGAGATTTTCCAATCCCTCTTCGCATCCGGCATATTGCGTGAGTTGAGAAGGCGAAAGCAGACAAATACGATACTGTAGGAAGGGGAAATACGCTTCCAGATCTTGATATCTTTGATGCTCTTCATAGAAATAGGACAGGGCATGGAGCGATTTTTCCGGTACGAGAGACGTGCCCGGCAAACCGCCTGCATGCAAATGTCGCCGGATCGCCGATGCGCTTTCCATAACGCCCTGAATCATTTGATCGTGATAATTCGCGCCTTGCCTCTGGTAGGTGTGAATTCGAAACTTCTGGTTACGCTTCAAAACGGCTTTTACATATTCGATCCCAAGTATATTGTTGGGTTTCGAGAAAAAGTCGTTTCCAGAGATCGGGATTTCTTGCTTCAGTACCCTCGCAATGGCGCTCGAATAGGATAGGCCGCCTTTCATGGCCTTGGGAATTTGCGTGGAGAGGCTCTTGCCATGATCTCGAAGATAAGCGTGGACACGATAAAAATCTTCGATTTTTCCTGATTCGCTTCCAAAGATCAAATCCGTTACCAGTCCTGTGGCCTCAAGGCTCCAGATGGCGCCTAAAGCGAAGTATTCCGCGCTTCCCAACACATAGGCCGGGTGAAGCTCTAAAACCAAGTCAGCGCCATAAGAGAGAGCCGCCTGGGTTCGATGATCGGCAGCGATAATCGCCGGCTCGCCGCGCTGTACAAAGTCGCCGCTCATCACCACAACGACCGCATCGGCTCCTGTTGCTTCTTTTGCCTTTTTCAAGTATAGTTCATGTCCGTAATGAAACGGATTAAATTCAGCAATACAGCCAACAATCTTCATCACTCGTCCTCCTCTCTTTAGCCTACCTTGTCTAATGGGATTCGTCAATTTCAGACAAATAATTTGCAGGGGTTGAATGATTTGCTTTATTGCTTTTTACCGGCTCTTGTAATAATATTGTACTGTTAGATTTTAAGGAGGGACTTGTATGAAAATTTTAGTAATAAACTGCGGTAGTTCATCTTTGAAGTATCAATTGATCGACATGACGGATCAAACGGTACTTGCAAAAGGATTAGGTGAAAGAATCGGCATCGAAGGTGCCATTGTAACGCATGAAACCCCAGGAAAAGAAAAACATGTTGTCCAAAAGCCGATGGAAACGCACAAAGAAGCTTTGGAAGTTGTTCTTGAGTCCATTGTTGACCCAATAGTTGGGGCGATTGTTTCATTGAAAGAAATCGATGCTGTTGGACATCGCGTGGTTCACGGTGGAGAAGAATTCGCTTCTTCCGTTATGATCACAGACTCTGTCATCGCAGCCATGGAAGCTTGTTCGGAGTTGGCGCCATTACATAACCCTGCAAACTTGATCGGCATTCATGCATGCATGGAATTGATGCCAGACGTGCCCATGGTCGGTGTATTTGATACAGCCTACCATCAAACGATGGACAAGGCGACTTACCTGTATGCTTTGCCATACGAACTTTATGAAAAGCACAAAATCCGTCGCTACGGATTCCATGGAACCTCTCACAAATATGTGGCAGAGCGTGCTGCGGATATGATGGGTAAACCATTGTCGGAATTAAAACTAATTACTTGTCATTTGGGCAATGGCGCAAGCGTTGCGGCTATCCAAGGTGGCAAAGTAGTCGATACAAGCATGGGATTCACACCGCTTGAAGGTCTAGTAATGGGCACTCGTTGCGGCGATATGGATCCTGCCATCGTGACCTTTTTGATGGAAAAAGAAAATTTGTCCATCGCAGAAGTGAATGCGTTGATGAACAAGCAGTCCGGTGTTTTGGGCATCTCAGGCGTAAGCAGTGATTTCCGCGACATTGAAGCGGCCGCTGCCGAAGGCAATGAACGAGCAGAACTCGCTTTGGCTAAATTCTATCTGCGAGTAAAAAAATATATCGGCGCGTACATGGCGATCATGGGCGGAGTTGACGGCATCGTATTTACCGCTGGCTTGGGCGAAAACTCAAAAATTGCCCGCGCGGAGATTTGCAAGGGACTTACCGGTCTGGGAATTGAAATTGATAATGTGAAAAACGACATGAGAGGCAAAGAAGCATTTATCCAAACCGATGATGCGAATGTTGCTTTAATGTGTATCCCTACAAATGAGGAATTAATGATTGCCAAGGATACTTTGAACTTGTTGAAAGGATAACTTGACAAACGTTGGAAACCTCAATATAATTAATTGTGCTGCATTGAGGTGATAATATGCGATATAATCTTGAAACATTTATAAAGAGTGAAGAGATCCAAACCTCATTACATTCGGAATTCCAGCTTCCGTTGGAAAATGCCTATGGCTCCGTATTGCGGGTTCAAGGTCCGATAGTTATGACGGCTGAGTTGTATCGAGTAGAGGATGAAATCGTATTCTACGGAAAACTCTCTTTTACAAGCGTTGAGGAATGTACGCGGTGTTTGGATTCGCTGCAAGTTGAATTCAAGACGGATGTACAGGCAAAAATTGTTGTAGAAGACTTGATGGATGATTCTGAGGAGTATTGTTTGTTCTACCAAGACGGTGAACTGGCAATCGAGGAGTTGATTCAAGAAGTTGTCCGAGTCGAGTACCCTTTACAGCATATTTGCGAACTCGAATGCAAAGGACTTTGTCCAAGATGTGGTATCAACTTGAATCATGAAAGCTGCGAATGCGAAAATGAGGAGATTGATCCGCGACTCGAGAAATTAAAGAATCTTTTGAAATAAGGAGGTGTCTCAATGGCTGTACCTAAGAAAAGAACAACCAGAGCAAAACGCGATTCACGTCGCGCAAACAATTCTAAACGGGTGACTGTACAATTGGTGAATTGCCCACAATGCCACGAGCCGAAACTGCCTCATCACGTATGTAAAGCATGTGGTTACTACGGGAGCAAGGAAGTTGTAGAAGTAAAATAAGAGATGGAAGCAGTGTTTACTGCTTCTATTTTTTTTGCCCAATTTTATGGTATAATATGTTGGTATGAATATAGAGGAGGGATAGCATGAGAATTGCGATCGATACCTTGGGAGCGGATCTTGGGGCGGAAAGAATCGCGCAGGGCGCTATTCGAGCATTGGATCAATCAAAAGAGATCTCGATTATATTAATTGGAGATGAATCAATATTGAAACCGATTGTCACCCCTAAAATTGCAGATCGAGTTTCCATCGTCCACACCACAGAAAAAATCGAAACAACCGATAAGCCAGTGATGGCGATACGACGTAAAAAGCAGGCCTCCATGGTCCTCGGCTATCAATTGCTGAAAGACGGCAAGGCTGATGCTCTCGTCTCTTGCGGAAATACCGGCGCCTTATTGGCGGGAGGACTTTTCCTCTCCGGTCGGATCAAGGGAATCGAGCGTCCTGCATTGACCCCGGTGATCCCGACAATGCAGGGACCGAAGATCATGCTCGATGCCGGTGCCAATGTCGACTGCAAGGCGAAATTTTTACTGCAGTTTGCGCAGATGGGAAAGATCTATTCGGAGCGTGTTTTCCAACAAACGAATACCCGAGTTGGATTGTTAAATATTGGCGTTGAACCAGGAAAAGGAAGTCAATTATACAATGAAGCCTATCAATTATTGGAAGATTCACTGGATGGGTTTAGTGGAAATGTGGAAGCGCGAGATGTACTGCAAGGAAACTATGATGTATTGGTAGCGGATGGATTTGCCGGCAACATCCTTTTGAAATCTGTCGAGGGAACTGCCTCTACACTTTTCGGCCTGCTGAAAACGACGTTCACAGCTACCCTTGCTTCAAAACTGGCCGCACTTGTTTTACGAAAACCACTTCGCGGAATTAAAGATCGTTTTGACTATCATGAAGTAGGTGGTGCTCCGCTTTTGGGGATTCAACATCCTGTCATTAAAGCCCATGGTAGTTCCGATGAAACGGCCATGATGAACGCGGCTTTATTTGCAGAAAAATTTACAAAAGCTGGTGTCATTCAAGCCATTCAAGCATTGAACAACGAGGAGGAATAATCATGTATTTTGAAAAAGTCCAAACCATTATTTCAGAAAATCTAGATATAGAAAAAGAGAGAATTCACATCAATGCACGCTTTAAAGAAGATCTCGATATGGATTCCATCGAATTGATGGAAGTTGTCATGGCGTGCGAGGAAGAATTTAGTGTTGAATTTCCTATTGAGAACGCCGATTCTATCCTAACCGTGCAAGATGCAGTCAATCTAATTAACGATATGAAGAAATGAGCTCATCCGGGCTCATTTCTTCCATACATAGAGAAGGGAGGGAATCATGAAAACAAAAATACCATACACCTTTCACGATCCAAACCGCTTAACTGAAGCCTTAACCCACAGTTCTTATGCCAATGAGCATCGGGAAATGGGCTTGAAATGCAATGAACGCTTAGAGTTTCTGGGCGATTCTGTACTCAGCATCGTAATCAGTGATTATATTTATCGCCGTTTTATCGATCTCGATGAAGGGGATTTAACAAAAATCCGTGCCTCCATTGTCTGCGAGGACTCCCTTGCGATAGCGGCAAAAAAAATTGATTTGGGCAGCGCGCTCTTCTTGGGAAAAGGGGAAGAATTGACTGGTGGACGCAAACGGAAATCGATCATGGCCGATGCCTTTGAGGCAGTCATTGGCGCCATCTATTTGGATGGTGGCATTGACGAGGCACGCATTTTTATATCCGAATCCTTGCATGCAATCATTGATGCGGGCATTCACGGTCGATTGAATCGTGATTATAAAACGGAATTTCAGGAATATGTCCAACGAAATGGAGAAGTATCCATTCGTTACGATATCATTGATCAAACGGGTCCGGATCACTGCAAGGAGTTCCAGGCCGCTGTTTTTGTCGATGATAAATTGTATGGGCAGGGTCTTGGCTCATCAAAGAAAGAAGCAGAACAAGAAGCTGCACAGGATGCACTCGAAAAATTGTCATAAAGAAGGTGAAGCAGGTGTACTTAAAGAGAATTGAGATGAAGGGATTTAAGTCTTTTGCCAATCGAACAGCATTGAACTTTGAGCCGGGAATCACCTGTATCGTTGGTCCAAACGGCAGTGGAAAGAGTAATATTTCCGATGCCATCAAATGGGTGTTGGGGGAACAGAGTTCGAAGGCTTTGCGAGGCGAGAAAATGGAAGATGTCATTTTTGCCGGGAGCCATAAGAGAAAAGCGACGGGTTATGCGGAAATTTCTTTGGTTCTTGACAATGAAGACCGCACTTTGGCCATCGATTATTCCGAAGTCGCTTTGACTAGAAGACTGTATCGCTCTGGAGAAAGCGTATATGCGATCAACAGGAAATCTGTCCGTCTCAAGGATATCCGCGACATGATGTTCGATACAGGTCTAGGCGTCAATGGATACTCCATGATCAGTCAAGGGAAAATCGATCATATTTTAAGCAAGGATTCCAGCGAACGACGAATCGTTTTTGAAGAAGCTGTTGGCATCGCGAAAATTAAATCAAAAAAAGAAGAAGCTTGGCGAAAATTAGAACGAACGGAAGATAATCTGGATCGGGTTCAGGATATTTTATTAGAGTTAGAGCAGCAATTGGAACCCCTTCAAGCAGAGGCGACAGAGGCGAAAAAGTATAAGCTTCTTTTTGAAGAAATGCGCAGCCTTGACGTCAGTTTGATCATCAACGATCATGACAATACAAAAAAACGCGTATTGCAGATTCGTGAACGAAATGAGTTTGCGCAGGAACGTTTAAACTTGCTTGGGGAAGATCGCATGAAATTGCGTCAAAATCTCAATGAACGGGAAAGTTTCTTTGTCGAAAAAGAAGAATCCCTTCATCAAGCGGAACAGCTGCATCAGTCTTTGCAGATTCAACAGGCAAATCTGGACCATGAAACTACCAGAATCAAAGAAAAGGAAAGCGCGCTGGAAGAAGAACGCGTCCAACTGGAGCAACAGGCGGAATCCGCCAAACAGCTTCAATCGGAAGAACAAGATCGGTTTTCAGAGATTGAAGAGGATTTTCAATCCCTAAGCCGTGAATTGGATACCATTGAAACGGAATTAAGTCAATTGGACTCTGGAAACGAAGAATTGGAAGTTCAACGGGCAACCATGATGGAAGTCCTCGATCAAAAACGAAAAGCCCTTCACAATCTAATGAATCGGCTTTCTCAGGCAAAAGAATTGCACAATGAATACAGGCAAAAGTCCTTTGAAATAACCGGAGAAAAGAATCGATACGAATCATTGCTTCATCAGCAAAATGAAAAGGCGATCGAAAAAGAAACCGAGTTGGAAGAACTGATTGTCAAGCAAAAACAAGAAGCTGAAACCTTGGCCCTGGCCCAATTGGATTATGAGGAAAACGGGCGAAGACGCGAAAAATCAAGCCTTCAAATGCGGGAAGAAAAAAACGCAGCAAACCAAGTCGAACATGAGTTGGACCGCATTCGCAATAAGATTCAATTTGAAAAGCGTGCCATTGATGGATATGAGGGATATTTCAGAGGCGTTCGTCAAATCATGGGAGAGCGCGACAAGGATCCACAAATGAAAAGCAGAATCCTAGGCGTTGTTACAGATATCCTCGATGTAGAACCGCGATATCATAAAGCCATTGAAACGGCCATGGGTAATGCGCTTCAAAACATTGTCGTTCGTTCAGAAGAGGACTTGAAAGCGATTATCCGAACGGTGAAGAAAAAACGTTTCGGACGCATTACGATTCTGCCTATGGACTTGATTCGTCCGAATTCAATGCCAGAACGGGATCAAAATGCCGGTCTTGTCGCTTCGGAGGCGGTCAGCTGTGCGAAGGAATTTATGCCAGTTGTTCAATTTTTATTGGCGCGAACCTTTATCGCAGAAACCATGGAAGAGGCATTAATCATCGCGAAAAAAACAAAAATGCACTATCGCGTTGTCACGGTCGATGGCAACCTCATCAGACCAGGCGGCGCCGTCTCAACGGGTGACTTGAACCGGGAAGGCGGACTGCTGGAGAGAAAGAGTCAGTTGTCTCAATTGATCCATCAAGAAAAAGAGCATTTAAAAGAGAAAGCCGCCATCCAATCGCGCTTCCAAGGCGTAGCAAAAAAATTGGAGGATCAAGAACATTCGATTCAGGAAATCAAAGATCGAAAGGATTTTATTGAAATTCAAGTGAAAACTCTGTTGAATCAGGTTACTTTTCTAACTAGGGATCACGAGACCTTGATTCGAGAAAAACGCGGATATCAAAATACCTTTGATCAATTGTGCTACGACGAAGAACGAATCAGCAATCAAATTCATCACGCCGAAGAAGAACAGAACGCTTTGATTGCAAACCAAGAAGTCCTGGAGAAGGAAATTGAAAGTGGATCGATCAAGATGAAAGATTTGGAGCGAAAGATGCTCAAGGATCTGAGCGTCCGTCAGCCAAAAGAGGTGCAACGCGCTTCCTTGCTGGAAAAGATCCATCATAAGGAATTTTTACGCAATGAATATCAAAATCGAATGAGTGCCTTCCAATCGCAACTGAACGAGGGACAATTCAGCCTGACAAAGAATCGGGAAGAACGAATCGGCAATCAACGAAAAGCACAAGAATTCGAGCAACAAGTCGCGCTTCTTCATTCAAGATTGTTGGATGCGGAGGAGAGACGCACCGCTTTGATGCAAGAGATTCAGGAAGCAAAACAAACCAGTCAGAATATGAATCAGCGCTACTATGAAATTGATGATGAATTGTCTGAATTAAAAGACCGCTTGCGAAAAGATGAAGTGACTTTGACCAAAAGCGAGATGCAGGAAAAGCAACAGGTCGAGTACCTGTGGGATCAATATCAGATGTCTGTCGCCATGGCTCGAAAGCTTGTCATTGAAGATTTTGCGATCTCAACGGCGAGAAGCACGGTTAAGGACCTCAAAAAGCAGATTCGAGATCTTGGAGAAGTCAATTTGGGCTCTATTCAAAAATACGAGGAAGTCAATGAACGATTTACCTTCCTCAGTCAACAGCAAGCTGACTTGCTTTCTGCAAAAAAAGATCTGGAGTCCTTGATTCGTGAACTGGTCGACTCTATGGAAAAGACTTTTTTGGCGGAGATGGAAGCAATTCGCAAACAGTTTACGCTCACCTTCACCCATTTGTTTGGTGGGGGGGACGCGGACATCGAACTCGTCGATCCATCAGAACCTTTGACGACGCCGATCCGAATCATCGCGCAACCCCCGGGTAAAAAGCTTTCCAATATCTCAGTTTTGTCCGGTGGCGAAAAGGCTTTGACGGCAATCGCCTTGATGTTTGCGATTATTCAATTGAAGCCCACACCATTTTGTGTACTCGATGAGATTGAAGCGGCCTTGGACGATGCGAACATTCAGCGGTTTACAAATTTCCTTAAGGAACACTCCGACATGTCTCAATTTATCGTGATCACCCATAAGCAGGAAACCATGCGTGCTGCAAAGGTCTTGTATGGGATCACGATGCCTGAAAAGGGTGTCAGCGCGGTATTGTCTGTGAAATTGGAAGAAATGGAATCAAAGGATTATATCAAGTAGGAGGCAAGCTTCGTGGAAAAAAAGAATGGTTTTTTTAACAAATTATTCGGCGGACTGGAAAAAACCCGCCAACAGCTGACGGATCGCATCAGTGCCCTCGTCAGCGGACATAGCGAATTAGATGAAGAATTTTATGAAGAACTGGAAGAGATTCTTATCCTGTCGGATATGAGCTTCGAGACAGTGGAAGCATTGATTGAAGAGGTGAAAAAACGCGCAAGAAAGATGGGAACGAAAGAGTCTCGGGTCGCGGAAACCCTGCTTCGGGAAATCCTAATCGACTGGCTAACCGATCCTCCAAAGGAATCAGAACTAAAATCGAAACTTCATATTCTGTTGGTGGTTGGTGTGAACGGCGCCGGGAAAACGACAACCTGCGGGAAAATCGCCGCTTTGGAGAAAAATAATGGCCTTCAGGTGATGCTGGCCGCGGCAGACACGTTTCGTGCTGCTGCCGTAGAGCAATTGATGATTTGGGGCGAGCGAGCTGAAGTGCCCGTTATTTCTCAAGGACAGGGTGCGGATCCTGCAGCAGTTGTTTTCGATGCCATTCAAGCCGCCAAATCTCGAGACGTCGATTTGTTGATCTGCGACACTGCCGGTCGTCTCCACAACAAAAAAAATCTGATGCTGGAATTAGAAAAAATCCATCGCGTATTAAAGCGGGAAGCGGCAGATGCAAGCATCGAAGTCTTGCTTGTTTTGGACGCAACAACCGGACAGAATGCCGTGCACCAAGCCAAAACCTTCCATGCGATCACGCCGCTTGACGGGATTATCCTGACCAAGCTTGACGGAAGTTCAAAGGGCGGTGTCATTGTACCCATTGTGAAGGATCTTCAGATCCCGATTCAGTTTATTGGGGTAGGGGAAGGAATCGATGATTTGCAGGAATTTAACGCGGAAAAATTTGTTGATGCATTATTTCCTCAAACCGTTGACAAAGCGTAGAAAAACAAGTATACTTTGATTACTGTCAAGTAAAAACCTTTACAGAGGTGGAAAATGAATCTTGAAGAATTGACACTGCATTACGATTTTTATGGAAAGCTTTTAAGTAATAGACAACAAGAAGTTGTCCATATGATTTGTGAAGAAGACTTTAGTTTAACGGAGTCCGGTGAAAACCTGGGCATTACCAAACAAGCCGTATCTGAGGTGTTGCGTCGTTCAACAAAGAAGCTTCAATCTTTCGAAGAGAAACTTGGAATGATTCAACGTTTTCAAAAGGTTGTCGCTCAATTGGAATTGATCGATCGAGAGCTCGGAACCATAGACCAAGTCCTCGACAAATCCCAACATGCTGAAATCCAGCACATGCGACAACAAATAAAAAATATGATGAAACAATTTTAGGTGATGACATGGCAAACTTATTCGAAAATCTATCGGACCGCATACAAGGTTCATTAAAAAAACTGACACAACGCGGTAAATTGACAGAAAAAGATGTAAATGCTGCCTTACGTGAGGTCAAACTGGCTCTACTTGAAGCCGATGTCAACTATAAGGTCGTCAAAGACTTTATCGGTAAAATCAAAGAGCGTGCGATTGGCATAGAGATTCTTGACTCACTCAATGCAGGACAACAGGTTGTCAAGATCGTGAATGAAGAGCTCGCCGAGCTAATGGGCGGCAAATCAGAAGCGTTGAAACTTGAAGGCATGCCTGCCGTCTTGATGTTATGTGGTCTGCAGGGCGCCGGTAAAACGACGATGGCGGCCAAACTGGCCAAAAAAATTAGCGAACAGGGACACGCACCACTCTTGGTGGCCTGTGACGTCTATCGACCTGCTGCTATTCAACAGCTTAAGGTTGTTGGTGGGCAAGTCGATGTCCCCGTATTTTCTATCGACGGATCACAAGATCCTGTGAAAATTGCCAATGAATCCATTGACTTCGCCCGCAAAAACGGCCGCGATGTCGTGATTCTCGATACAGCTGGACGCCTTCAAATCGATGAAACCTTGATGACAGAGCTTCAGGATATTGTCGCTTCCGTTGTTCCGAAAGAAATTCTTTTGGTCGTTGATGCCATGACAGGGCAAGAAGCCGTTAATGTGGCAAAAACATTTGAAGACCGATTGCATTTGACTGGTGTTGTCTTGACAAAACTGGACGGCGATGCTCGCGGCGGTGCTGCTTTATCAATTCGAGCGGCAACGGGGAAACCGATCAAGTATGTTGGTTTAGGTGAAAAGGTCGATGACCTTGAAGTTTTCCATCCGGATCGAATGGCTTCACGCATTCTGGGCATGGGCGATGTCTTAAGCCTCATTGAAAAAGCGCAAGGTGCCTATGATGAAAAGCAAGCCCAAGCACTAGAGGCCAAGATTCGAAAGCAGCAATTTGATCTCAACGATTTTTTGGATCAATTGCAGCAATTGAAAAAAATGGGATCCGTTCAAGATTTGATCGGTATGATTCCAGGTATGAATAAAAAACAATTGCAGGGTGCCGAGGTCAATGAAAAAGATCTTGTATACACGGAGGCAATTATCCTCTCGATGACTCAGAAAGAGAGAATAAACCCATCCATTATTGATGGGAAACGACGCAAGCGTATTGCGCGCGGTAGTGGTACTACCGTCCAACAAGTTAATCAGCTGCTGAAACAATATAAAGAAATGAAAAAAATGATGAAGCAGATGACGAATATGCAAAAACAGTTTAAACGACGTGGGAAAATGAAATTACCTTTCCCGGGTCGATAAAGAGGAGGTGAACAGGATGGCAGTAAAAATTCGTTTAAAGCGTATAGGTGCTAAGAAGAAGCCGTTCTATCGTATTGTGGTGGCAGATTCTAGATCCCCACGTGATGGAAAATTTATCGAGGAAATCGGAACATACAATCCCGTTTCAGTGCCAAAGCAATTTTCTGTAGACTCAGAAAAAGTGCTTAAGTGGATATCTACCGGAGCGAAACCAACAGATACAGTAGATCGTTTATTCAAGAACAATGGTGTATACGACGTGAAATCTGAAGAGCAGGGAGAATAGGGGGTTATCATGAAAGACATGGTAATGATGATTGTGAAATCCCTTGTTGACCAGCCAGATTCTGTTGAGATCAATGAAATTGAAGGCACACAAACGATCATTCTGGAAGTTAAGGTTGCTTCTGACGATATGGGCAAGATTATCGGTAAGCAAGGACGCATTGCGAAGGCAATTCGAACTGTTGTAAAAGCAGCAGCTATTAAACTGGATAAAAGAGTCGTTGTAGAAATCATCTAAGGGTTAGCTTTGCTAACCCTTTTTGATTGGTGGGAGATTATGAATGAAATCAAGATAGGCACAATCCAACGCCCCCATGGAATCAAGGGGGAGTTGATTATTCGCTTTGATCGCGAGAATCCCGAGAAGGTTTTGGATTTGCCATTTATTTTAATTGAAGATGAAATGGATATATTTGAGATTGCAGAAATGCGCGCACACAAGAAGCAATTTATTGTCAAACTGAAGGGCATTGATCATATCCGACAGGCTGAACCATTGCGAGGGCGTTCCATTCTCGTGGATTCTTGGCCGGAAAACGAATTGCAAGAAGATGAGTACTTTGTCGAAGATCTGATTGGAATTGAAGTCATCGAGGAGTCAGGCCGTTCGATCGGTCATCTTCACTCCATTATCGAATCACCCGCCAATGAAATTTATGTTGTCGAAGGTCCATATGGACAGGTGTTGATACCGGCGGTTTCTGCCTTCATCCTTTCGGTTTCCATAGACGAACAGCAAATACGTGTACGGCTTTTGGAGGGGATGATCAATGAAGATTGATATTTTAACGCTATTCCCAGAATTTTTTACGCCCTTTCTCACAACCAGCATCATCGGCCGTGCGATTGAAGCGGAACAGGTTCATATAGAAGCCTCTAATATTCGTGACTTTGCCTATGACAAGCACAAGCGAGTTGATGATTACTGTTTTGGAGGAGGTCCCGGGATGCTGATGAAGCCTGAGCCTCTGGCACGTGCCATTGATGACAAAAATTCTGATGAGGCCATTGTAATCTTTCTGTCCCCAAAAGGAGAGCTGCTTACACAAGCGCTAGCCGATGAGCTCGCATTATCATCTCATCTTATTTTGGTTTGCGGTCATTACGAAGGAATTGATCAAAGAGTGATTGATTCGCGCATTCATCGCGAAATTTCCATTGGAGACTACGTCTTAACTGGCGGAGAACTTCCGGCCATGGTATTGTCGGATGCCATTATCCGATTATTGCCAGGTGTTCTTGGAGAGGGGTCCGCGGATGATGAGTCCCTTAGAAGCGGACTACTTGAGTATCCGCAGTACACGAGACCGCGCGTTTTCGAGGGCATTGAAGTTCCCGAGGTATTGCTTTCCGGAAATCACAAAGCCATTGACGACTGGAGAAAAGAACAGTCAATCTTGGAAACAAAAGAAAAACGACAAGATTTATATGAAAAGCATCAAAATAAAAACAAGTAGAAGCTTGCAGGAAACTGTAAGAAATGCTATACTTATTCGGTACTACGGGCGTTCCTCTGCTGCGCTGCATGAACGTCTAGATAGAGGAGGAAAATCATGGATTTGATTAAATTAGTAGAACAAGCGCAATTGCGTTCTGACCTTTCTGACTTTGGTGTAGGTGATACCATTCGTGTTCATTACCACATTAAAGAGGGAACCCGCGAACGTGTTCAGGTTTTTGAAGGAACTGTTATGAAGCAACAAGGCGAAAGTGCACGTAAGACGTTTACTGTCCGCAAGGTCACTTATGGCGTCGGCGTCGAAAGAACCTTTGTTGCAAGCTCTCCAAAAATCGAAAAGATTGAAGTGACTCGCCAAGGTAAGGTACGTCGTGCAAGATTGAATTACTTGCGTGAACGAACTGGAAAAAGTGCGAAAGTCAAAGAAAAGAAAAACTACTAGAGATAAGGGGCTTTGCCCCTTATTTTCATGTAAGGAGGTTCAATATGAATATCAATTGGTTCCCAGGCCATATGAAAAAAACAAGAGAATTGATCCAAGCGAATCTAAAGTTGGTTGATCTTGTGATCGAACTAGTTGACGCGCGAATTCCTTTCAGCAGTCGAAATCCCGAAATGCAGATTTTGGCAAAGGGGAAAAGACGGATTCTTCTTTTTAATAAATGTGATCTAGCAGATCCTCAGCGCACAAAAGAATGGAAAGAATTTTATGAAGCGCAGGGTGAAACTGTCTTCTTAATGTCTGCTTTGTCTCCAAAAGACATTGCAAGATTTATGCGATTTATGGATCAAATTGGCGAAGAGCAACAAAAGAAAAAGGAATCAAAAGGGATCATTTTAAACCAAGTACGAGCGATGATCATCGGAATTCCCAATGTGGGAAAATCGACTTTCATCAATTCCTTGGTAGGAAAGAAGAGCGCAAAAACCGGAAACCGTCCAGGAGTAACCAAGGGCAAACAATGGATCAAATTGCCAGGCCGTCTTCAATTGCTGGATACTCCAGGGGTTCTATGGCCCAAATTCAATGACCAACGTGTCGCTCGCCACCTCGCCTTTACCGGTGCGATTCGAGACGATATTATGGACACTGAAACGCTGGCGCTTCGAATGATCGAACGCCTTCAAGTGGTCGCGGTCAACGCATTGGAAAGCCGATACCCCGTGGATGCAAATCCAGAGCGTCCCGCCATTGAGGTAATGGATGACATCGCCAAACAAAGGGGATGTATCCTGAGAGGCAACGAACCGGATTACACCCGAGTCGCGAATGTTATTCTCGAGGAGTATCGAAAGGGTAAAATGGGCAGAATCACCTTTGATCGCGTGGAGGAAATGCGGGATGAGAATGAATCGTCGTGAAAAAGGCGCAATGTATGAGCAGAAGAGTGCTTCCTATCTTGAATCTCTGGGGTATCAAGTTTGCGCGATGAATTATCGCACAAGGGTCGGAGAAATCGATTTGATTGTCAAGGACAAAGAAACCTTTGTTTTTGTAGAGGTAAAAAGTCTGCTCGCCAACCTTGATTTTCATCCCAGCGAACGAGTTGATTACCGAAAACAGCAAAGAATTAGAAAAGTCGCCGTTCAGTATATGCTTGAAATCAATGAATATGAGAAAAGCCCCATGCGCTTTGATGTCATGGCGTGGCAATTGCTTGCTGGAAAAGAAAATTTTCAACATTATATCAATGCTTTCTAATTGATTTTGCATCCTGTCTATAAATTGGTTAAAATATAACCGAAAGATTAGTCAGGAGGCACAATATGTTAACGATCGTACAAACCTGCACTCTCATCGGAATCGATGGTGTTGTGATACGAGTCGAAGTCAATTTATCCAATGGATTGCCGGGATTCTCAATTGTTGGCCTAGCAGATCCATCGATCAAGGAAGCGAAAGAACGCGTGCGTGTATGCATTCAAAACAGCGGTTTTTCCTTTCCGGTCAAAAAGATCGTCGTCAATTTGGCCCCAGCAAGCATCAAAAAAAGCGGCACCCATTTTGATTTTTCCATTGCCGTCGGAATCCTGATTGCCTCGGAACAAATAGAAAAGACAACCCCCCGCAGCGAAGCCTTCTTAGCAGAATGTTCGTTGAATGGAGACATTCGAGGCGTTATCGGTTGTTTGCCTATGGTTTTAGCCTTGAAATCTGCGGGCGTAAAACGAATTTTTCTCTCGGAGGAGAATTGGATCGAGTGCCTGATGGTAAAAGAAATCGAGCTTATTCCAGTAAAAGATTTAACGGATTTTGTTGCCTGTTACCACAACAAAAAGGAAACAGAACCGCGATCCGCTCTTGACAAGGTGGATCAGATCCATTATTCTGTGTTAGGTGATTTTTCTGACATTCAGGGACAAAGCGAAGCCGTACGCGCCATGCAAATTGCGGCGGCCGGCCGTCACAATGCATTGATGATTGGTGGCCCCGGGGTAGGAAAGACCATGATCGCCAAGCGTATGCCAACCATTATGCCTCTTTTGACGGAAGAAGAACAGATTGCCACCATGAAGATCCATAGTGTGGCTGGAATGCCGCTGGAAACGATCATACAAGGGCTCCCGCCAGTTCGCATGCCACACCATACCATTACGAAGGCTGCTTTGGTTGGGGGAGGAAATCGCGTGCTGCCTGGAGAAATTTCTCTGGCGCATCACGGAATTTTATTTTTGGACGAATTGCCGGAGTTTGATCGACACACCTTGGAATTGCTACGAGAACCCATCGAAGAGCATCGTATTCGTATTGCTCGTTCCGCCCATTCCATTGAATTTCCATCCGATTTTATTTTAATCGCTGCCATGAATCCTTGTCCATGCGGGAACTACGGAAGCAAATATCACCCCTGCACCTGCAGTCGCAGGGAACGGAAACGCTATCTTGACCATATCAGCGGGCCATTGCGCGATCGTTTGGATCTATTTATCGAAATGGAAGAACCGCTCTATACATACGAACCGTCTCAAAAAACGGTTACTTCACAAGAGTTGCGTGCAAGCGTACTCCTTGCAAGACAACATCAAACAGAACGCTATCAGCATGAGATGTTCCACTCCAATGCAGAATTAGCGGGTGGGGAATTGTCGAAATATTGCCAATTGAGTCGTGACTCAAAGAGACTTCTGCAACAAGCCAATAGGAAGTTGCGAATCTCCTTGCGTTCCATCGTAAGAATCCAGCGAATTGCCAGAACCATTGCCGATTTAGATCAAGAAGATCAGATCAAAGAGGCGCATTTGTTGGAGGCCATTCATTATAAGCAAAATAGCAGTCGCTATTGGGGGGATGGAGAATGAAGCTGTTCATTGCATGGCTCAACGCCAAGCATTGTCCCTATGCTGATCTTCGTTTTCTTATTCAGCACAAGGACATCCTAGAAACAATACTAGCTGATCCAAAACACGGCGGTTATACCGATGTCCTGACCAAAAAAACAAATCAAGCCATTCGCAACTACATGCCCGACTCCTTTAAAGAACGATTGGAGAAGCAATTGGTTGAGAATGAAACCAGAATACTACTTTGGAAAGACCCTGATTACCCAGAGGGCTTTTATGAAGTAGACGATCCTCCACCCATCCTTTATCTGCGAGGGAAAGGAGCCTTTCCGCCGCAAAGAGCGATGGCGATCGTTGGATCAAGGCACGTCACGCGCTATGGTGCACGGGCCACAGAACGCTTCTCGTCCGAGCTCTCCGTGGAAAAGATTACAATTGTCAGCGGATTTGCCGAAGGAATTGACAGCATTGCGCATCGTTCCGCCCTTCAAGTTGGCGAAACCATTGCCGTGTTGGGTGGTGGAATCGATTGGATTTATCCAAAGAGCAACGAAGGGTTGTATTACGATATTGCGGCTCGAGGAACCCTGGTCACAGAGTTCCCGTTTGGCGAAAAGCCTTTCGGACATCATTTTCCATTTCGGAATCGCTTGATCAGTGGATTGTCTGAGGCCATCCTCTTTATGGAAGGCACTCATAAAAGCGGCGCTTTATCCACTATCCGACATGGACTCAATCAAGGAAAAGAAATCTACGCCCTACCAGGTGACATTGATAGAAAGAACAGTGAAGGTCCTAACCAGTTGATCTTTGACGGTGCGGAACCTCTGCTTGGACTGGAACAAATTTTAGCGAAGAGCGGTAGGGAAAGAACGGCTGGTGAAACCATCCAATCGAATTCTTTGTCCTCGCTGGAAAAATTGATTTACAACTTGATTGCAAAGGAACCCTGTAGTGTGCAACATCTTCATAATTTGTCAAACCAATCAATACATGATATCGTAAGCGTACTCACTTCCTTGGAGCTGAAATCTTTGATTCATCGACAAGGAAATCAATTCTATCGAACCGGGAGGTAACAAGATGGGAAAATCTTTGGTGATTGTAGAATCACCCGCCAAAGCGAAAACAATCGGAAAATTTTTAGGAAAAAACTATAAAATCAAAGCCTCTGTCGGACATTTGATTGATCTTCCAAAAAGCAAACTGGGGATTGATATCGAAAATGAATTCAATCCAGAATACATTACCATTCGTGGAAAAGGGAAAATTTTGGCAGAATTGAAAAAGGAAGCCAAGAAGGCTGATCGTGTTTATCTCGCGACTGACCCCGATCGCGAAGGGGAGGCAATTTCTTGGCATCTTGCCCGCGCCCTACAATTAGACCAAAATGAGTTGATTCGCATTGAATTCAACGAGGTGACAAAGACTGCAGTAAAAAATTCCATCAAGAAACCCCGCAAGATCGATCTAGATCTCGTGGATGCCCAACAAGCACGCCGGGTATTGGATCGCCTTGTGGGATATCAAATTAGTCCTATTCTTTGGCGCAATGTCAGAAAAGGATTGAGTGCAGGTCGTGTACAAACGGTTGCGACAAAAATCATTTGTGATCGAGAACGTGAAATCGACGCCTTTGTGCCGGAAGCATACTGGGTATTTATTGGTGAGTTTCATCACGTGCCTTCAACGATCACGGTAGCTGCAAAGCTGGAAGCCAAATGGAACGGAAAAAAAGCAGAGAAAATCACCATCGCCACCAAGGCAGCGGCAGATTTGATCCGTAATGACTTGAAGGATCAGGATGCCACGATTCATTCCATGAAGAGCAGCCATTCCTATCGGAAGCCGCAAGCACCTTTCACCACCAGTAAGCTACAACAGGAAGCGTCTCAATTAATTGGATATTCTCCCAAGAAAACCATGCAGATTGCGCAGCAGCTTTATGAGGGAATTGAATTAAAAGGCGAAGGCACAACGGGTTTGATTACCTATATGCGTACAGACTCCGTTCGACTTTCCGACGATGCTTTACAAGAAGCTCGCGAATTCATCCTTGAAGCCTATGGCGATAACTATTATAATGGAGAAGTTCGCTATAAATCGAAAAAGAAAGACATCCAGGATGCTCATGAGGCGATTAGAGCCACCAACGCCATGAGAAGCCCCGAATCGATCAAAGCCTCGTTGACTAAGGATCAGTTCCGACTCTATTCATTGATTTGGTCAAAATACGTGGCCTCTCAAATGGTGCCGGCCAAGATCGAAACCGCCAAGATCGAGATTGATGTCAATCACTATCTATTCCGAGCAAAAGAATCCACCATTGTTTTTGACGGATTTATGAAACTGATTCCACAAAGTGGTTTTGAAACCCAGCTTCAATTTGATGCCCTTGTGCCGCAGGAACCCATTTCCGTCCAAAAGATAGACGGAGAAGAAAAGTTCACGAAGCCGCCATCAAGATATTCGGAAGCCTCATTGGTCCGTTTGTTGGAGGATCTGGGGATTGGACGACCAAGTACCTTTGCGCCGACGATTTCTACCATTTTAGGCAGACGCTACGTTGAGTTGGAAGAGAAAAAACTTCATCCGACGGAATTGGGATTTATTACAACTGATCTATTGGGCGAATATTTCGGCTCCATTTTCAATACCGATTTCACCGCAACTATGGAAGGGCAGTTGGATATTGTCGAACAAGGTGATATACCATGGAAAACCGTTGTAAAAGAATTCTACAAAGAATTGGAACCGCGGTTAAACCATGCCAATGAAACCATTCAGAAAATAGAAATTGCAGAACGTGTCAGCGATGTGCAATGCGAGAAATGCGGAAAGATGATGGTCATCAAAACGGGTCGATTCGGTGAATTTTTAGCTTGTCCGGGATATCCGGAATGCAAAAACACCAAACCGATTTTAAAAAATACTGGCGTCTCCTGTCCTAAATGTAAGGAAGGCTCAATTATTGAGCGACGTTCCAAAAAAGGGAAGAAGTTTTACGGGTGTTCTGCCTATCCTGACTGCGACTTTGTGTCGTGGGATCCACCGCACACTGAACCTTGCCCAACCTGTGGAGGCTTTATGACCAAGTCTCGCGGTACGATAAAATGCACAGAATGTGATTATAAAACAAAAGTATCGAAAGAGCCTAAGGAGAATTAGAATGCAAGCAAACCTTTTAGCAAAAACACGAAAATTGAACCAAACGCTATTAATAGCTGGAGCAACACCGATTTCTTTTATGCAAATTTCTGAAACATTGGGTGAAACCTTGCTGGCAGATGTACTGATCATCAGCCGAAAGGGAAAGATCCTGGGATCCAATACAGAACGATTCCCTGCTGAGGAACAAATTGATTTGAAAATCGATGAGGAAACCCATCGCCGATTGCGTGCGACAACGGAGACCGAAGAAAATGTTGAGATGGATCCTGAGGGAATGCCTGCCTTTGTTACATTCAAAGATGGTTTATTAACCATTGTTCCCATTTTAAATATTCATGGCCGTCTTGGCACCTTGGTTTTCCACCGAACAAAACCCTTCGTTGATGAAGATTTAATCTTAGCGGAATATGGTGCGACGATCGTAGGCATGGAAATTATGAAGGCGAAGAACGAAGAGTTGGAAGTGAGTACCCGGAAAAGAACTATGGTGCAAGTCGCAATTGGAACTCTTTCTTATTCCGAGTTGGAAGCCATCGAACACATTTTCCGAGAATTAGACGGCATGGAAGGCTTGTTGGTTGCCAGCAAAATTGCGGATCGTGTTGGAATTACTCGTTCCGTCATCGTCAATGCTTTACGCAAATTCGAGAGCGCCGGCGTCATTGAATCCAAGTCATTGGGCATGAAGGGAACCTATATTAAGGTTTTAAATGGATATTTATTGGAAGAGTTGAATCTATAACTTGTCACTAAATATTCCATGTGTTATAATGTTAGAGGTTCATCACACACATCTGTTGACAAACTTTTGGTGCTCGAGAGAGAGAAAGTCTTGGTTGATGCAGGTGGAGGGAAAAAACTATGGAGGATATTAGTATGGCAGTAGTATCAATGAAAAGCTTATTAGAAGCAGGGGTTCACTTCGGTCACCAGACACGTCGTTGGAATCCAAAAATGGCAAAATTTATTTTTGCTGAAAGAAATGGCATCTACATTATTGACTTGCAAAAAACAGTTCGCAAAGTAGACGAAGCGTACGCTTTTGTTCGTGAGGTTGTTGGCGAGGGTGGAGAAGTTCTCTTCGTTGGCACAAAAAAACAAGCACAAGAGTCAATCGCCATCAATGCGAAACGTTGTGGCATGCATTATGTAAACCAGAGATGGTTGGGTGGCATGTTGACAAATTTCAAAACAATTAAGAAAAGAATCGATCGTCTGCATCAATTGGTGAAAATGGAAGAAGAAGGAACTTTCGAGTTGCTTCCTAAAAAAGAAGTCATCAAATTGAAGCATCAGCGCGAAAGATTAGAAAAATTCTTGGGTGGTATTCAGAACATGAAGCGTGTTCCAGACGCTTTGTTTATCGTAGATCCTCGCAAAGAGCGTATCGCGATTCAAGAAGCACATATCTTGGGCATCCCGGTTGTTGCAATTGTTGACACAAACTGTGATCCTGATGAAATCGATTATGTGATTCCTGGTAACGATGATGCAATTCGTGCCGTTCGCCTGTTGTCTGAAACAATAGCTAATGCTGTTTTGGAAGGAAAACAAGGGGAGCAGCTTGAGGATGTTGAAGCGCCACAAGCATAAAAACTAGAAGATATTTGGTAAGGAGCTTTCTCCTTACCTATTTCTATGTAAATGACAAGGAGGATCTAAAATGGCTGCAGTAACTGCCGGTATGGTAAAAGAATTACGTGTAATGACAGGTGCGGGAATGATGGATTGTAAAAAAGCACTTGTTGAATCGGATGGAAGCATCGAAAAAGCAGTTGATTTATTACGAGAAAAAGGATTGTCAAAGGCAGCGAAAAAAGCAGGTCGAATCGCAGCGGAAGGTTCCGTTGTTTCGTACATTCATGGCGGCGGCCGAATCGGCGTTCTTGTTGAAATCAACAGCGAAACCGATTTTGTTGCGAAAAATGATGAATTTAAAACCTTTGCGAAAGATATTGCAATGCAAATTGCAGCAGCAAAACCACTTTATTTGACAAAAGAAGAAGTTCCTCAAGAAGAAATCGAACATGAGAAAAAAGTCTTGCGGGAACAAGCGTTGAATGAAGGCAAGCCTGAGAAAATCGTCGACAAGATGGTGGAAGGCCGAATCAAGAAATACTATAAAGAAGTATGTTTGCTGGAACAGCCATTTATTAAAGATGGCGACAAAACAATTCAACAACTTCTGAATGAAAAGATCGCGTTCTTGGGCGAAAACCTAAAGATCCGTCGCTTCACTCGTTATGAAGTCGGTGAAGGTCTTGAGAAAAAAGAAGAAAACTTTGCAGAAGAAGTAGCGAAGCAAATGCAAAAATAAGCGGTAGAGAACACTTTTGTGTTCTCTATTTCACAATTTGGAGAAAATTTGCTATATTATAATAAAGGGGTCGAAAACATGTCGGGTATAAAGTATAAGAGAATTCTCTTGAAACTAAGCGGTGAAGCCTTGAAAGGACAATCAGAGTTTGGCGTTGATCCTGTCATGGTGAAAAAAATGGTTTCGAAAATTGCTCAAGTCCATGCTATGGGCATTGAGATTGCCATCGTGGTTGGCGGCGGTAATTTTTGGCGAGGACAATCCTCACCGGAAATGGATCGTACAACAGCTGATCATATGGGCATGCTTGCAACAGTCATCAATGCCTTGGCTTTGCAGGATGCCTTCGAACAGATGAACATCCCTGCCAATGTGCAAACTGCTATTGAGATGAGACAGATCGCAGAACCCTATATCCGCAGAAAAGCAACGGCTCACCTAGCGAAGGGAAAGATTGTTATATTCGCAGCAGGGACAGGCAATCCATTCTTCACGACGGACACCTGTGCGGCTTTGCGTGCCGCTGAAATTGATGCAGATGTTATTTTGTTAGGAAAAAAAGGTGTGGATGGGGTTTATGATTCTGATCCGCGGGAAAACCCGAACGCCAAAAAATATGATTTCTTGACCTTTAAAGATGTTCTCGACAAAGAACTTAAGGTGATGGACTCCACAACAGCATCACTATGTATCAATACCAATATTCCCATTATCGTATTTGGGATTGAGGATCCGATGAATATTGTTCGTGTTGTGCGCGGAGAGGAAATCGGAACAAAACTAAGGGGGTAATTCCATGTTTACAGAAGTTCACAAAAACGTAGAAACAAAAATGACGAAGACGATCAGTGTATTTCAAGACAATCTGAATTCTGTTCGAGCTGGACGAGCGAACCCTAGCTTACTTGATCGAATTATGATTGATTACTATGGTGCTGCAACACCGCTGAATCAAGTAGCAAATGTCAGCGCGCCAGAGCCAAGAATGCTTGTGATTTCTCCGTGGGATCCCACTTTGATCCCCGTCATTGAAAAAGCGATCACATCTTCGGAATTGGGTATCAATCCATCCAATGATGGGAAGATCATCCGTTTGAGTATCCCTATGCTCACAGAAGAACGGAGACGCGATTTAACAAAATTGGTGAAAAAAATGGCGGAAGAGGCCAAGGTTGCGGTTCGCAACGAACGTCGCAACGCCAATGAAAAATTAAAAAAACAAGAAAAAAATGGTGATTTGACCAAAGACGATTTAAAAGAAGGCGAAGAAGCCGTTCAGAAACTGACGGATACCTACAGTAAGAAAATCGATGAAATGGAAAAATCCAAAGAAATCGAGCTTTTGGAAGTCTAATGAATCGATCTCCTTTTATTGGTCAACTCTATCGAGAAGAAGAGATGCGCTTGCTCTATCCGCATCATCAATTGATCTGTCTCGAAGGTGACAACCAACGCTATGCCGATGATTTTACTGAAACACGAATTGTCTGGATGGTTGAGGACTCGCCCATTCGAATTTATATTGGTAAGTATTAATTCCTTCTGCACTGCAGAAGGAATTTTTTCCTAGTCATAAGGGGGAAGTTGCATGAGTAATCAAGCAAATTCGACACAAGTCAATGATTCAAATCCAAGACATATTGCCGTAATTATGGATGGGAATGGTCGCTGGGCGCTAAACAAAGGAAACCAACGCAGCGACGGGCATCGAGCTGGTTCCGAAGCCGTTCGAAATCTTGTTTCAGGCGCCTTGGATCTGCAGATTCCCTATATCACGATCTATGCATTTTCTACGGAAAATTGGTCACGGCCAAAAATGGAAGTGGACTTTCTTTTTCGATTGCTGGCTCACTTTATCGAGAAAGAACTAGCGGAGTTAAAGGAAAAAGGAGTGCGCGTTCGATTTATCGGTCGCAGAGATCGCATCAGTAAGTCTATGGTTGCTCAAATGGAAAAAATGGAGCGAGAAACGATCACTAATACAAAACTTTCCTTAACACTCGCCATCGACTATGGCGGTCGCGATGAAATCCATCGCGCTGTGGATCGAATGCTGGAAGTAAGAACAGTCGCGGAAGGCTCCTGTTCATCGGCTGACCTTCATGACTTTCTTGATGCGCCCGAGCTTCCGGATCCAGATCTGGTTATACGAACGAGTGGAGAGATGAGACTTAGTAACTTTTTGATTTATCAGGCCGCGTATGCAGAGCTATGGTTCACTGAAGAATACTGGCCTGACTTCACCCAGAAAACCCTTGCCCGCGCAATTGCGGATTATCAAAAAAGACATCGACGGTTTGGCAAAATTAAATGAGGTGAACATCATGATGAAAAGAATTAGTAGCGGAATTGTATTGATTTTGCTGTTGGGATTTGTATTGGTTCAAGGTGGATATTTTTTAAATTTCAGTGTCGCTTTGCTTTCTATCATCGCGATCTACGAGCTTGAACGGGTATTGAAAGAAAAAAGGATTCACATCCATCGAGAACTCCTTTATCTCCAGGTTGTCTTCCTGTTTTTTTTCCATGCGCAAAGCTCATTTTTATTGGTCAGCTTCATATTCCTGTTTTTAACGAGCGGGTTTTATGCCATAGCACGCAATGATATCACCGATATGGTGTATACCGTATTTGCATCCATGTATATCGTCGTCAATTTTTCTTTTTTCTATGCCTTAAACGGAGACGCCCGCGTTCTTTTGGTCTTTATCTTTTCTTGGATCTCCGACACCTGCGCCTATTTTACAGGGGTCTTCTTTGGAAAGCATAAACTCTGCCCAGCCATCAGTCCCAAAAAAACGATCGAAGGTTCGATTGGCGGCATGATTGGCTCTGCGCTGCTGGCACTTTTGTTTTCCCATTATTGGCATGGCGAGATCATTTGGTATTATGCCGGATTCGGTCTTGTGGGTTCTGCCATCAGTCAGGCCGGGGATTTGATTGCCTCCATGTTTAAACGGCAATCTAACATCAAGGATTATGGTAATATTATTCCAGGGCACGGCGGCATTCTAGATCGCTTCGACAGCATTCTTTTTGTCTTGCCTGTCGTGTATCTGATAACATTAATGAATTAGAATAGGTGGTATCGCATGAAAATAGCAGTTCTTGGCTCAACAGGATCGGTCGGCAGTCAAACCCTTGAAGTCATACGGGCTTTTCCGGATGAATTTGAGGTCATCGCCCTTTCGGCGAATCAGCAGATCGATCGGCTCCTTGAGCAAATTCAAATATTCCATCCAAAGGTTGTCACAATCGGCTCTCAAACCCTTGCAGATGAGCTTCGTCTGCGAATTGGTGCTCCGTTGCCAAAAATTTTGGTTGGGTTGAAAGGGCTTTGCGAAATGGCTTCCATGCCTGAGGTTGAACTTGTTGTTACCTCGGTTGTCGGTATGATCGGGTTGCAGCCAACTTTAAAAGCTATTCAAGCTGGCAAAACGATTGCCCTTGCAAACAAAGAAACACTGGTTACAGCGGGAAAGCTCGTCATGAACGAAGCCAAAAAGTACAATGCAAAAATCATTCCCATCGACAGTGAACATTCCGCGATTTACCAAGCGCTTGCTTCCGGACGCCACGAAGAGATTGAACGACTCATTCTCACAGCTTCCGGAGGACCATTCCGTGGAAAAACCGTCGATGAATTAGCGCGCGTCACCCTTCAGGAAGCGTTGAAGCATCCGAATTGGTCAATGGGGAAGAAGATCACCATTGATTCCGCCACCTTGATGAACAAGGGATTGGAAGTTATTGAAGCCTTTTGGTTGTTCGATGTACCCATTGATCGTATTTCTGTTTTGGTGCATCCTCAATCGATTGTTCATTCCATGGTGGAGTATTGCGACGGTAATATTCTCGCTCAATTGGGACCATCTGATATGCGCCTACCCATTCAATACGCGCTTTCGCTTCCGAAACGGCTTACTACACCATGGCCGCGACTCGATTTCTTGATGAATGCTTCCCTCACCTTTGAAGAGCTAGATCACGAAACCTTTCCATGTTTCGATCTTTGCCTGAAAGCCATTCGGCAGGGTGGAACATTCCCAACGGTTCTCAATGCAGCCAATGAAATGGCGGTTCACGCTTTTTTGCAGGAAGAAATTCGTTTTATCGAAATTCCAATGATTATTACGGAAGTCATGGAAGAGCATGAATCCTTAAATGAAATGGAGTTACGCGATATTCTCGCAGCCGATCACTGGGCACGAGCAACAGCAAAACAAATCATAGAAAGAGGATAAATTATGAGTGCGATTCTACAGGCAATTGTCATTTTTTTTCTATTGATCTTGGTTCATGAATTCGGCCATTATATCGTAGCAAAAAAAAGTGGAACCCATGTATATGAATTCGCCATTGGAATGGGTCCTTTGATCCGTTCTTTCGAGAGAAAAGGAACTCGGTATGCCCTTCGTTTAATTCCCATTGGCGGTTATGTGCGCTTGGAAGGGGAAGATGAGGAAACAGACGCACCCACCGGTTTCTCCCATCAACCGCCCTGGAAAAAGTTCTTGATTCTATTTGCGGGCGCTTTTATGAATTTTGTGCTTGCGTGGCTTGTTTTCTTCTTGTTATTCAGCATCTTGGGACAGCCCACCACACAAATTGAACAGATACTCCCAGGAAGTGTTGCAGAAACCCACGGCATTCAAGTGGGGGACCAAATCGTCGAGTTTCAAGGCGTATCCATTGAAACCTGGGATCACTTATCGAGCGAGATTCAACAAACCACTGCCAATCAATCGGTTTCCATTGGTTTGATTCGAAATGAAGTCAAAATGAATCTTTCTTTGCAAATGGGCGAAGGAGAAAATGGCCAGGGATATCTGGGGATCGTTCCCAAACGGGGATTCAACCTTGGATTCTCTTTGAAAAGCAGTTGGCTCTATTTTTGGCAGGGTATGGGCTTGCTGGTTGGATTTTTCCGTGAATTGATTCAAGGCAAGGTCGGTGCAGATGCCGTAGCGGGACCCGTTGGCATTGTCACCATGATCGGAGAAGCTTCACAATACGGGTGGCTCGCTCTTCTCAATCTTGCTGGCTTGATCAGTATCAACCTTGGATTTGTGAATCTGCTTCCCATTCCAGCACTTGACGGCGGCAGAATCCTCTTTGTTCTGGTAGAAGCAATTCGTGGAAAACCCGTCCCGCCGGAAAAAGAGGGGATGGTTCACTTTGTTGGATTCGCTTTGATGCTGGGCTTATTGATATTAATTACCTATCAAGACTTACTGCGATTGTTGAGGCCATAAAATGAAAAAAACAAAAAAAATACAAATCGGTACCCGATTTATTGGCGGAGACGCGCCGATTACGATTCAATCAATGACAAATACGGACACACGAGACGCGCAAGCAACTATCAATCAAATTCACGCCCTGCATCAAGCGGGATGTGAGATTGTACGCGTTGCCGTACCCGATCAACGGGCGGCGGATGTGTTACCACAAATCGTGAAGGCATGTCCAATTCCATTGGTTGCCGACATCCATTTTGATTATCGGCTTGCCATGGCCTCTTTGGAAGCGGGGGTGGATAAAATTCGCATCAACCCCGGCAATATCGGCGCCTCATGGAAGGTTAAAGAAATCGTTGAAAAAGCAAAATTTCATCAAGCAGCCATTCGCATAGGGGTGAATGCAGGTTCCTTAGAAAAAAGATTTTTAACAGAAGGTGTTGGCATTCAATCAAGACATCTTGTCGATAGTGTGTTGGATCAGGCGAATGTATTGGAATCCTTTGGATTTTCTTCCATCGTTCTCTCTGCAAAAGCCTCTTCGGTGCCCCTCTTTGTTGAAACCAACCGTCAATTGTCGGCTGCAACGGATTATCCCTTGCACCTTGGCGTCACAGAAGCGGGATTTGGCATTCCAGGAATTGTAAAATCAACAGCGGGACTTAGTATTTTATTGGCAGAAGGCATCGGAGACACCCTTCGCGTTTCCTTGACAGGAGATTCGATTCAAGAGGTTGAAGTCGGAATCGCCCTGCTCAAATCCTTGCATTTGCGCCAGGGTGGTATCGAGTGGGTTTCATGTCCCACTTGCGGTCGAACCCAGGTAAACTTGGAATCCTTGGCCAAAGAAGCGAAAGAACGGCTATCGCATATTCAAACTCCCTATGTCATCGCGATCATGGGATGTGAAGTTAATGGTCCCGGAGAAGCCCAAAACGCAGATTTTGGAATTGCGGGGGGGAAAGGCCGTGGTGTGCTCTTTCAATCCGGCACCATTGTCAAAACGGTTCCAGAAGAGCAATTGATCGATGCTTTGGTCGATTTAGTCGAATCAGCAGAACGGAAAGAATAGGAATCCTATTCTTTCTTTTTATAGGAGTGAGTCATGAAAACATTAACTACATTTTTTCAAACCGATGAACATCCTGTGGTTGCCCAGTATGGCGACCAGATCCAAGTGACACAAATCCTGATTCATCAGGAAAAACAGGCCATGCAGATTTTTTTGACCAGTACGACCTTGATTCCACAGAGTGCTTTAAAAGAAATTCACAGCTTGTTTCAAACTGCCATGCCGGAATTTCAGGATCTTCGACTTCGATTTGAATCCAGTTTTTCGGATGCAGGACAGATCCTTGCCTTTGAACAATCCGCCCTGAAAGCGATGACGGTTCGAGAAGTTCCTTCCTGTCGCGGTGAAATTGAAAACATTCAATGGCATCAAAAAGAGACGACAATGGAGATTCAACTCATTTCACCCCAATTGATGGATATCTTCATCCAGAGAAGAATCTGTGAAGTGCTGGCCAATTATCTCCAGCGAAAATATAACATTGAATTCGATATTCGACTCAGTACATTGGAAACAGAGTCGCCTGTTGTCGATTTTGATGCGATCAAACAGAAAAAAGAAGCAGAAATTCGAGCCGATATTCAAAAAAACTTGGTGGTAGCGAAAAAAAGCGAAAAACCAAAGCGAAGTACACCAGCCAGCGATGACTTTGTCATCGGCAAGAAAATGGGGAATGAGGTCTTCTCCATCAATGATCTTCACACCCTAGGAGATACGGTTGTTTTTGAAGGAAAAATATTCTCGTATGATACGCGCGAGATTCGAGATAAAGTCATTCACAAGTTCTATATGACAGACAAAACCAATTCCATCACGGTTAAATTCTTTATTAAATCTGCGGACTCACCTCGCGTGAAATCCATGATTAAGGAAGGAAATGCTTATCGCGTGATGGGACAATTTCAATTCGATACTTTTGATAAAGAGAATCTAGTGATGGCAAAAGCGATTCAAGAAGTGAATACACCCAAGCGGGAAGACACGGCACCACAAAAACGTATTGAATTCCATACTCACACTACTATGAGTGATATGGATGGCACAGCCACTGCAAAGAGTTTAGTTGCCACAGCTGCTCGCTGGGGACATCCTGCCATTGCCATTACGGATCACGGCGTCGTTCAAGCCTTTCCGGATGCCATGAACACAGCGAGAAAACTGGACATCCAGATCTTATATGGTGTCGAGGGCTATTTGATCGATGATGAAAGTCTGCCGATGTCAGCTGACTGCCTAGCGGACTTTGACGGAGAGTATGTCGTCTTTGACCTGGAAACAACCGGGTTTTCTCCTTACAAAGATGACATCATCGAAATTGGAGCCGTGAAAATCAAAGGACAGCGTGTGGTTGAAACCTTTAACCAGTTGATTTGTCCCAATCGCAGTCTGGATCCCAAGATCACGGAACTGACGGGGATACGCGACGATATGCTGGCAGATCAGCCAAAAATCGAAGACGTGTTTGAATCCTTCCACAGCTTTTTACAGGGCAGTGTACTGGTTGCCCACAATGCCCGCTTTGACTGCGGATTTTTGCGCACCCTATATCAGTCACAAGGCGTCCCCTTTGAATACCCGGTTGCCGATACCTTGGAATTGACTCGGGCCCTGTTCCAGCATTTAAAGAGCTTTGCCTTGAACAAGGTCTGCAAAAAACTGGGGGTCTCCCTAGGAAACCATCACAGGGCAATCGACGATGCCCGTGCTACGGGGGAACTCTTCTTGCGCTGCCTGGACGAAATGCAAAAGCAGGAAATCACCCATTGGGAAGAAGCCGCTGATCATTTTAAAGCCACCTACAACTACAAGGCCGCCAGACCCTATCATGTGATTGCTTTCGCGAAAAATCAAAAGGGAATCAAGGAGCTGTATAAATTGATTTCTTCTTCCCATATCGACACCTTTTACCGCAAACCGCGAATGTTGAAATCTATGCTTCGCGCTCATAGAGAAGACCTGATCATCGGTTCCGCCTGCGAGGCGGGAGAGGTTTATCTCAGCATCCTGCAAAATCGTTCCATGGAGGAACGAAATGCGGTCATGGGTTTTTATGATTACCTCGAGATCCAACCCCTAGGGAATAATGCCCATTTAATTCGAAACGGCAATGTAAAGTCCGAGTCGGAACTCATGGATATCAACCGCGAGATCATCAAAAAAGGGAAATCGATGAACCTTCCTACTATCGCAACGGGAGATGTTCACTTCCTCAATCAGGACGACGAGGTGTACCGACGAATTCTGATGTCTGGGAAGGGCTTTGATGATGCCGATCAACAAGCACCGCTTTATTTGCGCACAACCGATGAAATGCTAAAGGAATTTTCATATTTACCTAGGGAGACTGCTGAAGAAGTCGTCATTCACGCCCCCAATCGATTGCTTGAACAATTTGAATCGGTATTGCCGATTCCCGATGGGACTTTCCCGCCAAAAATTGACGGGGCGGATGAAGAACTTCAAGCCATGTGTGAAGAAAAGGCGAAATCCATTTATGGGGAACCTCTGCCAGAACTGGTGGCTGACCGTCTTGATCGTGAGTTGAAGAGTATTATTGGAAACGGATATGCCGTACTCTATATCAGTGCACAGAAATTGGTGAAGAAATCCAATGACCTGGGTTATCTGGTCGGTTCCCGTGGCTCCGTCGGTTCTTCCTTCGCGGCAACCATGAGCGGAATCACCGAGGTGAATCCCTTGCCGCCGCATTATGTATGCCCGGCTTGCAAGCACAGCGAGTTTATTCTTGATGGTAGCTACGGCTCGGGTGCGGATATGCCAGAGAAAATCTGCCCGCATTGTCAGACACAAATGGAAAAGAATGGATTTGATATCCCCTTTGAGGTATTTTTGGGCTTCGAAGGAGACAAGGAACCCGATATCGACTTAAACTTTGGCAGTCCGGTTCAGGGAATTGCCCATCGATATACCGGAGAACTCTTCGGAGAAAAGAATGTCTTTAAGGCGGGCACCATTGGAACCATCGCCAGCAAAACCGCCTACGGATTTGTACGCAAGTATTATGAAGAGCGGGAAATGTCGCTAAACCGTGCGGAAGCGGAGCGTTTGATCCAAGGCTGTACCGGAATCAAGCGAACCTCGGGACAACATCCCGGCGGAATCATGGTTGTTCCGAGGGATAAGGACATCCATGATTTTTCACCGATTCAATTTCCGGCAAACGATGTAAACTCCGGTGTTTTGACCACTCATTTCGACTACCATTCTATCAGCGGTCGCATCTTGAAACTGGATATTCTAGGACATGATACACCCTTGATTATACGAATGCTGGAAGATTTCACTGGTACCAACGCATCTCTGATTCCATTGGATGAACCCAAGACCATGTCCCTTTTTACTTCGACAAAGGCGATGGGCATCACATCGGCGGATATTGATTCACCGGTTGGTTCTTTTGGTATTCCGGAGTTTGGCACAAAATTCGTTCGTCAGATGCTGATTGACACCCAACCGACGACATTTTCCGAATTGGCACGAATCAGCGGTTTGTCCCATGGGACGGACGTCTGGTTGAACAACGCGCAAGAATTGGTAAGAAAAGGAACAACCAGTCTGAAACATGTCATCTCGACCCGTGATGATATTATGATTTATCTGATTCAACACGGACTTGAAAAGAAACGTGCCTTTACCATTATGGAAATGGTACGAAAGGGAAAAGGGCTGACACCGGAAGATGAAACCTATATGAAGGAAATGGAGATTCCAGACTGGTATATTTGGTCCTGCAAGCAGATCAAATACATGTTCCCGAAAGCCCATGCAGTTGCATATTGCATGATGTCCTATCGGATTGCTTATTATAAGGTATATTATCCAGACGCTTTTTATGCGACCTATTTTACCATCAAACTGGCAGATTTCGATTTGGAAACCGTGCTTCAGGGAAGAGACACTGTCAATCGGAGGCGAAAAGAACTAGACGAGCTGGGCAACGACAAATCCGCAAAGGAAAAGAATCTATTGACGGTTCTAGAAGTTGCCTCTGAAATGTGTGCTCGGGGGATTTCCGTAGTAAAACCGGATCTGTATTACTCCGATGATTCGAAATTTATGGTTGTCGAAGGGAAAATTCTGCCTCCTCTAAGAAGCCTGCCGGGCATGGGGGAGAATGCCGCTAAAGGAATTGCGACAGCAAGGGGAAAAGGGGATTTCCTTTCAATCGAGGATCTCGTTCAACGCGCCAAGGTCAATAAGACTTCTGTTGAAGGATTGCGTTCGGCCGGCTGTCTCGACGGGCTGCCGGAGACAAACCAATTGTCCCTATTCTCGATTTGATTTTTTATGAAAAGTATGGTATGTTTTACAGAGATAGACTTGATGAGTGGGACTTCCCACTCATTGTTTTTTGTGCAGAAAGGACCAAATAATGGATAAAAAAATCATCATTAAACAGGTAACCGCATTGGTAACGCCACTTTTAGAACCTAAAATGGAATTGGTTGATGTGGAATGGGTAAAAGAATACGATTCATGGTTTCTCAAAATTTTTCTGGATCAGGAAGGGACAATTTCTCTCGATGATTGTCAGCGAATCAGCCGAAAGCTCAACGAAGAATTAGATACCTTATCCTCCTTGGAAGAAGCCTATTTTCTTGAGGTGTCTTCACCGGGTCTGGATCGTCCATTCAAAACGGAACGTGATTTTGAACGAGCGATTGGCAAGGGTGTGGAAGCTACCTTTTACAAGAAGATGGACGGCGCAAAAATCCATACAGGCATTCTGGAATCTGCAACCGCAGAAGCGATTGTATTACGGAGTGATGAGGACAAACTACAAACATTTGAACGAAAATTAATTGCTAAAATTCATTACCGTATTGAATTCTAAGCATTAAGGAGGAAATTTTATGAACATGGAGTTCATCAAAGCTCTGGACGACATTGAAAAAGAAAAAGGCGTATCCAAAGCGATCCTTTTAGAAGCTTTGGAAGCAGCCCTGATCTCAGCCTATAAAAAGAATTTTGGCTCTTCTCAAAATGTGGAAGTGCTCATTAATTCAGAAACTGGTGATGTGCAGGTTTATGCACTAAAAGAAGTGGTAGAAGATGTATATGACAATCTCTTGGAGGTATCGGAAGAAGATGCCCATGCGAAAGACCCAAAATTAGTACTTGGTGACTTTCTTCGATTTAAAGTCACGCCAAAAGATTTTGGACGCATTGCCGCGCAAAATGCCAAGCAGGTTGTGGTGCAACGCATTCGTGAAGCGGAAAGAGACGGAATCTTCAACGAGTATGCAAGCAGAGAAAATGAAATGATTACAGGAGTTGTACAGCGGGTTACCCGAAACAACGTCTTGATCAACCTTGGCAAAACGGAGGGAGTCTTGCTTCCTGCCGAGCAAATGCCCGCAGAGGTGTACAACCAAGGCGATCGAATCAAATGCTATATTCTCGAAGTGAAACGCACCTCAAAGGGACCGCAGATCATTTTGTCCCGAACCCATCCAGGTCTTGTCAAGCGATTGTTTGAGCTGGAAGTGCCGGAGATTGAAGAAGGAATTGTAGAAATCTACGCGGTGGCGCGTGAAGCAGGCTCAAGAACCAAATTGGCTGTTTACAACGTCGAAGAAAATGTCGATCCTGTTGGCGCTTGTGTCGGCGAAAAAGGAACCCGCGTTAAAGCAATTGTCGAAGAATTAAACGGTGAAAAAATCGATATCATTGAATGGTCTAATGAAGAACAAATCTTTGTTGCCAATGCCCTGAGCCCTTCAAAGGTGGTTTCTGTCATCTTGAATGAAGAAGAAAAGGCGGCTTTGGTTGTCGTGCCCGATTATCAGCTTTCTTTGGCAATTGGTAAAGAGGGACAAAATGCACGATTGGCAGCAAAGTTAACGGGATGGAAAATCGACATCAAAAGTGAAACTCAATATAATGAAAAAATGAAAGAGCGTGAAACTCCTTCTGATATAGGGGATGTAGAAGAAGCTTTGCCTGAACAAGAGGTGGAATAATGATTAAACGCAAGATACCGCTCCGAAAATGTGTGGGGTGCGGTGAGCAAAAAACAAAGCGTGAATTGATTCGAATCGTTCGAAGCCCGGAAGGGGATGTCTCTTTGGACCGCACGGGTAAATTGCCTGGGCGCGGTGCGTATATCTGCAGCGATGAAACCTGCCTTCAGAGAGCCATCAAAACCAAAGCCGTGCAACGCGCGCTTCAGGTTGAGTTGTCTCCAGAACAGATTAGAATCTTGCTGGAGCGGGTTTCCAATGAATCCTAGAGTGGCTACCATGATTGGATTTGCAAAACGCTCTGGAAACCTGGCCAACGGTTTTACTGCCGTCTCGATTAATATTAAAAAACGCAAAGCGAGACTCGTCATGCTATCGGAAGACATGGCGGCTGACTCTCGCAGAAAAATTACAAATCTTTGTCAATCGACGAACACGCCTTTTTACACTCACGGTACCCGTGATGAAATTGGGCATGCCATTGGCAGAGAGGAATCAACAGTCATTGCTATACTGGATAAAAAATTCGCAAAGATCGTTGAGGATCAATTACTATGATATAAACTATTGGGGGTGTCTATATGACAAAAAAACGAGTGTACCAAGTAGCTAAGGAATTAAACCTGTCCAGCAAAGAAATGATCAGTAGACTGGAAGAATTAGGCATTGAAACATCAAGCCATATGAGCACATTGGAAGACGAAGAGGTAAAAACCATCTTAGAATTGTATGCAACCGAAAAAACAGAAGAGAATCCTGTGGAAGAAACAACCGTTCCCCCCACACAATCAAAGCCAGAGGAGTCTTCAAAAGAAGAACCAAAGAAGAAAAACAGAAAGAAAAAAAATAAAAAACCTTCTACTCCTGTGCAAGTTCAAGCAGAAAATCCAGTAGAAGAAGATGGACGCATTCAAATTGAAGAGACCATCACTGTCAAGGAATTGGCAGATAAATTAGATATCGCTGCCAACGCTTTGATCGGTAAATTGATGATGGCTGGAACCATGGCCTCCATCAATGAAAGCATCTCCTTTGAAACAGCAGAACTTGTTGCCCTGGAGTTTGGCATTGAAATCGTGAAAAAAGTAAAAGCAGTCCTTGTCGATTTGGAGCTTGATCCGGAAGATCCGGAAGAGTTGTTGCAAAGTCGTGCACCGATTGTTACGGTCATGGGTCATGTTGACCACGGCAAGACCTCTCTTCTTGACGCCATGCGGAACACCGCAATTACCGAACGTGAAGCTGGTGGAATCACGCAGCATATTGGCGCGTCAAGCATCAAAATTCATGATAAAGAAATTGTCTTCTTGGATACACCAGGTCATGAGGCGTTTACGGCCATGCGTGCCCGAGGTGCTCAAGTAACCGATATCGCTGTGCTTGTTGTTGCTGCCGATGACGGTGTGATGCCTCAAACTATTGAAGCTATCAATCACTCCAAAGCTGCTGGCGTTCCCATTATTGTTGCAGTCAATAAAATTGACAAGCCAACTGCCAATCCGGATCGCGTGCTTCAAGAATTGTCAGAGCACGGTCTATTCCCGGAAGCATGGGGTGGAGATGTGATCACAGTCAACGTATCAGCCATTTCGGGCGAAGGTCTAGATGAACTGATGGAAATGATTTTATTGGTCGCGGAAGTGGAAGAACTGAAAGCCAACCCAGATCGATTTGCAGTCGGTACG
This sequence comes from Clostridiales bacterium, assembly GCA_013619125.1. GTDB lineage: Bacteria > Bacillota > Clostridia > Tissierellales > GPF-1 > GPF-1. The sequence continues at coordinate 43,899 of JABXKS010000032.1, forward strand.
GTTGTTGAATCTCGATTGGACTCTCAACGGGGACCAGTTGCCACGGTTCTGATCAACAAAGGAACCCTTCATGTTGGCGATTCTATTTTCTCCGGCGTAGCCGTTGGCAAGGTTCGTGCCATGATCAATGACAAGGGACGAAGAGTAAAAACAGCGGGTCCGTCTACACCGGTTGAAGTCATGGGTCTCTCCCATACACCGGAAGCCGGCGCGTTCCTATACGCTGTTCAAAACGATAAGATTGCGAAAAGCTATGCCAGCGCCAACCAAGAAACAGCGCGGCAAGAAAGTTACAAGACAACAAAACGTGTATCCTTGGATGATTTGTACGAGCAATTACAATTGGGCGAGGTTCAAGACCTAAACCTGATCATCAAAGCGGATGTAAAAGGTTCCATTGAGGCCGTCAAACAGTCCTTGTTGAAGCTAAGCAACGAAGAAGTAACGGTTAATCCCATTCATGGCGGTGTAGGCGCTATTACCGATACGGATATCATGTTGGCGTCAGCCTCCAATGCGATCATTATCGGATTTAATGTTCGACCAACAACATCAGCACTTACCTTAGCGGAACAAGAACATGTTGATGTGCGCACCTATCGAATTATCTACAAAGCCATCGAAGATATTGAATCTGCAATTCGCGGCATGTTGGCGCCAGAATACAAGGAAGTCGTCCAAGGCCGCGCCGAAGTGCGAGCGACCTTTAAGGTGCCGAACATTGGCATGGTTGCCGGAATCTATGTAACAGACGGAAAGATTACAAGAAATTCTGAGATTCGTCTTCTTCGTGACAACATCGTAATTCTGGAAGGAAAACTGGCCTCCCTGAAACGATTCAAAGATGACGTGAAGGAAGTCTTGACCGGCTACGAAGGCGGACTGGGAATCGAAAACTACAACGACATCAAAGACGGCGATGTGATCGAAGCCTTCATTATGGAAGAAATCAAGCGTTAATTGGAGGTAACTATGCGTTACGCAAGACAAGACCGTATAGCGGAAGAAATGAAAAAAGCGTTGAGTCAAGGCATTCGAGACCATTTGACCGATGCTGAAACTGCGACGATTTGGAGCATCACACAAATTGAAGTTACCAAGGATTTGCGGCATGCGAAAGTATTTGTCAGCATTTTAGGTACCAAGGAACAAGAAGCTGGGATGATGGCGGCTTTACAGAAGAAATCGGGAACCTTGAGAAAGCTGATCGGCCGAAAGGTTCGCATGCATTTCACACCCGAACTTCACTTTTTTCACGATCATTCCATTGAACATGGTTTGAAAATCTCAACGATTCTCAACGAAATCAAAGATAGGGACGACCATGAATAAACGGGAAGCGCATCGGCTGCATGAAAAGCTGAGTCGCATTGATACGGTATGCATCGTTTCGCATGCCCATCCCGATGGAGACAGCTTGGGATCCCTCTTGGGGCTTGCGGCTCTCATCGAAAATCATTATCATTGCGAGGTGGAGCGGGTCTTGTCAGACTCGACTCCATTTCGTTATGCCTTTATGGATACCACCAAAGCGGTTCCCTATGAGGCCTGCTTGGAGAAGACCTACGATTGTTGCATCCTGGTAGACTGTAGCGATGAAGATCGTTTGGGCGATGCCAAGCGGTTATTGCCGCAAGCCAAAGCGCTGATCAATATCGATCACCATCGCAGCAATCAAAGCTTTGGTGCCATCAACCTGGTAGAAGCAGATTGCAGCTCAACCGGAGAATTGATCTATCACTTGGCGAAGTGCTTGGACTGGCAAATCAACTCTGAAATTGCCTCCGCTCTTTATGTCGCCATCGCAACGGACACTGGCAGCTTTCAATATTCCAACACCACCCAAAGAACCCATTTGGCGGCAGCGGAGTTATTGAGCCACCCTTTTGAAGTGGATCTGGTGCGGGAGCGTTTGTTTCAAAGCGAACCCCTCAATAAGGCCAAGCTTTTTATTACCCTGGTTCAATCCATTGCATTTACCTCCGAGGGCAAAGTCGGTGGTTGCAGTGTCACTCAAAAAGATCTTGATCAATTCCAAGCCTCTTACGAAGATTTGGACGGGGTTGTTGAATTTGTGCGCAATATAGAAACCATTCGCATTTCCTATCTAATCAAAGAGGTGGGAGAAAATGAATTCCGAGCAAGTTTGCGTTCGAAACCTCCGACTCGGGTGGACAAAATCGCTCAGCAATTTGGCGGGGGTGGGCATGCCTATGCCGCAGGATGTTCCTTTACGGGAAGCCTTGTGCAATTTCAAGAACAATTGATTCGAGCCTGTGAGGAAAACATATGAATGGATTTATCGTTGTATTTAAGCCAACGGGAATGACCTCTCACGATATTGTCTCGCGGGTCAGACGGCTGACGGGGATTCGACAGGTGGGCCATACCGGCACACTCGATCCCAATGCCAGCGGGGTATTACCCATTGCCATCGGCAAGGCTACCAAGGCGATCCCATATCTTTTGGAGGAACGAAAGGTATACCGCGCCGAACTTACCTTGGGGGTGGAAACCGATACCTGCGATCGATATGGTGAAACGGTTGCAACTAGTGAAGAAGTTGAACGTTCTAAAGAAGTTTTTCTTAAAGCAGCACAAACCCTTCTGGGTGAGATTGATCAACTTCCACCGATCTTCTCCGCCATTCGTATCAACGGGAAACGCGCTTATGAATTGGCACGTAGCGGCAAGGTACCAGAGATGAAACTTAGAAAAGTCAACATTCATTCTATTGAATTGATTTCAGTGGATCAAAATCGATTTCTTTTCGATGTTGTCTGTTCCAAGGGAACCTATATCCGCTCCCTATGTCGAGATTTGGCGATTCACATGGATAGTGTGGGGCATATGTCCATGTTGATTCGATTCGAATCCGGGATCTTCACGGCGGAAAACGCACTTTATGATTGGGATCAATTAGAAAGTGCTCTTTTGCCAATTGATCAGGCTTTATCGCACTTTCCTGCCATTCAGGTGGATCCAGACGAAGAAAAGCGTCTTTTGTATGGTCAGGTCATTTCCAAAACCGCTGATCCATCAACGGAAGTCTTTCGGGTATACAGTGCTTCTCGATTCTTGGGAATCGCAGAATGCAAAAACAATCAAATGAAGATGAAACGGCAATTCATCTAGGAGTTGAACCCATTATGAAAATCATCATGAGTGAAAAATATCAAATGGATCAAGAAACCATTGTGGTTCTTGGAAATTTTGACGGCATTCATCAAGGACATCAGTCCCTTTTGAAAATGGCCCGGGAAGAAAAAGAAGGCACGAAGCGCAAGGTGTTGGTTTTTACCTTTCAAAGCCATCCCTCCCACGACCTGCCGGGACGCAAAGCAATCCGCTACTTGTTTTCCAATCAACAGCGAATTGAAATCTTTGAAACCCTTGGCGTAGACATCATGTATTCCATTCCTTTTTCAAATGTGAAAAACATGCCCGCATCTCGTTTCGTTCAGGAGATTCTGCTTCAGTATCTCAAGGCGTCCACGATTATCATCGGACATGACTTTCGTTTTGGCGCCGGAGCGGAAGGGGACGTTGCCCTTTTGAAAAAGATTTGCGATTCCGTCGGCACCAAGGTGATCGTGGTGGGGAAGAAGAGTCTTGGTGAGGAGCGTATCAGCAGTACTCGGATTCGCAATGCCATTTCACAAGGGGACTTACAGGAAGCCGAACACCTTTTAGGACGCCCCTATCAATTGTCCGGACACGTGATTCACGGAAAAAAGTTGGGCCGAACCATGGGAATTCCAACGGCGAATTTAGAGATGAGACTGCCTTACGTTGTACCCAAATTCGGTGTCTATTTTTCTCAAGTCATCATCGAGAATCAAGCCTATTACGCCGTAACGAGCATCGGCATGAATCCAACGGTTGATCAGCGAATCCATCCGAGCATTGAAATCCATATCCTAGATTTTAACGAAGATATTTATGATACCCAGGTTCGTCTAAACCTATTTCAGTTGCTTCGCGAGGAAAAGAAATTTTCCAATCTTGATGCCTTGATCCACCAGATCCATCAAGATATTGAACAAGTGCGAGAAATGGTTTACAAATTGCGGGATTTATGATATCGTAATATGTTGTTACCCTGTCTGCGTTTTTCGACACCTCGACGATTACTCGGATAGGGAGAATAAATAATTTGAGGAGGCAATACACATGTTAGCAAAAGAAATTAAAGCACAACTTGTACAAGAATACCAAACACACGAAGGGGACACTGGTTCTCCGGAGGTGCAAATCGCTATCCTAACAGCCCGCATCAACGAGTTGAATGAACATTTACAAACGCATAAAAAAGATTTTCATTCACGCCGTGGTCTATTGAAGATGGTTGGTCAGCGCCGAGGCCTATTAAACTACTTGAAAAAATCCGAAGTGGATCGTTATAGAATTTTAATCAAGAGATTGGGTCTAAGAAAATAATAAAAAGCGGGGGTATCCCGCTTTTTGTTTTACAACCGAAAAGGAGGTAGACAATGATTCGAGAATTTGAATATCTATTAGCAGGAAAAACCCTGAAAGTAACCACTGGAAAAATTGCGGAGCAGGCTCACGGCTCATGCATCGTAACCCTTGGCGATACTGTCGTCATGGCCAATGTGACCAGCTCAAAAAAACCGAGACCAGGTATCGATTTTTTCCCTTTAGCTGTTGAGTACCAGGAAAAATATTATGCAGCAGGCAAGATCCCAGGTGGATTCATCAAACGAGAAGGACGTCTAAGCACGCAAGCAATCTTAACGTGTCGCTTGATTGATCGTCCGATGCGACCGCTATTCCCGAAAGGCTTCCGCAACGATGTTCAAGTTGTTGTGACTGCCCTTTCTGTTGAACCGGACGTAAAGCCTGACATACCTGCTATGCTGGCATCCGCCATTGCCATAAGCATTTCTGACATTCCATTCAGCGGACCCGTTGCATCGATACATGCCGGTATGATTGATGGAAAAGTCATTTTGATGCCCAATGAGGAACAGCGAGAAGCATCTCAGCTTGATCTGATTGTTGCCGGTACTGCCGATGCCGTTATGATGGTAGAAGCAGGATCGAACATTATCTCGGAAGCGGAAATGCTCGACGGGATCTTGACCTCTCATGATGAAATTAGAAATCTTTGTGGCTTTATCTCGAACATTGTCGAAGAGGTAGGCAAAGATAAATTTGAATTTGAAGTGCCGGAAATTGATGGGGACCTATTTGCCTCCGTTGAAACCCTTGCACGTCCTCAATTAAAGGAAGCCGTTTTGGTTTTCGAAAAATTAGCGAGAAACGAAGCCATCGGTGCTGTTCGCGAAGCGGTATTGGCTGAATTGCTTGATGAGGAAGAAACCCTTGCTGGTCAACTGCAGCAAAGTTTTGACAAACTCTTGAAGCAAGAAGTCCGCGAATTGATCTTGCAAGGCGTTCGACCAGACAGCCGAAAGCATGAAGAAATTCGTGCCATCAACTCTGAGGTTGGCTTATTGCCACGTACGCATGGTTCCGCGCTCTTTACTCGGGGCCAAACGCAAGCGATGTCCATTGTAACGTTGGGTACTTCAAGCGATGTTCAAATCATTGACGGATTGGGAAAAGAAGAGAAACGTCGATATATGCATCACTACAATTTTCCTCCATACTGTACCGGTGAAGCGTATATGATGCGTGGTCCAAAGCGACGTGAAATTGGTCATGGCGCCTTGGCAGAACGTGCCTTGATTCCTGTGCTTCCGGATCACGAAACATTCCCATACACCATCCGTGTGGTATCTGAGATCTTGAGCTCAAACGGCTCTTCTTCTCAAGCCAGCATTTGCGGCAGCAGCCTTTCCATGATGGATGCTGGGGTTCCGATTTCAGCGCCTGTTGCAGGGATTGCCATGGGATTGATCAAAGAAGACGATCGCTTGGCGATTCTATCCGACATTCAAGGTCTGGAAGATCATCTTGGCGATATGGACTTTAAGGTTGCCGGAACACGAGAAGGCATCACCGCGATTCAAATGGATATCAAGATTGCCGGAATCGAACGTAAGATTCTGGAGCAAGCCTTGGAAAGCGCTCGAGTTGGCCGCTTGTACATCCTAGACAAAATGAATGAAACCATGCAAGTACCTCGTGACGACACGTCACAATACGCGCCGCGAATCATCTCTATGATGGTGCCGGTTGACAAGATCCGTACCGTTATCGGTTCTGGTGGGAAAACAATCAACGCTATTATCGAAGAAACTGGCGTGAAAATTGATATCGACGATTCTGGTTTGATCGAGATCGCTGCTGAATCAGGTGCGGCCGGTGAAAAAGCCAAAGCCATCATCGAATCGATTGTAACAGATCCAGTTGTAGGTACCGTGTACCAAGCGAAGGTAACCCGCACTTTGACATTCGGCGCATTCTTAGAATTCTTGCCGGGCAAAGAAGGCTTGATCCACATTTCTCGACTTGCCGTTGAACGCGTGAAGAGCGTGGAAGACGTCGTCAAAGTCGGCGATATGTTGGAAGTGAAATTGGTTGCAGTCGATGATCAAGGCCGCTATGATTTAGCCCGCACGGACATTCCGTTTGTCGAACGAAAACGAGACGACAGTCGCAAAAGCAATTCTCATTCAAGAGATGGCAATAGACGTCGACCACCTCGTCGCGATGACAACCATTCGTCTGCTCCTCGACAAGATAAGCCGAGCGAGAAAAAAGAACAATAATTGAACATGGACCTTCGGGTTCATGTTTTTTCTTTGCCAAGAACAGTGGTATAATATAATTAGTTTGCGGAGGAAAGTATGACAAAATCCACACAATTATCCAATGGAATGAAACTCGTATTTGAACAAAAAAAGTCCATGCATTCTGTAGCCTTTGGGCTATGGGTCCGCGTTGGATCTATTGACGATGGATTGCATTTGGGTATCGCTCATTTTATCGAACATATGATTTTTAAAGGGAATGATAAATGGAGCGCCAAAAAGATTGCCTCCCATGTTGACCTCTTGGGGGCGCAATTAAATGCCTATACCGAGAAAGAAAGCACCTGTTACTACGGCCGAGTCATCGATGAGGAATTTTCATCCCTTTTGAAACTAGTATCCGAAATCGTCTTGAATCCCGCCATTCAACAGGAGGATGTGGAGAAAGAACGTCAAGTGATTCTGGAAGAAATCAAGATGGACTTGGATACACCCGATGAAAGAATTCACGATCTTTTGGACGCTTTGATGTTTGAACCCTCACCATACGGCAAGGGAATCCTCGGGGAAGAAAAGACGGTTTCAGCGATGGAATCCACCGTGTTGAAAGCCCATCATCAATCTTATTACCAGCCGAGTCAAATGGTATTGTCCATCGTTGGAAACGGTGAATTTGAATCCTATGTGAGCCTTGTTGAAGAAATATTCTCGCAGGTTCCGCCGCAAGAAATTCAAACGCGCGCCTCTTCAAAGGAAACATCAAATCCGAAACACTACCAGCACTTTTCAAAGGAAACCGAACAACTACACCTAGCCTTAGGGCTTCAATTCCAAGCTCTGACTGAATTGAAGGATCGAATCTATATGTCCATGATCAACAGCTATCTGGGATCAAGCATGAGTTCGCGCCTCTTTCAAGAGTTTCGCGAGGAGCGGGGATGGGTGTATTCGATCTATTCCTATTCACAATTGTTTCAGTATCATTCCTCATTCAACATCTATGCGGGATTCCAGCCGGAACGTACGGAAGAAGTGATTGCCTTGCTTGCGGAGATCTTTCAAGATCTTCGAGCAAAAGGAATTGATCCCGATTCCATTCACACCTTTAAGCGATATCTAAAGGGAACCCTTGCCATCAGCGATGAAAGCCCCACAAGCCGCATGAATTATCTGGGGAGGGCAACCCTCTTCGAAGAACCTATATACGATTCAGAAGAGATTCTAGCCGGTGTGGACGCGATTGATGAAGTTGAACTCAATGCCTTCTTGATGTCTCTATTGGAGCAAGAGGTAAGTGTCGTCACACTCGGTCCCATCAGTCCGGCGCGCGCAGAAGCGCTCGCTATTTCCATCCAGGAACTAAACGGGAAAGCGGAATAAAAGAAATCATCAGGAGGGAAACATGCCAAGACAAAAAAAGAAAAAACAAACTTCAGAACCGAACAATCGAAAACGGCTTACACAATCGTTGCTCTTATTTTCTATTGGTGTGGTTTTGTTGCTGGGACTTTTGAACCTTTCCACTGGATTTATCACCGATCGTCTCTTGTGGGGGTTTCAATGGCTATTTGGAAAATCAGCCGGAATCCTGGCCGCTCTTTTCTTCTTCTTTGCCTATCAAGTTTTTAAAGAAGATCCGCCAAAAAGGCGCTATGTGCTGGATTTTACTATTTTGTTTTTGCTTGTCATTACCCTCGTGGAATTACTTGCAAGCCCGTCTGGGAGTTTGCAGGAATCCTATTCAGTCATGATGAATAGTCGCACAGAGGATCTACACGTGCATCTGGTTTCTGCAGGAGGTGCCATTGGACTCTCTCTTGCATACCTGATGGTAGCCGCCATTGGTCGGATGGCAAGTTTTGTCATTCTATTGACCACAGCCAGCTTTTACACGATCCATCTTCTGATCACCGATGAATTAAAAAATCAATTCGCCGCCTATCAAGCAAGGCGAAAAGAGAATCAGAGAAAAACAAAATCACAAAGCGAAAAGAAACCCATTCGCAAAAAGGTGGAGCGAAAACCAAAAAAAACAGCCGCTCCCATAGTGGCAGTCGCCGAGGAACCGGAACAAAAGAACAAACCGGTCCTTGTACCAACGCCCGTGAAGAAAACAAAACCGGATTCGCCAAAAGAGATGATTGTTCCAAAACAGGACCATTCGGGCTATCAACTACCAGGCTTTGATCTGCTAAAACGCGGCAATCAAAACCCTGCCCGCGGTAATCTGCACGCTGAGGAACAAGGAGAACAATTGGTGGCGCTGCTTCAAAGCTTTGGCATCGAGTCAAAGATCTTGAATATCAGCTATGGTCCATCCATTACGCGATTTGAATTGCAGCCGGCTCCCGGCGTTAAAATCAGCCGCATCAAAAATTTGTCTGACGATATCGCTTTGGGCATGGCAAGCGCGGATGTGCGCATTGAAGCACCCATTCCCGGGAAAAAAGCCATCGGCATCGAGGTACCCAATGAGAAAAAACAAATGGTTCTCTTTCGAGAGGTGATCGAAACCCCGCAATTTCATGATTCCGATTCCAATCTGACTATCGGCCTTGGAAAAACCATTTCCGGAAAGCCATTGATTGCGGATATTGAAAAGATGCCTCATCTCTTGATCGCCGGCGCAACAGGCTCGGGCAAGAGCGTCTGCGTCAATACCATTATCTGCAGCATCCTCTACAAGGCTTCGCCCGAGGAGGTCAAGCTGCTCTTGATTGATCCAAAGATGGTAGAACTCACCGCTTATAATCAAATCCCGCATCTTTTAATCCCCGTCGTTGTGGATCCAAAGAAAGCGGCATCCGCCTTGCATTGGGCGGTAGGAGAGATGACTAAGCGCTATAAGTTATTCTCCGAGGAACGGGTGCGAAACTATCGTGCCTATAATGAGAAGATGGCGGAGCGCGAGGATGCGCAATCCCTGCCTCAAATTGTCATTATTATCGATGAATTGGCGGACCTGATGATGACGTCTCCCAGCGAAGTGGAAGACAGCATCTGTCGATTGGCGCAAATGGCTCGTGCGGCGGGCATTCACTTGATTGTTGCGACGCAGCGGCCATCTGTTGACGTCATCACGGGCTTGATCAAAGCCAATATTCCATCTAGAATTTCCTTTGCCGTCAGCTCGCAGGTCGATTCTCGAACGATTCTGGATATGGCCGGTGCAGAAAAATTATTGGGAAAAGGGGATATGCTTTTTTATCCCGTCGGTGCATCAAAACCCATTCGAACCCAGGGCGCTTTTATCTCCGAAGAAGAAGTCAATCGGCTGGTTCAGTCCTTGGCGAAACCAGCTGAGTTTCAAGAAGAACTCGTGCAGGAATTGGAAAAACCAAAAATTGATTCCTCTCAGGACTCCCTGGATTCGCTCTATGAAAATGCCCTGCAATTGGTGATTGATGAACAACGGGCTTCCACTTCTTTGCTTCAGCGAAGATTGAAAGTGGGCTATGCCCGCGCTGGACGAATTATCGATCAATTGGAAGAAAACGGCATGATTAGCGGACACCAGGGCAGCAAGGCCCGATCCGTGCTCGTAGATGCCGATTACTTGAATCAGCTAGATGAAAAGGAGGATTCTGTTGCTACCTTTACAGAAAATTAGTATTTCAGAATTGTTGCAGAATCAGGATGACTATGTCATTGTAGATGTGCGAACAACCCGTGAATTTTTAGAAGACCATATTCCAGGAGCGGTTTCGATGCCCATCCTAACCGATGAAGAGCATCACGAAGTGGGGACCATCTTCAAACAGGTCTCTCATGAGACTGCCAAGGAAAAGGGCCTCGTTTACGCCGCCCCGAAGTTATTAGATTTCTATCGCTATGCACGAGAGGTTGTCAAATCCGGAAAACGGATTTGCTTTCAATGCTTTCGAGGGGGCATGAGAAGTCAATCCATCGCCACTGTTGTCACCATGATGAATCTTCCAGCCTATGTGCTGGAGGGCGGGTACAAGGCGTACAGACAAGAGATCAATCGATTCTTCGAAACACCCATGCCGTTTCACCTCTTGGTGCTGCACGGCTATACAGGCGTTGGAAAAAGCCTGGCCTTAGAACAGCTTGAAAAGAAAAATGAACCCATCATTCACCTGGAGCGATTGGCCAAAAATTCTGGATCTGTTTATGGCAATGTTTTTTACGACGATCAATCCATTACCCAAAAGAATTTCGAATCCATGCTCTATGCACAGATTCAGAAAAACAGAAAACAAGGAAACAACTACGCCTGGATCGAGAGTGAGGGAAAGCGGGTCGGAAAGGTTGTACTGCCGCCTGTCTTTTATCAAGCCAGCGAGCACGGCACCCATATTCGATTGGAAACCAGCCGCGGCCAACGGGTTGAAAATCTCTTTTCCGACTATTCCATGGGGGGAAGGGTCGATGTATTAATTACAGCCACCAATCGTTTGCGCAAGCGCCTTGGCAATTCGCGCTGCGATGGAATCCTCGCTGCCATTGAAGCAGACAACCTGGATTTTGCCATTGAAGAGCTACTGGTCCACTATTACGACCCTCTCTACGAGCATACCTTGGACTGGCCCTATGCCACCACCATTTCCTATGATAAGCCGGAGAGCTTGTCCATTCTCTTAATGGAATGGCAAAAGACACAAAAGGAGAAAAAATGAACGAATATTTTTATATCGAGACCTTAGGTTGCTCAAAAAACGAAGTGGACAGCCAACAGATTTCAGGCTATTTAACCCGCGCGGGATATCAGCAAACGATGGATCCCGCTCAGGCTGATTACTTGATTATCAACACCTGCACCTTTATTCTAGATGCCAAGGAAGATTCCATAGCGGCCATCCTTGAGTTAGCCGATCTCAAGGTGCAGGGTCAGGCAAAGCGCCTGATTGTCGCCGGCTGCTTAAGTCAGCGCTACGGCCAGGAGCTCTTGAACGAATTACCGGAAGTCGATGGATTGATTGGCACTGGAAACCTGCAAAAAATTGTAGAGGCGATCGAGGCAACTGGCACTTTTCTTGATATAGAGGACTTGAACAGCCCCTATTGCGAAGAGGTCCTTCGTGTTCTACCCGACAAGCGGACAACCCGCTATGTAAAGATTGCCGAAGGATGCAATAAGAATTGCAGCTACTGCATCATTCCTTCCATTCGCGGGAATTTGCGTAGCCGCTCCATCGAATCCATCGAAACGGAAGTCAAGACCTTGATTGCAGAGGGCGCCAAAGAAATTATCCTGATTGCACAGGATACCACGCGCTTCGGGTCGGATTGGGCTGGAACACCGCAATTGGATCGTTTGCTTCAAACTCTGGACAACATCGAAGGGGATTTTTGGATTCGTGTTTTTTACATGTATCCCGAAGGGCTTGACGATAAAACCTTGACTGTTTTTCAACACGCAAGGCATCTCTTGCCGTATTTTGACCTACCTCTTCAGCATGCCAATGACAAGGTCCTGCGCGAGATGAATCGTGCCTCGACTCAAACCGGTATTGAAACCCTGGTAGCGAAGATTCGCGCCATGATTCCAGAGGCGATTATCCGCACAACCTTTATTGTTGGATTTCCCGGCGAAACAAAAGCAGAATTCCAGGAACTGGTCGACTTTGTACAACGGATTCCCTTTGACAAGGTTGGAGTGTTTCCATATTCTGCCGAGGAAGGGACGCCAGCGGCCGATCGGAGCGATCAAATCCCAGAAGCGCTAAAAATGAAGAGAAAAGAAATACTGATGCAGACTCAAATGAAGGTTTCTTCCCAAGGCCTGACCCGCTGGGGGGGAAGAGAAATGAAAGCCCTGATCGAAGAAATTGATACAGAGGAAGAAATCATGATTGGACGCACCTGGATAGATGCACCCGAGATTGATGGGATTGTCGCAATATCGATTGATCCGCGGGTTTCTGTTGGTGATTGGGTCATGATTCGCATTACCGATACAACTGAATATGATTTGAGAGGAGAAGTACTATGAATTTACCGAATAAACTCACCATCGTCCGAATTCTTATGATTCCAATTTTTATGTTTGTATTGCTGGTTAACGATCATAGTTATCAAATATTGGCGGCCATCATCTTTATCATTGCTAGCCTGACGGATACCTTGGACGGATATATTGCAAGAAAATATAATCTGGTCACAAATTTTGGTAAATTTATGGATCCTTTAGCTGATAAGTTATTGGTCACTTCCGCATTCCTTTGCTTTATGCAAATGGATATTCTTCCCGCATGGTTCGTGATGGTCATCTTGACTCGAGAATTTGCCATCACTGGCATTCGCACCCTTGCTGCCAAGGAAGGTGTTGTGATCGCTGCAAGCAAATGGGGGAAACTGAAAACAATCAGCCAAATGACCGCGATCATTGTCGTTTTGTTCAACAATTTATCGTTATCCTTCCCATTGGATCAAATATTGTTGTACATTGCCCTTGGATTAACCATCCTTTCTGGTGCCGACTATATCATGAAAAATACAAAACTCTTAAAAGACGTCAATTAATATTGACGAAACAGAACGTTTGTACTAAAATGAAATAAGAACAATTGTTCGAATAAGGATGGTGACTTTCATGAGCAAAGAAAAAGCATTAGAAATGGCAATGAATCAGATTGAAAAGCAATATGGAAAAGGCGCGATTATGCGCTTGGGCGAAAGCGCACATATCAAAATAGAATCGGTCTCGACGGGATCTCTACAATTGGATTTGGCTCTTGGAATCGGTGGGCTGCCTAGGGGACGTATTATCGAAGTCTATGGACCCGAATCTTCAGGTAAAACAACCGTTGCCCTTCATTGCATCGCCGAAGCGCAGAAAACGGGTGGAAATGCAGCCTTTATCGACGCAGAGCATGCCTTGGATCCAACCTATGCTGAAAAACTAGGGGTCGACATTGAAAACCTGATTGTCTCTCAACCCGATACAGGGGAGCAAGCCCTTGAGATCGCAGAAGCGTTAGTTCGAAGCGGCGCGGTTGACATTGTGGTCGTCGATTCCGTGGCTGCCTTGGTACCCAAAGCGGAAATCGATGGAGAAATGGGCGACAGCCATATGGGCCTACAGGCTCGTTTGATGTCTCAGGCATTAAGAAAATTGGCTGGATCCATTAAAAAATCCAATACCATTGTTATCTTTATCAATCAATTGCGTGAGAAAATTGGCGTAATGTTCGGAAATCCTGAAACAACGACCGGCGGTCGAGCACTTAAATTCTACGCTTCCGTCCGCCTCGATATTCGCCGCATTGAAGCCATCAAGAACGGGGATGAGTTCATTGGAAACCGAACCCGTGTCAAGGTTGTAAAAAACAAGGTCGCTCCGCCCTTCAAAAAGGTGGAATTCGACATTATTTACGGGAGAGGCATTTCCAGAACCGGAGATGTTTTAGACCTCTCTGTAGAAGAAGGCTATGTGCGCAAATCGGGATCGTGGTTTAGCTACGGCGAAGAAAAATTGGGACAGGGCCGTAACAACGCGAGAGATTACCTGGAATCCCATCCCGCTTTAATGGAAGAATTGGATCGTAAAATTCGAATTAAACATGAGTTAATTGAACCGACAGAGGCTGAAAAAGAGTAGGGAATCCCTACTCTTTTTTTTTCTAACCCTTTGTCAATCTTGACACTCAAATTGATTAGTAATAAAATGTATGAGATACAACAATTTGATAACGACAGGGAGGTGAAGACAATCGATAATTCAATTTTTATTGCAGTAGGTACAGGCGCTGCATCATTGCTGGCTGGATATATGATTCGCAAGAAAACATCGGAATCAAAAATCACCTCAGCAGAGGATGAAGCGAAAAGAATTATAGATGAAAGCAGACGAACAGGGGAAACTTTGCAAAAAGAAGTCCTCATTGAAGGGAAAGAACAGATTCAAAAGATGCGCTCTTCAGCGGAGGCTGAAAACAAAGAGCGAAGAAATGAACTTCAATCTCTTGAAAAACGTTTGATTAACAAGGAATCCATCTTGGATAGAAAAGCAGAGAACCTCGAACGAAAAGATGAAACCTTAACGAAGAAAATTAGAAAAACAGAAGTCAAAGAAAATGACGTCGAAAAACTCTACCAAGAGCAAAAAGAAGAATTGGAACGGGTTGCAGGATTAACCGGCGATCAAGCGAAGCAAATTCTTTTGGACGATTTGGAAAAAGAGATTGTCCACGAATCCGCGAAAATCATCAAGGAAAATGAAGCAAAAACAAAAATGGAATCAGAAAAAAAAGCAAGAAATATTATCACGTACGCCATCCAAAAATGTTCAACCGATCATGTGGCGGAATCAACGGTATCCGTTGTGGCACTTCCTTCGGATGAAATGAAGGGACGCATCATTGGTCGAGAGGGACGAAACATCCGAACCCTTGAAACCCTGACTGGGGTAGATTTGATCATTGATGACACACCTGAAGCGGTGATCTTGTCAAGCTTTGATCCCATTCGACGGGAAATTGCGAGATCCGCTTTGGAAAAATTGATTGCGGACGGTCGGATTCACCCGGCTCGAATCGAGGAAATGGTCAACAAAGCAAAAAAAGAATTAGAAGCGCAATTACTCGAATTTGGCGAGCAGGCAACCTTTGATGCCAATATCCATGGCGTTCATCCGGAACTGATCAAACTATTGGGTCGACTGAATTTCCGGACCAGCTATGGACAAAACGTATTGAAACATTCTATTGAGGTTGCGCATTTGGCTGGAACCATGGCAGCTGAACTTGGCGCCGACGTGCGCATTGCAAAGCGCGCCGGTCTTTTGCACGACATCGGCAAGGCTGTCGATCATGAAATTGAAGGCACTCATATCGAGATTGGCATCGATCTTTGCAAAAAGTACAAGGAAAACGCAAAGGTACTCCATGCGATTGCAGCCCATCACGGCGATATTGAGCCTCAAACGATTGAAGCGATATTGGTTCAAGCGGCTGACGCAATTTCTGCTGCACGACCAGGTGCCCGTAGAGAAACGTTGGAAACCTATATCAAGCGGCTTGAAAAACTGGAAGAGATCTCAAACTCCTTTGAAGGAGTAGACAAATCTTTTGCCATTCAAGCGGGCCGTGAAATTCGAATCATGGTGAACTCTGATTTGGTCAATGATGATCAGATTATCCATATGTCACGCGATATTGTAAAACGCATCGAAGATGAATTGGAATATCCAGGACAAATCAAAGTGAATGTTATCCGTGAAACACGGGCAATTGAATACGCAAAGTAAGGATAAGTCTTCGGACTTATCTTTTTTTTTGCAAGTTTATGCAACTTAACTTTCATTTCTAATAATAAATCGTAATAT
>JABXKS010000033.1 GCA_013619125.1 Clostridiales bacterium
AGCCTCGAATCTTTTGATTGCCCACATGAATGATTTCCGTTTCAATGCCCTCCAGCTCAAGCTCCGCCATCACCAGTTGCAATGCATAATATGTATTGCCTTCTTTTTTTGGACTACCGTTAAATGCTACTACTTTCATATTTTTCTCCTTTTCTGATGACCTCGCAGTGAACTGCGGGTTCAACTGCATATTATTCTCCGCTGGACATCATGTTGTGAATCGGAGTGTCCGTCCATCGCTCGATGTGCAACTCTTACATTTCTTTGTTGCTATGATTTTACCGCACGATGCCTTTGCAAACAAGTACGCACATTTTAGTAAGTGTCGAATCATTGGAGTCTTCCAGTTCCTTTGAGTCAATTTATATCATTAAGTTCATTTTTCTCGCTTGATGTTTCAGTTCTTCTCTAAATTCGGGATGAGCGATTTCGATCAATGCCTTGGCACGTTGTCCAGCTGTCTTACCCTTCAGCCTAACCTTGCCGAATTCTGTAACAATGATATCGACATCATTTTTTGATGTGGTGACCACGGACCCAGGAGTCAGCACGGGCTTGATTTTTGAAATGGTTCCCCCTTTCGCGGTCGCATGCATCGCAATAAAGGAACGCCCCCCTAAGGACTGTGTCGCACCGCGTACAAAGTCAACTTGACCACCCGATCCGCTATAATGCGCCTTGCCCATGGATTCTGAGCACACCTGTCCCAACAGATCCACTTCGATGCAAGAATTGATCGACATCATCTTTTGATGCGCTGCGATCACCATCGGATCATTGACATAATCTACCGGCCGGAAATCAATAGAGGGGTTATCATTAAGGAAATCATGGAGTCTTTTTGTTCCCGCAGCAAATGTCGTGACACTTTTTCCTTTGTTGATGGCTTTTACCCGATTGTTTACAACCCCAGCTTCAATCAGATCGATAAAAGCTTCTACAAACATCTCGCTATGTATGCCTAAATCTCGTTTATCCATCAGGGCACGACCAACAGCATTCGGAATGCCCCCAATGCCCAATTGAATGGTTGAACCGTTTGGGATCTCCTCCGCCACATAACTTCCGATAATTCTGTCCAGCTCGCCGATTGGCGGTTCCATAAGTTCTGGAATGGGATAGGCACTTTCACACAAAAGATCCACCTCTGAAATATGAATGAAATTCTGTCCATGGGTTCTCGGCATATTTGGATTGACTTCCAAAAAGATTTTCTTTGCCTTCTCCTTCGCCGCCAAAGACTCGCTGCAGGAAAGGCCAAAGCTGAAATACCCATGTTCGTCCATCGGCGATACCAGCGCATAAAAAACATCCGCTTCCAAAAAAGACTCCCATAGCTTTGGTACATCCTTGTAGTAGGTTGGCATATAATCCGCCCGACCCTCTTGTACTGCTTTTCGAGAATAACCCGATGTAAACCACGAAACATGCTTAATAAGATGTTGCATTTCAGGCTTTAAAAAATCATGGTTGTGAAACGATAACAGTGAATGATGCTCCACTCCGCATTCATTCTTCGCCATTGCCCGATCTGCAATCGATTGTAAGATTTCGCGCGGCTCACCGCACATAGCCGTCGAAACACAGACGGATTTCGGCTGGATTTGTTCCGCAATTTCACTAGAGCTCCTTAATTTGTTCTTGTATAACTTTGTCCACTCCATAAATGAACCTCCCTTCAGTTTTGCTTTTCCTCGAACCATCCAAGCTACACCACAACTTTTTACGAGTAGGCCTACATGGTGCAACGAAACTATTTTCTAAATCGCCTTCCATCAAGCGAGCTTTCACCCATTGAGGGATGTCATCCCACCATATGATGAAAGACCCGGAATTGGTATATTTCCGGGTCTTTCAATAGGGGGTCTTCAAGTAAAAGATTTTACTTTTTAACGATTACACTTTTTCTTTAGTTCTTCCCAGTTCTTGTCGACTTCCGCTTGCATCTCGTCGATCAAGTGGCGGTTCTCTGGTAAGAACAAATGCTTGAAGCGTCCTTGTACTTTCAGGTACTCTTCAATCGGTTTCTTTACTTTCGGCTCATAAGATAAATTCCACACGCCGTTGATTACCTCAAACATCGGCCATACACAGGTGTCCACAGCCAATTTTGTTACCTCCATTAAGCGGGATGCTTCATAACGCCATCCCCTTGGACAAGGCGCCAAGACGTTTAAGAATGCAGGTCCTTGCATGTAGATCGCCTTCTCAGCTTTCTCGTGCAAGTCCTTCATATTCGTCAAAAAGGTCGTTTGGGCAACATATGGGATATGGTGAGAAACCATAATCTCCGTCAAATCTTTTCGGTACTGCTGCTTGCCGGTGGAAACCGATCCAACTGGCGTTGTAGTGGTATCTGCATATTTCGGCGTAGCCGATGATCGCTGGATGCCGGTGTTCATATAGGCGTTGTTGTCGTAG
>JABXKS010000034.1 GCA_013619125.1 Clostridiales bacterium
ATCTAACTCAACGTGTTAACATGTTAGGAGCGAGGAATAATGAAAATAAAATTAACCAAATACCAACAAATCGAAAAAGACATTGTAGATGCCATTGAATCCGGCGAACTCCAGTCCGGTGACAAGGTCGACAGCGAGTCAACCTTAAAGAAAAAATACGGTGTCTCTGCCACCACAGTGAGAAAAGCCTTTAACGATCTGATCAACGACGGATACTTGATCGGGGTGCAAGGCATGGGCACCTTTGTCACTAAAAAGCAAATGATCCGTGGTCTGACTTCCCTCAGCTTCAGCGACGAACTGCTGCAGCAGGGCTATAAAATCGACATGTACGTGGACAAGATCGAGGAGATCGTCAACCCGGGCATTGCAGAGAAACTGGAAATTCCTCCTGATCAGCCGATTACCTGCGTTCGACGGGTTCGAATTGCCAATGGGGAACCCATCGCTTACCAGAGTTCTTTTGTTGACAATCGACTATTCAGTGTCGACCAGGCAATGAAAATCCATGCAACCAAATCCTTCTATAAAACTCTGTCGGATTGCAACCTTGCCCCGGACTGGGTCAATGAAAACTACTCCATCAGAGAAGTAAATGACGGCCATATTGCCAAGTTGATGAAAATCAAAAAAAATACCGATACCTTCTTCGTCAAGCGGATCGCCTTTGATTCGCTCGACAAGATTCTTGAATACGCTGAAACCTATTTCAACAAAGACTGGTACTCGGTGACCGTGAATATTAAAATCAAATAAGCATAACAAAAGACCGCACACCTTGTTGGTATGCGGTCTTTTCCATCTATCGATTATCCACTCATACTTCCCAACTTGTCTCACCATTCTTTCAGAGCTCCTGCTTTCTGGATCACACCCCTGCACTTATTCTGTGCCGATGCTCTTTAACCGGATTCCGACCATAATTCCCGAAATGCAAAGAATCACAAGCAAAGGAAGAATAAACCGAATATCTAAAACACGGCTTGTCATCTGCTTGAATCCCCAGGTCGCTGGGAATACAACACTTGCAGTTATAAAGGCCTTTGGAAGAAGATCCGACGGAAACATAATGCCGCCCAGCATAATGGATGGCAGAAAAACAAATTGCGCAACAATCGTTAACTTTGAGGTACTCTTCACAAGAAGACCCAAAACCGTTCCAATACCTAGGCTCGCCAAGATGAAAACAGCGAGAGAAATGAAATACACCCCAAATTCCGTTGGGATACTCGCATCGAAAAAAATCGGCGCTAGAAAAAAAATGATCAGACTCATCAAAAATAGATGAATAAAGGCAGAAATAAAATTATTGGCTGTCGCTGCCCACAGTGGGATGCCCCCCATCTTGTACGCCTTCTTAATCTCGCTTCCATACAACTCCACCAAAGGAGCAGACGCACCCAAAATCGCACCCATAGTCACGCCAAAAATAGTCATGGACTGAATCAGAGTCTCTTTTGCCGCCGGGTTGATTGAAGAAAAGATTCCGCCCATAAACGCGAAAAAGACCAATGGCACGATATAGTATGTAAGCAAAATCCCCTTATTTCTCAAATCCAATTTCCATTGCAATGCAACACCAAACAAAAAAGCGCTCATCATTTCCCCTCCCTTGCAATGTCCATAAACCGTTGCTCCAAGGTGGCTCGTTCAATCTTCACATCTAAAACGGTGTTCTGTGTCTTTCTACAGTTCTCCAATACCTCGTACAAAGTACGCGCAATATCCGAAGATTCAAAGACGTAGTAACCTTGTTCATTTCGATGATCTTGGAGGGGATTTTGTGTTTTCACAAAGATTTCACACTGGGTTCCCATCACGCTCGTCAATTCCTTCGGCCCGCCGGAAAAAGCAATCTTCCCATCTTTTAGAATCGCAATCCGATCACAAAGGCTTTCCACCTCTGCCATATCGTGGCTTGCCAGCATAATGGTTTTTCCCTTGGCCTTCAGCTTGTGAATATGCTCGTGAAGCGCCACCCTGCCTTCCACATCAAGCCCCGCTGTCGGCTCATCCAAAAAAATAATCTCCGGACTGCCAATCAAAGCAAGCGCCAAGTGCAACCGACGCTTTTGCCCTGTCGACATTTGGCAGTATTGCATGTTTTTCAATTCCTTGAGTCCCAAACTGGAGAATAGTTCCAAATTCACTTTTGTCTGATTCCACTTGCTGAACAAGGTAAAAGCCTCGATCGCTTTCATATTGGCTTGCAGGGATGAGGACTGTAGCTGCACGCCGATTGAACCGTCGAGAAAAATTCTTCCACTCTCATACCGTCTCAATCCTTCTATACATTCCAAAGTCGTTGTCTTTCCCGCACCGTTGGCACCCAAAAGGGCAAAGGTTTCGCCTTTTTTCACCTCAAATGATATTTCCTTGATCAC
>JABXKS010000035.1 GCA_013619125.1 Clostridiales bacterium
TTCATCAACACCAAGGCGCTCTCCACCTGCAAGGCAACCCCTAAAGGAATACAATCCTCATCGGCGTCAAAAGCCTCGTTATGCGGAGAAACCGTTGTGCCCTTCGCTTCGCTTCCACAGCCCAGATGATAAAAGGACGATGGTACTTTTTCGGCAAAGTACGCGAAATCCTCGCCTCCCAGGCTTGGAAATTCCACAAACCCAAGATTCTCCTCGCCCAGCATCTCGGTGGCAACACTTCTGATAACATCCGTGACCGCTTTGTCATTGACCACGCCGATGTAACCCGCACGGAGTTCGAAATCCACACTTCCACCAAAGCTGGTTGCAATCGAGGAAGAAACCTCTTTCATCAATTTCTCCGCCTTGGTTCTGGTTTCCCAACTCAAGGTCCTAAGCGTACCCGTCATTTCTACTTCACCAGGAATAATATTCGGCGCGGTGCCACCGTGAATCGAACCGATCGTTAAAACAGCGGAATCAAGAGGGGCCACCGTTCTGCTAACCACCATTTGAAGTGCCGTAATGATCTGTGCAGTAATGGCAATAGGGTCGACCGCTAGCTCTGGCACCGCCGCATGGCCTGCTTTTCCTTTTACCGTCATCAATAACTTGTCAGTGATCGCCGTTAGGGTTCCATATTTCAGCTCGATTTTCCCTGTTTCAATATCTGGCTGCACATGCAAGCCAATCACGTGATCCACCTTGGGATTTTCCATGCACCCTGCAGCAATCATTCGTTTTGCTCCTCCAACCGCTTCTTCTGCCGGTTGAAAAAACAATTTGATGACACCCGAAAATTCTTCTTCCCGCTCCTTTAAGATCTTAGCGGCGCCCAAAAGAATGGTGGCATGTACATCATGCTCACAGGCTTGCATCCCACCATCTTTCACTGAATGATACACCCGGTCTTTCACTTCTTGAATGGGAAGTGCGTCGATATCCGCGCGCATGCCGATAACCTTACCGGTACCCTTCCGTTTTCCCCGAATGATGCCCACAACGCCTGTATCGGCAACACGGGTATGTTCTATGCCCCAATTCGTTAAATAGCTTTCAATCTGTTTTGCCGTCCGAACCTCCTTGGAGCTCACTTCCGGATGCATATGAAAATCCCGTCGTATCTCCACCAACTCCTCGAACAATTCCTCCGCTCTTTTCTGTATCTCTTTCATGTCTCTCCCCCTCGCAGGTCAACCTGACTCCATCAAGAACTAGCAGCTATCTTCCGTTCCCTTTGTATAAATCACTTCGCCGTCGATCATGGTCACAAGGGGCTCCGATGCCATTTCCAAAGGATTGCCGCTCCAAATCACCACATCCGCGTCTTTTCCGACTTCCAAGCTTCCTACACGGTCATCAATTTCCAAAATTTTTGCCGCATTAATGGTAATCGATTGAATGGCTGCCTCAAATGGGAGTCCTGCTTTCATCGCCATGCCAGCCATCATGTTCAGTCGCTGAATCGGCGTCACAGGATGGTCTGTCATAATGGCGACCAATACTCCCGCTTCATGGAGGACCGCTGGGGTCGAAAAGGATTTATTCTTCAATTCCAACTTCCCTTGAAATCCAAAGCTTGGTCCCGTTATGGCCGGCACGCCAGCCTTTGCGATATGACGAGCGATCAAATGTCCCTCGGTGCAATGCTCAAGAGTCAACTTTACATCAAATTCCTTGGCAATGCGAATTGCGGTTAAAATATCATCGGCCCGATGCGCGTGAACCTTCAGAGGAATCTCCCGACGAATGACTGGAAGCATCGCTTCCAACTTAAAATCCATCGATGGCCGCTGCAAGGGATCGTCGCCAGCATATCGGATCTTCGCCTCGTACTCGCATGTTTTCACCAGGGTTTCCCGTAACACCGACGCATTCCCCATCCGTGTCATTGGATTCTTCCCCTTGTCTCCATAGGTACGCTTGATATTCTCGCCAAAGGCGCATTTCATGGCTAAAGGTTCCTTAACGATCATCTCGTCGATAGAATCTCCGTGGGTCTTGATGACACAGAACTGACCGCCAATCGTATTGGTGCTTCCCGGCCCTGACGCAACGGTTGTCACCCCGCCTTCCACCGCATCCCGAAAAGAGGGATCCAAAGGATTGATCCCATCGATTCCTCTTAGTTGCGGTGTCACAGGATCAGTCTTCTCGTTAACATCCATGCCGCTAAATCCAAGGCCATACTCCACCAACCCCAAATGGCAATGGGCATCCACCAGTCCCGGCATGACCCAGGACCCCTTGGCATCGATCACCCTTGCCCCTTCGGGCGCTTCTATTTTTTCTCCGACAGCGGCAATTTTACCACCCTCAATCAATATGCTTCCTTGTTCGAAATCCGTTCCTGTACCCGTTATGATTTTTCCGTTTTTGATTAACAGCATTGCATTTCGCTCCTTTGCCAATTAAGCGCCCAAAAATTTCATCATCAGTATTCCCGCCAGTAAAAGCGCGAGAAGGGTGATCAATAATTTTGGAAGAACCATTCGATAGATCGCGATGGTAAGAGCAATAATATCCTTAAACCCTACTACGACCTTTCGATTGTCATCTTCCTCCATTGAATTCCGTTCATCTTTGAAATTCATTTTGTCTCCTTACTTAACCAAATGACACCAAACCGTATGCCCGGGCTCTACTTCCACCATGACCGGAGCCACTTTCGAGCAGATCTCCATGGCTTGCGGGCATCGTGTATGGAACTTGCAACCCTTCGGCGGATTTGACGGACTCGGCACATCGCCTTCCAAGATAATTCGTTCCTTGACTTCCGACGGATGAGATTTTGGAACCGCGGAAAGAAGCGCTTGGGAATACGGATGCATGGTGTTGTCAAAAAGCTGCTCCGCCGTTCCGATCTCGACAAAAGATCCCAGATACATGATCCCTAGTCGGTCGCAGAAATAACGAACCAAACTCAAATCATGGGAGATAAACAAATAGGTCAGTCCCATGCTTTCCTTCAATTCTTGCATCAGCGTCAACACCTGGGCTTGAATGGATACATCCAAAGCCGCTGTCGGCTCATCCGCAATAATAAATTTCGGATTCAACGCCAAGGACCTTGCAATACCAATCCGCTGCCGCTGCCCGCCTGAAAATTCGTGAGGATACTTCGTAACATTGCTCTTATCTAAGCCACAGATCTCGAGTAGCTCTTTTGTTCGTTCCAAGGCTTCCTCTTTCCCCATGATCTTATGCTTAATCAAGCCTTCCGACACAATCGCGCCAATGCTCATGCGGGGATCCAGCGAAGCAAAAGGATCTTGAAAAATCATTTGAATATTTCGCCGCATTGCCTGCATCTTTTTCTTCTCAATATAATAGTTTTCATCAACATCAAAAATTACTTCACCGTCAAAGACAACCTTGCCAGCCGTTGGTTTGTACAAGTTGGAAATCGCGCGGCCCGCTGAAGACTTGCCGCAGCCCGATTCACCTACCAACCCGAAAATTTCACCCTCGCCAATGGAAAAGGTAATGTCATCCACAGCCTTGATATCGCCGACTTTTTTTGAAAATATACCGCCGTGAATCGGGAAATATTTCTTCAGATGAGTAATTTCGATCAACGGTTTGCTCATTGGTTTTCCCTCCTCTCGTCATACAGCCAGCATCGCACCTTGTGATTCGGTGCGACTTCAAGCAGTTCTGGCATTTTTTCTTCGCAGATCGGCATGCATTGCTTGCACCGCGGTGCAAACGCACAGCCCCGCGGCAGGTTGTTTAGCGGTGGAACCATGCCGGGAATACACTGAAGAGTCTCGCCTTTTTTCACGTTCATCACCCGAGAAGAAAATAATCCTCTGGTATAGGGATGCTGCATCTCGTCAAAGAG
Organism: Clostridiales bacterium; assembly: GCA_013619125.1. Lineage (GTDB taxonomy): Bacteria > Bacillota > Clostridia > Tissierellales > GPF-1 > GPF-1. The sequence continues at coordinate 3,845 of JABXKS010000035.1, forward strand.
TGTCACCGCATCCGCCTCTTCCACAATTCGTCCCGCATACATCACCGAAACGTCATCCGCCATTTCGGCAATCACCCCTAAATCATGGGTGATAAACATCACGGACATATTCGATTCTTTAGACAAATTCCGCATCAAATCCAACACCTGCGCCTGAATGGTTACATCCAGCGCCGTCGTTGGCTCATCCGCAATCAAAAGTTTTGGCTCGCAGCTTAGCGCCATGGCAATCATCACGCGCTGCCGCATGCCACCGCTCAACTGGTGCGGATATTCATCAATCACCTGTTCAGCCCTAGGTATTTTCACCTTTTTTAACAGTTCAACACATACTTTCCGGTTCTCCTCACCCTTTAATCCCTTGTGGATCGTCAGGGATTCTCCGATCTGATTCCCGATGGTAAACACCGGGTTCAGAGCCGTCATGGGTTCCTGAAAGATCATGGCAATATCGTTGCCTCTTACTTTTTGCATCTCCAATTCGTCCAATGCAACCAGATCTTCTCCCTCAAAGAGAACTTTCCCCGAATCGATAAATCCCTGATTCTTGGGCAGCAGACGCATAATCGAAAGGCTTGTCACACTCTTGCCGCAGCCAGATTCCCCCACCACGCCCAGGACTTTTCCCTTTCGGATGGTGATATCCACGTTCTGTACCGCTGTCAGCTTTCCTTCCGAAGTTTGAAATGAGGTTGTCAGATCCTTCACTTCTAATAAAATTTCAGACATATCCTCACCCCCTATCGTTTCAATTTTGGATCAAATGCATCCCGCAGCCCATCGCCAAGAATGTTGATAGACAGAATCGTCATCAGCACCATCATTCCAGGCGGTATCCACAACCACCAATGCAGTCTAAGTGATCTCAGACTTTGTGCCGCCGCCAGCATGTTTCCCCAGCTCGGCTGCGGTTGTTTCACGCCCAAGCCAAGAAAGCTCAAGCCCGCTTCTGACAAGATGCCTATTGCAATCCCTAGGGTTGCATAGACAATGATCGGCGCCAAAACATTTGGCAGGATATGCTTGGTAATAATCTCTCTGCCTTCCAGCCCTAAGGAAATGGCAGCTTCAATAAACTCTCGCCCCTTGATCGCCATAACCTCCGCCCGCACAATACGGCAGATTTTCGTCCAACTTAAAACCCCTGAGATCAGCATGACATTATAGATGCTCGGTCCCAACACCGCCGCAATGGCGATGGCGATTACAAAGAACGGGAAGCACATAAAGACATCCACAATCCGCATAATCAAATTATCGACCCACCCGCCGGAATACCCGGCGATCGCACCTAAGAAAACGCCAATGAGCAGGGAGATGGCTGTCGAAACAAGACCGACACTGAGAGAAACCCGCCCCCCATAAATCAACCTTGTAAAGGTGTCTCGCCCCAAGTCATCCGTACCCAGCCAATGTTCCGCGCTGGGCTTTTGATAGCTGTTGGCCAAATCGAGTTGATCCCGGTCGTAGGGCGTCAACAGTGGTGCAAATAGCGCAATCAAAGTTAATAAAATCAATATAAACAAGGCGGCTACCGCCATTTTGTTTCGCTTGAGCCTCTTAAAGACAATCCCCATAGGAGAAAGACTCTTTGCATCAAGTGTTTGCGTACTCATACTCAAATCTCCTTTCCCCTTATTTGTATCGAATTCGCGGATCAACCAATGCATACATGATATCCGCGAAGAGATTGGCCATTAAAATCATAAAGGCAAGCACCATGGTCGCATCCATAATCACCGGATAATCCCGATTCATGACCGCCTGAAAAATCAAGGTCCCCATGCCCGGCCAGACAAAGATCGTCTCCGTCAATACCGCGCCGGAAATCAACTGCCCCAGAGACAGACTGATAATGGTGACAACCGGAATCAAGGCATTGCGAAGGGCATGTTTATACACAACAACCCGTTCACTAACTCCTTTTGCCCTGGCGGTTCGTATGTAATCCTGCTGAATCACTTCCAAAAGCGCGGTTCTTGTATAGCGCATAAAGGAAGCCATCTGAATAAAGCTCAACACAATCACAGGCAGCGCCAAGTGATACACCAAATCCACAAACTTTTTCATGCCGGTAAAGCCGCTCGCCAAGGTCTCCATCCCCGAGATTGGGAATAGTTTCAGATCAATCGCAAAGAACTTAACCAATAATAGCGCAAAAAAGAATGCCGGTATCGAGAGTCCAATAAATGCGATGATCGTGGCCACATAGTCAAAGATTGAATACTGCCTTGTGGCAGAGATCACCCCGAGCGGTATGGCCACCAGAATACTGAGTATGAGAGCTACCCCTGAAAGCATCAAGGTATTGCCAATTCTTCTGCCAATCATATCGGCGATTGGCTCTTTAAATTTAATGGAGTACCCCAAATTTCCTTGCATCAATCCCCCAACCCATTTCACATACTGAACGGGCAAAGGATCGTAGTAACCGATCGCTTGCAACATGCTCTCAACATCTTCCGCTCTTGCATCCGATTCAATTAAGTAGGCATAAGGATTGCCCGGCATCAAATGAATCAGAGAAAAAACAATAATAGAAATGCCGATCATGACAGGTATCATTAAGAGAATGCGTCGAATTACATAGTTTTTCATCGCTCTCCCCCTTTCCGTTTTTGTTATTCAGGCATCTTTCTCCATGCCTGCAATGAATAAAACCCCACAGACAACAAAACCCACCAGTGGGCATTGAATCTGCGGGATTCATGAACAAGAGAGAAACCGAGTTTCAATGGCGATTAACTAGACCCGACTTCACTCTTTTTGTTCATTATGGTATCATCTGAAAACATCATTTCTTACCCAAATAAGGGGACGTCGCCATGCGCGGTCACTCCACGCAACAGCAGTCGATCAATGACAAGAAACATTGATGCTATTCAGTGATAAGCAAATTACCCTGGTTCTTTTTTTATTTCGCGTAATACCAATGGTTCGCGTCATACCACAGTACGTTCGGTGCAGATGCGCCGCGCAAGTCAGGACTTACGGCACAACCCAATTCTGGTGTGTACAAGAAAATCGACGGCAAATCTTGATTCAAGAAAATACCCCATTCCGCATATACTTCACCGCGGGCATCATTTTCGATAAAGGAAATTCCCTTATCCAACAAACGATCGTTTTCTGCACTTTCATAATTCATCAAGTTGTACTTCGCTCCTGTTTTCCAGAAACGGCTTTGATCCGGCTCAACACCAGCGCCGAAGCCGATTAAGAACAACTCGAAGTCATCCGTATTCAACTGATCAAACATCGTTGCAAATTCCATAATCTGTAGTTCCAAGTCGATCCCGATATCCTTCAAGTTCTGTTGGATAACCGGTGCTGATCGCTCTCTCGTTTTGTTGCCTGATGGGTATTTTAGTACCCATTTCAATTGCTCGCCATTCGGGCGAAGCATCATGCCATCTTCATATTTGTAGCCTGCTTCTTCAAACAAGGCAATGGCTTTTTCAGGGCTGTAGTCATAATTTTCCACATTCCCTTCGCCTGGATGCGCCCAGCTGGAAGTTGGCAATGGTTGCGTCAAAATCTCGCCGTAACCATACATCAAATTTTCAACCAAACCTTGTCGGTCAACCCCATACATCAAGGCTTGTCGCACTTTCATGTCTTGGAAATCTGGATTCAAGTGGTTCACACCCATAAACTGATAAGAACCGCCTGCAGTAGTCAGCACTTGAATGCCTTCTTCTTCATAAAGTCCCATGTCATCCGGGTTAAAGTCCGATACAGTCATGTAGTTGATCTGTCCGCTCAAGAGTTCCGCTTGTGCTGTATCTTGATTGGTCGCCTTGATAATAATGCGATCCAAGTATGCTCGGCCTTCCCAATAATCTTCAAATGCAACTAGGCTGACATATTGATCCGGTGCAAATTCGTCCATCATAAACGCGCCGGTTCCGATTGGATTTCTCAACATTTCTGTTTGCTCGCTGGCCTTGGCAACTTCAACGTCTTTCCAGATATGCTCCGGAATTAGGTTTGCTTTGGTTCCAACCATAGTCAATACAGATGCATATACGTCGTTAAAAGAAATCTTGATGGTATGAGGATCAATCACTTCAACCCCTTCAATCTCTTCTGTTTCGCCGTTATGGAATGCTTCCATTCCGACGATTGGTGCAAAGTTTGAATACAATGGTCCTGTGTATCCAGCATTCGCAATAAATTTCCAGTTGAACAAAACGTCATCAGCGTCAAATATTTCGCCGTCATGCCATTTTACGCCCTCGCGCAAATGGAAGATCATGCTCATGGAATCATCAGCAATCTCCCAGCTCTCTGCCAAACCTGGTACCAATTCATTTTTGTCGGTGATCTTAATCAACGACTCAAATACCACGTCCGTTACTAGAAAATCATTGTCTGTCGATGTAATTAAGCTTAAGAAGTTCCCGCTTGGCGGGTTCCAAGACGCGCGGATTAATGTGCCGCCGTACTTGCTGTCTTCTGTTGGTTCTGCTGCAGGTTCAGTCGTCTCTTCACCAGGTACTGCAGGTTCTGCCGCTTCCGGTTCCGACGTACCACAACCACTCAACATGGTTGTAAGCATCAAGATCGCGACCAAAAATAATATTAAACGTTTTTTCATTTCTTTGCCTCCTCTTATTCAGGTTACATGCTGTTTCCTCTATAAAACGCAAGTGTTCTCCACCTACGAATTTATCATGCTTGATTGACCAACCATTGAAACAGGTTGTTCATCACTTCCGAACTGTCGATCATATCTTCCGGATGCCATTGCACCCCGATGATTTTCTCTCCAGAAACGGATTCAATCGCTTCAACCACTCCGTCACCCGCTCGGGCACTTATTCTTAGTCCCTTGCCTAGCTTTCGAATACTTTGATGGTGCAGGCTATTGACAGCCAATTCCGGCTGTTCCATAATTTCAAATAGTATTGATTTTTCATCAACAACCACCTTGTGCACGCTATGGGTGCGTTTTCCACTTTGTACATGTTGATAGGAATCAGAAATCTGATTATTGATATCTTGATATAGATCGCCTTCTCTTACCGTGTTGATAATCTGCAAACCTCGGCAAATGCCAAGCACCGGTTTCCCGAATTTTTCCACTTCCTCATACAGGCTGAGTTGAAACGCATCAATCACTGGATCAATCTCACCCAGTCGGCAGTCCGGTTCTTCCCCGTACTGACTCGGGTCGATATCTCCCCCTCCTGAAAACACAAATGCATCGCAGATTTCCGCTTGTCGTTGAATCACATCCAAATCTCCAAAACAAGGAATAATAAGCGGTACACCTCCTGCGCGAAGGATTCCCTTCACATAGGTGCTGTTTACATAGGCCCGCTCCATATCTCCAAAGGGCGTATTTGATACCAATGTATTGCCCACAATGCCAATCACTTTTTTATCCATAATCATCGTTCTCCTTTGATTCCGTTCTCACATGAAATTAATTGCAAGTATCATGCCAACTGAACCAAATCTTGGAAACCGTGTAAAATGCACTGTTACGATTCTGTAATAAACAAAAAGAGAGCTCAATTGGTCGAATCGTTTCGTCCAATTGAGCTACATTGCTCATCCATTTAACTTTTTTCTTTCACCAGCTTCAACCCATCATTCGTAAGACAACACCCTTGTCGTCCCCGATGCACCTTCATCAGATTTTTCTCAACCATCTGTTTGCACAACTTTCGAATTTTGTATTCGCTAACCTCGGTTCCGCTTGATTCTTCCAACAATTCCTTTAATCGCTCCCGCCCGATGCTTTCTTCTTGCATTTGAGCACGATAGCAAATCTTCAGAATTTCATCTTCTAAGCCAACCTCCCCATGACCCTGAACCTCCACCACAGAGTTCAATAAATACGGTGGATAGGGTTCATCCGTATCCTTCATCAACTTAAAATAATTCGCCACATTCTCAAGCTCGCGCACATTGCCTTCCCATTCATGGTCGATCAGAATCTGTCTCAACTTCATCGACAAGATTGTTTCCGGTTCTTCCAAAAATAAGTTGAAGAGCAGCAAGATATCTTCTTTTCGCTGATTCAGCGGCGGCACTTCCAGTGGAAGCACATTAATCCGGTAATACAAATCCTCCCGGAACCGCCCCTGTTCCACTTCTCTTTTTAAATTTTTATTGGTCGCGGCGACGACCCTCACATCGACCCCAATGATCCGGTCGCTACCAATCCGCATAATCTGCTTTTCTTGAATGACTCGAAGCAAACGGGACTGCAGGTTCGTCGGCATATCTCCAATCTCATCCAAAAAGATCGTTCCGCGGTTCGCTTGTTCAAACAACCCTCGCTTGCCTTCCTTGCGCGCCCCCGTAAAAGAACCTGCCTCATAACCGAACAACTCGCTTTCTAGCAAACTTTTAGGCAGAGCCGCGCAGTTTACAGCGACAAACGGCGCCATATTTCGTCCGGATTGATTATGAATAGATTGGGCCAACAGCTCTTTGCCAGTCCCGCTCTTCCCTTCAATCAAAACGGTCAAGTCATTCTCAGCAAACCTGCGCGCCTTTTCAATGCATCGCTTCATGATCTCCGATTGCGAAACGATATCGTCAAACGTGTAGATCGCCTGTTGTCCCTTTGACTTGGTTTTTTCCCAAACGGAATTCTCCAGTTTTCGAATATAAGTAACATCTCGAAACAGCATCATATACTCGTCAACAGAGGTCATATGATTCACTTTCTCGCTGGAGACCAAGACCCATTTTCCATTGATCTTGACCAATTCATCGGTGAAATTGCCCTTGCCAGCAAGGTCGGTTCCTTCTAACAGGGATGCCAATTGTGTCTGCCCGTCCAGTATATTCCAACTCAAATCGTTGGACACGAAATCATTGTGCATAATAATAACGCCATCTTTTGAAATTAATAAAAATCCTTCCCGAGACATATTGACCACCGTGCGAAGCTGCGCTTCCCGCAAACGGGTCCTGCGATACTGCACCTTGATCCCTTCATCCAGGTTGGCGGTGCTATTGATGTATTTCAAAAGCTTTTTGTTGATCTCCCAGTTGTTCATGCCCAAAAGATTGACAATGTGGATCATGGTTTCCGCATCGATGCAACGGTTGCCAACATCGATGATGTTTTTGATTTCTACCGGTACCAGCCGGCTCTCCCCCGGGGTTACCGCCACACTAAACCGCGATGTATCCATCGCCGTATCGTAAGGGATCACCTTCAAACCCGTAATCTGCAACCGATAAATCATCGCGACAGTTTCCGACGTATTCTCAATGCAATCATTGACCAATAACACTTCAGACCCTTCAGGCATATCCAAGAGCTTAAAAGCCATGTCCTCCTTAATGGTTCGAGATGCAACCATCACATGTGCTGCCGGGTCAATGACTTCTTTGAACTGATCCGCTCGTCTTTGCATCATAAAGAGAACCACATCTCCAGAAATGGGTCTCTTCGCATCCATAGCGTCCACAAATAAATGCTCAATCTCCACATCCCGATCCAGCACTTCCCGCAGATTTCGATCCATTTCTAAATGAACGCCACCATTAAAATCCGTAATTACGACAATCTTCTTCATCCTGTCCCTCAACAATCCGCAGAGCTTCATACTTTTCTTGTTATTATACCACAGAATGACAATCCTCCATTAGCCCCTCTTATGTTACTCCACCATTCGGCGTGATTCCAAAGGTAAGGGCACCCATTTCTGAGTGCCCTGTCAATTATTAGTTTTAAATTTCACACTTCCACCCGATGATAGTCTTGATACCACTTTACAAATCGCTGAATTCCATCAGAAAGATTCATTTCCGGCCGATATCCAATCGCTTCTTCCAACTCAGATATATCCGCGCAGTCTCGTTTCACTTCCCAGGACTCCATCGGAAGATACGCTTTAACTGCCAGTTTCCCAATCGCTTCTTCCAGCTCTGTAATCAACTCCTCCATAGATACTGGATGATGACTGCCAACATTATAGATCTTGTACGGTGCGGAACTCTCGCTCAAGGAACCCACTTCTACATTCCAATCCAAGTTTTCCTTAGGTACCACAGGAAGCAATCGCACAATCGCTTCCACCACATCATCCACATATGTAAAATCACGTTCGATTTTTCCGTTAACCTCAATCTCCCGATCTTCAAAAAGAGCTCGAGTAAAAGAATATATCGGCAAATCCGGTCGACCCCAAGGTCCATAGACCGAAAAGAACCGAAGCCCCGTTGTCGGAATCTTATAGAGATGGCTGTAACAATGCGCCATCATTTCATTGGTCTTCTTGGTTGCCGCATAGATACTCAAAGGATGCTCCGCCGGAGTTGCCGTTGAATTTATTTCCTCTCGATTCCCACCATACACGGAACTGGAAGAAGCAAAAATCAGATGAGATACCGGTATCAACCGACAGCACTCCAGCACATTCATAAATCCAATGACATTGGACTGAAGACAGCAATGGGGATCTTCCAAGGAGTGCTTTATCCCTGGTTGTGCTGCCAGATGAACCACTGCGCTCGGCAAATACTCGGCAAAGACCGCAAACAGGTCGCCTTCGTCCACCAAATCCTGCCCAAAAAAATAGAAATTTTCATATGCCAACAAAACCGCCAAGCGGTCCCGCTTCAGTTGAATGTCATAGTACTCGCAAAGATTGTCCAGCCCGATGACCTCATACGACTGCTCCAACAGAGTCTTCGCCAAATGAAAACCAATAAAACCAGCAACTCCAGTCACCATAATCCGATTCCCTCTCTTCACCTCCATGATCTTCTCCCTAAAAACGTATTTAAATCCTTCATATGTATGATATCCATCTTCCAAACGTTCATGCAGTGAGAAACAATCCCCATTGCTCCCACTTTACAAATCCATCGATTGTTTGACTCTCATCCTTTAGGTATCCAAAATCCTTAAGGTTTTTTGACAGACCAATTGCATCAATGAAAAGAAGCACTTCTATAAAACAAGAAAGAAGTCCTGCTTTCGCAGGACTCACTTCCTTTGGATGGATATATGGTATTACTTGGATGGCTTAAGATAACAAATCTAACTATTCCGGAAATCTTCCCACGGATTGCTTCGTTGTTTCAATGGCTCGATTTACCAATTCTTCAAGGGGCAAATCGCTATTCATGCTCAGCTCGATATACGCCATAGTATTCAATCCTGTTACAGTCATGTATTTTCCTGGATGATAAGCACACCGCATGGCGGCTACTCGAAAGGGAGACGCCCCCATCAAGTCGCAGGCAAACAGAATTTCTTTCCCCTGCAGCTCTTCAATCACTTGGTCCACTTTCCTTTCCAGACTAGATAAATCATCTTCTTTCATCAAATCTAAGAAATGCATGTGCTCCGCATCCCCAACAATCATCTCTAAGTTATTTCTGACACCTTCGGCGTATCCGCCGTGTCCAATTACAACGACCTGTTTCATTTTCCCTCTTTCCGACTCGCTAAGACTATGCATAAAATCCTGTCAAATAACCTACAAAGGTCAATGCACATGCAAGAACCAGAATCAGACCCATCAACTTCAACGGCGACCAATTTTTCTTGGAATACAAGGTGTAGACCCCAATTGTCAATCCAAGCGGAACGATGCTTGGGAAAATAGAGTTTACCATGCTGTCCGCGTTGAAAATCACTTGGTTTTCCAGCATAACACCCTGGGTAGCGTCAAAGACATCGCGAACGATCTGAATCGGCAAGGTACAACGAACAAAGGAAGCTGTTAGAGCGCCGACAACTATCAATCCCAAAACTGTCATGGTTTCTGTTAGTTGATTCAGTTTTCCCGTAGACATAAATCCTTGCATTCCCTCGATTCCGGAACGATACCCCAGCTTAAAGAGCTTCCAGCTAAGAATAAAGGTACCAATGGGATAAACCAGCATATAGACAACCGCGCCCAGCCATGAAGTCGATGGCGATGATTGCGCGATAGACAAACAAAGCGTAAGCAAAATTGGAATAATAGTCGCAACCCACAATGAATCCCCGATGGCCGAGGTTGGACCAATCAAAGCCACCTTCACACTGCTGATCAATTCCGGTGTACATTCCTTGTTGGCATTGGCTTCTTCCAGCCCGCAAACAATTCCATTACAGATGGAACCAACTTGAGACTCCGTATTGAACAAGGTAATATGGCGCTTTAACGCTTCCGCCTTCTCTTCTTTTTCATCGTACAATTCTTCAATGACTGGCGCCATCGATTGTCCGAATGCCATACCCAACATACTCTCTGCTTGTTGGGAACAGCCATTCCAGAAGAACCAATTCAAGAATGATTTTTTTAGGGTTTTCTCGCCTATTTTCTTTCTCATTATTCTGCCTCCCTAGCTGCCAGATTCGTTACTGCAACATAGTAGATCACAGTCGCGAGAATAGCGACTACAGCCACTGCCATGGTATTCAAATGGAAATAGGTAACCAATACAAAACCTGCCAAGAAAATTGCCCAATGGTAGTTTTTCTTCAGCAAGAAGGAAAGAATGATTCCCATCCCCAAAGCAGCCATCATTCCGCCAAATACCCCAAGGGCTATCGTTACCCAGCCTGGAATAAGCGTCGCGAAATCAGCCTGCGCAGAAGCGATTGTCATCGAAGACAACACCAATACAGCTGGCACAAATCGGCAAATAAATCCAATGCCCTGTCCCATCACGACGTTCGGTACAAACATCCGATTCGTCGCACCCGCTGCCGCGTATTTCTGCGCCACACGGTTTAATGGTAGATTCAAAGCATATGTAATGTTCCACATAATCTGGCCCACCAAGCCGCCAATCCCTGCAAAGACAACGGCTAATCCGATCACTTCCGTTGGCGCCAATCCTTGACCGAAGACCAGGGCGCCCGCGACTCCGATATAGGTTGCATAGGAAAGGTCCCAAGCAACGGCTCCACCAGGAGTCACATTGCCCATATACATAATTTGCAGAGGAATCCCCACGATCATCGCTGTTGGCACATCACCTAAAATCACACCGACAACAAAGGCTGCCACCAAGGGTCTGCCTAAAGTGTACCACCCAATGGTATTGCCGACGATGGAACCAATTGAACCCAAATATACAAATAAAGCGATTAATATAATCTGTCCAGTACTCATCATTACCCTCCTTTATTTGAACTGCTCTTTCCTGCTTAGATTTTTTTGATGGATTTCTTGAATGTTTGCCAGGTTGTTTTCGTAGTCGATGGCAATTGCTGAAAACAAACTTCCAATTCCTGATTTGCCAACCCATCCAGCAAATCAACATCCGAATCACTCAAATAGAAGATTCCAGTGGCTCCCTTTACTTTGTGAATGGTGTCTTCTCGCTTCGCCAGATTCCCTAGAATAATAACTTCCGCATCGGCAATCTCCGCTTCCAGCGCCGGCAAAACCCGCGGATATCTCACAATAACCAGACGATTCCCTTTGCTCTCTTTCGTCAATAATACCCTAGCCTCTTCCGTCGTTACAATATGGGTTTTATACGCCGGCGGCACCCCCATGGTCATAATGGATTTCAACACCGGATTTTTCGCGCTCTCATCATCGATTGCGATAATCTCTTTAATCCCCAGGGTTGGGCACCACGCGACAATCGTTTGCCCGTGTATCAATCTGTCGTCCACTCGTACATAAGTCTTTGCCATCTGTTCCCTTCCTTTCTCACTCGGCTGCGCAGCCTGTTGTAAATCAAACTCATTACCACAAATTATGTTCAATCAAACTTGCATACATATACGCGACGGTATATCCGTCGTTGTTCGATTCGATTTGACGCACCTTCCCCAAGGTTGAATAGTAGGAAAGATACGGAAAGTCATTGACCTCGCCCTTAAATACGGAATATTCCCGAAGTCCATCATACCACTGATCCACTTCCATCTGGCTTAAGGTGAAATACGCCTGCGGGATAAACCCGACCAGATCTTCAAAATTCTCACCATAAACCAGTCGAATGGGATTCCCCTTTCCCCTCAGCCGCTTCACTGCAGTTGTCACGGCGTCGTAGGTATTGATATGGCGAGGATGCATAGATCCTCTCCAGTGGGTAATCACCAGATCTACCTTTTCTTCGAGAAAGTAGTCTTCCATACGTTTTGAAAAGTCTTCAGCAGTTGGCATGGAGGTGGAGACATAACCCAGCCAAATGGTATCACCACCCAGTTTTTCCGCCGCCCGCATGTTCTGGTTCAGAAGTTCCTTCAAATACGCGTTCTTTGCCTCCAGGCTCGCGTCCGGATCCTCGAGCCGCCCTTGCGTCACATGAATATATGTGCAATGGGCGCCTTCTTTCGCATATTTCAGCATCACAGGTCCACCCAAAATTTCTGCGTCTAACGAGTGCGCCCCAATACTGACTATCCTTTTTATCTGACTCATCTGCTCCTCCTAAAACGTCTTTCGATAATCCACAAAGGTCCTAAATTTCTTCACCCCATGACGCTCATAAAACCTTCTCCCCGGCTCATCTGTTGAAACGAAAAACAAATGGTGAATCCCTCGTCTCTCCATTTCAACTTGCATCAAATCAAAGAGAATGCCGCCTATTTCGTCTCGATCCAACACCAATAAAATACAATCCTCCGCGGTGTTGTTCTGCATTGCAATAAGCGCGTTGCGCTTCCATCCTCCGCCGAATTCCACCTTGGCAAATTCAAGCAAATCCAAGGCGTAGCGATAATCGAAATTCACAAAGGAGAATCCTTCAGCCTCGGCCTTTGCCAGCTTCTCCAAAGCAGCTTCGCTTAATCGATATCCGTGAAGAATTTTGCACATGGAATAGCTTTCTTTGCCCGCTTGATACCCCATTTTACCAAAAAATTGAAGTGCCCCACAATATGCCTTTTTATCAATTCCCGGGAAAAAATAGTTGGGGCTGTAGGCGCCCAGGGTGATATTCTTGACCCCCATGACAACCAGCGCCTCTTCTGCACGTGTTAACATTGCTCTACCAATTCCTTGCCCCCGATAGTCAGGATCCACAAACATCACATTAATCCAACCCCGGTCAGGTTCCAGCCCCCGTTCCAAATAGGGAAACTTCCGCTTGGTCGCCAGTAAAAAGCCAATAGCCTTTTCTTCATCCAAGGCAACAAAGCATAACGAGGGATCAAAACCAAGTTCAAGACCACATCCAGAGGTACAAGCAGCAATACCATGGCCAGGGCAGTCCTGGGACGGCCCGAGCCAGTCACAACC
>JABXKS010000036.1 GCA_013619125.1 Clostridiales bacterium
CTTCAAGTGAGCTGCAACATTCGATAACGGTTCAATCCCTTTAATCTCAAAAGTGGAATCCGCGGCGACGCCAGTATCATCGGTCGTTTCTGCCGTCAATTTCAATGGCGTGACTAAAAAAGCCCCTCTCCATTTTGTGGCTTCCACAATCTCCGCTACTTGCTCTTCCAATACAGCCGCCGGGTTTTCAAGCACAGGATCAGCAGGAGTTTCCACCACCGGTTCCTGCAGCTGTGAACAGCCCGATAATAGTAGTACTATACATAAAAGAATCATAAACACAGATAACCATTTCTTCATCTTTTCTCTCCTTTCTCTTCTATTATCAGTTTAACACAAACACTGTTTTGTCAAACAAAATTCCCTTTGATTTCGTTAAAATTTAAACTTTGTTCAAATTTCCATTCTATTAAAAGCTTACCCACAAAAAAAGCTCCGTCAACCAATCACAATCTTATTATATAAAAAAATAAGTGCAAGCCTTCAACCTACTGGTTGTAGCTTACACTTATTTCGTACAAAAAAAGAAATGCCTACGCATAAAAAAAGAAATGCTTACGCATTTCTTCTTCGAACTTCCACGATGCATATAATCACACTGCAAATAAAAATCCCAATTATAGTATCCACAGTATCCCAATTCCTGGAAAACAAATCCAACCAAGTAAAGAGTATCATGCTACCGCCCAAAATCATGGCGTTAGCGCCCCGTTTTTTCGATAGCTGAGACTGTTTCTTTGCCGTACCTTTTTGATTCACCGAATGAACATGAACCACATTGGACTGCACCAGGACAAATCCAACCAGCGCCAAGATAATCCCACTCATTAAAATAAGCTCTTGCATCGAAACACTCCCCTTCCTCACGTTTGTTCTATTCTATCGGAAAATTGTCTCAAAAGAATGAAGAGAGTGTTTCACTTTCTGCTATGTTTTCTTACAGTTTTGACTTTTTTTCAAAAAAAAGAGAAGGGAGAATTTCTCCCTTCTGCAAGAAAAGGATCTAGAGGAGTTTTTCCAAAACCTCATAGATCTTGCGGACTTGGTTACAATTGGTCATTCCGGTTTCTTTATTCATCACCGATCCATAGACATGAGGCATCACATATGGTACTCCCGCGTCCAAACAGACCTGTACAATTTCTTCAAAATTCTCTGGTGTGATTCCACCGGTAGGTTCAATCAATTGAACCCCTTGACGCACGCAAGCGTTCGCAACTTCCTTGAGTTCCTCAATGGATTTAAGACCACCCATTGGAAAGAACTTTACAGAATCGGCTTCCATATCCTTGATCATGGCCATGGCCGTATCAACATCAACCAAGGCATCCGATTCTTCCACACTGTTTTTCCCGGTATTGATTTTCACCTTCCCAGGAATCCCTGTTGGCGCCATCATGACATTGATCGCTGTTTGATTAGCACCCTTCGCCCGAAGCGCACCGGATGCAAATCCAGCACCAGTAAAGGGCTGGTTCACATGACCCGGATTGGTTTGACAAGCAATCATGGCCGCTTTCACCGCTTGGGCTGGATCGCCCCCGCCCATTCCAACCGATACAGAAGGAAGTTCTTTCAGCCATTCATTGACCTTCTCGACACCTTCTTCCACCGAGTTGAATTGCTTGGACAGAACACCCACCAAGGCGTGTCCCTCCATGGCTGCCATCACACTCTTCGCATTCTCCAAATCTCCCGCGAGAAAGTTGACAGCGACCCTGTTTTTCATAAAACTGATTTTCTCTAATCGATTCATCTATTTTACCTCTCTAAACACCCAATAATTACAGCCGTTATTTTCACTAAATCAGTTTCTTGCACAGAACGAAGATCGAAGGTCAATACACCGGTATTTACGTAATGCTCACGAATATACACCGCTGGATCTGCTTCCTTCATTCGAGCCACCAAGTCTGCTGCCGTCATGCCCACAACCGCTGAATCAACCTTTGCCGCGGTTCTGAAAATCGCGCGACCCGCTTCATCTTGGACAACACTCGCGGTAAATCCCGGCAAAGCATTTAATTCAATAGCCAGTCTTTCCGCCCACGCCTTCATGGTTTCAATCTCTTCTGCTGTTCGTTCTTCTTTATAATCCGCCAGAGCCGTAAGAAGCCCCATGATATTTTCTTTTCCAATTTTCATGGCTCGTCCAATTCCCAGATATTGCAGATGACAAGCTTGTATCCATTCTTTCTTTCCCGTTATAAATCCGGAGGTTGGTCCCTCAATCGCTTTTGATCCGCTATAGATCACCATGTCGGCGCCTGCTTCGCCATACTTCGACAAGCTTTCTTCCGCCGCTGCGTCCACGATCAAAGGCAGTTGATGATTGTGCGCAATCTCTGCCATTTCTTCCACCGACAGCATGCCTTTTTGCACACAATGGTGAGACTTCACATAGAACAATGCCGCTGTTCGTTCATTGATCGCTGCAATCACATGCTCTTTATGCACCTTGTTCGCCTGTCCTGCCAATACTGGTTTCCCGCCACCCACGCGAATCATGGTTTCAATGGGCGCGCCAAAGTTAACGGCATGTCCCTTTTGCAAAATAATCTCATTTTTAAATCCATCTAGTACCTGAGGGAGGGTTTCTATCTGCAAAAGATTTTCCTTTGCAATGGTTGCAGCCACTGAGATCGCGATCCCAGCAGACGCGCAGGCTGTTGGACAGCTTGCTTCCGCTCCAGTAAACTTGCTTATTTCTTGATCTGCATAATCCATTAATTCATGTAGAATAACAAAATTTTGCCCCGCCGAAGCCATCGCTTCGAGGGTTGCAGCGCGAGGGGTTGAAACCCCTAGCGCCGTCATTCTGCCACTTGCATTAATAATCTCTGTTAATCCCTTACTCTTATAAAGATTCACATGCATCCCTCTTTCGTCTTGATTTCACTTTACATAAAAGCAAATACACCAGCTAACAACATCGCACCCAAAATTGCGCCACCTGCGATTGGACGGTCTTTGCTATAAGCAATTGCAGCCCCGACAAATGCGCCGATACCGGCTGGAATGCTGAACTGAATCGCGGAAATGATGATCAATGGTCCCAAGAAACGACCCGTCTTGTTTCCCGCACCCATCATGACATCGGTCCCGCTTGCGGACAATCCTTCCGGCATTGCTTTTCGAACAGCAATAATCAAAAGACCCAAGGCAATCCCAATTCCAGCGCCTGTCAGTAAAGACAAACCAAAGTTATCCAACGGTGCTGTGATTCCTGCCGCTAAAAGCATGGCAGGGATGCCGATTCCAACACCCGTCATCAAAGATCCGCCAATATCCAAGATCCCAACCAATGGACCTTCCAAAATTCGTGCTAAGAGAAAGCCTGTTGCAAATCCAGCTGCAGCCGCGTAATCCCCCGTCGCCAAACCTTCATCCAGCATTTGAACAACAAAGATTTCGTTGAACGCGCCAGTTCCATAAACAATATACAAATGTGTTCCCGCAAAAATCGCTGCACAGGCCAAGGCCATCAAAAGAGGGAAGGTCTTGTTCGCTAGCAATAATGCTTTTAAATTCTTGTTTGTTGTTTCCATTTAATTTTCCTCCTTCTTCTATAGACCCAGTTTCGCAAAGAAACCACGGAAGTACGCGATGATCACGAACAATGCAATGATAATACCCAACATCACTTTCACTGCTTTGTTGAATCCTTTTTCTTCAATCGATTGACCGATCAAGATCCCAAGAACCAATCCAGGAACCGCGTTGCCCATAATCATTTGTCCAGTACCGCCTAGAATGGTAGCCCATACACCAGTTTTCTTGCCCGCGTCCAAAGCCGCTAACCAGAAGATAATCGGCATAACAGGGTTGATCATCAGGCTTGCCGCAGGCGACAAAATTTCTTTCGCAATAAGCGACAGCTGCTCAGGAATCACAGATGCCAAGGTGTTCAAGAAGGTCACCACAACTGCGCCAGAAATTGCGCCCGTTACGATCATCTTTGATGGATCGTATAGGGTTTCCTCTACCGATTTGTTCTTAAGCAAGAGAGCTCCTGCCGCAAAGTTCGGAACAATTCGATGGAATACATCTTGTGTCAAAGCACCGGTTGCAACAGCCGCTGCTGCTGCGTTGAAGAAAAAGCCCATACCAAATGAGAAATGCGCAATTGGATCGCCCTTGCAGGCATTTAATTCGCCAAGGGTACGAAACGCCCCCATGGCTTGAGATTCCGGCGAATGAAACATTCTCGCCGCGCCGGCCGCAATGGCGCCACCGCCAAGCAGACCAATGATAATCGATTTGATAATAAGTCCAGTCACAATACTTCCTCCTCTAAGGATTAATAAATTTCAACCGGGTAAGAATTCTTACCTTCAGTTGGACCTGGGTTTTCACCTTCGGCATAAAAATAAATAAGAATCGTTCGGTTGTCTCCACAACCTTTTCTTCCAGGATTTCCACTTCCATGGGCTCCATTTGAAGGATTAGTGCTTCATCGAGTTGTTTGTACGCTTCCTTTTTAAATTTAGCAAAGGCGTTGCCGAGCGCATCTTTTCTAGATTCGCCACTGGCAGCAAGTAAGATCTCCGCAGTCTTTTCTTGCAAACAATTCATTTTCTCTCCTCCTTCATTATTTTCGAGCCAGGTAAGCTTTCACTAAGGCCTCGCCCAATTCCTCTATATCCATAAAGCCAAATCCCACCACTTCGTTGCCTTCTTTCACAGCCGTTACGCCGGCTTCCACGCTACGCAGGTGGTGTTTCACTTTATATCCATACTTATTGGCTGCCATCAAGGCGCCAGCGCCACCGGAACCGCAAAAAGAAATTCCAAGATCCGCTTGTTGTTCATGCATCACGTCGCCGAGTTTCATATCGGCTGCCATGCCCGGGATAACAATCGCTTTGCCGCCGGCCTTTTCAATGCCCTTGGCTACTTTTTGTCCTTTGCCCAATCGATGTCCTATGACAATCGTAATTTGCTTATCCATGTTTACTCCTCTCTCAACGCCATTTCATAATGGGTTGAAACCAATAAAACTTCCGAGCGGTGTTCCGCTCCCTCCTTTGAAAATGCTTCAACAATCTCTTGCGCCAACTGAATGGCGGTTGGAGAAACTTCTTCAAACAAGCTTTCATCCATTTCCGCGACCCACTCCCCGTCCCGCGCTCGGCGGATTAAAGAAATGATATGGGACAAGAATCCCAATCGAAAATGTTCTTTCCATGTAATCCCCTGTTTTTCAGTAAAGCGCAATACCTCGCGCACAACTTCCTTCTCGTCAGGTGTCAGCTCTAAGCGCTCTTCTACTTCTCTGATAATTTCTGGCACCACTAGCCCTCCCATTTTGTTACTTCTCCATCTACGATGGACCAAACTTTTGAAAAATACTCTCTTCCTTCTCGTTGAACGCCCACACTGTCCGTCCAACTCATCTGCTTATTCTCTCTGCAGTAGGCCGTCAACCTGGCCTTTGCACCAATTTCAAGCGTTCCAAGACCAGTGAGCGCAAACTTTTTCGCCGGCGCTACGGTCACGCGATCGATTACATCCTCCACCGGTATGCCCATTGCAATCATCTTGTCCATCACATGGGACAAAGAAACAACAGGACCGTCCATATTCTTCTCATAGAGATCTGTACTGATCAAGTCCGCAGCAAATCCGTTTTTAAAAGCACGCTCAGCAATTTCAAAACTAAAACTCGCAGATCCATGCCCAACATCGAACAAAACGCCTCGTTCCTTGGCGGCACGTGCAGATGGAATCAAATTTCCGACTGGATCAAATAAGCCATTGGGCTTGTTGTGAAAACAATGGGTAATCACATCGCCATGATCCAATAGCTCCAGTACCTCTTCCACCTTCGGCGGCAAATTGCCAATATGCACAACCAAGGGAAGCTTGACTTCCTTCGCAATGGCCTTGGCGCGCCTGATAGGCAAAATACCTTGATTGCCCACCACACTTCCACTCGCTCTGGCCTTGATCCCGACGATCAAGTCAGGATATTTCACAACTGCTTTTCGAATGGCCTCTTCATCGATCCACTCCGGGTTTGACCCCTCATCCAATCGTTGAAGTCCGATCCGCGAGATATTCAATAAAATCTTCACCTCGGTTTTCGATGTCTTTACCATTTTTTCCACATAATCGTCCAGTTGATCGGTTCCCACGGTACCCGCATCAAACACGACAGGGCTTCCCCGAAGGATTCCCACCTGATCCGGGTGTAGGCCAATGACCGTATCCATTGGATTGGCATGGACGTGAATATCAATCCATCCCGGTGTTAACGTCATTCCCGGCAAAGAAATTATCTCTTCTCCGTCTACGGGTTCCAGTTTTTCACCTATTGCCTCAATTCGTCCATTTGCTATCCGAATCTCCGCCTGTTCATAGTCCTGTCTGCCCGGATGATAAATTTGATCCGGACATAAACGTACGCTTTTCATCTCTTTCACCTCACACAATATATCGCATTACCGCCACCACTTCATCGCTTGGAATCACCAAATCATAGGTTTGTCCAATTCGAAACAAGGTGTTTTCAACCTTTTTATAGAGGATCGGGTATTGGGACTGATAGCGTTCCAGGTCGCCTTCCGACACATAATCCCCATAGATCCATCTCGGAATCGACAGGATGACATGTAGCGTCAGTCCCCATAGATTTTGCCTCTCCAGGGTAATTCCCTCTTCATCGGCAAGCTTCATAATCATTTCTCCAAACTCAACGACAGCCATTCCTGTCAAATGCGCGTAATCTTCCAATCCATCCCGTTGGATACCCGGAATTTCCTTTTTCCCTTGTTGACTCGCCAACTGTTTGCGCACACGGTCGCCCGCCACACTTCTTTTTGTTTCTTTCAGGGCTTGAAACCCATACAAATGACTGTGGATCATCCCCAGTTCTTCATTGGAGATCACCGGGCTTACCAGCAAATAGGGAATCGCAATTTCCAGATGCACCGTGGAAACAACAAAATCCAGAACCCCAAACAACGAGAGGTTTTCCTCCGCCTCAAAGGCTGAAGTTGGACCCACGATCTCAACATGAGGCAGGTTATTACGAATCCGCTTCTCTAAAAGCTTAGCCGCACCCTTGCCGCTGCTGCACACAATCAAAATTTTACGTTTATCGCCTTCTTTTCTCTTTTCTGTATTCTCGCAAAGATACATCGTAAGAAAACCAATCTCATCTTCATTCAGTGGAATTTTAAAATATTCTTCAAATACTTTTGCCATCTTTTCTGCAATGGAAAAAAGCGATTCATATTGGTTTCTGATTTCTTCCAGCAAGTAATTCTTGCTATCTATCTGCAATTGAGATTTTTCCAGAGTCAACTCCAAATGAAGCAGAAGTTCCTCTTTTAAATGGAGCAATGCTTCATCTTCCAAGGTCAATTCGAAGGATGCGATTCTCAGCATCTCATAGACCGCATCAATTAACTTGGGGTCGAAGACGCGGCGACCCTTAATCTCAAATACGGTACAATTGTTTTTTAAAAGTACCCGCTCCAGTCTGTGAATCTCTTGAATCGGTACCTCCAGATCAAGCCATGATGACAATCCTGTTAAAATGTCCTTGGCCATCCATTGCAGGGACTGATTCTTGCCGCCTTCCTCACGATTTGTCTCACTCACATACCGAGAGAGTTTCATGCTTTGAATCGAGAGAAAGATAAAGGAGGCAATCAACTGAAATTGCTCCTGTGGGATCCAGATGGCATATTCCTTCTTCGTCATAGAGATTCGCTTGCGGATCTCTCGAAACAAGGGCTCAACGTCATTGAAGGGCAAAATCCCCCTCACCTCGCCATAGGTCTGATCCTTCAGGCTTTCCGCTAAGTACAATGCCGCAAAGATTCGCTTATCTGTTTCTTTTCCTTCTAACCGATATCCATATCGCGCTCGACTGATCAATTCCAATCGTCCAGTCTTCGCCTCGTCTTTCAATTCCTTCAGTGTTGAAACAATGGTGGATCTGCTGACACCCACTTCTTCCGCTAAATACTCCGTCGTAATAAATTCCTTTGCGATAAATAATTGAACAACCACAAGCAACCGACGTGCTTTTGAGGAATAATTTCGATAGTCTTGATCCGGGCTTTCGGAAATTAATCTTCTCGCTGCTTCCTTCTTTTCGATCCAGATGCCAACCCTGGGCTTGGAGTGGATCTCTGCTCCGACTCGCTTCAGCCAATAGTTCATCTCTTTGATGTCATATCGAATGGTGCGAATCGAGACCTGCAATTGCTCCGCCAAGTCTTGCACCACCATGGGGGCATCCTCTCTCAATAAGATCTTTAGAATTCCGACTTGCCTTTCCTTTAAATCCATCATTTCCTCCTAAGTGCATTCTATACGCTTTGTTAATCATGCAAAACAATAAAGTCATTCCTTTTATATCGTGCAATTTTATACGATAAGTCTATCAAAAAAAGGGATCCCTCTCAACAGGATCCCTCTACTACGTTGCATTTTGCAGGATTTATCTCTCCAATTGAGGCGCTAGACGTTGACGAATTCGTCCCCAATAGTATTGCGCCGCTTGCGGCACCGCATTGTTGCGCAAGAAATTCCGATGATGATTCAGCTTCCGGTACCGATGCAAAGCGGGCGTGAAAATGGTGTCGATTTCACTTTGCAGCGTTTTTGACAGATGGTCCGTCCGATAATATGCATTCACATTTTCCTCGGTCCAAACGCTTTCTTCAAAGAACCGCTTCCCTTTCTCCCGATAATCTCGAGATCCCGGCAGCAGCATTAAGAGTCCCCACGAGAAGTTATCGAGGGGCATGGTTTTCATCCACTCAATCGTGGCCATCAAATCCTCAAGGGTCTCATCCTCCATCCCCCGGATCAGATTCGCCTGAACTCGGATTCCCTTTTCCTGACAAATCCGAATCGCTTCCTCCATCGTCTCAATGGAAATGTTTTTTGCAATGCTTTTCAAATCGCCCGGCTTGATGGTCTCAATACCAAGCTCAATTTTTCTGCATCCTGCCTCGTATAATAGATCGACAATTTCTCGATCCAAATGATTGGCTCGTGATTGGATGCAGAATACCATCCGCTTCTGATATCCGCGTTCCATAATCCCTCGACATACCGACTTAATGATGTCTCGATCCGCTAAAAAATCGCTATCCAAAAATGTAATGCCGTCGATCTGGGTCTGATCCAGCAGATTTCCCATCCAATCCAAGACATATTCGGGACTGTGGTATCGCACCCCCTTTGAATACGTCAAGGTTTCCGTACAAAAACTGCAACGATTCTTGCACCCTCTTGAAATCATCATGGTTCCGACCGACAAATAGAATTCTCGGATTACCCATGCATTTCTGAAGGTATAAAAATCAAGGTCCAACAGATCGATTGCCGGCATTGGCAATTCATCCAAATCCAAAATTTGATCCGTCGGATTCTGATGAAAATCACCATCATCCATCCATGCCAATCCCGGAATTTCTTTATACTCGCGCCCTTCGACAAACATGCAAAGGCCCCTTTCGCCTTCGCCACAGAATACGGCATCGATTTCTGAAATTCGTTCCAATGTCAATTTTGGCATCGCTGTCGGATGATGCCCACCCAAGACAATCTTCCCCGAAAACTTCCTTCGTATCAATTTGACCGTTTCGACCGCGTCAAAGATATAGGGAGAAACCGCGTTCAACCCAATGCAGTCTGGTTGAAAGTCCGCAATCACCTTTTCCATTTTCTTTTCCATCTCTACTGTCCCTAATTTCCGATCGACTGCAAAGCGATCAAAGATCACCACAGAATGACCATGCTCGCGTAGCATCCCAGCCAAATAACAGATCCCCAAAGGCATCCACCGCACATCCACCTTGCTGAATTTCAATGTCAATAAAAGTACTTTCATCATTTTTCTCCCTGCAAACCGCCTTCTCGTTGAAACAGAACATCTCGCGCATATCGCAATTGTTTCATCTCATATGGGTCTTCCGTAAAATTTCCCAGGCACTGAAACTTCTTTTTCAATTCGAGCAAACCTTCATAACCCAGTTGATCTGTTTGTAAGAGGTCGGTCCCAATAATCACGCAATCGCCGCGTTCAACCCGGCCTATGTTCGGACCGCCCTCGACAAAGGCTTTCCGTCCATCCAAAAAAATCAAGTCGGGTTGAATCGCCGCGGCGATCTCAACGACCTTTTCGTGCAAATGATCCCGATGCAAATTAATCCGCTGCAAAGGGTGCATAAATCCAACTGCCAATTTCATGCCTAATGAAAAATCCGCATGGCGATGAGTTTTCACGTTTGCCAGATAAATGATTTTATCCACCTGGTCCACCAGTCTTGGAACAACAAGATCCGGCAAAACTGAAAAATCTCCTTTGACCCGAACCCATTCCAATTCGTCGAAACAGGCAAATTCCACTTGCCTCTCTAAACGCGAGAAAAAACCCGCGTCTTTCATCACCTTCCGGGTCGGCAATTCTGTATTGGAGGAACAATCTCCGACAATAATCCGATGGATACCACGATTCTTCAGTTTTTTCACAACCCACTCAATCATGTCGGGGGCAGTTGATGCCGGATACGGATTGGCGGTGTTTAAATTCACCTTAATGAGAACCCGATCATAGGAATGAAATTCCTGAAAAATTTGCCCGATCACCGGTTCCATCTTTTGATCGATTTCAGTTAAATCACGTCCGTCAAACCGACGAGCCGGCATTTTCTTGCCGCGGCGAATCCGCGGTGCAATATTCCCGCCAACCTCCATTTTTCTCAACACCTTTGGTCCAAAGGTAAGTTTGACTTTTCGCTTGATTTTTTTAATCATCGAGAACTCCTTCTATGGCTTGCACAAATAAATCCATATCTGTTCCGAATGCCACCTCATAGCACGAAATATCATTCAAAAAATCCATAACAAAGCAAAAGACCGCTTTTGTTTCTCTTCCACTTCCCAACTTCATCGTAACCGGAAAAAGTGAAGATACTGCTGCCGCCGAATGCATGGCTGTAATTCTGGTCTCTGACTTCCCTGTCTTTTTCAGCACAAACAGATGCCGAATATCCGCCATCTTCTGAACCGAATGTCCTTGCTCCCTCAGCTGCAAATACCATTCATCCCGCCAACTTTCAAGGGGTAACTCCTTGGAAAAACTTTCAAAAAACCTTTGCCGAGAATCCTCGCAGATTTTGACCGTATCACTAATTGAAACCGCATGGTATTGGCCGTTTTCAAATCGAATCAAGGGCATTTCATCGGACAATGCGGGATACCCTTTCGCCAGAAAAGCAAAGGTTGCCGTTGATTTTCCTCCGCCACTTTCTCCCGACAATAGAATCGAATGCCCGTTGACTTCTACGCAACTGGTGTGAAAGCGATGATAATCGAAAGAGCGCAATACATCCATCAGAGGTTTTAGAATCAAGAGAAAGACCGAGTAATACTCAAATTCAATTGAGGGGAGAACCCGTTCTACGACTATTTTTCTTTCTTCCAGATTGATGGTACTGCTTCCATAGCCTTCATAGCGATTCCAAAATGACTCTCCTTTATGATAAACCGTGTACGCGCGTACTGTCTCCAGCTTGACTGACCCTTGGGCAATGATCGCTGCATCAGCGGGCACCGATTGCGTGATGCTCCCTTGATGAAGGTCCTGCACACTTAATTCGATCTGATTTTCACGCATAGTAGCGTCTTCCACAAGGGTCGTATACCGATGAATCAAATCGCTGACCCGGTTCGAATTTGTTTCCAAATGAATCGTAAAATTTTGCCACCCGTATTGTTTCTTCACGTTTTGACTCCTTTCCTCTAGATCAAACTTCTTGATTATCGCGATCAATACGAGGTATCAATATACCATCGGGGCAGGTTTCTCACGCCTACAGATAGGAGGAACTGATGAAAGCCTATGTAAAACCAGCATTGACAGAATATGAGAACCTCAAAAGAAACACCGCAGGCGATCCACCATCTGGAATGCCATAAATCCTGTAACGACAAGCCTTCGGGTTTGGTTTCTGCCACAAGGCGCCTGTTCTTTGCAATACATAAAAGAACAATGCAGAAGGAGAAAAAAATGAAAACCTATCAAAGACCGGAATTGACGGAATATGAGAATCTGAAAAAGAACACAACTGGTGTTACACCACCATCAGGTAGCTAAAAAACAAACCTTCGGGTTTGTTTTTTTTAGTTTCGGTGATTTTTTCGGTCTGTCACAAACAACTTTATCAACGAAAAAAAGTTAGCGAAGACATTCCCGCCCGGTTCTCTGCCCGTACGCTGCGCAATTGATTCCCCGCTACCAAAATAATAAACAAACATCTTCCATCGATCGCGCCCGAGACTCGGCATTAAGATCTTAACCAGCCGCCCCTGAATCTTTGCGCGCCATCCCTTGGAATGCTCGAATGAAAAAGATCGATAGAGCCGATATTCGGATTCGACTCTTGAAGCGTTCCAATAATAGTGCCACGGCTCCCCGCCAAATAAATTCTCTCCGGTGATTTCTTCCACCATGCGAAAACAGATCCCCATAAGCTTGCGTTCATTGGGATGGTCATATTCATTGCGCATATAGTCCCAATCCAGGTCTTCCTTATGGTTGGTCAGGACTTCGCAAAGATCGATCAACCATTTCATTCCACAAAAAGAATGATGAATTGAAAAATGGACGATCATCTGCATCAAGGCATCTTCTTTTCGCAAGACAGGGACACTTGATCCCCGTATTTCCTTTTTTTGATATGTAGAAAACCAATCCCGCTCATCCAAATGATAAATCAATTTCGGTATCGATCCCTGGGGAAAACCCGTTAAATCCAAATGCAAATCCAAGTTCAAGGGCAATACCGGTGTCTCCTTGATATAATGCATTTCATGCGCCCATTCAGCCAGCTCCTCTTCCGAGAAGACCACGCCGCGAGTATCCATTGTTTGTTGTGGATATTTGAAACCTAGACGCTTCACCAACTCCGCCGCTCTTTTTCGATCCTGGGGAGGAATTAAGAAATCCAAATCCGATGTGCTTCTAACCGTATAGTTCTGATAAATCCAATTGATATTCGGATTTCCTTTAAACCAGATCACTGGTATTTCCTCTTTTTCAAATTCTCGAATCAGAGAAACACCTTGCATTTCGAGAAATTGATTTTCAAGCGCGATGCGCTTCATATCCGCTTCCACATGATTTTTCAATGTTTTTGAAATCACAGGAAATATTTCAGGATGCCGAAACACCTCAAAGAGAACACCACTCAACCGCAATGAATCAATCAATTGCCGTAGTCGCTGTTCTTCGCATTCCGCCATCAGACTATGAATGCTCGATGCGTCACCATTGCCATAACGGCATTTCACCCATCCTAAAATGATTTGTTCTTCCTTCGCCATCGCCATTCGATCACCTCACCAGGAAAGAATTTCTGTATATGTTTGAACAAAAGACTCCTGATCGCAAAAGAGCTCGCCATTCAGAAGAATCCACGCATGTCCACTAATCTTTTCATTTTTACGGAACCCGACAACCAGTTGTACGTCGAATCCGATCTTTTTCGCGCGATCGTATAAAATCAAACTACGTACAAAACATGGATTTTTTTCCTTCAACACGCGCCGATAATACCAAGAAATCAGCCGATACCTCTTGATCAAATCCTTGACTTCATGCCTTCTCGCCAAGCCGTGCTGATCTGGAAAAACGGATTCTTCCATCAGCTCCTGCAAGGTCCTCTTCCGTAATTTTCTGCGAGTTATATAAATTTTCTCGATTGTCGAAAGCATCATTGGCAGATCGCCGGGAAGAGAAAATTCTTTCACATTCACTCACTGTCACCATTCAACAAAATTTCTTTATCCAAAAGTCGAGCCACCAATCCCTCCAGATCCGCCTTTAGAAGCTCTCGCTGCACATCATATTCCTGATTCAGCAAATCGATGATCTCGTCCAAGTTTTTCTTTCCATCCACCAATTGATAAAAATCGCTGCCCACCTCGTTCAAGCCAAAATAGTCCCCTGTTTTTGCATTCAACAATACTGCTTCACCCTTTACTACTTGCACCAAAAAATCTTGATTTTGAATCAGCATACGCTTCTCCTTTCACGTTTTCTTACCTTACCGTTACCCATTCAACCCATAAGAGCAACAGCCACCCACCTAAATTCTGTATAAAAAAAGACCCAAAGAAATGATCCTTTGGGTCTCTCGATAATTTAACCTTTATATTTCGTAATCAACAACAACGCGAGCCGTTGCAACCATTCGTACAAAATCGCGTACTGCTTCATGCTTCGGATGAATCTGATAGGCATTCAAGTCCTCGACTGTATCAAAGTTGGTTTCCAATACAACATCATAAGCGGCGTCGGAAGGATTAAAATTGATGCCCACTGTGATTGCTTTCAATTCCTCGATCTGTCCGGAAAGCCCCATCAATCTCGCCTTCGTCTCCATCATGTTTTCTTCCTTCGTTCGATCTTCTGTACGTTGGATTCTCCACATCACCAAATGCCTGATCATTGATTTCCTCCTATGGAAAAGCGGCACTTCCGCGCCGCCCAATTTATTTCGTTCCTGTTGATCCGATGCCGCCTGCGCGTTCAGAATTTGTATTCCCATTGTCCGCAACCAGAAAAGATAAAAACAATCCCTGTGCGATTCGCTCTCCCGCTTCAATGGTCACTGCTTCCTCGCGGCAATTAAACAACGCGATCCCAATATTTCCGTCATTGGATGGATTATTGTAGTAATCCGCATCAATGATTCCCGTACCATTCGCCAATACCAAGCCACGTTTGATGCCGATGGAAGAACGCACATAAAGATTCAGCACTTCCCCTTCTTGCATATAAGACTTAACATCCGTCCATACCACGTAGACTTTTCCCGCCGGGACGGTAAAAGCTTCTGGTGCGTAAAAATCATAACCGGCCGCAATTTTCGAGCCTCGTGTCGGCAATTGAATTTCTAAGGCACCAAATTTTCTCGCGTCTTCGCGAACAACTTCAAATCCTCGTATCTTCATGGTTCCCCCTATCGAATCGGACATACGCCTGTATCACAGCCATCTGTTCCGATATCCAATTGCTGCTCATGCTTCTCATATTTGCTGATCAAATTCGGAATAAATGGTCGCATTTCTTCAACCCGGCGCTCGTACTCGTCCTTATCGATGGATTCATACGGCAACAAATCATAGAAGCTATCGTCAAGAGACAAGAAGGATAAGGCAACAACCTCTTCCCAATGATCATAGACCCATTCTTCCACAAGATCCCACTCATGCTCTCGCACATGAACCGTGATCGAGCAATTGTGCTCCACGTAGGAATCCATAAATAGCTTGTAGTTTTGCAATTGTTCCAAAGCACTGACATCATACTTGGTGCGGCCTTCCGGCGCTTTTACCGGGAATTCAACGACCTTGGTCGAACAAGTTTTCCACTCTTGTCCCACCTCTGGGTATACAGGCCAATCCAATTCTTCCGCAACCTTTGCCAATGGATCTGTCGCATTGATTCGCACTCGACGAATATAATACGGTGAATGTGAGTAATGCACGCCGCTTGATACGGTTGGTAATTGAGACAGGGTGCCTTCCGGCTTCACTGTTGTTACCAGAATTGGTGCATTTTCGCCAATTTCTTCCGCGTAGTGCTCCGCCGCCTCATTGGCTGCAACCCGAAGTTCCGCCAAGAGTACCGCTTGCTCATCCACAGACATATCAACGGCATTGACCATATCTTGCCAGCCAGTCAAAGAACAGCCAACCAATTTGTCTCGGTTTTGCGTGGAGTCCCACATTGGTAATTCCAATTCCACGCAGGTCATTCGATAACCCGCTTTTGCGGAAAGTCGCTGCGCGTCTAGCAAGCCCTCTTTGTCCAGCGTGCCGTTAGCCTGTACAAAGGCAAACGTGTTGATGGTTGTCAGGTTGCATAATCCACGTGTGTCCAAAAGAATCTCTCCGCAAGGATTGACACCCTTGAAATTCGGACGTCGTTTCTCTGCGGCAATCGCGTTTACAAAACCCGGTTCTCCAGAATAACGCATCTTTTCAATCTGCCAATGCCATTGTTCGCGACTCGGCTTTTCACGGTAAAAGATGGAATTGTTGGACATTTGACGATGGATAATTTCCTTGTCCACAATCCATTGCCCGTCAATCTGCTTGTATAGTTCGCTTTTCGCGTCGATGCATTCCGTATCATCCGCATCCACCAAGACGATCTCCGCTGTTCGGCGTACGCCGCCAACCACAACATTTTCCCCAATAATATTGGCAATGTCCATGCAATCTATCGGCTTCAGCTTCACGCGCTTCGCGCTGTGAATCACGCCGAGTTTCTTTATCACACGATCAATCTTAAAGAACATATTCTTCAACGACTCATGACCCGATGCCGTTCCGCCAAAGGTCTTCAACTTCTCACCCTTCGGACGAACATGGTCATAATTGATGATAAGGGTTTTAATATCGCGATACTCATTGGAATACAAGACCTTGATGTAATAGTCCAATGCCTGCGTCCATCCCTCTTTGCTGTCGCCAACGATGATTTTCACCGATGCGTTACGAGAGAAATGAAGGCTGGTTGAATCTTCCCGATCCGATTTCGAAACCGGCGAGTAATCTTGATGAATCAATTCATAGTCCGTTCGAACCTTAGGCAACTGCTGAACGTCGTCCTTCAAGATTCGTACGCCAACGCCTGAACCGACCATTAACAAATAAAATAAATCCTTAAATGAATCAAAGCTGTCGATCACTTCAAAGGCACAATTATAGTTAGAGATTGGGTAATTCTGCGCCACTGGCGTTCCACCGACCCAGAATGTACGGCCTGATAAGAATTGTCTCAAATGGAAAATATTATCGAATAATCGTTCCGCTTCCGCTTTTGTCGTCGGTACCAGACCCGCATTGTACTCCACTGCTCGACGAATCGTTTCCCACCAATACTCCCGGCGGTTTTGCTCCGGCAACCAACGGGAATAGGTGCGGTAATAAACAAAATTTCCCAATTGTTTCATTGGAGACGGAAGATGCTTGTAACGGCTGACAAATTCATCCGTTAAAATACGGTCATCTGTCCGCTTTCGTGCATCCCTTGTTTTGTCTCGCTCATATCGATACAAGATATAGGCCTTGGCAACATCTTTGCGTGGTGAATCCATCAGATAATTTTCGACCCAATCCTGGACTTCCTCTACTTGCATGGGAATGCGAGAATCGCTGGCTGCCTGTCCAATCAACTCTGCTATCTTTTGACTAAGCGCGGTATCCACACCGTCTTTCGTCGCTTTCATCGCATTCTCAATGGCGCGAACGATCTTTTCGAGATTAAATTCTACCATTCTCCCGTCGCGTTTTGATACTTTCATTCCATCGCCTCCTTATTCGTAACCACTAAATATAGTGTTATTCATTCTTCTTCACTCTTCATATTGTACACCTAACGGTTTTTCATCACAAGGAATATTTCCCGGGAAACGTCAGGAAAAAATGCGTTGTCCAATCAAATCCCATGGTTGTGCCATTTGCTGTTTTTGTCTGAATAATAAGAAATCCGTGAAGAAAATCTTCACGGATCGATGACGCATTAGTTTCCTAAATTTCCCTTCTAAACAGAAGGAACTTCCGTTGTCGGCACCTCAGTTTCCGGCTCCGGTACTGGAATCGTTTCCGGTTCTGGTGCTGGTTCCGGTTTAGGTTGTGGTTTAGGCTGCGCTTTGATGATGTATGGCGCTCGAGGATCAAAGGAGAAATAACCTGTTGAGTCAGTTACGCCTTCTGGCAGCAACGCTTCTCGCGTATAATTGTTACCTGCGTTCCATAAAATCCATTCTTCATAGCCGGCATCATAGGTCGCCTCAATCTGTGCCCGCACCTGTTTCGAACCATAGGTCACAAAATTCACGCCGTAATCCTTCCTGATCCACGGAGCTGAAAAATCCTGTAGCCAAGGGCGCATCAATGCTTTCTTTCTGGTTGTCTCCGCCACTTCAATTCGCTCATTCGCTTTTTTCATGGTGCCGTAAATAATAGCATATGGATCACTGTCAGGGTATTTCACCCCCAAGGTATTTTGGTAGAAATGAGATGGATAAACCATCGGTGAAAGCACATCACAGGCATCCGCCAGGGTTTCTAATTGATGGCCAACCCCTTCTCCTGTTCTCGAAATCGTGACCTGCCCGAAGATATCCGCCGAGACCCGAACTCCGAATGGAGACAAGACATCCGTTGCATGTTGAAGAAAATCCGCAATCGCTTGATTGCGATCAGCATCTTCATATTCCTTATAATCGATCAGACTCAGTTTTCCCTTATCCGGGAAACGGACATAATCAAATTGAATTTCGTCAAATCCCATTTTAACGGCTTCCAGCGCAATCGCCAAGGGATATTCCCAGGCCTCTGGTCGGTATGGATTCAACCACGCGTTGCCATCCTTGTCGCGCCATACATTACCAGCAGCGTCTTGGATCGCCAATTCTGGATAAGCTTCTGCTACCCGCGAATTTTTAAAGGTAACCACCCGTGCGACCGTATAGATCTTTTCCGCCTTCAAACGATCCCAATTCACCGAAAACTTTGGTGATAAAGGGGCATTGTCAAGGCCTTCCGCAACTGCCATGGGCACTCGCGTCGGATAAGTGAAATGTCCATTGTCATTGTTCACGTCAATAATCATGGAATTGATCTCTGTCGTCACCGCCAAATCCAGCAAAATATCAAATTTTTTGTTATAACCGATCACGTTGCCAGTGACATAAATTCCCTTGACCTTCGTTTGATTCTCAAAAGCCTTCCAGCTTCGATCCACCGGCATATATTCCGGTTCACTGAAAGGATCCTGGGTTGCGGCAAATCCTGTAGAAATGCTTGCTATGAATAATCCGGCCATCAAACCGGCAAGTACTTTTTTCTTCATGGGTTTCGCTCCTTCAAATATGCTTTCTTTATTATATCCTAGGAAGGATGGGGTAGCAATCCAAATTCACGATGTTATAATGAATCAGAGGTGATTGTAAATGAAAAGTAAACGAATCCGCATCGAGAAGCAAAATGGCGAGAAATTGACTGCAATTATCGATCTCCCGGACAATGGCGAATACCGCGCCCTCGTCATTACCGTCCATTGCTTCAGTTGCGAAAAAAATTATCATATTTATCGACGCCTGCATCAATCCTTCACGGATGCAGGAATTGCCGGTTGCCGTTTCGACTTGACCGGACTTGGTGAAAGCGAAGGCGAATTTTCCGAAACCAATTTTACAGAGAATGTAACGGACACCCTTGCAGTGGTCAAAACCCTGTGCAAGGATTTGACCTGCCCGGTATTCTTGATGGGTCACTCCTTGGGTGGACTCATCGTCCAGTCGGCTGCCTTGTATCTGCCTGCCGTAAAGGGAATTGTCACTCTGGCAACCCCTTCCAACCTCAATGGGATTTCCACCATCGTCAACACGCAGCTGAAAGATCTTAGCGCCAACGAAGAAACAACCATCCAAATTCAAGGCAGACCGTTTCATGTATGCGGGTCTTTCTATCAAGATCTAGCTTCAATTGATTTGGATGAATCCCTTCACAATCTGGATGTCCCACACCTGATTCTCCACCCCGAAAAGGATTCTGTCGTTCCCTTGTCCCATGCCTACCGCCTTTTCGAGCATCACAGAGAAAACAAGGAATTGCTGGTGATTCGAAACGCGAACCATCTTTTTTCCACCCAGGATGCGGCGGATCGCGTAGGGCAAATCATTTTGAATTGGTTTCAAAACTTTCTGTCATAACTTTGTTTAAAGGCATAAATCAACGGGTAACTTTTTAATGGCAAAGTAGATCACTTTGTACCTTTCCTTTAAGTATACCTGTTCCATACAAAAAGACCCGTCGACGGACGGGTCTTTTTGTGTTTATAGCGCGCGATAGATCGCGGTTACTTCTTCTTTCGACAAGGCCTTCGGATTCAACCCCGTACAACCGTGAATCATGGCATCCTCTACCATAGCGGCAAGTGTCGCCTCTTCGATTGTCGCTTCCAACTTAGCTGGAAATCCGATGGTTTCTTCCAATTTTTCAATCGCTTCGATTAGAGCTTCCACTGGATCCGTTCCTTCGATTTTCAACTCCCGATTGATCCGGGCAACCTTTTCTTCGATGACAGGCTTGCTGATTCTCAGCATGGGAATTTGAAGGATTCCGACGGTCAGCCCATGAGGCAAGTCCAAATGCCCACTCAATGGACATCCCAATCCATGAGGGAGCGCCGCGCCGCAATGACTCATGGCAGCACCGGCAAGCATAGCCGAAAAAGCCATTTCTTCTCGTGCTTCCCTATCTTTTTGCACCGCTTTAGGTAGATTTGTAAAGATCCGCTTCATCGCTTCGATGGCATAGACTTCAGCCATGGGATTTTCGATGGTGGACAAAATGGCTTCCAGCGCATGCCCCAAGGCATCCATTCCAGTGAAAGCCGTGATATGCGCCGGCAATCCATCCATCAAATCCGGATCAATCCATGCGACTTTTGGATAGATACCACCCTCACTCAAAGAGTCCTTGATTCTTGTTTTCTCATTCGTGATCACTGCATACAAGGAAACCTCAGAACCAGTGCCCGCCGTTGTCGAGACAGCCAATACAGGCAAAATCTCGCCATTCAAAACCCTTTTTTTAGTGCCGCGCCCATCGAGATATTCCTCAATTTCTCCAGCTTGGTTGGCCATATAGGCGATCGCTTTGGCTGTATCCATGGCACTTCCGCCACCGATGGCCAAGACGCCCGTACAACCTGCCGCTTTCAACGCCGCAACGCCATCTCGAATATTCCCGGTTTCCGGATTGGGTCGAACCTTCGGATAAATCGTATAGCGGTTGGCCTCAACACCGGCAAGAACTTTCTCGACGATTCCCAAAGAAACAAGGGTTTCATCAGTCACAATCATCCATCGCTCAACGCCCCACGCATCCATCCCCTGTGCAACACCGTTTACGCTTCCCCGACCAAATCGAATCTCAGTGGGTACTACAAATTGAAATCCATTCACCTTATGCCTCCTTAAGCGCTTCTGCCAATTCTTTGACAGACTCAAAAACGAAACTTGCCTGAATATCCGATTTTTCGTAATCGATTGGAGTCGTTTCTCCCGAATACACCAAAATTGATGTAATTCCAGCAACTTCTCCCATTCGTATATCCGTATACAAACGGTCCCCAACCATGGCAATTTTCCCCAAGTCCACATCGAATTTCGCAGATACCGCTTCGATCATGGTTTTCTCCGGCTTGCCGATCACCTCGGGCAACATCCCTGTGGAGCCTTCAATCATTTTGATCATGGCGCCAGTATCCGGCATCCATTTTCCGCCCGCCAAGGGACAATTGAAATCTGGGTGTGTCGCATAATACACGGCCCCTTCCCGAATACGGTCACAGGCCTGCCAGATTTTATCATAGGTCAGGGTTGTGTCAAATCCCAACACAACCAGATCTGCCGCTTCTTCTCGCTCTTTCACAAGGACGAATCCATGCTCCAAAAATACGGATTCCAATGCGGGGGTTCCCATCAGAAAAACCCGTGCCCCAGGATGGCGCAATTGCAATGTTTTGGCTGTTGCTTCACCCGAGGTAAAAATTTCATCCACGCTCGCTTCAATCCCCAGCCCCTTCAACTTTGCTTCATAATCAGCAGCATTTTTTGATGAGTTGTTGGTTAAAAAAATAGTTCGCCGTTTCTGACTTTTCAACAATGCCAAAAACTCCTTGGCACCCTCGATCAGCTCTCCCCCCAAATAGATCGTTCCATCCATATCCAATAAGAAACATTCAATCTCATTCAATTCTTTCATGCTTTCACTCCCCTAAGTCGCAGGATCCTCGGTTCTTTCCCGGTCACCTGAATCACCAAACTCGCTCCCCGCTCTGTTTGCTTCACTTGAATGGTTTCGCCGCTCACGGCATCCTCGCACCGCGAAACTTCCCCATAATCGGGCAAAGTGATTTCCACTCTTTTCCCTGACCCGAAATAGGACGATGATGGCGCATAGGCTGTCACAACCAACAAGGTTGATTCTCCTTCTTCCAAACGATGTACATCGATCTCGCGATTCATACGATTGGTATACTGTACCTCCACCTCCGGGCGGATGCCATGTTCCACAGCAATATCGCGTACCAAATCCCAAAAAAGATCGGATCCTTGCAAGACACCATTCCCCGGATGGGTGCCGACAAAATACGCGGTTCCCTTTCCAAAGATATTTTTTGTCACTGCCGGACTCTCGTCGATAAACCGCGCGAGTACCTCCACATGGTCATGGAGCACTTGAATCTCGTCTTGATGCCACGCACCTTGATAATTCTTGCCGCGATAGCATACAACAGGATCCTGCCCTGCGTTGGTGTCAAAGGCGCGAATGCCAAAGGTCTGATCCAAACCAGAACCTGGAATCACATGCTGATACCAGCCGCGTTCCGTCAACATGCCCAAGCGAGATGATCCAACCAAGACCCCACCCTGCTGCACATAGGCGGACAATGCCGCTCCCGTTTCTTCTGGTAACACGGTCAGAAATGGCGTGAAAATCATCTGATAGTTTTCTGCTAGCCCTTCTTCTACCTGTGTCGTCGTCAAAAAGTCAACACCAAAAGATTGATCCCAAAGCCCGCGATAGGTTCCTCGAAGGGCTTCCATCAAAAACGTTTCCTGACCCATGCCATTCAAGACAATGGCGTTTTCCCGCGAAATCACAATGGCGACCTTTCGAGGCGCTACTTTTGCCTGTCCAATCTCCTCCACGGCTTGTACGGTCTTGCCAATCCAAGCAGCCGCTTCGGTTCTCTCTGTCGGCAGACCGTCAAGATCCACGATCGCACCCCAATGAATAGGCTGAAAATCCCATTCCCGCCATCCCTGATACAGACTCATGGTGGCACCATGGCCAATTGCCTCAAAGATATTTCGCTTCAAGTCAAAACCCTTTACGTTGCGGCTTGGTCCCAATACCCATCCATTGATTGGACCACTCTCCGTTTCCATCATCCAGAATCGTCCGCCTTGATCCAACACGGTACTGCGCGCCAAATCCAAAAACATCGAAGCAAATTCCGGCATTTTGTTTAACTTATTGCCGCTTCCTGGATAGAGATCATAGCCAATATAGTCGACGACCTTCGCCATCTGATGTTGGTCCAACCCCGTCAAGACACCCATAGGGTCTTGCGATTTCAGGAAGAAAATATTTGTGCTGGTTGGATGAACAATATCCAACTCCTTGATGATCTTGGCTTGCCAGTCAACAAATTGAACCGTATTATCCATCCAAAACAGACGCCAATCCAACCATCGCGTCACACTGGACCAGCTGCTTGGCTTTGTCATCGGCGGTTCCACCTGCTCGAATGACTGCACCACGGTATTGGTCGCACCCCAACGGTAGGCGTAGTTTAATTTTTCAATGGTCTGATATTTTTTTTGTAAGTATGCCTGAAAAGCCAGTTTCGAATGATCGCAATAGCAGTACAAATCAACGCCACCCGCCTGCAAAGGCATAAAGGGAAATCCGATTTCATTATGAATCTGATACGCGCCCAATGCGGCATGATCCTTATATCGCCCGACCAAAGTACGAATATACCGTTCGCTCTCACTCAAAAATCCTGGATGATCCATGCACGCCCATGAGTATGACACATTATTGGGGTATCTCTCCCCATGGTTGTTGAGAATATTCACATCTGGGTATTTTTCATGGATCCATAATGGCGGCGAAACGGTTCCCGTCCCCAGCAAGATCTGGAAACCCAGCTCCGCACACAGATCAAAAAATTCATCCAAAAAGTCGAATCGATATTTGCCTTCTTCCGGCTCGATTTGATCCCAGGTATTAAACAACTCAGCTGTACGAATCCATTGAATCCCGGTTTCCTTCATAAGCGTCAGATCCCGTCTCCAATCACCATGCTCCTGCATCAGCGGATAGTATCCGGCCGCGTAATGAAATTGTTCTTTCATGACTTTCCTCCGATCACATCAACACCCAGCCATTTGCAGAGCATCTTCATTTCTTTTTCGTACGCCCCATAGGCAAGCACATAATGATGCTCAAATCCATTCTCCATCACACGGGCCAGGATTTGATTCGCATCCTCTTTGAAACGAACATCCATCTGATTGGCAAACAGGTTTCGATCCGGCGAAACTGAATCACCCGATTCCAGCAGCATGCGATACCCCTTGGGTCCTTCGCTCAGCTTCATCATGGTCACGGCGCCTGTCTTCAAAGAAAACTCCATGGCCGTTCCCATCCCTTGTCGAATCGTTGGATGATCCGTCAATCGCACCGGTTCTCCCTTCGCCGCCAAGGATGGCGCCGCGGGTCCGCAATGCCACATTTTGGCATCTCCCTTTTCATTGATATTCACCCAATCCGCTAAGAAACAGGGTTGATCGGACCACTGCTTTTGAACCACCATGGTTGCCAATGCCGTCACATCACCCTCACACGCCGTCATGATGCCGGCCTCGTTTAGTAGCGCAACCGCCCCGCAGGCGCTGATCCCTAGAATCGATTGAAACTCTGGCCAGCATTTTATCGCAAAGCCTGTAATGCCTTCTTCCTTTGCCATATGCATCAATGCCAAAGTCAAACGAAGGGTTTGTTCCACATTTCGATCTCCGGCCGTGATCACATCAATCGGCTGAAGCAGGCGATCGCCTGCCGCCTTGACTTCAACGCTAGAAAATGTCTTCATCTTTGCCATCACTTCGCTTAAATCCTTGCGGAGTATGGCAGGACCAATTTGCTGTCGAAAAGTCAACTCATTGACCTCTGACAAATAGAATCCCGGCACACGTCCCCCCACCACACAAAATTTCGCTTTTGACAGAACGACCTTCGCCTTCACTGCCTGAAGGAAGACATCAGCCTCCTGCCAGACCGTTTCCGACTCGACTCCCCCATAAACGTAGGAAAACGCGTGATCCCATCGATGTAAAAAACTGGCATACATATTTAATCCGCAAAGAGAATTTAATGGCAATTCCGTATTGCCCTCCAATCGCGGCTCTTCAAATCCCCACATCAAAAGCGGAGTCGTTGGAAATCTGCGAGTCAATTCCGAAAGAATCGAACCGTATGAATAGGTCGCGCATACCAAAATCAAGGCATCGACCGATTCGATAGAGAGGTCTTCTATTGCGCTTATAATTGCCTCTTCCGTAATGCCGATGGATTCTGGTCCCACTACAGTAACGCCCGATTTTTCTCCCCATTTTCTTCGCACGGTTTGAAAGTATTCGTTTCCAATATCATGGCGAAAATTAGGAAACCCTACGCCAATCATTCCTAGTTTCATGCTCTTCCCTCCGATCCACATTCCTTGATCTTTTGCTTCACTTGCATCTTCATTCTGCGACGGGCATTCTTTTGCTTTTGCATATACATCCCGTTTTTCTCCGGTTCTTCGAACAATCCTTCCTGAAAGGCTCGATCAATTTCACTAAAGAAATTGCACTTGCACATCCCATGCTGAATCGCCTTTTTTAAATCTTTTTCTGGGATCCCGGTTCCCCCGTGAAGAACGAGAGGAATTTTCGTCGCCTTTTCAATCTCTTCCAATCGCTGAAAATCCAATTTCGGCTCTCCCTTGTAAAATCCATGGGCATTCCCAATGGATACGGCTAAAAAATCTACCCCGGTTTCCTGTACGAATTCCGCTGCTTGAGTCGGATCTGTCATCACGGAGGTCAATGATTCTTCCGTCGCTTCCGCACCGCCGATAGCACCCAATTCTCCCTCTAGGGTAATGGCATTTCCAACAGCCTTGCGCAGCTCCTTCAAGATGCCTATATTGGTCTCGATCTTTAAATGCGATCCATCAAACATCACAGAATCAAACCCTGCCCGT
Source organism: Clostridiales bacterium (assembly GCA_013619125.1). GTDB lineage: Bacteria > Bacillota > Clostridia > Tissierellales > GPF-1 > GPF-1. The sequence goes on from JABXKS010000036.1 coordinate 25,880, forward strand.
ACGGCCTCCAAACATTGTTCCTTCGTTGTGGCATGATCCAAATGAAGTGCCCATGGGATTGAAATATCTCGACCGATCCGCCTGAGCAGATCAATAAACAGCACGAAGGAAATCTCATGATACTGTAGTTGCATCGGAGAAACCTGCACGATAATTGGTGATTTCATTTCTTCTGCGGCTTCCAATAGGGTCTGCATCGTTTCCATATTACTGACATTGATGGCTGGCAATCCATAGCCGTTTTGTTTTGCATCCGCCATCAAGTCTCTCATCGTCACTCGTCCCATCCTACCAAGCGAACCCTGGCGCGTTTGTGGGCTTTTCCCACTGCTTTTGCATCTCGTCATCCATGGCGCAGAAAGCGAGAGCAATACCGCCCATTTCTTGGGTCGTGATAAAATTGCCAATGGCTGGCTTAATCACTTCAATACCCGCGGCTTCCAAAATCTCCCGAACATCGTTATAGAAGATCAGCATCTCCATTTGCGTCGTTTGTCCGCAGCCATTCACCAATATAGCTACTTTCTCTCCTGCCACAAAGGGGCGGTCTTCCAATAATTTCTCCGCCATCACCTTTGCAATCACCTTGGAAGAATCCATTTTCATATTGTGAGCCGCCGCTTCCCCATGAACCCCCATGCCGATCTCCACTTCGTCATCAGCGATTTCAAACATCGGAATCCCCGTAATTGGCGACGTGCCTGGCAAGGTAGCCACTGTCAGCGTACGCGTATTGTCTCGCACCTTTTCAGCCATCTTGCAGACGGCTTCCAGATCGTGTCCCTCTTCTGCGAAACTCCCGGTAATTTTATAGTTGAACAAGGTTCCAGCCGTTCCTCTGCGTTCCTCCGGCTGATCCTTTGGCGCTGAAGCGATATCATCGTATAAAATAACGCTCTTGCAAACCAAATCATCATCCTCTGCCATATCCATGGCCATTTTTGAGTTGATGACATCTCCGGCATGATTGGAAATCAAGACACAGATGCCCGCGCCTTGATCACTTGATTCAATGGCGTCATACAGCGTATCCGGGCTTGGAGCCGCAAACATGCCACCGTAGGCATTGGCATCCAGCATATTGTACCCGACAAATCCGATGCAAGCCGGTTCATGTCCGGATCCGTTTCCAATAATGACAGAAACCTTTCCTGTCTTTTTCTGATTTTTTCTGAGAATCACATGGCTTCCTTCCAGGTTCGTTAATCGATCTTGATAGGCATGCACATAACCGGCAATCATCTCTTCAACAATCAACTCCGGATCATTAATAAATTTTTTACTCATGGCTGATTTCCTCCTTTAGCGCAATTGTCAAGGTTTCCAGCAAATACGCAATGGATGTTGCGCCCGCATCTTGATGGCCGATTGCCTTCTCCTGCGCGTAGCGTGAACGACCGCGGTTTGCAATCATCGGAATGGTCGCTTCCATGCCCTCTTTCGCGCCCTTCGCCCCTTTTTCCAGGATTTCAACAAGAGAATCACCCGCTGTAACCGCTTCATTCATGGCATCTACTGCCATTGCCATGGCATCCACCATGGTTTTATCGCCAGGTTTTGCGCCCCCCAATTCCATCACCTTGTTCATGGCGTTTTCAAAGCCTTGCGCAAAGGATGCTGCATCAACCGCTTCCTTGCCCTTTACAGCCTTTGACAACTCTAAGAATATGCTGCCAAACAGTGGACCCATCGCACCACCTAGTGTTGATACCAGCGTTCTTCCATAGATTTTAAAATAATCCCGACACGTAGCCTCTTCCATCTCCGTCAATTTGGCCTTTGCCGCCTTCGCGCCTCTTGCCATGGTAATGCCGTGGTCTCCATCACCAATGACCGCATCATAAGAGGAAAGTTCCTCTTTCTTTTCTTCAAACATGTTCGCAACTGCCAATAGGCAAGATTTTGTCATTTTTGCATTCATTTCGATTCCTCCCAACAACGCTTCGCGTATACCAATCCCTGTTCTGCTGCCTCAAATGGATCTGCTGTTTTGGATGTCCAGATCGCGCAATCATTTCCGATTTCACAATCCGCCAAAGCAAAATTCTCCAAAGTCAGCCATCGATCATATCCGATTTTCCTCAATCCCCTTGCCACCTTTGAAAAATCAACCTGTCCTGTTCCGGGAACACCCCTGTGATTCTCACAGAAATGCACATGGAACAGATTGTCACCTAGCCGCAGAATGGCTTCTTCTTGATCGGCTTCCTCAATATGTGCATGAAAGGTGTCGTAATGAATCCCCACCGATGGATGTTGAATCGCCTTCATCCATTCCATGGCGTCTTCTGTATGATTCAAATAGGATGTCTCATAGCGGTTGATCATTTCAAGCGCCAAATTCACCCCATAAGATTTCGCTGTATCGGCCAAGCGCAAAAGCGTCTCCTGGCTTCTTTTCTTGCCGTCCAATGTTTCCCTTCGAGGTTGTGTCGCTCCCCAGGGCGCGTAGAGTACGCCTCCCAAACAATCGCTTTCCAAATCGTGTGCAATTTCAATGCATTTTGTCAATCGATTCACGCCAGCCTGATAAATCACTGGCTCTGTCGAGCTAATATCGGCATGCGGCAAAAGTCCCGTTCCACAGGTTGCCTGCAACTTCAATCGTTTTAATTCTGCCTGTGCTTTCTCAACTGAGAAATGCTCCGGGTCCATCAACGGAAATTCCACTCCGTCAAATCCAATTTCTTTCAGCCGCTCCATGGATGCAAAATGATCATCTCCCCAAGAGTGAACGAGGGTTGATAGATGAATGCCAAATTTCATACTTTCCTCCTTGAAATGAAGATGACACACATCTCTGTGTGTCATCTCCCTCAACCTATTAACTTAAAACAGTCCCGCAAAGAAGGATGAAATGATTGCCCACAATGAGAAATCATTGCCTCCAAACGCTTGAACAAAGTCGGAAACGGTGTGCTGTAGGAATGGAATTGACCAAGCTTCTAAGAGGATCAAAACAACCCCGCCTAGGATACTTGTCAATATGACACCCCGTCGCCCACCCGTTGCGTTCGCGAAAACTGCTCCAGGGGCTATATCGAAGAAACATGCTACCGTTAATGGGATGACTGCATAAGAGATTGATCCGGTTGCCGCAAGAATTGCGATTGTCGCAATGCTGGCAATCATACTAACAACAAAGCCGATCAAAACGGCATTTGGAGCGTATGGGAAGATCATTGGGCAATCCAATGCTGGGATCGCGCCTGGAATCAATTTCATTGCAATTCCACGGAATGCAGGGATGATTTCACCCAACATCAAACGAACACCTGTCAATAGAACCGTAAGGCCAGCGCCAAACGTCAAACCTTGCATCAAGCTGAAAGTGAATACATCGGCACCGCCAAATGCTGCAATGCGTGCTTCTGAACCGATCAATAGACCGACTACGAAGTATACAATAAACATAACCAAACCAGTGGCAATGGTTGTATCTCGCATGAAATCCAATGATTCAGGTAATTTCAAGTCTTCCGTTGATTGTTCTTTGTTTCCAAACAGTTTTCCAACCCATGATCCAATCAAGCAGAACAATGAACACGTATGACCGATGGTGAAGCTGTCATTTCCGGTGATCTCTCTGACATATGGACGAATCAAGGCTGGTGTCACAACAATGTAAATTGATAAGAAGATCGTTGCAAAGATTGTCAAAGCTGTACCGGATAATCCTGTTTCTACACCTACAGCAACGAAGATGAAAGACATCCAGAAGAAAATGTGACCCGTTAAGAAGATGTTCTTAATCGGTGTAAATCGTGCGACCAGTAGGTTCACAATGAAAGACAATACCATAACGAGTCCAACAACAGAACCATACTCAGTTAAAAATCCTCCCATTCCCATAGGATTGATCACTTCTGATGCCGGAATTGCGTAAAGCGATGTAAACGCGGCTGCCAACGGATTAATCGAGGCAACAATGATGTCAACCCCCTTCATCAATACGATGACACCAATAACAGTTTTTAAGGTTCCCTTAAGCGTGTCGCTTAACCCCTTCTTTTGAAGAAGCAAACCCAATAATGCAATAAGACCTAAAAATAACGGCGGTTGACGAAATACTGTGTTAACCAAATAATTCAATACTACCATTCTCCAACTTCCTCCCTTTGTTTATTGACCGAGTATTTCCCTGATAATCGGCATGCACTTTTCCTCAATCTCTTTGTGATCCATAAAATTGAGAATTTCGATCAGCGGAATGGTCACCTTATCTTTGAGTTGACCGTATAATTCCTTGGATGTGAAAATCAAATCCGCATTCACCGACGACGCTGTCATAATGTCCGCTGTTTCGACCTCTGCTCTGATCCCTTGCGCTTGCATAACGTCATCTACATTCATTTTCAACAACATACTGCTACCTACACCAAAACCACACACTGCCAATATCTTTATTTTTTTCATGCTCCTCTACCCCCCTGGTTAGTATTCAAGCAATTTATTTAATGCAAGGTCTTTGTCCTCGCATTCCATCAAGAATGTTACGTTCTCTGGCTTCGACAAGAATTTTGCCAAATCCTGCAACGCCTTCATATGAGAAGTGCCCGTTTCAGCCGCAAAAGCAAAAACAATCGATACAGGATCATTGGCTTCGCTGCCAAATTCCACAGGCTCCTTCAACGTGATCACACTCATGCAGCTCTCATTGACCGTTTCATCCGGTCGTGCATGGGCAAATGCAACATGGGGCATAATGACAATATACGGACCCAAGTCATGAATTGCTGTAATCATATTATCGATATAAGCTGGCTCAATGGACTTTTGTGCGACCAAAAGGATACCAGCCTCTCGAATCGCCGCTTCCCAATCATTTGCTTCCACATTTAGTCGAACCACGTCCGCGTGGAGTACATCTTTTAGCATGATTTCTTTCCCTCCGTTTTCCGATTTCGAAGGAGCGGTCATGTCCGAAATTTGGCGAAACTTCGCCGCTTGGATCATATGCTCTCGAATCTTCATTAATTCTGCATTCTCCAAAAATGGACTAACATGGATCACATCCACTCCGGGCAATTCATAGTCTAGGGTCGAAATCACAAAGTGAATCCGATCCTTATAGATTTCATAGTCTTGCACGGAACAGGTATCGATCACTGTTAGTTCCGGCAAGAGACTCTCCAATCTCATTTTCAAAAACTCTGATGTCGCGATCCCCGATGCACAAATGACCAACGCAGTAATCTTGGTTCCGCGACCTGCATTTCTTTCGTAAGCTGCACGCAAATGCAGGGCGATATATCCGATTTCATCCTCGCCAATTGTCCGTTCCAGATGCTTTTCCAATCCCTGGACACTTTGTTTCGCCATCTGAAACATGAATGGATACTTGTTTTTTATCTCCAGCAAATATGGATTTTTTGCCACCCGGCCCCGACGAAATCGATTCATGGCCGTCTTCATATGCAAGGTCAAGCTATGTTGTAATTGCTGATCATCCATCAATTGTAGACCTGTTTCTTCTTCAAAATACCTGATAATTTCTTCCACCCAAACTTTCGTTTCATCTTGGGTTTGCACCGCGTTTTCACTCAACTCATCAATCCGTCGAAACATCTTCGCACCCAAAAGGTGCATGGCAATGGTTTCCCTTTCATTTGGGCCCATTTCCAATCCAAAGTTTGCTAGAATCTTTTTTTCGATCCAATCGGCAATCTTGAGCTCCGGTGTATCGGAAACCTGCGTATTCGGCAATTCAATTTCCGCACCAATGCGAATCCTCTCCATAGCGACTAAAATATGAATAGTCAGATTGATAAACGCCACATCTGCCATTGGATGCGAAAAGATCTCCTCGGCTTCCATCAAAATCGAAAAAACCTGATCAATCTCGTCATCCCCAAACCATTGGGCGAGGTAGGAAGGAATTTGTTGATTCTTTTTGGTAAAGAACTCCGCCAATTTCCGCCAATCTACCCGCTCTGCATACAGATCAAAGAGCAGTCGGCGAATGACACTTTCGTTTCCAAAGATCTGATATCCTTTTCCTGTCGCAATGCGAAGCTCCAGGTTGCGCTCTTCCAGACGAACACGTACAATTTTCATCATCTTAATGACCGTATTGCGGCTGCACTGAATCCGTTGACTCAAATGATCAAGGGTCATGGGTTTGCCGGATGCAATCAATTCTTGCAGAATCAATCGAACCCGCTCTTCTTCCGTCAGGATCCGATCCAGTGGAGAAAGATTCCGCAGTTGTTTCTCCAATTGAATTCGCTGAACAGTACTTTCCAAGCGAACGCCCTTTCCCGGACTGCGAACAAGAGTCGCCTGATTTTTGGCGCACCATTCCTCAACCAAATCCAAGTCATATCGGATCGTACGACTGCTTACACCGAAAACATCTGCAATTTTCTTTGTAGAAACCGACGTTCTTTCTTTTAAAAGAAAGAGCATGATCTCCACCTGTCTTTTACTTAAGCTAAACATTGTTTCATCCTTTCTCTGCATGCCGAAAATTTCGAAAACGTTTGCTTGTGTGTTCATTATACCCACTCGGCAAAAACTTTGGATAGTCCAAACCTTTTCCGCACCATGTGGCAATATAACTTTCATCGCTTTTTATGATTTTTTACGCAAAAAAAAACAAACCACGGATTCTTCATCGTGATCTGTTCTTTTACTTTAGAATAAGTTCTAAAAACTGGTGGGCCTAGATGGACTCGAACCATCGACCTCACGCTTATCAGGCGTGCGCTCTAACCTGCTGAGCTATAGGCCCTTGTCTTTTGACGACTTCTACATAATATCCAATTCGCAAAAAAAAGTCAAGCCAATTTCACAAAAAAGCCTAGGGACTTTTCGCCCCTAGGCCACTCTTCTTTTTATTGTACAGATGTAGATTCGATAATCCCGAATCCGCCTTTCTTTCTTCGATACACAACCGCCATTTCCTCCGTGTCGCTATTGAAGAAAACAAAGAAATCATGCCCCAACAGATCCATTTGCAAAACTGCTTCTTCTGGATTCATCCACTTCATATCAAATCGCTTGCGTTTGATAATCTGAATCTCTTCTTCTTCCGCTTCATTATACTCTGGAATATCACCGAATCGAATCGACTCACCCAGATGCTTTCTCTTCTCTAGTTTTGTTTTATGCCTGCGTACTTGCCGTTCCAGTATCTCAACCGCTTGATCAAGAGAATCATACATATCGAAACTTGATGCTTCCGCTCTCATGTTGGCGCCTGCAAAAGGAATCATAATTTCAATGATATGCTGATCCTTTTCCTTCTTGAAGGTGGCAGTCGCTTCCACCTCCTGATTAAACATTCGATCTAACTTTCCGAGCTTTGACTCGACCCTCCTCTGAAGTGATTCCCTAACATTCAAGTTTTTGCCTACGATTTTGATTTTCATATAAACATCTCCTTCCAGGTCGATCCGTTCCTCTTTCGAGTACTGGGTTACTTATATTATACCGTTAATTTCCGAAATCTAACACGCAATCGTCATTGTTTGATCTGTGCACTATGTGGATAAGTTTGTGGATATGTAAAAATTGGGAAAACCGCAAAACCATCGGAGTTACAACCCACTGTCGCTATTTTCAGATCATTCTAATCATTTGTTATCCACAGGCTCTAACCCGCACGGTCACTAATTTTCAGAATGTTTATCCCCCGTTATCCCCACAGGCTTCTGGATAAGTTTTTCTGCGTTGTGGAAACACTAATTTTCCCATTGTGAATCATGTGGATAACCTTGTGTATAACTGATGAACAGCGCTTCTAAGGGACCTTTACGATGTGAATAAATTGTGAATCTTAGCCACGAGTGGCAAACGTGAGAACTTTAATTTCCTCAGTTTTCCAGTTCAGGAATTCTGAGGAACAGCTTTCCGCCGTTGCGCCGGTAGTCAATACGTCATCAATCAATAAAATCCGACTGATTGTCCTTGTCGGTTCAAATCTTTCATCCAATTGAAACGCATGGCGCAAACTCTGCTTTCGTTCAGCTGCCGTCAATTCCTTTAACGCTCGCGTTGCCTCTTTTCGGGTCAGCCAATCCTCCGCCACTGGAATTCCCCATCGTTTGCCCAAGGCATGTGCCAATAGCCCAGCCTGATTATATCCCCGCTCCCGGTATCGGCTCCGATGGATGGGCACAGGAACGATCAACTCAATCATCCTCTCTTCCTTTCTTTCCTCAAAGAACCGTGCCATTTCTCCTGCCATCGCCCGAGCCAATTCCGGTTGATTCTTATATTTTAAGCGCAAGATCAATTCCCTCGCCAGTCCTTCATATCGATAGGGGGCGAAGGCTTGAGAAAATCCTCGCTCAAATTTTCGGCACCAATCACAAAGCTCGCCATCCGCTATCGGTTTTCCACACCTTTGGCAGCAAATCTCCCCCACTGGGGATAACTTTGATCGGCAGGATGGACAAAATCGTGCTCGCCCCAACCCTTCCACAACCTCACCGCATGCAAAGCAAATATCCGTTTCTGGATAAATCCAATCTGACCACATACAATCACCTCTCTTCTATTATAAGGGAATTTTCTATTTGCGCTCTGAATCTTGCTAAATTATCGGAGAAAATTTACCCGTTTTTCTTTTGAACTCATTTTCTTTTAATCTTTCCTTGACATGATGGGGAAAGATCCATATACTCAGAGTAAATACTTTATCGCTTTAGCGTAATAAAGCAACCAAAGGAGTACATGATGGTAAAAAACTTTCCCGATGGCGTTCGTGATTTGACCAGCGAAGACTTTCAACTCGTCGAAGAAACAGCAACTACAATCCGCCGCCTTTTTCAATCCTACGGATACCGTTCCGTACAAACACCAAGCTTTGAAGCATACGATCAATATAACTTCCCGGGAGCACCGGATCGAAATGCCATGTTGAAATGTATCGATGCGTCAGGCCGCGTTCTCGTCCTACGTCCCGATGCAACAGTTCCCCTGGCACGAATGGTCGCAATGAACTATCCGCAGGAGAAAGCCCTGCGCTTCTCTTATCAGACAACCATCTTCCGTCAAGCGGAGGCAGGTGTCGGAGATCTCAGCGAATGGCACCAAGCAGGAATTGAAACATTCGGTGATGCAAGCCCAGAGGTCGATGCCGAAGTCGTTTCCATCGGCGTAGAAGCCTTGCTCGCGCTTCAACTTGACAACCTCCATTTTAATCTGGGTCATGCAGGCTTTTTAGCCGGACTTTTCGAATCCTTATCCCTTACAGAAAAACAAGAAAAAGAATTACTAGGGTTTGTGGAGAGCAAAAATCTGCCAGAACTACAACGGGCCATTCACTCTTGGAATCTTCCTGAAGAGGGAGCGCGTGCACTTTTACGCTTGCCTCTACTCTATGGCGAGCCCAAAGCGGTGCTACTAGAAGCAAAGGCTTTGTGCCTCAACAAGCAGATGGAAGATGCCGTCCAAAACCTTGCCCTTGTCGTGGAAAACCTGCAGGACTTGATCCAAGTTCCCCTGCAGCTCGATTTTGGTTTTACAAACCGCATGCACTACTATACAGGACTGATCTTTAAAGGATATATGCAAAATGCGGGTACAGCCCTCGTTTCCGGCGGCCGTTACAACGACTTAAGCACGCAATTTGGACCAACTCGACCAGCCTGCGGCTTTGGACTCAACCTCAGCTATCTCAACACCCTATTGCCAAAGGCAATCGCGCAAATTCCAGAAGTTGTGCGGTATTCAAAGGAAACGAAAAAAATGGTCTATCAAAAGGCGAAAGCAAAACGACAAAGCGGTTCCATCGTCATCACCCTTTCAGACGATGCACGCTCACCGCTTGATCAAAAGATTCTTGACCTTCGGAATCTAGAGGAGGCAAAAAAATGGTAAAAATTGCACTCGCAAAAGGACGCCTGGCGGAGATTGCGATCGATCTTCTTCAAACAAGTGGCTATCGCTTCCCGGATTATTCCAAGAAAAGCCGAAAGCTTGTTTTTGAAGACGAAACAAAAACCATCAGTCTTACCTTTGTAAAATCCATGGATGTTCCCATTTATGTAGAAAAAGGTGCTACCGATATCGGTATCGTCGGAAAAGACATCCTCATGGAGATTGAACCGGACGTCTATGAAATGCTGGATCTAAAGATGGGCGCATGCCGAATCTGTGTAGCCGGATTCCCGAACACAAAAATTCAGCGACAGCAGTTGGTGATCGGGTCGAAGTATCCCAATGTCGCCAAAAAATATTTTCAAAATCAGGGCATTAAAACTGAAATTATACACTTAAACGGCTCTGTTGAGTTAGCGCCCATTATGGGCTTATCCGATGTCATTGTGGATATCGTGGAGAGCGGCAAAACCTTGAAAGAAAACGGATTGGTCGTGCTGGAGGAGATGCATCCCATATCCGCACGTATGATCGTCAATAAAGTCTCCCTAAAAACAAAAGGGAAAATCGTTGAAACCTTAATCGAAACCCTTAGAGAGGAGACGAAGAATCGCTATGAAGATTGTTAAGAATGCGGGAACACTCACAAGAAAAGACCTCGATGAATTGCTCAATCGTCGAGACAGCGATTTGGCCGAGGCCGAATCCCTCGTGCGGACAATCCTTCAAGACGTCAATCAAAATGGGGATGCATCCGTGCTTGCCTACACAAAGAAATTCGACTGCCCTTCGCCCATGAGCTTAAAGGTAGATCCCAAAATTCTACAAGATGCCTTGGAAAACTGCGATCCCGAATTGGTAGCCACCATCCGGGAAGCGGCGGATAATATTCGATCTTTCCACCAGGAACAAGTCGAAGAAACATGGTGGACAGAACCTCGTCCCGGTGTGAAGCTCGGACAGAAAATCACGCCCCTCGACCGCGTCGGGCTCTATATTCCCGGCGGGAAAGCAGCCTATCCGTCTACGGTATTAATGACTGCGATTCCCGCTCAGGTTGCCGGGGTGGAAGAGATTGCCCTAGTATCACCGCCGGGCGCAAATGGTGAAATCCATGCCATTATCTTGGCAACCGCCGCGATTCTCGGCATTCAAGAAGTCTATCGCGTGGGCGGTGCCCAGGCGATTGCCGCTTTGGCATACGGCACGGAAACTATTCCAGGTGTTGACAAGATCGTCGGACCCGGAAACTTATATGTTGCCCTAGCAAAAAAGGAAGTCTTCGGCAAAGTGGATATCGACATGATCGCAGGCCCCAGCGAGATCGCAATCATTGCGGATGAATCCGCCAACCCAAGCTATGTGGCAGCCGACCTCTTAAGCCAAGCGGAGCATGATGAAAAAGCCGCCTCCATTTTAATCACAACAAGCGAGGTCTTGGCGAACCAGGTGCAAGACGAAATTCAAATCCAATTGAGCAAGCTGAAACGGCAAGCCATAATCCAAGAATCCTTGGATAACTACGGCACCATCTTCCTAACAAAAACCTTGGATGAAGCCGTTCGCCTTTCCAATCTGCTTGCTCCCGAACATCTTGAGCTACAAATGGAAGAACCCATGAAATGGGTGCCTAAAGTCCGGCATGCCGGCGCTATCTTTATCGGTCCCTATACGCCGGAACCAATCGGCGATTACTTTGCAGGACCCAATCACACCCTGCCGACATCCGGTACGGCGCGATTCGCTTCCCCCCTTGGCACCTATGACTATTGCAAACGAAGCAGTCTGCTCTTCTATGATCAGGCCGCCTTATCCTCTGTAAGTAAAAAAGTCGCCGCCTTTGCGCGGGAAGAAGGGCTCGACGCCCATGCCAACGCTATAGAAAGGAGAGAACAATCATGAATCCCTATCTTCGGAAAAATCTGGAAGCGATTACACCCTATACAATTGATACAACACCGTATGAGGTCTATCTCCATGCCAACGAAAATCCATTTAATCCATTTCGAGACTTGAAGGAAGAGATTATGAGCGCTCTCTTTCAATGCAATGGGAATCGATACCCCAGCATCAACGCGGCGCCCTTGCGTCAGGCCTTGGCTCGTGATCTAAACCTTCTCGAGGATCAGATTATTTGCGGAAATGGATCCGATGAAATTTTGCAAATGATTTTGCAAGCCTTTATCGATCCTGGCGATCCCATCGTCAGCCTATCTCCAACCTTTGGCATGTATCGGATCTTCGCGGAAATTCAGGGAGCAAACTTTATTCCGGTGGAAGCGAACCCGGAAACCCTGCAATCCTCTTTGGTCGAATTGACGAAAAGAGCCAATGAAGAAAAAGCGAAACTGATCGTCATCTGCAACCCCAATAATCCAACGGGCCAGGGTTTCACGAAAAAAGAAATTTTGACTCTTGTTCACGAGACAAAGTCTCTTGTGCTGGTTGATGAAGCCTATATGGAATTCTACGGGGAAACCTTGATCGACCAAACCATGAATCATCCGCGGCTGATCGTGACCCGTACCTTTTCGAAGGCATTTGGGTTGGCCGGCATTCGCGTCGGATACGGGATCGCAAATCCCTCTCTGATCGAAGCTTTGGATCGCGTTCGCGCTCCCTATAACTTGAACGCAGCCAGCCAAACCATTGCCATGGTTGCCTTAAAGAATCGACTACTTTTCGATAAGCAAGTCGCCTTTCTTCTGCAGGAACGAAATCGATTGGAAACATCCTTAAAGGATTATCCAGGCGTTTCCCTCTTCCCTTCGGAAGCAAACTTCCTGTTGGTACGTACAGAGAATGCGGTTGACATTGAAACCGCCTGCAAAAAATCCTCCATCCAAATTCGAGGATACCAATCAGCAGGACTCTTAAAGAATTGCCTGCGCATCAGTGTTGGCAAACCGGAAGAAAACGATCGATTACTTCAGATTTTTCAGGAGGTGCACGCATGAGAAAAGCAAGCGTAACACGAGACACCTTGGAAACCCAAATCACTTGTTCCTTGTCCCTGGAAGAAGGCGAATCATCCATCTCCACAGGGATTGGATTTTTTGACCATATGCTTTTGCTTCTGGCCAAACACGGCCGTTTCTCCCTGATCGTCCAAGCAAAAGGAGACCTAGAAGTGGACACCCACCATACCGTTGAAGATGTGGGCATCGCAATGGGTCAAGCCTTTCGGGACGCCCTGGGCGATCGCAAGGGCTTGATTCGTTATGGCACCACCTTTACCCCCATGGACGAGTCCTTGGCGCGGGTTTGCACCGATATCGGAGGCCGTTCTTATCTGGTTTACGAGGCTCTGCTGGTGCGGGAACATGTTGGCGATTTAGAAAGTGAAACCATAGAAGAATTTTTCCTCGCTTTCACCCAAAACGCGAAAATCAATTTGCATATTTCCTCCATAACAGGGAGAAATCAACATCATATTTTTGAAGCCATTTTCAAAGGCGTTGGTCGCGCTTTACACGAAGCGTGCACACTGGACCCAACGATTAACGGGTATCTTTCCACGAAAGGGGTGATCGAATGATCGCGATCATAGATTATGGCGTGGGGAACTTAAAGAATGTCCGTCATGTTTTTAAACTTCTTGAGATTCCCGCCCAAGTCACCCGTGACCCCGAGGTCATTCGTGCGGCAGATGCCATTGTTTTGCCAGGTGTTGGCGCATTTCGAGACGCCATTAAGAATTTAAAGAAATACGAATTAATCGATTTATTAAAAGAGCAAGCCAATAGCGGAAAGCCCTTCTTGGGAATCTGTCTTGGGATGCAAGTTCTTTTTGACAAAAGCTATGAGGACGGTGAATGGGAAGGTTTGGGCCTAATTGAAGGCGAGATCGTTCGTTTTGAGGACGTTCCCAAGATCCCTCATATGGGATGGAACACCTTAATTAAAAAGAACGATAGCCCCATTGCCAATGGAATCGGAGCCGATTCCTATGTTTATTTTGTTCACTCGTATCACGCCGTTGCCAAGAATCCAGAAGACGTAGTCTTTGCCACAGAGTACGGCACCAAGTTTCCTGCCGTTGTTCAAAGCGGCAACATACTTGGGATGCAATTCCACCCGGAAAAAAGCGCCGAAGTCGGCATGCAACTATTAAAGAACTTTAAGGAGATGATAGGATGATTGTTTTTCCCGCTATCGATATTAAAAATGGACAATGTGTCCGCCTCTTTCAAGGAAAAAAAGAAGAAGTAACCGTATACGGAGAAGATCCCGTTTCCATGGCCAAACAATGGGAAGCGGAAGGAGCCAAATGGCTTCATGTCGTTGACCTTGACGGCGCCTTTACCGGGGAGCCTCAAAACAGTGACGCAATTATTCAAATTGCGAAATCCATCTCCATCCCCATTGAAGTGGGCGGAGGAATTCGAACGGAATCTCAGGCTCGAACCTATCTGGAAGCCGGCGTGCGCCGTGTAATCTTCGGCACCTCAGCCGTCAATGATCCTGGATTGCTGAAGCGCTTAGCCATTGAATTCCCAGGACAGATTGCCGTATCCATCGACGCGAAAGATGGACTCGTACGCGTGGAAGGCTGGGTCAAAGGCTCCGCCATTAACGCGGTGCTTTTTGCCGAGGAACTATTTGCCATGGGGATCGACACCTTTGTTGTCACCGATATCCGACGAGATGGCGCCATGACGGGGCCAAATTTGGAGATCATGACTGAGATCCAGGAAAAGATCCCCGCACAATTGATTGTAAGCGGTGGCGTCCGATCCAACGAGGATCTTCTGGAAGCCAAAAAACATGGCTTTTATGGCGCAATTACTGGCAAAGCTCTTTACGAGGGCGTCATTCGATTGAGTGAATTTTCGGAGGAAGGATCATGTTAGCAAAACGCATTATCCCCTGCCTGGACGTCAATCACGGCCGAGTGGTAAAAGGAAAAAAATTCAAATCTATTCAAGATGTCGCTGATCCGGTTGAGCTGGCTCGCCGCTACTCCTTGGAGGGAGCGGATGAATTGGTATTCTACGATATCACAGCTTCTTCGGAGGGTCGCGAAATTTTTCTAGATACGGTGGAACGGGTTGCGGAACATGTTCGCATTCCCTTCACCATCGGCGGCGGGATTCGAACCCCAGATGACTTTCGAAAGGTTCTATTGGCAGGGGCCGATAAGGTCTCCGTGAACACTGCAGCCGTTCTCAATCCTACGTTGATCTCCGAAGCAGCAGGGATCTACGGCAGTCAATGCGTGGTGCTTTCCATTGATGCCAAGAACCAGGGCGATCACTGGGAAGTCTTTATCAATGGCGGCAGAACCCCCACCGGGATTGATGTGGTGGAATGGGCCAAACAGGGAGAAGCCTTGGGTGCTGGAGAAATCTGCTTGAATGCCATCGATGCTGACGGTGTCAAGACCGGCTACGCTCTTGGGATTACCAAAGCGGTCAGCCAGGCGGTCCGTCTCCCCATTATCGCTTCAGGCGGTGCGGGAGAAATGGTTCATTTTGCCGACGTGCTGGAAGCGGGCGCCGACGCAGCCCTCGCCGCAAGCGTCTTCCACTACGAACAAATCCCGATTCCCACATTAAAAAATTATTTACGCAGCCGCGGATTGATCATCCGATAAAGGAGGACACAATATGAAACTAGCAATCGACGAACTACAATTTAACCAGGCCGGTTTAATTCCTGCAATCGTACAGGATGAAACGACAGGAGCCATTTTAATGATGGCTTGGATGAACCGAGAATCCCTGGATCAAACCATTACAACCAAGGAAGCATGGTTCTATTCCCGCAGCCGACAAGAATTATGGCACAAAGGTGCCACTAGCGGCAATATCCAAGCCGTTTCCTCGATACTCTATGATTGCGATGGAGATACCCTGGTGCTTTTGGTCACACCGAAGGGTCCTGCTTGCCACACAGGCAACACCAGCTGCTTCTACCGCGCTCTAGACGGCTCTCCAGCACCAAAGGCGACCATGCTAAGCATCTTGGAAACCTTGGTTCTGGAGCGAAAAGAAGCCCCTGTGGAAGGCTCATACACCAACTACCTGTTCGACAAGGGCATCGACAAGATTCTTAAGAAGGTCGGCGAGGAAAATGCTGAAGTCATTATCGCGGCAAAGAATACCGACCGTGGAGAAGTAATCTATGAAACGGCCGATTTGATGTATCACCTGACCGTACTCCTTGCAGAAAAGGACATCAGCTGGGACGAGATTATGCAGGAATTGAAAATAAGACATAAAAAATAACGCGAGCTAAGCTCGCGTTATTTTTTTTCCACCCATTATTTTTTCAATGCTTTCTTTCGCTCGAAGGGATTTGATCCAATCCTTTGGAATTCCATCGATCCCATGATAAGCACCCAAAACCATGCCAACAAACATGCCCCGCGCCGCGGAGTCTCCTCCCGCCATGGCATTTGCTTCAAGAGCTAAGGCATAACTCTCTTCGAAGCACTGAATCAAATAAATGCTGGAAGGCAGTGCATGGGCAATGTCACAGGTTTGTCCAAAATGCTTGATCACGTCATTGGCTTGTTGTGAACTAGCTTGCAACCCCTTGGTAATCAAGGGTGCAATGGTATTGTTTTTTGGAAGATCGGTCAAGGCCTTCTCAATCGCATCAACCGGCTGCACACCATCCACCACCATCATCACGACCCGGGCCAAAAACTGGGCTGCATCCACGATCTTTTGGCTGCGGTGTGTCATAGCCGTTTCCTCTTCCACATAGGTCAAACAATTCGGATCATTATAATAATAAAAGAGCAAAGGGGCAATTCGAACCGCTCCGCCCAACTCGGTACTCATAGATCCAGCTGAAAATCCACCCGCCGTCATCATCGCATCATAGGTCTCATGGCTTGCATGATCATGATACCCCTCATATTTTCCCATCTTCACTTTCCATTCCAAGTAAAACCGATCCCGGTTCCATCCCTTGTTCTGATCCAGAGACTGAAGCAGCCACATGGTCTGATCCCCATAATGGGTGAAATCTCCTGCTACCTTTCCAGGATGATACTTGGTACCTGGCGGCAGCAATTCTTCAATCAATCCATACTCCTTGCGGATTCGTTCCTGATCATAAATCCAATGAACACCCAATGCATGGGAATCAGCAACCAAGCTCCCCCATAGTAATCCTTGCAGTCGACGATACATACGCATCCTCCTCTCTATGCTATTCATACCCGAAAAAAAAATAAGAAACGGCCAGTCAGGCCGCTTCTTCTAATAAATAACATTCTTTTCGAATTTGGTTGCGCATTTTCGTCAATTCTGGAAATTGATAAAAGAAAATAAGTTTCTCTTCTACAACACTCGGCGTTGAAGTGGGTTGTTCCCGTAAAACAAATTGCGCAAAGGTTTCCGCGAAATCCTCCGTCGGACTGGTAGCCGCGTAATCGTTGAGAAATTCTGTTTCATGGGCGAGATAAAAATCGAATTGTTCTTCCGTCGTGAGCCCTTCACTACTTTTCGATTCAAGCTCTGGTTCATACTCTCGCCAAAATCGCTGATAAAACCGATTCAAATAACTATCTAGCGTCAGCTTCCCCTCATCAAGTTCCAGCGTGTTTGTTGCCTCCGCATCCATTTGTGTTTCATTCAGAGAGAGAATATGCCCGAATTCATGCAAAAGCGTTTCGTCCGTCAAATCAAATGACAATTGCCCCTCCGCATCCAAAAAATCAAGATAATCAATGGTCAATCGCCAGGCGCGCAGCTCCTCTACGGGATAAACATATGCCATGGTATTATCTTTTCCATCTGTAACGGCAGCAAACTCAACAACCCGCGACAAGAGCTCCTCTGGAATCAATGCATTCACCCTATCCCAAATTTGTAGCACAAGTTCCTCCTGACGACTGGATTTCGCCATTGGCAGCAACCATTGGGGGTCCTTTGCGATCAGTTCATTGTTTTTCACCTGATAAATCCCCAATACCGCTTCACGATCATTCACCATGCTGATCAAATCTGCAAAATTCAATTCCAGCTTTTCAAGGATTTGATCCATTTCCAATTCAATCGCCAAATTGGCTTCATCCCCTTCTGAAATTTCATACCAATTTCCCAACAACTCCAATGCACGCTGGTACGATTCCTTACCTAGCGTCTTCTTCTCAGTTTCCAGAAAGCTTTCCAAGTTCGCATATCCAATTGGGATTGAATCTGCTCTCAAGGTCTCCTCAAACTGAATCCATGTCGTCTGCACCACAGTATTCCACTCTTCCGCTTCCCACTTCGGCAGTGTAGAAAAATCCTTTGCTAATTCCTCACGCTTTTCCTCGTTGACGTCCCCTTTCATCCCTTGCAAATAACCATCGAAATTTTCCGTATCTCGTTGCCCATACTCATAGCTTTCTTCAAAAAAATCATCGGACGATATTTCGCACCCCGAAAAACCAAATAAACTCACCATCAAAATCAAAATTCCAAACCATTTCTTCCCTTGCATCTCAATCCCCTTTCCACTCACTGCCCTTAATCATACCTGATACTTCTTAAAAATCTGCCTGCAGTTTCTTAGGTTCTTCTTAAATTTTCCTAAAAAATTTCCAGAAATTTTCTTTCCTCTTTTGAAATCTGTATAATAGGAGTATTGGGAGGGATTCAAATGGAAACGAAAATTCTAATCGTGGAAGATGATCGAGAGATTCGCGAACTCGTGCGCATGCATTTGGAAACCGACGGCTACACCGTCGTAGAAGCAGAAAATGGGCAAGTCGCCATCGATCTTTTTCATCCAAACAACTTTCAACTGGTCTTACTTGACCTAATGATGCCGATAAAGGGCGGGTTCGAAACTCTGCAAGAAATTCGTAGCCGTAGTGATGTACCCATCATTCTTTTGACTGCAAAGGGGAAAGACGAAGACAAGGTACTTGGGTTCGGAATGGGTGCCGATGATTACCTGGTCAAGCCCTTCAGCATGGTCGAACTGCTTTCGCGCGTCAAAGCGCAATTGCGCCGCTATACCAAATATACGTCTCAACCTCATAAACAATCCGTCCTCCTAGAAAACGGAAGCCTCGCTTTGGATCAAAAGCGATTTGAATGCAAAAAAAATGATGAATTTATTAAACTCAATCCCATGGAAATGAAACTGCTTACCTTTTTTATGGAGAACATCGGCATTACTTTTACCAAGAAGCAATTGTTTGAAAACGTATGGGGAGAACCCTTTTTCGGAGATAACAATACGGTGATGGTCCATATCAATTTTCTGAGAAACAAGATCGAGGATGACACAAAAAAACCAACCTTTATCCGCACCATCCATGGAATCGGATATCGAATGGAATCCCATCGTGATTAAAAATTTGCAGCGCCAACTCAAATGGGAATTCCTGATTTTCATGGTGCTTTTAATGGTCGAGATCGTTCTAACCATCCTTTTCAGCATCACTTATACCGCAATCTTTCATGAGGAAGAACTGCTGGATTTTAATGAAATCTATCAGGATGTGACGGAACTCGGTCCAGAAGAGGCGTTTCGTATCAACGAACTGCCTGAGGGCGTTGGCATCGAGACCATCAACGACAACAATCAAATTATTGATCGCTACAACAGCCCGCGGCTTCCCGGGTATCAGTACACACAAAAGGAAATCAACATCTTCCTCAACGATCTTTATATTGATGTGTATGCCTACTACCCAGAGGATGAAAGTCAGGATTTTGTTCTGTTTTTTGTTCCTAGTGCGGACGGCGCCATTCCTTACGATGTGATATTGGCGAGCGTTCTTTTTTTCTTACTTCTGGTTTATTTGACAATCCATGTCATCTCAAAACGGTTGGGATTCAAATTCCTTGATCCGCTCAATGCATTAATGCGCGGGATCAAAACCCTTCAAAAGGGCGACTATGCCACAAAAATTGTTTTTGTCAGCAACTCCGAGTTCGATCAAGTGCGCGATGCGATCAACGTCCTGTCCCACGATCTTGATTGTGAAATCAAAAAGAGACAAAAACTTGAGGCCTCGCGCAATCAATTGATTGTCGATGTTTCCCACGATCTGAAGACGCCGCTTACCAATGTGATCGGCTATAGCGAGGTACTCTTGCGAAATCTGGACCATATTCCCCATCAAAACGAACAACATGTGGAAATGAAGCGGTATCTCGAAATCATCACAAAAAACGGCAAGCAAGCCAACTACCTTTTGCGTGATCTGTCTGAATTGAGCCAGTTGCAGACACCCGATCTCCGCGTCAATTGTACCGCGATTGATATGCCGGAATTCTTGCGGGAATTTGCCATCGGCTGCATCCCTGAACTGGAAGAAGCGGGGTTCTCCTATCATTTCGAAATTCCAGAAAAAGAGATTCTCTGTGAATTTGATGATCAAAAAATACATCGTGCGTTTCAAAACCTGGTCGACAATGCTATTAAATACAATCCAAAAGGGACCGAATTGAAAATTCAACTCATTGAAGAAGATCAAAAAGTGCTTCTTGTTTTTACTGACAATGGCGTTGGAATTCCTGACGACTGTCAAGCGGATATCTTTGAACCCTTTGTCAGAGCTGATCCTGATCGAAATCGAATAACAGGCGGCAGCGGTCTAGGACTGGCCATCACCAAAAAAATCATCGAAAAACATGGCGGAAGTATTACTATGGAATCGAATACCTCCGGTACAACCTTTCAACTCTTGCTTTATAAGACTTGTCAATGCCATGAAATGAATTTAGAACTTGAACGATAAAAGCTCTCGCTGTCTGCGAGAGCTTTTTTATTCCATCAGATATTCGGCTGCCTTTTGCAGTTTATGCTTTAATCCCGAGTATCTCTTTTCTGTTTGATTGTTTTGAATCATACGATACAACACCTGAGCCTGCCCGACCAACACTACCAATTGCTTGGCGCGAGTAATAGCCGTGTAGATCAGATTCCTTGTTTCCAGCATCGGGGGCAGACTCGACAAGGGAATCACCACCACAGGGAACTCGCTTCCCTGGCTCTTGTGGATCGTAATCGCGTAAGAGAGCGTAATCTCCTCCAACTGACTGAACTCGTAGAGTACTTCCTTCTCTTCGTCAAAGAGCACTGTCACCTGCTTTTCCTTCTCATTGATCCCGGTAATCCGGCCGAAGTCGCCATTGAAGACCCCCTCGCCCTGCCCGGAATATACACCATCCACCTTGCGCTTCCACTCGACTTGGTAATTGTTTCTCGTCTGCATCACGCGATCCCCAGCCCGAAAGGTAATGGTGCCCAGCTCAATCTCCGCCTTATTGGCAGCTGGTGGATTCATGGCTTTTTGCAGTGCCTCGTTCAAGGGCAATACCCCCACACCCCGTTGCCGGGTTGCCGTCAGCACCTGAATGTCCCGATAGGGATCAAATCCCTTCCATTTCGGCAATCGTTCAGCAACCAAATTCACAACCGTTTCCAATACCTGATCATGGTTTTCACGAATAAAGAAGAAATCCTTCTCCTTTTGATTCATTTCCGGTTCCAATCCCTGATTGATTTTATGGGCGTTGACGACAATCATACTCTCCTGTGCCTGGCGAAATACTTCGGTCAAACGTACCACGGGGACAACACCACTCTCAATGACATCCCGAAGCACATTCCCAGCACCCACAGAGGGCAACTGATCCACATCTCCAACCAGAATCACCTGGGCTTCCGGCGGCACTGCACGTAGAAGATAATAAAACAAGAGAATATCAATCATGCTAGCCTCATCGATGATGATCAAATCCACTTCCAAGGGATTCTCTTCATCACGACCAAAACTCAACCCCTCGCCGCCTTCTGATCGTCCGTATTCCAGCAAGCGATGAATTGTTTTCGCTTCCCGCCCCGTCGCTTCCGCCATCCGCTTAGCCGCTCGCCCCGTTGGGGCCGCTAATAAAATATCCAAATCCCGATCCTCCGCCAGATCCAAAAGGGTGTTGATGGTGGTGGTTTTTCCTGTTCCCGGTCCCCCAGTAATCACCGTTACCGCAGACGTTAACGCGGTGTGAATCGCCTCCTGCTGCGACAGTGCAAGATCCAGCTTTTTCTGATCTTGAACGGATTGAATGCGCGCAGTTAGAGCCTCCACGTCGACTTCAATGTTTTTCGTGGCCAGACTGATCAAGGTCTGCGCGCTAAATGCTTCCGCCGCAAAATAGGCGGGAAGATACACCTGATCCTCCTCACCCCCTGCAACAACTTTCAATTCGCGATTGGCAGCCATCTCCAAAATCATGTTTTCAATGGGTAGAATTTCAGCCCCCAAGAGTCGCCTGGCTTGACGCACCAGCATGCTCTTCGGTGCAAATGTATGTCCCTGATTGGTCGTTTGGCCAAGGGAATAAAGAATTCCGGCATGAATGCGGAAGGATGAGTTTTTATCAATACCCAGACTTGTTGCAATCTTATCTGCCTTCATAAATCCAATCCCCTGAATATCCTTCGCCAGCATATAGGGATTGGTCTTGACCTTCTTAACGGCATCATTCCCATAGGCTTTGTAGATCTTCAGACAATTGGTGATGCCAATTCCATAGTTTTGCAAGAACAGCATAATTTCTCGGATTCCCCGCTGTTCCTGAAAGGAGGTTGCAATGGTCTCCGCTTTTTTGTCTCCAATCCCCTCCACCGATTTCAATCGTTCCGGATTGTACTGCAGGATGTCCAGAGTTTCCTCGCCAAAGGCGTCCACGATCCTCTTTGCCGTCTTGGTTCCGATACCAGGGATCAAACCCGAACCCAGATAGCGTAAAATCCCCTCGACATCTGTGGGAGGAACTTCCTCATAATGATCAACCCGTAACTGTTCACCAAACTTGGGATGCTTGATCATGTCGCCCGATACACGAATCGGCATTTCTTCTTTTAAAAAGGGAAAGGTGCCCACAATGGTAAAGTAGGTGTTTTCAGTCTCAAAAACGGCAACCGTATATCCCGTGTCTTCATTTCGATAAATGATTTCTATGATTTCTCCTGTCCGTTCGATCATCTAGCCGTCTCCCTTCATCTTTCTCTATTATACCAAAGGGATGGACAAAAAAAAGAGTGGTTTCCCACTCTTATTCATCCTTCTGATCTACCTTCCCAAGATTTACATAGGTCGGTTCATCCTCTTTCGGTTTTTCCTCTTTCGTAAAGGTCTGCGAATACGTCTGTCGAACGATCTCCAACTTTGCCCCGCAATTCTGGCAAAACTTCGCATCCTCCGGATTTCGAGACCCGCAAGCGAAGCAATATCCTTCTCCCTCGACCTCTTCTTCACCCAAAGAAGCCTTCAGACCTAGAATATCATCATATAGCTTATCGATTTGTCTGAGCTCCGCTTCAAAAGCAACCAGCTCAATATTCTCTTTCTTGGCTTGCTGATAAAATCTCTTGCCAATATCCCGTTCCACCCGTCGAATTTCTGCTTCCAACTGCCGAATCTGATATTTCACTCGCGAATCACTCAGTTTTTCCTCAGCAACACGGCCGACATCACCCAGCGCGTCTCCCGCCGTATCCACGATTTCTTTAATGTTTTGACCCAATCGGTCGAAAAATTGTCGTGCCATAGTATCCCCTCCGAATTTCCAACTTCACCATTATTATACCACAAAATTTCAGAATCAAATCTTATCGCAACAACAACACAAGCAAAGGAATGCTTGCCACCGAAAACAGGGTCGTTAAAAATACCGTCTGACTCGATAATTGATAGTCCGCATCATAGATCTGAGCAAAGATCGCGCCATTGGCCGCTGCTGGCATTCCCGCCATCACAACCGGGATCCCCAATGCCAACCCTTCAATCCCAAATCGTTTCAACACGAAATAGGTCAGAAGCGGCATCCAAACCATGCGCAAAAAGCTCGTCAGCCACAGCGTGCGATTCTTAACCATTTCACGAACCGAAGAACCATGAAGCATGGCGCCCACCGTCAGCATCGCAAGAGGTGTTGTCAATCCACCAATCTGATCAAACACTAGATCGATGGGTTCCGGCTTGTCGATGGAAAACAAAAAGCAAATTAAACCGATCGTCAACGCGATCAGATTCGGATTGGCGATTAAGCTCTTCCATTGAAAATGATTCCCTTCTTTTTGATGCTTGCTCAACAAGAGAATCCCAACGGTATACAAGAACAAATTAAACCAGATGTTATAAACCGCCGCGTAAAACAAACCCTCCGTGCCGTAAATCGCTTGGATAACCGGATACCCCATAAATCCCACATTGGCAAAGATCAACGAGAAGCCATGGACCCCTTCCTGACGAGGTTGTACTTGAATCAACTTCATATAAGCTGAGGCCATCACAATGGCCGCCACATAATATCCAAATCCAATCACTAGAATCATGGTTGCATTCTTCATCATGACCGGATCATAAGCGAAATTCATCGCGCTGATAATTAAAGCTGGCAAAGTAACCGTTCCAATAAACGTCGATAACCGCTTAACCATACCCTTATCAAAAATTCGAATCTGTACAAGGAAGAATCCCACAATTATCTCTAAAAACAATACGATTACCTGATGAAACACATTTGTTAGTGCCATGAATCCTCCCCAAAAATCTGATACCCCACTTTACCAAGGAAAAGTCACAGTGTCAATTAAAAAAAAGACCCGATTTCTCGGGTCTTTCCTTACTTTTGATCAGCTACAATTGTTTCGCCTGCAATCTTTCCAAACACGGAGATATCCGTCAAGGCATTTCCGCCCAATCGGTTATTTCCATGAATACCACCAACAATCTCTCCAGCCGCATAAAGCCCTGGAATAATAACGTCGTCAGCCGTTTTAACACGGGTTTCCGTATCGATCAATAAACCGCCCATGGTATGATGCGCCGCTGGAACCACTTTCTCAATGTAGAAAGGTCCTTTGTCGATCATAGCCAATTTTGCATTTCGATTCCACTCGGTATCCGCTTCTTTTGAATCCATGCCGCCTTCATAGCTTTTAGCGAATCCGTTGTAATCTGCAATAGTTTGCATCAATGTCGCTTCATCAATACCGAAGAATGCAGCTGCTTCTTCCAGTGTATCCGCTTTCACCAATACACCATCCGAAACCAATTGATCATATTCTTTGCCGTAGATCTCAAGCGTACGCGCTTCTGTCAGAATTTCTTCATCCCAAACCATGTAACCGTATCGGTCTGATTGAGAAAGGATAGCCGCAGAAACAAAGTCACGACGGTCATTCTCGTTGATGAATCGTTTTCCTTCAACGTTAACCATTGGCGCACCATACATTCTCGTATCTGCTACAAAAGAAATTTTCCCGGTTGTTGGGAAGCAGAACGGATAGGTTTGAATCCATTCCATGTGCGTTGTTCCCGCACCCAAGGCTTCCGCCATCACGATTCCGTCACCATTGTGTCCCGGTGCATTGGTCGTATTGATGCTTTCATCTAAATCCGGACGATATTTTACGCGGATCTCCGGGTTGCCGGCAAATCCACCTGATGCCAATACGACACCAAACTCGCCGTTGAATGTCAGCTTTTGTCCCGCCTTGTTCTCAGCGTCGACACCGATCACACGGCCCGTTTCATCTGTTACCAAAGCAGTCGCCTTTGTATTCATCTTGAATACAACACCCAGCTCTTCCGCTTTCACGTATTCTGCCATAACTAATTGGCTCCCGATGCCGCCTTCAACAACGATGGCGCGAGCAACCGTATGTCCGCCAAAGTGCTTTTGGAAGTCATCCATAAAAGCAACGCCAACATCATCACGCAGCCACTCTGCCATCGGCAAAGCATTTTCCGCCAACACATTGGTCAATTCCATCAGATTGGTTCGATCTCCACCAGCTACAGTGTCTTCCGTATACAATTCAATTGAATCTTTAATTCCTTGTTTTGCCTGTACCCAGTTGTCCGGAATGTCCATGCCGGCGCCTGACCAGCTGGTATTTCCGCCAACAATATTTTCCTGCTCAATGACAACAACCTCTGCTCCATTTTCAGCAGCAGCGATTGCCGCCGTTAATCCGGCTCCACCGGCACCGACAACCACAACATCATAGCCTTGTGTTGTTTCGGTTTCTTCTACGACTTCAATTTCTGGAATTACCATAAGTCCTGATTCGTCTACAACGATTGACGCGCCTGAATCCGCGTCTGCTTCTGTTTCCTCTGCCACCTCTAGTGCCTCGGTGTTATCGTTTGCCTGTGGTTCCGCAACCGCCGCTTCTTCCGTCGAAGATGCGCACGCTGTGAAAGTTACAAGCATCATGCCAATCAAAATTAGTGCCAACAGTTTTTTCATGACTACTCCCCTATTTGTTCAGTTTTTTGTTTGACGTCAAACTTCAAATCCTATTATAGTTTGCCAGCAAACCAATTGCAAGGTTTTTGTTATTTTTTTAGCAATAAAGTTTTGTCTCCAACTATGTGCGTAAAAAAAAGACCTTATCGGGTATCCGATAAAGCCTGATAAAAACTCTTATTCATTTTCTTGAGCAATCGCAGCAGTACCAATCGTTCTTCAGGTTCAAACTCACCATAGGCAATTTCAATTAAACGATTAGAAATACGGAAAAACGGCTCTTTCAAGGCTAAGCCCCGCTCCGTCAATTCGATGTATGTAACACGTCGATCCTCTGATGATTTAACCTTTTCCACATAACCTTCCTGCTCCAGACGATTGACCAATGACGTAATTGTCGATTTGTCGCGTCGCGTCATTCTTGCAATCTCTTTCATCTGCATGGGATCGTCATTTTCCAGTAAAACAGAAAGAATCGTTCCATGGGAAGGATCAATCCCTTCAACGCCTTCTTCTTCTAAAAGCATTTGAATCACTCGCTGGCTATTTTTCCTGGTTCGGCTGATATAACCAATAATATAATCCGTAACCTCTCGATGCAAAAAGACCCCCCCTTTCTCTTTCTGAAAGCATACCATACCTGGGTTTTCACGTCAAAAAAACAGGGGCTCTTTCGCCCCTGTTTCTTAAGCCAATCCTGCTTCTGCTCTTAATGTTTCTGCAAGATCCGTTTTTTCCCATGGAAGATCCAGATCAGTTCGTCCAAAATGTCCGTATGCTGCGGTTTGTTTGTAGATTGGTCGTCGAAGTTGAAGGGTTTCAATAATCTTCGCTGGGCGCAGATCAAAATGCTTCTTCACCAACTCCTCAATCTGTTCTTCCTCAATCTTTGCTGTTCCAAAGGTATCCACAAAAATTGAAACTGGCTGTGCAACGCCAATGGCATAAGCCAATTGTACTTCACACTTCTCTGCCAAACCAGCCGCAACCACATTTTTCGCCACATAGCGCGCTGCATATGCCGCGGAGCGGTCTACCTTGGTACAATCCTTACCGGAGAAAGCACCGCCGCCGTGCCTCGCATAGCCGCCGTAGGTATCGACGATAATCTTTCGCCCCGTCAAACCCGCATCTCCCTTAGGTCCGCCAACAACAAAGCGACCCGTTGGATTGATCAAGAATCGTGTTTGCTCGTCGATCAATTCCGCAGGAACAACCGGCAAGACAACCTTCTCAATCAAGTCTTTTTCAATCTGAGCATGCTCAACGATCGGTGAATGTTGAGAAGAAATAACAATCGTATCCACTCGCACAGGTGTATTGTCATGGTATTCGATCGTCACCTGGGTTTTCCCATCGGGACGCAAATACGCCAAAGTCTCATTTTTTCTCACTTCCGCCAAGCGAAGCGCCAATTTATGTGCCAAAGAGATCGGCAACGGCATCAATTCTTCCGTTTCGTTGCAGGCATAGCCAAACATCAAACCTTGATCTCCAGCACCAAAATCCACTTCTGAAGAACCCGCTTCCTTCTTTTCCAATGAATTGTTCACGCCCATGGCAATATCAGGAGATTGCTCGTCAATAGCAACCAATACCCCGCAGGTATCGCAATCGAATCCATATTTCGCACGGTCATAGCCAATCCCACGAATCGTTTCACGAACCACTTTTTGCACATCGACATAGTGATTGGTGGTAATTTCACCGCTAACCAATACCAATCCAGTTGTTACGGAAGTCTCACAGGCCACTCGTCCCATGGGGTCATGTTTCATAATTTCGTCTAGAATCGCGTCAGAGATTTGATCGCAGATCTTATCTGGATGTCCTTCCGTGACAGACTCAGAAGTAAAGAGCCATTTTCTCATTTTCATTCCTCCTGATTGATCTGAACCTATCTACAGACACAAAAAAAACCCCATGCAAAAGAGGTGTATTCCCTCTTTAATAGAGGTTTGCGCCTCCTCATCTTGCAACATCACGTTGCGGAATTAGCACCTAATTAAAATAGGTTGCTGGACTTCATCGGGCCGGTTCCCTCAATCTCTCTGGATAAGGTTCAGTTTTCTATGTTTTTCACCGTTGAGCATATCACTTCGAAATATCCCTGTCAATCACTCTTCCCGATTTTTCACAAAAAAGGCGCATTATAGCGCCTAGATTGTCCATTGCCCATGAATGATTCCCACTAATTTCCAATCAACTCCAAATTTTTGAAAAACCAATCGCAAGGATCGCCAATCCATCCCTTCGTAGCTCGGATCGAATCCCGTATAATGAAACTCAACGGTCTTGGAAATCGAATAAAAGGATTCATGATTGGTAATCATGTTTCCGGTTCCTAATATCCAATTCAAACTGATATGGGGCGCATTCAAAAAATCTTCATCATAGATAAAATTCGAATAATAATCAGCTTTGGTTAAATCGATAGGATCGCCGCTTCCATCATAGTTGCCGAAGGAATAAACAGCGGGATCTGTAAAGAAATCGCTGATTCCCGTGCCTGTAAAAATCAAATTGCTTCCATCGACATAGGGATAGGGACTAAACCGGATTCCCGTGCCGGGATCCGCAATTCCTTCTAATGCAGTAAAATCTTGATCCTCTATCATTTCCATCGCTTGCAGCGCCAAGCACATCACCTGTTCATTATCCGTGTCTGCCATGGTCATGGTGAGGCCATCGGCCATTTCATCAATCTTTTCCTGCAAGAGCTGTCGATCTTTGATAAACTCTTCTTTCAATTTTTCAGTTAATTGCAACTCTTCTTCCAAAGACGAAGCTTTCTCTTGCACAATTTCCAATTGTGCTTCCGCTTCCTCCAGCGCATTTTTCACTTCACCGGCCGGATCGCTTGTGCAGCCGGTAACCAGCAACACCAACAATAAAAAAATCCCGAATAGGGAAAGGCGTCTTTTCATCAGCTTCCTCCTTTCGAGATATCTATACCCTAAACCAATATGCTAGTCATGATAAATATGGCAAAAGCTCCCACAAGTCCACCGGCAATAACAATGGGGAGAGCATGACGAAATTTAATATTCATCAAGGACGCGGCCAAACTGCCTGTCCATACCCCGGTACCCGGCAGCGGCAAAGCCACCAATAAAAACAAGCCCATATACACGCCCGTCTTCATTTTCTGGCTTTTCTTCACGGTCCGATCCTCAAATCCACGGGCCAAGGGGCTCACTATGGGGATATGATGGGTTCTTAAGAATTGGCAAACGGGTCGTAAAAACAGCAAAAGCACGGGAATAACCAGTAGATTTCCAACCAAACTATAGCCCAAACTCTCCCACGGAGAAAAACCCATGGCAACACCTGCTGGAATTGCGCCCTTCACTTCGATGATCGGCACCGCCCCCAACACCATCACATAGATGCGTGCAGGAAGTGTTTGTAAAATTTCTAGCATTGTGCGCTCCTTTCCTTTTTGAAACTTCGCTATTATTATATCGAATATTCTATTCTTTTGCTTGATTTTTTCTTTCATAATGGCTATAATAGGAACAGTCATCGGGGTGTAGCGCAGTTTGGTAGCGCATCTGGTTTGGGACCAGAGGGCCGCGGGTTCAAATCCTGCCACCCCGACCATATGTGAGATGGACCCTTAGGTTCATCTCATTTTTCGTTAGGAGAAAATAATGAACGGATACTTACCCACTACAAAAAATGAAATGTCCATACTCGGTTGGGACCAAGCAGATTTCGTCCTGGTTTCAGGCGACGCCTATGTGGATCATCCCAGCTTCGGTCCGGCTATCATTGGCCGTGTTCTGGAAAAAATGGGGTACCGCGTTGCGATCCTCGATCAACCTGAGTGGAAACACTGCCAGGATTTCGAACGCTTCGGCAAACCACGCCTTGCCTTCTTGATTACCAGCGGCAATATTGATTCTATGGTGAATCATTACACCGTTGCAAAAAAAAGAAGAAGCCAAGATCTCTACTCCCCGGGAGGAGTAGCTGGCAAACGTCCCGATCGAGCAACGATTGTTTACTCGCAGCGGGCGCGGGAAGCCTATCCTGAAATTCCCATCATCCTAGGGGGCATAGAAGCCAGTCTACGCCGATTCGCCCATTACGACTATTGGTCCGATTCAATCCGGCGTTCGATTCTTCTCGATGCAAAGGCCGATCTATTGGTCTATGGCATGGGAGAAAAAGCAATCATGGAGATCGCCGAGAATCTCGACAACGGTTTGGACATCACCTATATCCGCCATATTCCAGGAACCTGCTATCTGGTGCATGACGAGACAGAAGTCTATGATGCCGTTTCCCTGCCGGGATACGATGAGATTAGTAGCGACAAACCAGCCTTCAACCGCGCCTTTCAACTGGCCTATGAAGAACAAGATCCCATTCGGGGCAAGACCTTAATCCAACAGCACGGCGCGCGATTCCTCGTGCAAAATCCGCCCATGCATCCGGCGAATGAAAATGAGTTGGATTGGATCTATGCGCTTCCTTTTCAACGGGATCTGCATCCAAAATATAAAAAGGCAGGCATACCTGCCTTTGAAGAAATCCGCTTTTCCTTGACCAGCAATCGAGGCTGTTTTGGCAATTGTTCGTTTTGTGCCCTCGCATTTCACCAGGGTCGAATCGTACAGTCCAGAAGCCATGCGTCCATCGTTGAAGAAGCGGAAGGCATGATCGAAGACCCGAAATTCAAGGGCTACATCCATGATGTAGGCGGTCCTACCGCGAATTTTCGTCGCCCTTCTTGCGATCGGCAAATGAAAATTGGAACCTGCAAAAAGAAGCAGTGCCTATTTCCAAAGCCTTGTAAGGAACTGGTCGCAGATCATTCCGATTACTTGTCGCTTTTGCGCAAGCTTCGCCATTTGCGCGGTGTGAAAAAGGTATTTGTCCGTTCCGGTATTCGCTACGATTATGTCTTGGCGGATCAAAAAAACAATTTTATTAAAGAACTGTCCGAACATCATGTCAGCGGTCAATTGCGGATTGCCCCAGAGCATATTTCCGATCGTGTTCTCAAGCAAATGGGAAAACCGGGCAAGGATGTATATCTTCGTTTTATGAAGGAATTTGAATCGGTCAACAAGGATCTCGGCATGGATCAGTATCTGGTCCCCTATCTAATGAGCTCCCATCCAGGAAGCACCTTGAAGGATGCCATCGCCCTCGCTGAATTTTTGCGGGATATTCACCACCAACCGGAACAAGTGCAAGACTTTTATCCGACACCCGGAACGCGCTCTACTGCAATCTACTATACAGAACTCGATCCGAATACGGGAAACCCCGTCTATGTGCCAAAAACACAGGAAGAAAAGGCCATGCAGCGCGCCTTGATGCAGTACCGCAATCCGAGAAATGCGCGAATTGTACGAAAAGCCCTTCATCTGGCACACCGTGAAGATTTAATCGGGACTGGTCATCACGCCCTGGTTACACCCGAACGTGGACATTCAACTGCTCGCACAAACCAATCCCCACAGCGATCTGACTCAAAACAAACTTCTCGCAAGCGCAAACGATCATAAGGAGGTTTCTTTTATGTTTAAAAAGAGCGTGCTCTTTCTTCTACTTTTTTTCGCAATCGCTCAAACCGGTTTCGGACTTGATGACGAAGTAATCGCAACGGAAACCATTGCATCAAACCATCAGATTCCAGTTTTGATGTATCATCATATTTTACCGGAAAATCAGCGGCTAACACTCCCCTATAACTCGGCCATCATCTCCTTCGAATCCTTTAAAGAGCAGATGACTTGGCTGAAGAACGAGGGCTGGCAGGCCTTAAGCCTGAGTGAATTTTATGATGCTTTAAGAAGTGAAGAACCGCTGCCTGAAAAATCCTTTGTTTTAACCTTCGACGATGGATATGCCAGCAACCTTTTCTTTGCCTTTCCAACCTTAAATCGTTATAATTTTCCAGCAGCGGAATTTATCATCACCGCAAATTTAGAAGAAGAAACGCGAAAGTGGGAAGGGAAGAAACTCTCGTGGAAGGATGCCAAAGCCATCTCCTCTGTCTTCAGCATCCAATCCCACAGCCACGCCTTTCATCAAATGAAAGAGGGCGAGCCCTTTCTCATAATCAAAGAAAAAGAAGAAATCCAAGCGGATCTTGATTTTGCCTGGGCTGAGATTGATCGGCATATCGAACCAGGATTTCGCGCATTCGCCTATCCCTATGGGATCTCCAGCGAAACGGCCATTGAAGTGTTAAAAAATCAAAACGTAAAGCTTGCTTTTACGACGACCGAAGGCTATGTAACCAAGGCCACGGATCTCATGCTGCTCCCACGGTTTTCCATTACACCTTCCGTGAGTCAGGAAGACTTTCAATCCATCTTTATTCCAGCTCCACCGGTAGCACCGGAAGCATTGGTAGCACCGGAAGCATTGGAAGCATTGGAAGCATTGGAAGCATTGGAAACACCGGAGGCATTGGAAATCGAATCGGATTAATCTGCAGATTCGAAACTTTAACCTAAACAAAACGAAGACCCTCACGAATAATCGCGAGGGTCCTTTTTATGCAAAAAAGTCCATGATTTCACAGGTAAAATCACCAAAGTCTTGAATATCTTTTTTTAAAGAAGACAATAATTTTTCCGTGTTTCTTTCGCGAATGCAGGCAATGATTTCTTGATGATAGCGCGTATCGTTATGCACCACATTCTCCCATCGATTCCAATACAATTGCGCATAGGCGCGTTTCAATCGATTCATGACTCGTTCCAATTCGCTATAGGCACATTCATTTCGTGTAAAGGCCATAAGTTGCAGGTGAAAGCTCGCGTTGTTTTCCCAGTGGGTCCAAACATCCTGATCCGCCTCGCTGCTCTTCTTTTCATGCTCTTCCAGTTTTTTGATTTGCGCCTCATAGAATTTATCCATATTCGCCTTGATCAAACCGCCTTCCAGCAAATACCGAAACTGCAGCATGTCTTCAATATCGTCTCGAGTAAGTCGAATCACTTCATACCCATACCTTGGTATATTTCGCAAAACCCCATCGTTGCACAAAGAAAGAAGCGCTTCGCGAACTGGTGATTTGCTACACTTATATTTTTCCATCAATTCTTTTTCATTGATAATCTGATTCGGTTTGAATTCGTAATTCAATATATCTTTAAACACAGAATCATAAATCATCTCTTTTAAGCTTATTTTCGCAGCCATGATTTTGTTCCTCCAATACTGGATTTCTCTTCATTTATTATATCGATTCCTTTGTCCTGTGTAAAGGATCCCCATGTTCAAAACTACCTCCTTATCCATATTGCGGGATTTTTCTGAAAAAGGTTGACAGGAGAAATTATTATTAGATATACTACTGGTGTGATCAGTAAGCATATTAATAGTACTCATAATAGATGAAAAAGGAGATTCAAATGAAACCAGAGATTTCTAATGCCTATATTCAGATGCTTCAACAAGAACTGATCCCTGCTTTGGGATGCACCGAACCGATTGCCATTGCTTTGGCTGCTGCAAAGGCACGCGAGATCTTGAGTTGCTTTCCTGAATCTTTGGAAATCCGATGCAGCGGAAATATCATTAAAAACGTAAAAAGCGTGACTGTTCCCAATTCAGGTGGTCTGAAAGGAATCGAAGCCGCTGCCACCCTTGGCCTGGTAGGCGGAAACCCAGCAGGTGACTTGGAAGTACTTTCGGGCATCACCGACGACCACTGCCAAGAAACCCAGAAACTGCTGGAAAAGGGATTTACGACCTGCAAGC
>JABXKS010000037.1 GCA_013619125.1 Clostridiales bacterium
TGGATCAAAAATGTCTATCTGCCTTTCTCAGGCAAATTCAAAAAAAAGTCATAGAAAAAGCGATGCAGAATCTGCATCGCTTTTATTTATGTAAGCTCTTTTTGTATCGCTTCTTTTGCCCAGGCAGCGGCCCGCTCTTCTTCTCCCGCCTTTAATGGACCTTCTGTGTCCTCCACATAGAAGCCCATCGGGTCCAAAAGGAGTTTAGCGCCTCGCTTCTTCATGATCTCACCCATTGGCTTAGCCGCGTATCCAAAGACCTTCACCATACGATTCAACACTTTCGAATCGGTATCTTCTGTCGCAATTCGCGTATCAAAGGCAATGACCTTCATATGAGCATATTCATCTTTTGGAATCCCCTTCAAGAATTCTTTTATTTTTTTCGTTGCTTGAAAGCCCCTTGTGGGAGAACCGATAATCATAAAATCAATTCCCTTCACGCGCTTTGGATCCAACTTTGACACCCGTTTCACTTCCACTCTCATGGTTTCTTTTAATGCATTTCCAATGGCGATCGCCACATCCTCGGTATTGCCGAAATACGAATCAAATACAACCAACGCTCTCATTTTATCCCTTCTTTCTTAAATGCCTTGTGATGTATTCCTACCCGAGAATCCTTCCCATTTTCAGAAAAATTATTGCCACTTGCGGTATACCCCCATGAAGGTTTAATTTAATAGGGCTCCTCCAATTGGAGAAGCCCTTTTTTACGTATTCAATGATTTCCTTTACGGTTTCCTGGTCAAGCCTCAAAACTCGCAAGGCCAACTTGATTTTTCCCGTTGTCTTTTGCTTGATACAAAGCCTGATCCGCTCGGTGAAGCAATTCTTCTTTATCCTGCCCGATTCGCGGAATGGTTGTAATCACGCCTAAACTAACCGTAACATGCCCCAACACTGGCGCCTCTTGATTTTTAATCTTTAATGCTTCAATCGATTTTCGAATATTCTCCGCTACAAGCAGAGCACCATTCTCATCGGTCTCCGGCAAAAGAACGACAAACTCTTCTCCACCATACCGCGCAACTTCATCAAATGGACGTCGCAATGATTTTTCAAAGGTTTTTGCCACTTGAATCAAGCATTTGTCTCCTTCAACATGTCCATATGTATCATTGTACATCTTAAAATCATCGATATCGATCATGATCAATGAAAAAAATGACCGGTATATAATAGCTCGACTCCATTCCCGATGAAATTCTTCTTCAAATCCCCTTCGATTTAAAATTCCAGTCAAATCATCAATTCTCGCCAATTGACTCAGCTTTTTCTCTGCAATTTCCAGCAGTTCGATTTTTTCTTTCAGTGCCTCCGTTTTCGCTTCGATAATCTGTTTCTGCTCATTTAATCGAATAAACACATTCACTTTGCTTTTTAAAATCTCATTGTTAATCGGCTTATAGATATAATCCACCGCGCCCAATTCATACCCTCGAAAGATATTTTTTTCTTCTTTGTTAATCGCCGTCACAAAAATGATTGGAATGTCTTTGGTTCTCGTGTTGCTTCTCATCAACTCCGCAACTTCAAAGCCATTCATGTTCGGCATTTGTACATCCAATAAAACAATATCAATCTGTTTTTCAAGCAAGATTTTCAGGGCTTGATTGCCGCTGTTGGCAGCGAACACCTGAGCGTTTTCTGATTTTAAAATTGCTTTCAAGGCAACCAAATTTGCTTCGATATCATCTACAATCAACATCTTCGTTATATAGTCACTCACTTCTATCTCCCCTTTGCCAAACCTGCAATATATTCTTCAATCGCTTCAAGATCCATCACCCTGCATTTCGGAACCATTTCCATCGCAGCTTTTGGCATACTATGGCAATATGCAGTTTCAGGGTTTTGCACAATCACAGTCCCCCCAAGCTCCTCAATTCGTTTCATTCCTCGCGCGCCATCCTCATTCGCTCCCGTTAGAAGAATCCCTACCAATCGATCCGTATAAGCCTCTGCCGCCGTTTCAAACAGCAAGTCGATAGAAGGTCTCGAATAATTCACTTTTGCTTCCGTTGACAAGGCAAACGTCCCCTCCTCCTCAACAAGCAGATGATACCCTGGCGGCGCAAAATAAATATGTCCGGTTTGAATCGTTTCCTTGTCTTCCGCTTCCTTTACCCGAATTTCAATAAAATTTTGGAACAGTTTGGGAAGTTCGCTTTCTTTTTCCATGATATGAAGAACAATTGCAATTGGCAGCTTGGAAAAGTCTCCAATGCCGCTTAACACCGTCTTGAGTGCGCTGATTCCGCCTGCCGACGCACCTATAACAATCAGTTGCTTGTTCATCGTATTTCCTCAATCTTTTTTTTGTATATCTTTTGGCAGTTCACCGCATTCTCAAAAGCATCGCCCACACTCGAAAATCGAATATCTTCCTTTGACCCAATGCCCAAAAATCCCCCAGGCAATAGACTGTCACGGAATAGATCAAGTGCTCGATTCTGCAAGGCTTTATTGAAATAAATCAGTACATTTCTGCATAAAATCAAATCCGCATCAATAAAGCGACCGTCTGTTACCAAATTATGTTCAAGATAGGTGATCTTTTTCAATACCCTTTGATTCAGAATTGCATAATCGTAATTGACGACAAAGTAATCTGAAAAAGATTTGCGCCCACCCGACTCATGATAGTTCTTTGTCCATTTTTTAATATCCTGCGCTGGATAGATTCCTTCTTTTGCAACTTCAATCACCGCTCCATTCATATCCGTCGCATAAATCTTGGCTCTTTCTAAAAGTCCTTCTTCCTCCAGCAAAATCGCTGTCGATATGACCTCTTCTCCTGTCGAACATCCCGCATGCCAGATTGTAAAAGAAGGATAGGTCCTTAGGATTGGAACAATCTCTGTCCGTAAATCCCGAAAAAATCGAGGATGTCTGAACATTTCCGTTACATTAATCGAAAAATCGGACAACACCTGCCGAAATACTTCGGGGTCATACAAGACGAGTGACGTTAGTCTTGTAATATCCGATAAATTCATTAATTTCACGCGCCGTATCAGTCGCCTTTTAATATGCGCTCTTGAATAATCCCGAAAATCATACCCGTATTTTAAGTGCACCGCCTCAAGAAACAGGGTGACTTCAATCTTCTCAGTTTCCAGTTGTTCTTGGCCATCCATAAATTACACCCATACCCTCAATAACGATAATAGTTTGTCCTTGTCAATGGGCTTTGCTAGATATTCATTTGCGCCCGCTTCCAGACAAATTTCGCGGTCCCCCCGCATGGCCTTTGCTGTCAATGCAATGATCGGCAGCTCCTGAAATTTCGGTTTCTTACGAATTCTTCTCATCGCTTCATATCCATCCATTACAGGCATCATAATATCCATCAAAACCAAATTCACATCCGGCTCCTGCTCTAAAATTTCAATCGCTTCCACACCATTGGTCGCAATCCTTGTTTTCATTCCCCGGCCTTCAAGAATGCTTGAAAGCGCGAATACATTTCTCATATCATCATCAACAATCAAAATGGTCTTGTCTTTAAACACTTCCTCGATTTCATTGTTTCGCACATTCTTCAATCGGTTGTTCTTGACATTATGCACAAAAAGTTTAATCTCATCCAGCAATCTTTGACTGGATTGTTCCCCTTTGATGATTATTTTTCCGACCTTTTCTTTCAAATTCTTTTCTTCGCTGACGGTAACTTCTCTTCCCGTATATACAATAATAGGAATATTCTTGAATTCCTCCACCGATTTTAATTTCTCAACAAAATCAAATCCATCATAATCCAAAAGCCCCAAGTCCAAAATAATCAAATCAATTGACTGCTCTGCCAGTACTTGCAATGCATCGGTTCCTGAGACAGCAGAATAGGTCTTCATGTCTTCATAATGATTGGCAATCAAAGAGAGAATCGCATCTTTTTGAATCCTGTTGTCTTCAACCACCAGAATATTGTTCACTTCTCCTCCAACTACGATGGCTTGATCCAGAATTTCTTCAATCTGATGCTTGTTTATCGGCTTTGAAAAAAACTGCAAATTCGAATCCCAATCTTCAGCTTTTTCTCGTTCCTTCCCGCTAATGACATAGACAGGAATTTCCACTGTCCGTTTATTGGCTTTTAATTTTTCCATGACTTCCCATCCGTTAATGCCTGGCAATCCAATATCCAAAATGATCGCTGTTGGAATAAAATAATCCGCCAAATACAAACCGTTCTCGCCCGTCTCTGCAATAATCGTTTTAAATTCTTTCGCCCGACTAATCTCTTTCATCACTTTTGCGAAATTCGAGTCATCCTCAATAATCAAGATCACTTTATCATCATCTTTGATGTTCTGGCGATCGTCCGGGATGTAAATTTGATCAATCGGATTTCCATCAGACCCTTGAATCCCCTCAAAATCGATCTCTTTCGATTTTCGATCCATGCAACTTTCTTTCTCAGAAAAGCTCCCTGCCGCGATTTCCTCCACGAGAGGAAGCGCAAAAACAAATCGGCTCCCTTGATTTTTCTTGCTTCTCACTTCCAATCTACCGCCCAAAAGATTGGCATATTGCATGGAAATCGACAACCCTAAACCCGTTCCACCAAATTCTCGACTGATCGAACCATCTTCCTGCTGAAAAGCCTCGAAAATCGTATCCCGTTTTTCTTTTGAAATACCAATCCCCGTATCGCTCACTTCAAAGTGAATTTCATGATTGACCGGCTTGATCGCAACGGTAACACTTCCTTCTTTTGTAAATTTGAAGGCATTAGACAAAAGATTTTTCAGAATTTGCTTCACCTTCATCTCATCGACCATCACCATATTTGGCAGTTGTTCTGAAACAGAAATTTCAAAACGAATCCCCTTTTGAAGGGCAAGCTGTTTAAATAAGCCCTCCATCTCTGCCGCAAGGTCGACTAGCTTAATCGGGTCAAGTTCCACATCCACCTTTCCAGCTTCAACCTTAGACAAGTCCAAAATATCATTGATCAACTTCAACAGATCTTTTCCCGAAGAATGAATGGTCCGTGCAAATTCAATCTGATCTTCGGTTAAATTTTGATCCTGTTCCCGCAAAAGCTCCGACAAAATCAAAATACTATTTAGCGGCGTTCTCAACTCATGCGACATATTCGCCAAGAATTCAGATTTATATTGATTAGACAAAACCAATTGTTTTGCCTTTTCTTGAATTTCATCCTGAGTTGATTCTAATGCCCGATTTTTTTCTTCCAACTCTTTCTTTTGGAATTCCAACAGTTCTGTACTTTCCTCAAGCTCTTCATTGGAAACGCGCAATTCTTCCTGTTGGCTCTCCAACTCGGCTTGTGAGCTTTTGAGTGAAATCGATTGTTCCTCCAACTCTTCATTGATAACCCGCAATTCTTCTTGTTGGTTTTGAAGCTGAATCGCATTTTCCCTGGCTTCTTCCAATAGAATTTCGACCGCTTGGTAATTCATTATGTTATTTATAGCAATCGCGACACTAATTTTTACCAGGTTCAAAAACTCCAATGCCTCTTCTGTTATTGCGTGAACCGAGGCCACTTCCATCACCGCTATGACTTTCCCGTTATACTCACAGGGAATGATTGCAATATGCTTTGGCGCAGCATACCCAACTCCGGAATGAATGTGAATATAATCGTCTGGGAGTTCCGAAATGAGAATCGTTTCATTTTCCATTGCCGCCTGCCCAATCAGCCCTTCCCCCATTTTAAATGATTCAGGAATCCCTTTTCTTCGCTTATAGGCATAGCTGGAAAGCAACTCGTACTGCTTGGGGTCTTCTTTTTCATTCAAAATATACAATGCACCAAGCTGTCCTTCTATCTTCTTTGTAATAAAGGTGATTAATTGGTTGCTCAAATTTTGCAATTGGTTGTTCGCCTGCGCAATTTCATTCACCTTCATCTGGCCAATCTGAATTCCTTCCTTTCGGTCTCTTTCGATCAAATTATCCTTCAACTTCTCCAAGAGAGACTGATAGGAATCGCTCAAAGAGTTCACTTCTGTTAACGAAGTCTTCTCAGCTCTCAAATCCTCCTGAATATTGTCCATGGTAAAACTGTTCATCTTCGATACGAAACGAGATATCGGCGCTGTGATCCGATTGGTTATCAACCACATAAACAGCAAAGCAATGAGCATCGTCAATAAGCCGATGCCAATTCCTTGATAGGTTGCCTTTACCGAGGCTTCCGTTAGGTAGCGGCTTTCCATGTCTAGCAGCAAATACCAAGTCGTTGCCACTTCTCTCGCGTTGATACTCGAAAGCACCTCATAATGACCCTCATGCATCTGTGAAATACTGGTTCCTGCCGTCGCTTCAATGTCACGAATAATTGTTTCGATATCATCATTCTGAAGAACGCGATCCGTATTGTTCGCTATCACATTGCCGCCCTCTGTAATTACTGCAATCCGCTCATTTTCATTTGCCAATTCTTCTACCATATGGGACATATACTCAACGGAAAGATCCACCCCAATAATGCCAAGAAACGTCGAACCTTCGTACAACGGTTTCGAAATGGTGGACATTAGTACATTGGATCCCCCCACGTTATAAAAGTATGCTTCTGTAGCAATCGTCTCGCCTGATGCTCGCGCATCGAGATAATACTCTGATGTTTCCACATTTTCGATTGCAAGTATGCTCAACTCGGTTCCATCAAATGATAGATAGGGCGTATACCGTCCATCGGCACCATATTTTATATTACCTATATATTCAGCATCCCTCTGATCGAAGGCATTGCTTTCAAAAGCAATGTTCGCACCGATGATTTCTGGATGCTTCTGAATGAAATCTCCAATAAAATCTTCCAGTACCTCTCTCTTGTTCACGATCGCATCATTGCTTCGAATCGACATTGCCATGCTCGCGATGGCTTCATTTGCATCCGCCGCTTGAGATATAGCATCTTCAATTCTTAGTTTGGTATTCATCGCGCCGTCTTCAAGCTCCATTTTCCGACTATCCATTTCCATATTTCTACTATGCCAAGAGGAGTAGCCTATTAAAATACTCCCAATCACCAAAATGATAACCGTACTCCAAAACACAACTTTTATTTTAATCGACCAACTATGTTTATGCATGAGCCCTCCAAATTTTTACATTGTAATAACAGTTTATCCTCTTCCTCCATTTCGATGCAACTATTCTTTTCAATTAACGAACTTAAAGTACAAAATTTTACTGATTTCTTTAAATGATTTCCAATCATTCCCAATATTCGAGTTTTTTCCATCCTTAACACGACATCATGTGTTCTTCTGGCTCTTAAAACTCTATGAGCATTTGCATTATAATGTTGCAGGAAATAATTAAATTGATGAATTCTGAAGGCTAGGTGCCTATCTTAAAAAACAATCGTCTTGTCCATACAGTATTCTTCATACAAAAAACCGATAGAACAGATCCTTTCATCAATGATCTGCCCTATCAGTTCCCGGCTGTTATCAATCTTTTTTTATTTAATCAAGATTCTAGTCTTGCTTTTTATTCATCTCCCGGCAATACACAAATACCGGGTATCCTAACGGGAATTCAACTACGCATCCAATTCCTCCTGCGAAATCAAAAGTACGCGATCGATAAATATCCGACCCAGAATCGGATCAAACTGAGCGCCCAAGTTTCGCTCAATCTCCTCGGCCGCCTCCCATTTTGTCATTTCCCTTTTATAACTTCTCTCACTCGTCATAGCATCATACGCATCGGTTATTGCAATGATCCGAGCCAACAACGGAATTTCCAAACTCTTGAGCCCGCGCGGGTATCCTTTGCCGTCCCAACGCTCATGGTGACAGAGTATATATTCCGCCATTTCTGCCATACTGCTAATCGAACCCAAAATACGGAATCCGATCTCGGGATGTTTTTTTATCTCAAGATACTCCTGGTCGGATAACCGCCCCGGTTTGTTTAATATATACTCCGGTATTGCGATCTTCCCAATATCGTGCAACAAACCAACGGTCTTCAACTCTTGACAATCCTTCTCCGGCAAACTCAATGCTTTCGCCAAATCGAAGCTCAGCCTGGAAACTCGTTGCGAGTGTGCCTCTTCTCTTTGATTCTTCTCATACAAAGTATGGATGATTGCATTAATTGCCTCTCCATGCATCCCCGGCGCTTCCAACAGTTTTTCCTTATACATGAAGTCTTCCGCGTTGATTAAGATGCTACCTAAATTTTCATCAGGGGACGCCTTTGTATCCCAGCCGATAGATACAGAGATATCCAGCCCGGCCACTTGACGAAGGGTACATCCCAAGCGAATTTGATTGATGATTTCTTGCGTCATCTCATCGCTGTATAACGGCAAAAGAACAACAAACTCATCGCCGCCAATCCGCGAAATACTTCCTTTCCCTTTGCAGGCATCCCGCAAAATATTTGCGACTTTAATCAACAATTCATCTCCTTTGTTATGCCCAAAAGAATCATTGATTAATTTCAAACCATTGACGTCAATCATGATAATGCTGATCGGAAAATCCTTACTCCCATTCAGCGTTCGCATCTCCGCTTCAAAAAACTGCCGGTTCATCAAACCCGTCAATTGATCGTGCTCGCTTAAATATCGAATCTTCATTTCATCCTGATATTGTTGGGTAATGTCCCGAACCATGATCATGACTTCCTTCTCATTCAACTTGATAATGCGAAATTCGAAGTAATGAATCTCATCTCGCAGAACCGTTTCGATTCGATCCGTTTCGATTCGACCATTTTCGATCACTTTCCTGATTTTATCATGCACTTGATTCATTTGGCTTTTTCCAATCATCGAATCAATTGCCTCGCAAAGTTCGTCCTCCTTCGCCAATTCTTTCAGCATTGGATGCTCATTGGAATAATCAAGAATATCGCCTTCCCCGTTCATATGGAAAATCATGTCGGGAACAGCTTGAAAAAGCACCTTGTTTTTCGCCTCCGCTGCAAGCTGCGACACGTAGGAAACCTCAAGTTCTTCCGATTTCTTTCTGATCAAATAACGTAGCACAACAATCCCTTCAAGCAAAAAAACGATTAACGCCGCGACCCAAATGATTAATATCTGATATTTTTGCACAAACGCCTTCATGCTCCATGGTTCATAGACCCCAAGCCATCGGTCGTAAATCTCATCATAGGTGCCGTTCGCCTTCAGAATTTGCAACCCGCTATTCACCAGATATACCCAATTGCTTGTATCTGCGCTCGTTGCCATGCAATACTCCTGAGGAGCAAAGACAAGATCACTGGCTCGCAAATTGCTGAACTTCTTCTCCTCGATCAAATATAGTCCAATCGGCTTAAGGACCCCCGCATACTCCACTAAGCCTTCTGATACCAAAAATAAAGCATCGCTGATCGTATCCACTTGCACGATGCTCAAATCCAATGCTTGATCAATCAAATATTCTTCCATGATATCGTCTTTCAAAACCGCAACAGTCTTTCCTCGCAGCTCTTCTAGAGAAGAAATCTCATTCCCTAGCAAGGTAAATATATCTCCATAGGTCACGCTGTGCTTGGTGGAAAAAGCATAGGTGTTGGCTCGTTCCTCAGAATGAAACATCCCTGCAGTCAAATCGAGCTCGCCGTTTCGCAATCCTGCCAAGAC
Organism: Clostridiales bacterium; assembly: GCA_013619125.1. Lineage (GTDB taxonomy): Bacteria > Bacillota > Clostridia > Tissierellales > GPF-1 > GPF-1. The sequence continues at coordinate 9,593 of JABXKS010000037.1, forward strand.
ATCCGACCAAGACATCAATTGCAAATCAACTTGGTATCCCATCACGTCTGCAACAGCTCGAATCAGCTCAACATTATATCCGGTCGGTTCTCCATTCTCATCCAAATAACTGTATGGCGGATAATTATAGTCATCACCCACGCGAAGCACAGGACGTTTCTCGGCCTCTCGTTGTGACTGTATAATCATTTCAGACGGCGAATCCGATTGTCCTAACGGGAACAATACAATCGGGAGCAGAACAAAAAAAACGATTTGAATCGCTATGATCAGCTTCCAACTTCGTCGCATCAAGCACTTCCTTCCAATCCAAAAGGATTTATGTCATTTCGTTCTATAGCAAATTGTAGTAATTCTAATCTTCTCATATCTAGAAACCATATTCAAATCTTTTTTAAGAAACTGCCTACCCAATTGGGCAGGCAGTTTCAATTGCAATTGTTACTTGATTCCGGCCATTCTTTTTACTCTCGTACATTTTTTCATCTGCCCGCTTGATCATGGTTGTCACGTCATCTTCGACAAAGGGCAGGGTCGCACCCAAAGAAACCGTAACTTTCAGCTCATTTCCCCCGTAGGATAAGGTCGAGCTTTCAATCAGCATCCGAACTTTTTCGGCGACACTTCGCAACTCTTCTTCCTCTCCGGCAGATACAACAATAATGAATTCCTCGCCGCCCCATCGACCGACAAGATCACCTCGCCGCAATGCCGCCCGGGTGCTTTTTCCCACCATTTTCAGCACTTCATCGCCAACATCGTGGCCATGGGTATCGTTGACTTCTTTAAAATGATCAATGTCCATAAAAATCATCCCGAATGGAATCTCCAAGCTCTCATATTCACGCCATCGCTCTGCCAGAAAATTATCCAAATATCGTCGGTTGGGCAATTCGGTCAGCTGATCTTTCAGCGCCAGTTCCCGAAGTTCTTTGAGATCTTGTAACCGATCAAAATGTTCCGACTCATCGGTAAACACCTCGACTGCGCCAATCACTTCTTGTCCTTCAAACAAAGGGATGGTGCGAATCGAAACGGGTACACGATGTCCATCCTTGTGATGCAGATATACCGGAACCTCTCGCATCACCCCATCATAAATGGTCTGCTGCAAAGGGCAGCTATTCATGCATAACTGACAGCCCTTGCTGTTCACATGATTCAAGATATTATCAAAACATTGTTTGCCCAAAATCTCCTTGGCTTTATATCCGCTGATTCGCTCCGCGCCCTTGTTCCAAAAGGTGATGGTACGTTCCGTATCCACAAAATATACGCCTTCGTACATATTTTCAAGCATCTGCTTGTATAGTTCATCCGCCATCCTTATCCCCCTCCGCGTTATCCACAAAAACGACTATTTTTTGATTTTCTCCACAATGTAATCCACATATCCCAAGGTGATCTTACCGCCAGCCCGACTCGGACCGATTCGCTTTCTGATTTCCTTGTATACCACGTCAAATCCCGCCTCGGCAAAATACGCTTCCGCTTCCGTCTTCTCGTGATAGCAGTGGAGAACCTGTTCTCCCATCTCTTCCTGCAGAAACTCACCTGGACGCACCTCTTCCCCCTCGCCAAACCCATGGTCTTCTGTTGTGAGGAGATTGATAAAGCAGAGCCCGCCAGGCTTCATGACTCGATTGAATTCATGAAGCGCCGCCTTGATCTCAGCCTTGGGCAGATGGAAGATTGTATTGTAGGTATAAAGAAAACTCATGGATTCATCCATCAGCGGAATCTCACGCAAATCTCCTTTTCGAATATTTAAATCATATCCGAATTCTGATTCAAACGCGCTCGCCCGTTCCAGGGATTGATCGGATATTTCCAATCCCATCGTCTCGTACCCTTGATCTTTAAAGATCGCTAAAGGCGGTCGTCTTCCCCCCGCTCCGCAATCCAAAATCTTCTTTTCCAACTCCGTTCCATTACAATACAACAAAAATGTAGTCAACTGACTTTGCCAAAATATCGGTCTCATCTTAATCCTCCTTGATTTGAAAGCGTTCAACAGTCCACCTCATCCAGATGCTTGAGGTAGAGACCGTTTTGTGTTTTCCTAGCTTTGCTAAAAGTTCTTCATACCTGGCATATCCTGTCATCACGTAAAGGGTCAAGTTTTATTTTTAATTCTGCCATTCCCTCACCCTTTCACTTTCATTACTACCATTTTATCAAATATTTCCCACTCATGTTGAATCCTTTTTGAACCGCATCATTCTCGTGAAGCTAATCGTATAATGGAAACCTCCATGTACGAAATTCTGGTCCTCTTTGAAACTATTTTCTTCTCCTTTTCGTCTGAATCTATAACCGAACAATCTGGGTATGAGTATATTGAAAGGATGAATATTATGAATAAATTAGTCGTTTTTGGGCTTATTGTGCTCTTGGTTTTTGGAATCGCGTTTTTCGCCTTCAAAAACACTTCAAACGAAAGAGACAATGCCCCCGAACCAACGTCCCTAGAACCATCGCAAATCGAACCTGCTTCTGACATCGAAGCACTCTATTCAGGAACAATTATTGAGATTAACGAAGGAAGCATTCTGACAAATGGCGTCGAAGGCATAACGGGTGATGTTGTTGTATACATGCCGGAGAATTTCAATTATGACTTGGTTCTGGAACCAGGTATGATCCTCCAAGTCCGCTATGACGGACGCATTGCCGAGAGTTATCCCATGCAAATTTGGGCAACGGAAGTCATTGCCACCGAGGAATCGCAAACTCCAATCCTAGAACCCATCGAAGAACCCAACATAATTCCACTGCCTTCTCATGCTGTACGTTTTACGATCGAAAACGCGATACGAAGCATCCCTGTTGGAGAAGCCTTTGAAGTTGTCCTACATGTGAATCCCACGACGGGGTATCGCACCGAGATTTCCTATCCGGAAACCTTAACCCTTCTAAGTGATGTGCTTATCAGCCAAGGAAAAAACTCCACCCTAGTCGGTGCCGGTTCCACACGGATCCTGCAATTCAGCAGCGAATCGGTTGGAAGTCATGAAATCACCTGCGCTGTAATCGCACCCAGCGGCGATCTCACCCATACCTATTCCATTGAGGTGGAAATTACAGAGTAACATTTCGAAAAAAATTTCCATAAAAAATTCCCGCACGCTCACGCATGCGGGAATTTTACATTCTCATCCAACTTACTTCTTATACTCCAGTTCCCAAGACATCTCTGCCACATGAGAGATGGTTTGATACACCGAGCAATATTTTGCTGCCAGTTCCGCCGAACGCATCAATCCTTTTTCATTGTCGGAACCCTTAATCACATACTTCACATTGACTGTTTTCAAGGTTGATGGTACCGCATCTCGTTTCTCGCCGGTAACCGTCAACTTCGCTGATTCAAAATCAATTTTCTTCTTATTGACGATATCCAAAAATGTTGCATACAAGCATGAGGCCAAGGCCGCAAAAAGCATATCATAGGGTTCCAGTTCCCCAGGATCAGAACCAACCGCTGCCGTTGTTTGCCCTGTATCGAGCACCCCTTTAAATTCGCGACTAAATTCTACCTCTACATCTCTTACTGCCATTGTTTTCTCCCCTTTCTTAGTAGATTCCCATATCCTGCCCGGAAATCGCATTGCCCGCAAACATAGATTTTACTTCCTTGATCATTTCCTGTTCAACCTCTTGAATCTGCTCCTGTACCTTTGTCGGATCCGATTGATGATCCATCATAAACAGCTGATGATAAAGAATCAATTGCTTGGGCTTTGCCTCTTCCGCAATTTGTCCCAATTCCAGAGTTGATGTGTGCACAGAAGCATGATACGCCTTCCATTCAGGACTCCTTGTTTCCCACCCAGCTGCATAATATGCTTCGTGTACCAAAAGATCGCAGCTTTTTGCTTGTCGAATCATTTCATCCGTGGGTTCTGTATCTCCCGAGATCACAATCGTCCGATCAGACGTAGTGAACTTATACCCAAAGGAAACAAATGAACCATGGGAAACCGGAAAAGCTTCCACAATCAGATCTTGATCTTCATACACAATTCCCACTTCGATTTCTGTAACCTCTACCTGCCACCCTTCCGGATTGGCCGGCTCTTTTCCATCCATTCTCTCTTCAATATCTCTGCCATAGGCAGCGTGCAAATGATCCGTCATGTTCTTCAGACCCTTTGGTCCCCATACCTTAAGCGGTTCCGTGCGCCCTAAAACCCATGGGGTAAAAATCAAGTCCGCATAACCCAGGGTATGATCAGAATGCAAATGGGTACAAAATGCAAATTTTAAATTCGCCGGCGCCAGTGCTTCCATTCCCATTTCATAGGCGCGAGCCGCTTGCCGAACCACACCGGGACCAAAATCAACGATATAGGCATTCTCTCCAACAATCACTGCGACTGCCGGTCCAGATCGCTTTGGATCTGCATTGGGTGTTCCCGTGCCCAATAATACAACCTGTGTTTTCTGCTTACTCATCTGACTCTTCCTCCCAAAACAACTCATCCAAGGTTCGGTCCAACACCTTACAAAGTAACAAACATAGCTTCAAAGAGGGATTATATTTCCCCGCTTCAATCAGCCCGATGGTTTGTCTAGAAACCCCAATCCGTTTTGCCAAATCATCTTGGGTGAGGTCCTTCTCCACCCGTGCAACTTTCATTTTGATATTCTTCATTTTATTCGTCATCCTGTTTTTTTGAATTTCGCAAACTTGCTTTCCTTGCCAATTGATCGACAAGTACCAAGGCGCCCACCAAAAACGGAATATTAAACATCAGGGAAGCAATGAAACTAAGAAAGAAATAGCGAATGGTCGTTCCTTCTCCCCCAAAGAGAATGGCACTCCGGAACCCAAAGAAAAGAGAAAGGGCAATCCCCGCCCCCAATCCTATCAGCATATTCTTCCGACTCATAGAGCGTCTGTTTTGTTGATCATGCACTTCGATCTCATCTGTATACAAGCCCTTTTGTACAGATCGAAGAATGTAATAGACCGATGAAATGATGATTAGAAGCAATTCAAAGAAACTCGCCTTCCAATTGTCTGGATACAAAATCGACTTTACAATTACCGATATCCCCGCAAACCCCATCATCAAATAATAGAGTTCCCGAAAGATCTGACTCTTTGCCGCTTCCACCCGCTCATCCCGATACTTTTGATACCACATCAAACTGCCTCCTCTCGTATTTGTTTTAATTGTAACTTTTATCACTCTCAATGTCAATTATATGTGTCATCAGATTATATTTCAACCATTTTTCGACTCTCATTTCAAATCCTCTTATGAAAAAAGAGCCCTCGATTATGTCGAAAGACTCCCCAACCCCGTTCACAGCATCATCTGTGTTTCCTTTTCCTGCCTCATTCGTTGCTCAACTTTATTGATGTTTTTATTCACAACAAAATGATAGACGCTTCCAACCACCCA
>JABXKS010000038.1 GCA_013619125.1 Clostridiales bacterium
CTACGACAACAACGCCTATATGAACACCGGCATCCAGCGATCATCGGCTACGCCGAAATATGCAGATACCACTACAACGCCAGTTGGATCGGTTTCCACAGGCAAGCAGCAGTACCGAAAAAATTTGACGGAGATTATGGTTTCTCACCATATCCCATATGTTGCCCAAACCACCTTTTTGACGAATATGAAGGACTTGCACGAGAAAGCCGAGAAGGCGATCTACATGCAAGGTCCTGCATTCCTAAACGTCTTGGCACCTTGTCCAAGGGGATGGCGTTATGAAGCTTCCCGCTTGATGGAGGTAACAAAATTGGCTGTGGACACCTGTGTATGGCCGATGTTTGAGGTAATCAATGGCGCGTGGCATTTGTCTTACGAGCCGAAAAAGAAGCTTCCTGTTGAGGAGTACCTGAAGGTACAGGGACGCTTCAAGCATCTGTTCCTTCCAGAGAACCGCCACTTGATCGACGAGATGCAAGCAGAAGTCGACAAGAACTGGGAAGAACTAAAGCGCAAGTGCAATCGCTAATCGCAAGACCCTCTTATTTTTAGAAAAGCCCGGAAGAACCTTCTTCCGGGCTTTTCGCATGCAAGGAATAACTGTAAATGGATGCAATGGATATAACAGGATGACAAATACGAAATGCGGGTAAACGTTATCAGTTCTCGATTGTAATTTGCGGGGAACCTTGATACGATAAGAGAAATCGAGAAAAATTCAGTTGCAAAGAAGCTGGGAAGCAGAGTCGAAAAATGAGAAAGCTGCGGGGGCGGGAATGATGAAAAAACGGTTGGGAATTATCACCTCGAGTGTCGATGTGGGAAATGAATACAAACGGCAGATTCTGGAGATCTTCAATTACTCCATTGATGTGCTTCGTTATTCCTTTGATATGAGCGCATCGGAACGCGTGTGGGATGTGGACGTGTTGTTAATCAGCACCTACTCGCAATACGAGGTTGTTAAAAAGCAGATCAGTTCAAAGACGATTGTTGTCATCTCCAATTTGACTCTCTCCAAGGAGGGATTCAACCGACTTTCTGAAACGAAATTGGATAAACGTGTGGCTCTAGTGAATCTGAGTTTCGAGATGTGCATTGAAACCATCGCGACCCTGCATCAATTGGGGTTTGATGAAACGCAGTTGATTCCGGTTTATCCGAATATGGAAAATGTGCCAAAACTCGATATGGCCATTACAACGGGAGAACTGAGATATGTGCCCAAAGAGATCAAAACCATCATCGAGTTGGGGCATCGCGTCATTGACCGCAATACGATTGTGGAGCTGGCTATTGCACTAAAGGCGGAAGAAATGCTGGAAGACCGCCGAATCATTGACTACTTCAGTCATTTGGCATCGGACAATAAGGGGTTCGAGTATTTCATTAATCAAACGCGGGCATTTAAAAAGCAATTTAGCACTCTGGTTTCCATTATGGAGAAGGGCGTTATTGGTTTCGATCATACGGGCGTGATTGAAATGGCGAACGAAAAAGCGAAGCAGTTAATAGGAATGGAGCGACATTTGAAGGGGATGCGGATTGATGATGTGTTTCCCGGTGAGATTATGAACGCTTATTTTGGGTCTCGAAAAAAGTTGCTTGATCAATTGGTGCAGATCAATCATCGAAACATTACCCTTTCCATCTTCCCGGTTTCCGATATCGGAGAATCCACGGAGACGATGACAGGATCATACGCGATTCTCGACAGCTTTGAGACCCAGGAGAATACACAGAACCGATTGCGTTTGCAGTTGGCCAACAAGGGTCATGTCGCCAAGTATACCGTGGATCAGATTATTGGGGAAAGTGACGCCATTCAACAGGTAAGGGACCTGGTCGTGCGGATGGGTAACTCCCATTCTGCCGTCTTAATCACGGGAGAGAGTGGCACGGGAAAAGAACTTATTGCCCAGGCTCTTCATAATGTTTCGCCCATTCGAGACAAGCAGTTTGTCGCCATCAACTGCGCAGCCATCGCGCCGAGCCTGTTGGAAAGTGAACTCTTTGGTTATGAAGCTGGCGCCTTTACTGGCGCTTTAAAAGAAGGGAAAAGCGGGATTTTTGAACTGGCTCATAACGGTACCCTCTTTCTTGATGAAATCGGGGAGATGTCGATGGATTTGCAGTCTAGGCTACTTCGGGTCATTCAAGAGAATGAAGTGAT
>JABXKS010000039.1 GCA_013619125.1 Clostridiales bacterium
ATGTTCTTATTAACTGCCGTAACAATGTAGGTGCTTTCCCTCATCCTAATATTGTTTCTGACTTTGCAACCATATATGGAGATGATTTGAAATCAGTAATGGAGAGTATTGGTATGCCAAGTCCTGAAAGAATAGTTGTTCCAATTGTTAGCGGATCATTTGCATTAGGGGTATTTAGAGCTTTTGATAGCAAAACCATAGAATTTGTGACTGCAGAATGTGATGAAGAAGATGATTTGCAGGAAGAACTTGATAGCTATTGTGGTACTTTTACAAAAGTAATGCGCAATAGATACAATGATCGAGTGCTTGCGCCAGAGTTGTCAAATATGTTTGATAACGGAGAGGTTTTAAGAAAGTTAGGGAATATAAGTCAAATAGATACAAACCATTCAGATTTATTATGTAGTCAGACTGATTTCTCTGTTCAAAGCTTAGCTGGATTGTATTATAGCAAAAGAAATACGGATAAAAAATTGACGCTGTGTTTGGTTAGAAATAATAGGTGGGGATCGGTATTATGAGTAACAGAATAGAAGAAACAATAAAAAAGGCTCAGGATCAAGGGAAAGTTGCTTTTATAGGACTTGTTCCGATAGATCCTGACTCTATGGATAATTCCATGGAAATTGTTGATAGGATGATTTCTTCTGGAGTGGATATTTTGATGGTGCATATACCGAATTGGTTTCCATGGATGGAAGGTGCTGTGCTTCAAAAAGCAGCACAGATACCTCGAAATGCAGGCGTAACAAGAGATAATGTATTCGAATTCATTAAAACAGTTCGGATTAAATATCCTGAAATACCAATTATTAATATGACATTGTATGAGACGATTATGACTATGGGACAAGATCGGTATTTGAAACTTTCTAAAGTAGCGGATGTTGATGGACATGATATTCCAAATTATCCTTTGTTTTATACGGACGATAAGATGGGGTTTTATAAGGAATGCTTAGAAAGAAATCAACACCTTATCTTAGCTATTTCATATGAACTTGCGGTATCAGAGGAAGGTTCAGATGAATATATATTGCTTAGGAAAATGATAGGCGCTGCAAAAGGCTTTGTTTTTGTTATGAATGCTCCTGGAGGACAATCGGGTTCTGATGCAAAACTTACCGATCAGCAATTAACTATGGCAGTTGGCCGAGTGAAAGATCTACTGAAGGAACAGGGGAATGACTGTTACATTTCTATTGTTTGTGGTATTTCTAGCAGTGAAGATATCGAAAAAGTAAAAGTATCTGGTGCACATTGTTTTATGATAGGTAGCGCCTATATAAAATCACTTCAAGAGGGCCAGACGTTAGATGAAATATCTGATTATTTGGAGGGTGTCAGTGAAATGTGCAAGTACTGATCGATTGTGAGGTTAAATTATGAATATAGTTGAAAAAAAGTTCTTTGACTATGAAAAGCATAACAACGGTGGGATTATTGTTGAAATACCACTACTCCCACCTATTCCAACGACTCAAATAGATGTTGCGAGTACGCTTGTAGAGTCTGGAATAGATATTATCCAAGTATCTGTACCTGTACGATTCCCATGGATGTATGGTGAACGGCACCTTAACTTAGCAAGAAATGCAGCGATCAATGATGTCGATTACAAGCAATCTTTTGATGTGTTAGAAAAACTGACCAAGCAGCATCAGGGCGCTGAATTCATGCCAGTTGGGTTTTATGGTGGAATTCAGCGTATGGGGCAGGATCAATACATCAGTGAATGTAAAAAAATGGGAATCCGTTTAGTAGATGTTCCTGATTATCCGCTTGTACATGACCAGGATCCCAAAGGATTGGTGGGTGAACTTAGAAGTAAAGGTATTAGCTATGTAACTATTTTCAATACAGAGTTGGCATTAGCACCAGAAGGGACCAGAGCGTATCAAAATTTGTGCAAACTAGTTGCACAATCATCAGGATTCTGTTTCTTGTTGGCTACGGCAGGTGGAAAAACGGGGGAAAAGAAAAGTTTTGAATATGATGGACTTTTGCGAGCAAAAGAGAGACTACTTAGTATTCAGAAAAAAATGGATCGTAGATGTCCAATAGTCGCCGTTTGTGGTATATCGACCCCTGAACAGGTTCATATTCTTGTAAAAGAAGTTGGAGTCCATGTTATGTTTGGTAGCGCATTATTCAAAAGAATGATGAATGG
>JABXKS010000040.1 GCA_013619125.1 Clostridiales bacterium
TAACTATATAATTAGATAATAACTCAACTTCAATTAAGTCAATTAACTCATATATCAAAATAAGATGAAAAGGAGAGCAGAATGAAAGCAAACCATAGATTATTGTGCTTTATATTATTACTTGGACTTCTTATAACAGGTTGTTCAGCCAATACCAGTATAGAACCAGAAGTCGTGTTGGCTGATACCGAAGTGGAGAATGCCACTGGAAATAAAGTGAGTGAGGAGAGTGCTTTAGAGGAGGAAACTGACAGTGAAGTACTCACCCAATCTGAATTAGTTGAAGCATCAACCGAGTTTCCTGTACTGTCCGGAGACTATTTTGATCAAACGCCACCTGGAGATATAGCTGAAATATTTGCACCAGGCATCATATCACGGACCGATCGTTTGGAAAATCAAATCGCGTTTTCCCCAGATGGCAACTCGGTTTATTTTCAGATGTATACGCCCGATTATGTCAGTACAGTTTTTTATACGGAGCGCCTGGATGGTGTTTGGACGGAACCTGTGGAAGCGTCATTTGCGATTAATAAAAATATTCAGTTGTCCAGTATATCAGCAGATGGCAACAGGCTTTATCTCAGTACCAATGATAGGAATAACAGTGAACTGTTTAAGATAGAGCTCACTTCTGAGGGCTGGGGGGAACTGGAGCTGCTTCCTAACCCCATCAACTCGGATGCCAGCGAAGGATCGTATCAAGAAATGGAGGATGGTACTGCCTATCTCAGTTCCTCAAGAGCCGGCAGTGCAGGCAAAGACCTATGGCGCATAATTAGCTTAACCGATGGAACAATGAAAGCTGAGAACCTTGGCCAAGTTGTGAATTCTGATAGCTGGGAGTTTAGTCCATGCATTGCACCAGATGGCTCCTATCTGATCTTTGGTTCTGATCGCAACGGTAGAAAAGGTTTGGCACATCTCTATATCAGTTTCGATGATGGGAATGGCGGGTGGACCGAACCTGTAAACTTGAATAGTAGTGGTGCACAAGTCAATGACGATTTTGCAAATCAAAGTTGTGCGGCACTTTCTCCTGATGGAGCGTATCTATTTTTTATGCGCCATTATGATATGGCCACAATGGACGTGTACTGGATCAGCACATCATTCATCGATGATATCAAAGAAACAGTATTTAATGCGGACACAGCTAAATAATAATAGGATAAATTATGTTCCAATATGATGATATTGATGCGTTAATTAATATTGAATTCTAAAATAGTGTTAAAAATAGATTTACGACTTAATTGTTATAAGTATTAAGACAAAAATGCACTATAATGCCTAACTAAAAATTAAAAGTGGATATTTTGGTGCATTTTTGATTGAGAAAAAACCACCATTTACGTATATACGGTGAATCGGACCAGATTTTTTTGCAAAATTAGTAATCTGCAAAAGAATGCTAGAGCGTCAAATAAAACACAAGATACATATTTAGTACAGGATCTAACAGGACGAGGACGTAAACACTCTAGGGATAGAGTGTTTTTTGTTGTCTCAAAACAAATTAATTAGTTGATTCAATACGAACATAATTCGTGTAAAAACTATATTTTTTTCATTTATTTATGTTAAACTAGAATTAATGACTTTAAGTTTATTAAATGGGAATGGATGTCAAACGTGGTTTTGAGGAATGTTTTCTGGAAGAAGTATTTCATAAACTAAAAGGAGACGAAAGATGAAATTTTGTATCAGATTGAAACATTGCAGATTGATACAATGGCAAATCCGTTGGTTCGTATCTTATCAGAGCGATTGATTATTGCAGCAGACTTGGGTGGCAATTGGAACGGAGGAGATTAAATGAAAAATCTAAGCATGAAGATGAGAATCTGGATTTTATTATTTATTGTTTCTATTGCGGCAAATATTTTTTTGGGAGTGAATGAGTATCGTGAGTTTCATGGAGGCGGTTATTCTATGGAACTACTTGATCAGCTTGAATATGCGGAGCGAACTGAAAGAGTTGAACCATTGAAAGAAGTAGCGATAGAACGTTCAGACGAGTATTGGGATAATAAACTCATAGAAATGGGAGAGCGTAAGAGCAATTCGGCAAAGATTAAAAATCAGGTTTTCGTTGAGTATGACAATGGAGAAACTATGGTGATGGAAATATCAAAAATGCTATCGGCGGAGTACAAGATTTATGATCTGCATTTTTTAGAGCACACGATTGAGGAGAAAGACGGATCAATAGATGAATTGCAAGCCAGATTAGAAACAATTGACAGCATTGAATTCTATGAAAAAGATAGAACCAAATATCATGGCTATGCACGCGCAAAGCAGCCTGCGGAAAAGCCTGCTGAACTGCAGTCTTGTGAAAAGCCTATAGAACTTAGGAGTTTACCATCAGATGCGAGTGCATTATTGGGTGAAGTTAATAGAATGATTATTATTTCAGAAGTTCAAAACGCTATCAATGAAGATTGGTTGTTGGTAAAGACAAGTGCAAGAAGTACATTTGGATATGTGCGACCAAGCGAGGTGGAGCTTTATGAAAAAGGTGCATCTTATATTAATGAATCGGAAATTGAAATATCTGGTTTGAAATTGGGTGTTTCAGTTGCTGGGGCTATTGAATTGCTTGGAAGGGATTATATTCAATACAAGGAACATAGATTTGGGCCGTTTGATGGGGTTTTTTATCATGGAATTGATATTTTTTACGAACCAGTTTCTTTAGATATTAAAGAAATAAGAATAAATAATAGGAAACCAAAAGTTGAAGGATTATTTGGTATAGGAGACAGTATTGAAGAGGCAAAAGAGTATTTTGGAGATGGCTATGATACAGAAGTTACAGAGACTTACGAAGGCGTATATGCATTTACTGTGTGGACTTCAGATGGATACAGATTGATTTTTAGTTATAAGGAGGATATTATTCGCAGTATTAGATATACAATTTATAGTATTGATGTTGGGTAAGTGCTATTGTGTTAAGTTTCGTGATCCTAGACAAATAAAATTATAATACTTTGTTATAATATGAATGCGCTATAATTTCAATTCAACAGGATTTAAATATCAGTGGGGGAGGAATAGCAATTGGATTCCCAAGAATACTTGAAAATAGAGGATTTCATGAAAAAGCAAATGAACGATGCAGCACATGATGTTCAGCATATCTACAGAGTGCTATATCAATCATTGAGTATTGCAAAAAGCTATGACCATATAGATTATGATGTACTAATTGCAGCATGTTTATTACATGATATCGGACGTGATTTGCAATTTAACAACCCGCAATTATGTCACGCTCAGGAAGGAGGGAATATGGCCTATTTTTTCTTGCAAAATCTTGGATGGACAAAGGAAAGGGCAATTCATGTAAAAAATTGCGTTGCTACTCACCGATACAGAAAGAGCAATCCACCGGAAACGATGGAAGCTAAAATTTTATTTGATTCAGATAAACTTGATATAACGGGTTCCTTAGGACTAGCAAGAACATTGATCTATAAAGGGCAAGTAAATGAGCCACTCTACACAATGGATCATAACAACAAAGTCCATTTGGGGAGTGAAAATGCCCCGGAATCATTTATCAAAGAATATCACTTTAAACTTAAAAATGTTTATGATGGTTTCTATACGCCTGAAGCCAAACGTATCGCTGAAACTCGGAAAAAGATTACAACATTTTTTTATGACGAACTGCTAAAGGAAATTAGTATTGAGGATTTGGATGTTTTGCTAAATCGACATTGTGATGTGTTAACTGGAGACTAATGATTGCGAGGTGATCACATGGATTTATATATTTCCAGACTAATATTGAAAAGCTCAACGCTACTATTCTTGTTTTTAGGCGCCTACTATTTCTTAAAAGCGGACAATTGGCTGGCCAATCATACCAAAACCGCCGGGATCATATTAGTGTCATTGCTTTTAACCATGATTATAAGCTTAGTAACTACATTTTGGATAGCTGGTCTTTACAATTGATTTAACACCAACCGATGTTGAGTTTATCAAAAAACGACTGATTAAAGGTGAAGTGCACCCTAAAGGTTAGACTGTAAATGTATCAAATGATAGGCAAAGCCTACAATTTTGATCGACTGGGATTAGGAGCATACGTATGAAAACATCTGAGAAGATCATCATCGTGATCATGATGCTCATATTGATAATTGAATTTGGGATCGTTCAGCATTCAAATGGATTCATGAAAATCGAAGAAGGAAACCATTCACGATCATCGGAAGTACTTGTCACGACGAATCCTGAGTATGATACTGCGAATCTACGTTTTGATGCTAAATATGAAGTAGAAGTAGCCGATGGGGTGTTTTGGATTCCAGCAAGTACTCTTGGCGTATCAAATATGAGCAATTTTGAAATGGAAGCGATTTTGGAATACTCTCCTGAAGAAAAGCAGAACAAGGTTTCGAATTTGTATGAAGCGATTCAATTATATCAAGTTGGAGGATTCAGTTTTCTGGATGATACGAATAAACAGTTTTATGAACAGAGCATCTTATGGGAATATCATATACCGGGCAAAGAAGCGGTTAGGATCAATGGTGGAAATTGTTCGACGTCATCTTCATGGTTGAACTATATCCTTGATGGCGACTATCAGGAATTGGGTTATATCGCATTCTCTCAAGAAGATGGGAATGGGCATGTCTGGAATTATATTTATGACGGTGAATATTACTATTTCATTGATCTAACGCATTATCTAGCAGATTCACTTAAGTCTTGTGATGTAGAAACAGGGGAATTTGTCGATTATGTTAAAGGAAATTGTTTAGGTGGGAAGATACATAGATCCAAATCAATCGAATGCTATGTCGATTATTATCGTAGTTCTTGGAATAATCCAGCTGAGCTTTTTATAGCATATGTGGATGAGACTGTGAGGGAAATTGGAGTATCGATAAAAGATTCTGGAACGACGATTTATTATCCCGAAGATGTAGATATTCAAGTTGTATTTGATGATCCTGAGGATTCTGTAAAGGTTGAAATCGTTGATTATCCAAAATATGATGTGGATTGGACAGTTTTTCCTAGTCGAGGATTTGAGTCCCAATTGCCATTTGAACTAGAGAAGTAAGGGGAACGAATATGAAAGTTGCCTTTTTAGATAGAGATGGAACGATAATCTCAGACTATCCGGATAACGAGTGGGCGGAGAAAGAAATTCCTGAGTTTTTACCCCATAGTATTGAAGCATTAAGATTACTGAACTCGATGGGTTTTAAAATAATTATGGTCACGAATCAGTATGTAATCAATGATCATATTATCACGGAGAAACAATTTGAAAATTTTCATCATATCTTGCTGACGGTATTAGAGAATAACGGTGTGGAGATATTGGATACCTTTTATTGTCCCCATAATGATAAAGACAATTGCAACTGTAAAAAGCCAAAACCGGGTCTGATAAATATGGCATTGTCTAAATATCCTAATATTGATATTCATGAGTCCATTTTAGTGGGGGATTCAATGTGTGATATAGAGCTTGCAAGAAAATTTAATTTACCTGCATATGGAATCGAAATTAATAGGCAGAGTGTGTCTTATTCAAAGTTCATAAGGGTGTCTTCTTTATATGAAGCAGTGACTAGAATATTAGATGCAGAAAGAAAGTGAATTTTCGATTGGAGTTGAAGGATTCATAGCAAGCGCCAACTCCATCACAAAATCCTCATCCTGAACGAGGGGCCTGAAAAATTGAAACTGAACACCTTGCTATAATCTAGCATAAACGGGGGTGCATTTATGGAGTTGGTTGTAAGTATAATTGGAATTCTATTGTGTCTGAAAGATAGAAAGAGACTGAGATTGTTTTTAATTGCATTTGTGATCATGTTGATAAGCTCCGTGTATATGCTAGTTCTTGATGATGGTGGTGTCTTGAAGATGTTCCATGATATGAATTATGACACGACTGGCGGCTTATTCAGGGTATTGCTTTGGGCGATTCCATTGATTATGAATATTGGGTTTTATGGTTTTTTACTGCTGGGTATTGCGAGATTAGGACCGGGTAATCGTGAGTGAGTTTCTTCGATTCCCACCACCTCCACCAAACAAAAAAACGGACTTCGGTCCGTTTTTTATTTGCGAGAATACATTGGTTCATGCAAGCTTTGTCGAATATAAGGATTGGCTAAATTTGTATGTTATAATTTATACGCTACGGTTTAGTCAGAATAATTGGGGAAATTGAATGGACGAAATAGTTGGATGAAGTGAATGATATATTGTGAAGATGGGATGGAAATAGAAGCATAAGGGAGCAATCTGATGAAAAAAGTTAATTTAAAGAAGCTGCATTTTCTTATACCAGGCATCATATCTGCCGTTATTGTGACGATTGGTTTCGTATTTATGAATGGCATTCCCTTGTTGAATATTCCAGAGGTAGAGGATATCTCTTACATTGAAATTACAGATTATAAACTGGATGTTCATGGGAGAAGATTGACAGAAATTGAAGATATGGAAACAGCACTGAATCTAACGAATTTTCTTACGTACCTACCCGGGAAGTCGGATGGAAAGGAACCGATCATTGAGATGGAATTCCATCTAAAGGACGGGAGTTTGTTAGTCATCAGCGCAAATAAAGAAACTGCAACTATGAATGGGAAGGAACATAGCCTCAAAGGCGATCATGGGAGTGTTTTTATCAATGTCGCAGAGGGAATATTCTTCTTTGATGAATTGGTTGAGAGTGAGGAAAATTAATAGTGTTTGGCTGATTGATTATAAAGGTATTGAGGTGAAATAATCTGCAGAAAAAATTGACTACTTGGCCAAATGCTTGCAGCGTTGGAGGAGACAGTATGAAAGAACAAAAGAGTATAATTCAAGCACTGAATGCATTGGCGATTCCCTTGATTATTCAATCAATCAGCTCGATGATTATAAGTACCACCGACCAGGCCATGATCGGAAGGATTTCCGTTTCAGCTTTTGGCGCGGTGGGATCAGTGTATCAGCTGATTTACATGTTGGTTGGCATTATGGGATGCACGGTTATCGTTTTTAATATCAACGGATCCAGGGCGTTGGGGAGACAAGATAAAGAAAGCTTTCGTGAAGAGTTGATTTCATCTCTTCTGTTGAGTCTTATTTTGGGTGGGATTCTGCTGGTTGGAATCATGGTTTTTCATCGAAGTTTGTTGACGGGAATCTTTGGATTTCAGGGTGAAATTTTAGCTGATGCGGAAGCGTATCTTGGCATTGTTAAATGGAGCATTGTGATACAAATGCTGGTCTTTTCATTCAGCACGTATTTTAAAGTGATTCAGAAAACAAAGCATATCTTGTGGGTGTCTCTTGCAGCCTCAGTGATGAACCTGTTGTTGGATTATGTTTTGATTTTCGGAAAACTTGGATTTGAGCCCATGGGGGTACGGGGAGCAGGTTATGCGACGGTGGCTTCCTTGTTAATGAATCTGTTGGTTTATATCATTATGGCTAGTGGGGATATTCAATTTAATTTTAATCGAATGACGGTGTATTTGAGCCGCATCAAGTTGAATTTTCAAGCGAGCTTGCCCATTATGGGCTTGGAAGTATTGGAGAGCAATGTGTTTATGATGGTGATTACTGCCATTGTTTCACGCCAGGGGGAAGTAGCTCTTGCATCCTATCTTCTGATTGTGCAGGTTGTCAGCATCCTTCATATGCCAATGTTTATGTATGCCTCGGCAGCGTTGACGCTCGTTAGTGAGAAAATGGAATCCAATCGGCAATTGGTGAAGTCTATACCAAGGTTGGCGGTTGGCTGTGTCTTATATTTTTATGGAAGTCTTGCAATCCTCGTTTTTGGATTTCGGGAATCGGTTTTTGCTTTGATCAACCCGAATCTGAATGTTGTTTCGTTGGCTTCAAGCCTGTTTTTGGTTTACCTAGTTGCCAATATCATGAGAATACCATCAACGGTCTACTCATACGCTCTGCAGGCGATAGGACTTAGCAAGTTTGTGTTATATCGGAGCGCTCTGATTAATGCGATTACATTGGCCTTTGTGTTCTGTGGCGCATATTTCGCAAAAGGGAATACAATCATCTTCTTACTCGTATGTGCGGCTGCACTTCTTTTCAACTACGGTTTGATTGCGATTGTGGGGAGAAACCGATACCAAAAGGAAACAAAGCAATTGGCGATGGAGCGGAAGCAAGTAAGCTGAAGAAGGGACGTTGATAGAGAACGGATGGAAACATGCTATAGTCAATGTGATTAAAAGACCTTTTGGCAACACTAAATTTACTGTTTATTTTCAATATTCACATAAAACTCCTTTACTGTACTGCGATAAAGTGATATGTTAGAAAGAAAGATTAAAGGAGATGTGATAAAAATGATCGTAATCAGTAAAGAGGAAGCAAAAGAACTAATGACAGCGTCAGAGACAATTGAGTTGATGAAAGAGACCCTGATGGACTTTAACCTGGGGAAATCAGAGATGTCTTTACGAATGAACAATCAACTCTCAGATGGAAATTTCTATTTACTGATGCCTGCTTACTTAAAAGAAAAACAATATTTTGGAGTCAAGTTGATTTCAATTTTCCCAACCAATCATGGTAAGGGATTGCCGTCCCATCAAGGCGTTGTGCTTTTATTCAGTGCTGAGGATGGACAGGAAAAGGCTGTTGTGGATTGTGTAGAAGTGACTGCGCTTAGAACCGCTGCTGTCAGTGCTGTTGCAACCGACCTTTTGTCTCGTAAAGATGCAAAGGTGATGGGATTTATGGGTGCAGGGGTTCAAGCAAGACATCATGTGGAAGCCTTGTTGGAAGTTAGAGACATTGAAGAGATTCTTGTTTGGGATTTATATGAAAAATCGGCTAATAATTTTGCTGAAGAGATGTCTGAGAAGCACAATATGAAAGTTACCGTATGTAAAACGCAAGAGGAGCTTGTTGGCTCATCCGATATTATCACCACGGTATCCTTGGCAAAAGAACCAATTCTTAAGGGTGAGTGGGTAAAACCTGGAACCCATATTAATGCCATTGGTGCATCTGCAAAAGCCTATCGGGAAATGGATAGCCTGGTTGTTCAAAAGTCAAAGTTCTATGTTGATAAACGAGAGTCTTGTCTAGGTGAGAGCAGTGATTTCCTAGTTCCACTTAGTGAAGGGCTGATCACAGAGGATCACATTTATGCTGAATTAGGCGATGTGCTTCTTGGCAAAACAAACGGAAGAGAAAGTGATGATGAGATCACAATGTTCGAGGGAATGGGTCTTGCCGTGGAAGATATCGCAACTGCTTCATTTATTTATGAAAAGAAATTGAAGCAAATGGAATCCAAATAGGATTCTCATTTCAATAAAAGCGGGCTTTCGAGCTCGTTTTTTTGTTTTTCTGAATTCCATAATTAGACGTACTTTATCATTAGATGAGAAGTAGAAAAACCGTGTGTTATAATGAACGTATTCTAGAGTTGTATAGAAGTGATGAAGGTGGTGAAGGGTTTGTTGCGCATAGCGATTTGTGATGATGACAAGGTGATTGGCTCTGAAATTGAGTCTTTGGTACTCGAATATCAGCAAATAATTCATACGGAATTTGAGATCGAAGTGTTTGAGTCTGGTTTGGAGTTTTATGCCTATTTGGGAAAAGGAAATTTGGTTGATCTAATTTTCCTGGATATTGAGATGGACGAGATGGATGGGATTGAAATTGGAGAAAAAATTCGAGTTGAGATGAACGACCATCGAACGAATATCATTTATGTATCCGGAAAGGAAGGGTATGACAGAAAGTTATTTGATTTTCAACCCTTGCATTTTTTGACGAAGCCGATAGAGAAGAAAAAAATCTTTGCGGATTTAGAGTTAGCCCTAAAATTGTTCAAGAAAAACAATCAAGTTTTCTCTTTCAAAACGGGTCATGATATGAATCGGATCCCAATGAATGATATTCTCTATTTTGAATCAAAGGGACGGAAGGTTCGGATCGTAACGTTGGATCAGGAGGTTTATTTTTATGGGACAATCGATGGCGTACTTCAAGAATTGCCTAAAAATCATTTCATTCAAATTCATCGAGCATATATCGTGAATTATAATCATGTCAAGGTATTCTCTTCTGACAAGGTGATTATGGAGAACAACAAATGTCTGTCGATTGGGCAGAAACGAAGACAAGTGGTGCGTGAAATACAATTAAAAATTTCAAGGGAGATGACTTCATGGATTTAGGCATATTTGAATGGACGTTTATTATCACGAATATATTTGGAACCTATATAATTTATAAATTCATGATGGTTTTTTTCAGACGAGACAATGTGAATAAAACAATAGAGGGTATTACTTATGCATTGTATTGTTTGATCATAGCATTTCTATTTCTTTATTTGAAAATCCCGATTGTGATGTTGGGCGCAAACTTGCTGATGTTATTTGGCTTAACCTTCAACTATCAATCGAATATGTTAAAACGAATTCTTTCGATCGTTTTTATCAGCATTATCTTTCTATGCATCGAAATGATTATTGTTGTAATAACGGGAGCTGTTGATATCACGATTATTCAGGAAAGTCGCTTCCAATCGGTTTATGGCCTTATTTTGATAAAAGTCGTAAGTTATATGGTCGCCTTGCTGATGAATAATTTTAAAAGTGTGCGACAAGGGAGGAAGATCCCGGGTTATTATTGGTTTTGTATTTTTTTCATTCCCACGATATCCTTGTATTTGTTGCTCTTGATTTTTTCTGGAAATTTTGATGACATGCATCTGATTTGGAGTATGTTAGGGGTATTGTTCATTAACTTCTCCGTGTTTTATTTGTACGACAGTCTTTCCAAAGTATTTGCTGAGAATGCCGACAAGCGCGTGATTCAAGCACAGAATCGCTATTATAAAAAGCAAATGTCTGTCATGCAATCTTCGTTGAAGTCAACTCGAGCTTTGAAACATGATATGAACAATCATTTAATGGCTATTACTTCATTGGCTACAAAGTATAATACCGATGGCATTATCGAGTATTTATCGGAAATCACAAATGTTCAGGATTCATATGGAGAATTTATTTCTACAGGGATTGCCGCGTTGGATAGTGTCGTTAATTTTAAAATGCAGGAAGCAATGCGATCTGGAGCAGTAATATCAACAGATATTCTGGTTCCGGATCAGATGCAAATTTCTGCTTTTGATCTGACAACAATCTTGGGGAATTTACTAGATAATGCGATTGACGGGACCAAGACGCTAGTAGAGGATCGAAAGATTGGCATACAGATCCATTGTAGCAAGGGTCAATTGTTTATTCATGTGAAAAACACCTTCGATGGAAGCCTTGTGGTGCAAGAGGGGAATTTAATCACAACAAATAAGGATGAAGCAAACCATGGCTTCGGAATTGAGAATATCAAAAGAAGTGTTGAAAAATACAAGGGCATTTTTGACTATGAAGTTGAGGGTAGGGAATTTGTCGCATCGGTGATTTTATATATACCGAGCTTATGAAAGAGCCTAGCTTCTTCTTTTTCATTTCATGTCGAAACAGTCGTTTGATATCGAATTTATGTTTAGGATTCAGACAGAAGAAAAGGTAAAACAGTGGAAACTGCAAGCGCCATGGTTGATGGGTGCTTGCAGTTTTTTTGAGGATTATTTGAAATTTGAATTTATGGATTCTATGGTTCAAATAGCAAGGCTAGTAAACTATATTGCAGAGGCTGTATAATAGTTTATGGTATTTCATTACCGAAAGACTACGTTTCGTTACAACAACCGGCACAATTTTTTAAAAATCATATAATGAAGTTATTAAAAAGTGGAGGATCGAAAATGAAAAAAATCATGTACAAGTTTGGTAGTGCATTTGCATCATTGGCATTGTTGGTTACGGTGGCCAATGTGAATTCTAGCTGTTTTTTTATGGCGCATCAACCGGAATTGCCGAAAAGTGCCAATAGACTGAAGAAAAATCGATAAGGATGGATGGAGAAACTAATTGATCATCTAATCAAACATGAAATTATTGACTGCGAAGATGCTGACGTGTATCTGTATGGATTTAAGCAGCTTCTGATTATTGCAGCTCATCTTATTACATATGCTGCAATTGCCTATCTCTACCATGAGATCGGGCTTCTAATTGTTTTTCTTGTCTTCTTTATCCCATTACGATCTTTTGCTGGAGGCTATCATACAGCAAGTCAGTTGACTTGCTTTTTGGTCTCTGTCACAACAGTCTTCGGCGTTTTGACGGTATTGAAAGTGGGCGCGATCGGTTTAGGGAGTTATCGCGTCATGGCGATTGCTTCATATGCGATCATTGCCATACTTGCACCTAGGGAGAGCGGGAATAAGCCATATAAAGATGATGACAAAGCGATTTATCGCAAGAAGAGTTTGTGGATTCTAAATGTGGAAGCCTTGATTGCCATTTCCATGGTCTGGTTCAGAGTGGAGAAGCTTTTTGAATGTATGAGCCTGGCATTCTTTCTGATTGCGGTGCTATTGATGGTTGATTGGATAGGTCAAAATATTCGAAGATCGACGACTCAGCAAAAACAGGGCTAAACTCTAGCAGTTGCGGGGATTTTTGAAAATGGATCGATTGATGAAGATTACGGTTGTGCGTTTCTGTTTGAGCTTTGTTGCGAGAACATGCAGGCGCATACAGATAGGCATTGAGTGAAATGTGTTCTTTCACGTTCATTTTGTATAGAAAATTGGAGGAAAAATGGAAAGGCTTGAAGAACTGAGAAAATTAATATCCGTGACAACGGATCAAGTGGAATTTTCAGAGTATGGAGATGGAATATCTGAAGAATGGATTATAAAAGCGGAAACAAGATTGGGATTTCCTTTGCCGGAAAGCTATAAATGGTGGCTAAGAAGTTACAGCGGTGGGGAGATTCATGGCGAGGAAATTTACAGTATTTTTGAGATTGAACTAGATAATATCCGAGAAGGGGATATTGTCTATATGCATGAGCTCTATCAGAAAAAGCAGAAATATCAGAGCGATATTCTTGTGGTTAGCGAATCGAAAGACGATGTGTTCTATTTTAACTTGTCAAAGAAAAGTGGAGAGAATGAGTTTCCTATCTATGCGATAAGTTCGAAGCAAGAGTATGCGAAAGATTTTGTTGAATTTTTGGAGAAACGAATCACAAACGGTGTGAGGAACAATTAATCATGTTCATTTTTCATTTTTGACACCTCAAAAGCCCTGCGTTGTTACATGCAAACGGGATCTTTGGTTCTTTTTATAGAGTCCGGTTATTCATATGATGAATTCATCTTGCTAATTATTCTGAATTCGAATAAAATTAACAGCGTATGTAACGAATGAAAGCGGGGAAATTGACGAAGTGAAAATTGGGATTATTGGTGCTATGGCAGAAGAAGTTGAAATGTTGAAAGATGAAATGGTTGTAGGAGAGAAAGTAGAACGGGCAAACATGACTTTCTACGACGGTGACCTTTTAGGAAAAGAAGTGGTTGTTGTAACCTGTGGAATCGGGAAAGTGAATGCGGCAATATGTACGCAAATTTTGATTGATAGATTCAGAGTAGATAAAATCATTAATGTCGGTATTGCTGGTGGATTGAACAAAGATATCTATCCTGGAGATATTGTAGTAGCAAACAATCTGGTTCAACATGATGTTGATGTTACATTCTTCGGTTATCCATTAGGACAAATCTCTAGAATGGAGACGTTTGACTTTACCTGCGATGAGGACTTAGTGGAGAAAGCAAAACTTGCGATTGATAAAATTGAAGATGCGAATGGTTTTATAGGTAGAGTCGTATCGGGAGATCAATTCGTTAGCGAAGCCGAAAAGCAAAAGTTCTTAGGGGAGCATTTCAGTGCGCATGCATGTGAAATGGAAGGTGCAAGTATTGGTCAAGTATGCTACCTAAATCGTATACCTTTTGTAGTCATTCGTTCAATTTCAGACAATGCGATTAATGGTACACATATGGATTATGAGAAATTTTCACCATTGGCGATTAAGAATTCGGTTGCGATTCTTAAAGACATGTTGAAAAATGTGTAATATGATTTTTTGTATGAATTCTGGGATTTGAGCATTGTAAGAAAGTGGAAACCAACAAGATAAACCATTCTTTTTGATATGATGCCTCCAAAGTGGACACGGTAATTAATTAAATTGCCTAGTCGCTTTGGAGGTGTTTTTT
>JABXKS010000041.1:0-22739 GCA_013619125.1 Clostridiales bacterium
AAGACGTCTTTGTACCGGATGCGAATCTTTTGGGCAAGGAAGGCAAGGGATTCTCCTTAGCCATGAAAACCCTGGATGGCGGCCGAATTGGTATTGCGGCGCAGGCCTTGGGGATTGCCGAAGGCGCGCTTGAGGAAACCGTACGCTATACGAAAGAACGCAAGCAGTTTGGCCGTTCTATTTCAAAATTCCAAAACACTCAATTTGTTTTGGCGGATATGGCGACAAAGATTGAAGCGGCGCGGTATTTGGTTTATCGGGCAGCAACCTTGAAGGGTGAGGGCAAGCCATATTCTGTGGAAGCTGCACAGGCCAAGCTCTTTGCTGCAGAGGTTGCCATGGAAGTGACAACCAAGGCGGTGCAATTGCACGGCGGGTACGGATATACCCGTGAATATCCAGTGGAAAGAATGATGAGAGACGCGAAGATCACCGAAATTTATGAAGGTACAAGCGAAGTGCAACGTATGGTGGTCGCAGGCAGTTTATTGAGATAAGGGGAGTGAGTACATTGAAAATTATTGTATGTGTCAAACAAGTACCCGATACAACAGAGGTGCGAATCAATAACGAAACAGGAACACTCATTCGGGATGGTGTGCCAAGCATTATGAATCCCGATGACAAGGCGGCCATCGAATTGGCGCTTCGCATGAAGGATTTGAAACCCGAGATTTGTGTACACGTATTAACCATGGGGCCTGCGCAAGCGGAACGCGTGTTGATTGAAGCGATGTGCATGGGCGCGGACGAAGCGACACTTTTATCGGATCGAAAATTTGCTGGAGCAGACACATGGGCGACATCGACAGCACTCGCCGGTGCGATTGCAGAGATCGGTGCAGACATCGTTCTCTGCGGCAGACAAGCTATTGACGGGGACACGGCGCAAGTCGGCCCGCAGATCGCAGAGCATTTGCATATGGCGCAAGCCACCTATGTCAGCGAGGCGATTTTGGGCGGAGCAGGCGTTTTGGCCACCCGAAAATTCGAAGACGGCGACTACAAATTGGAATTGCCGTTGCCATGCTTGCTGACCACCTTGTCCGAAGAAATTAACGTGCGATATATGCATACGCATCATATTGTGCGAACCATGAAAAACCGCAAGATTCAGTTGATGACTGCAGATGATTTGAAGGTCGATCAGCGGGAGCTTGGCTTGAAGGGATCGCCAACGCGAGTGAAAAAGTCCGTAACAAAGAGTGCGAAATCAGCGGGAACCTGCTATGTAGAGAACCCTGAGGTTGGCGTTGAAAAAATCGTGGGTTATGTGAAGGGATTAAATATCCTATAGAGAGGAAAATGAAGATGGCAAAAGACATTGCGATATATATTGAGCAAAGAGAAGGCGTGATTCAACCCGTTGCATATGAATTGATCAGTGAAGCGAAAAGACTGGCTGCGTGTCAGGAAAACAAACAGGTTGTGGGGGTATTGATTGGATCCGGAATGGAGAATTCGGCCGCGGAACTTGAGTTGTATGGATTAGATCGATTGATTCTATGTGATGACAAGAAATTTGAGTTGTATCATACAGAGCTGTATACCGAAGCATTGACCTCTTTTATTCGTGAAGAAGATCCGGATATCTTATTGATTGGGGCCACCTCAATCGGCCGTGATTTGGCGCCGCGCTGTTCGGCAGCGGTGAAAACAGGGTTAACGGCAGATTGCACAAAATTGGAAATTGACGAAGAAACGGACAAGCTTTTGATGACACGACCAGCATTTGGTGGAAATATCATGGCGACAATCATTTGTGAAAATCATCGGCCGCAAATGGCAACGGTGCGCCCCGGTGTGATGGTAGTTACCCGTAAAAAGAATAATCACAGAATGATCGTTGAAAAAATGGATATTGCCAAGCTGGATTTAAGCGTTAGAGTGAAGATATTGGAAGTTGTGAAATCGGTGAAATCCCATGTGGATATCGGAGCGGCAAGGGTGCTGGTTGCGGGTGGACGCGGAATCGGCTCTAAAGAGAATTTTGAAATTTTGGGCGAATTTGCGGAATCATTGCAAGGCGAATTGGTGGCATCACGCGCGGCAGTCGATGAGGGATGGATAGAAAAAGCTCGTCAGGTTGGTCAGACTGGAACCACGGTACGACCGGAACTGTATATCGCATGTGGAATATCCGGAGCGATTCAACACATTGCCGGGATGGAAAATTCGAGCTTTATCGTGGCGATCAACAAGGACCCGGATGCGCCGATCTTTGAATATGCGGACGTTGGTCTTGTTGGCGATTTTAAAACGATTCTTCCGATGCTGGGCAAGGAACTGAGCGCATAATTAAAATAATTTGGAAAAAAAGCAAATAATTTGTAAGACTGCAAAAAAGTTGTTGACAAGGAAAGCGTTTATCCCTTAAAATGTGAGTAAGTACTTACATATAAAAAATAAGGAGGATTTAATATGAGATTGGAAGGAAAAGTAGCAGTAGTCACTGGGGCGGCAAAAGGAATTGGCGAACAGATCACAAGAAAGTTTGTTTCCGAGGGAGCAAGGGTTGTTGCAGTGGACCTAACGGATTTGACCTACGAGCTGGAAGGTGTGTCCGGTTATCATTTAAACATAACAAACCGGGAAGACTGTAAGAAATTTGCGGATTACCTGCAAGAAACATACGGACAAGTCGATATTTTGGTCAACAACGCAGGGATCACAAAAGATGCTTTGTTGCAAAAGATGACAGACGAGATGTGGGACCAAGTCATTAACGTGAATCTGACTGGTGTTTATAACCTGTCCAAACATATTGCTCCAATGATGATCACAGCCGGAAAGGGCTCTGTGATTAATATTGCCTCTGTTGTAGGTGAATTCGGAAACATCGGTCAATCCAACTACGCCGCAACCAAAGCGGGAGTTTATGGCTTGACGAAAACATGGGCGAAAGAGTTTGCTAGAAAAGGCGCGGCGATACGTGTTAATGCGATTTCTCCAGGATATGTAATGACGGATATGATGCAGACAGTTCCAGAAAAATTACTGGAAAAATTTGCAGGCATGACGATGCTGGGCCGACTGGGCCAACCGGAAGAAATTGCGAATGCGGCTTGCTTCTTGGCAAGCGATGAAGCGTCTTATGTAACGGGTCACAACTTGAGTGTTAACGGTGGAATGAGACTATAGAGCAAAAGAATTTATACGTAAAGGTCGGGTGAAAAAAATGAAAGAAAATGTTGGAATAGCTGCAGTCGGAATTTATATTCCTGAAAATCGGATGTCAGCAGCAGAGATATCAGAGAAGACAAAGGGTGTATGGTCGGAAGAAGCGATTCGTGAAAAGCTGGGCATTGTGGAGAAAAGCATTCCTGGCGAAAACGACGGCACTCAAGAAATGGGTGTGAAGGCTGCTCTTGCGGCAATTGAAGAGTACAAAATCGATCCAAAAGAGATTGATCTGATTTTGTGCATGGGCGAGGAGTGGAAGGAATATCCGCTTACAACCTCAGCACTTTATATCCAAGATAAAATTGGCGCCGTGAACGCGTGGGGAATCGATGTTCAAAATCGATGCTGCACAACGGTATCTGCCATGAAGATCGCGAAAGACATGCTGATTGCCGATGAAGAGATTCATACGGTCATGGTTGTTGGTGGGTATCGCAATGGCGACTTCGTCGATTTTGAAGACAAGTCGATGTCCATGATGTACAACCTGTCGGCGGGTGCCGGCGCGATTGTGCTGAAAGACGGGATGACCAAGAATCTATTGTTGGGTTCGCATATTATCGCAGACGGATCCTTAAGTCGCGACGCGGGCGTGGAGATTGGCGGCATCAATCAACCGATTACCAAAGAGAATATGGATCGGGCTTATAAATCATTGACGCTGATGAATCCGGGACCTATGAAGGCGCGTCTGAATGAAGTCTCCATGAAGAATTGGATGAAATGTATTGATCGCTCCCTTGAGAAATCAGGAATTGGGAGAGATGGAATTGATTACTTAGCAGTTTTGCACTTTAAGAAATCCATGCACAAGTTTATGTTGGGCGAGCTCGGCTTGACGGAAGAGCAATCGATCTATCTGGAACACTACGGTCATATGGGTCAAGTGG
This sequence comes from Clostridiales bacterium, assembly GCA_013619125.1. Classification (GTDB taxonomy): domain Bacteria; phylum Bacillota; class Clostridia; order Tissierellales; family GPF-1; genus GPF-1. Next base: position 4,074 of record JABXKS010000041.1, read on the forward strand.
ATCAGATTCTATCTTTGAAACTCGGGTTAGACGCGGGCAAAGTCAAAGATGGTGATTACGTGCTGATGATTGCGGCTGGCATCGGATATGTATGGGCAGCCAATGTTGTGAAATGGGGGGAAGCGTAATATGTCAACCTTTATGCAAATACTCTTTAGCTCGTTAGAGACGGGGAGTGTATACGCGCTGGCCAGTTTGGGGATTATCATTATTTTCCAGACCAGCCGCATGCAGAACTTTGCACAGGGTTCAGTCGGAATGCTTAATGCATTTGTAGCGACATTCTTTTTAATGAATACAGGTGTTTCACCATATTTTGCGGCATTTGTAGGCATGTTGAGCGCGTTTATCACCGGTGTTTTGGTTGACTTCGTGATTATGCGAAACGCCAAACACGTGGGAGCTATTGGTAAGGAAATCATTACCTTTGGGTTAATTATGTTTTTTCTGGGGATCGCGCCGATGATCTTTGGCACGAGTCCCCTATCCTTTCCTCGATTCATTCAACACGGCACCTTTGAAATTATGGGGGCGAGTGTCACGTACAATGCGGTTTTAAACATTAGCGTTGGGTTATCCTTGATGACTTTGTTGTTTCTGTTTTTGCAGAAGACGAAATGGGGATTGGCAGTTCGAGTAACCGCTTCCAATGATAAAACGGCACAATTGATGGGCGTGCCAACCAAACTGATTACCATGGGTGCATGGGCTGTAGCCGCTTCTTTGGGCGCTCTGTCCGCCTTGATGTTGGCACCGGCAATCACCGTCAATGTTTCTATGATGGACAGTGTTCAGATTAGTGCCTTGGTCGCCTGTGTATTGGGCGGTTTCCAAACCTTTTACGGACCTGTTATCGGCGCTTATATCATCGGACTCAGCAAGAACTTGTTGAGCTTCTATGTGTCTTCCACATGGGGAGAAGCCTTGATGTATTTATTGATTTTGGTCTTTATCATTTTCAGACCCAACGGTTTGATTGGCAAGAAGAAGATCAAGAAGGTATAACCCATGAGAAAATCTGGTGAAGAGCGACGGGAAATTGACGGAAGTAAACGAGGAGGATCAGATGTGAATGGGATCGAAAAAAAAGAAAAAGGGTTGAAGGTGATTGAGAAAAAACCGCCCTATAAGGCATACCTTCTTTTTGGATTGTTTTTGATTTTGCTGCCAACGGCACAAAAAATGGGATTGATCGGATCTGCGACCATTACCGTTTTGGGCACAGTGATATTTTATGCCATTGTCGGAATCGGTATGAATGTGTTGCTTGGATATAGTGGGTTGATCTCACTGGGGACTGCAGGGTTTATGGGAATGGGTGCGTATATGTCCGCATACTTAACAGCGGATTTGAATTTGCCGTTTCTATTGTCCATTGTCGTCTCAGTCAGCATTCCGTTGGTTATCGGGTTGGTGATTGGATTGATTTCATTGAGATTGGCGGGATACTATTTGGCGATTGCCACCCTGGCGGTTTCAGAAATATTTAGACAAGTATTTATTGAATTTGAGGCTGTGACGAACGGGTTTTCTGGAAAAAACGCCGCTTATCCAAAGCTGTTTGGCATCATTCAGTTTGATCGGCAATTGACCTTTATCTTTATGGTTGCCGTACTGATTGGATTGATGATTTTTACCTATAACTTTATTCATTCGAGAACCGGGCGGGCTTTATTGACCATGAGAGGCAGCGAAGCAGCGGCGCAAGCCATGGGCATCAATCTTCTCAGATACAAGCTGACCGCATTTGGGATTGCTACCGCGTACGCGGCAATTGGCGGCGTCTTATATGTGCATTTTATTCGATTTGCCTATCCATCAGGATGGAACCTGATGCTTTCGCTGCAAATTTTAGCGGTGATTGTCATCGGTGGCATGCAGACCATTGAAGGACCGATTCTGGGTTCGTTTATCGTATTTGGCGTGCCGGAATTGATTTTGAAACAGCTTCCAGTGATTGGCAATGTGGATGGATTGGCTTATGTGTTTACAGGGGTCTTGATCGTTGTCGTCATTATGTTTTATCCCAATGGCATGATTCGATTAGGGAATGACATCAAAAAACTTTGGAAGAAAGGGAGAAAACATGGAAAAGAACAATTGCCTGCAAGTGAATGATTTATCGATAGCGTTTGGTGGAATTAAGGCTATTGACCATCTTTCTTTCACGGTGAATCAAGGAGAAATCTATGGGCTGATCGGTCCGAATGGAGCGGGTAAGACCACAGTATTCAACTGTATCACACAGTTTTATAAGGCGGATCATGGAGATATTCAGTTTTCGAATCGACATGGAAAAGTTGTGAATCTCAACAAAAAAGTCACGCACCAGGTCATTCATGAAGGGTTGGTTCGTTCTTTTCAAAATATCGAATTGATCAAGGATATGTCATTGATCGACAATCTATTGGTTGGCGCTCATATCGAATACAAATCTGGGATTATTGCGACCGGCTTTCGAACAAAAAAAGCAAAGCGTGAAGAAGAGATGCAACGAGAAAAGGCGGTTAAGATCCTGAAGTTTTTGAAAATCGAGGACAAGGCCAACTCGCACATCGGGGGACAGCCTTATGGCGTTTTGAAAAAGGTGGAATTGGGAAGAACCTTGATGAGCGACCCGAAGTTGATTTTATTGGATGAGCCGGCTGCAGGTCTCAATGATCATGAAACCGAGGACATGTCGAACTTGCTTAAAGAGATTCGAGATGAATATGGATGCACGATTCTATTGGTTGAGCATGATATGCGGCTTGTGATGGATGTTTGTGATCGAATTTGCGCAATCTCATTCGGCAAGAAGCTTGGCGAAGGAACTTGTCTGGAAATTCAGCAAAACAAGGATGTTCAAGAGGCATATCTTGGGAAAGGAGACTGATCATATGGTGGCGTTACAGATTGAAAATTTACACGTCTCTTACGGCAGCATTGCAGCTCTGAAGGGAATTGATCTCGAAGTGGAAAAGGGGAAAATCGTGGCTCTTCTCGGCAGTAATGGCGCAGGAAAAACGACGACGCTGAAAACCATATCGGGGCTGATCGTACCTCAATCCGGTTCGATTTCGGTAAGCGGGGCATCCATCGTTGGATTGAATCCTGCAAAAATCAATCGACTGGGTGTGGTTCAATCTCCCGAAGGAAGGCAGATTTTTCCAGAGATCACTGTTGAGGAGAACCTGAGAATTGGTGGATTTACATTAAAAACCCGTGCGCAATTGAAGAGTAATTTTGAACGGGTTTATGGATACTTTCCTGTATTGAAGGAGAGAAAGAAGCAGGTTGCGGGAACACTCTCGGGTGGTGAGCAGCAGATGCTGGCAATCGCACGGGCATTGATGGCAAGTCCAGATATTCTATTGTTAGATGAGCCTTCCCTTGGTTTGGCTCCATTGATTGTTCAGGATATTTTTAGGATATTAAAAGAAATCAATCAAGAAGGAATGACGATTCTGATTGTGGAACAAAATGCGCTGCAGACCTTGAAAATATCAGACTATGCTTATGTGTTAGCAGTTGGAAAGGTAAGCATGGAAGGCGCGGCGGACGAGCTGATCAAAGACAAACGTTTGATCGAAGCTTATTTAGGCGGTAATGCATCATAGCATTTAAATAAGAGGAGGAAGAAGAATGAAGCGTAGAAGAACAGCAATTTTAGCAATGATTTTGGTACTGGTACTTGCACTGACAGGTTGTGGCACTGCGGGCACTACGAGCGAAATGGCACAAGGCGTTACAAAAGATTCTGTTAAAGTGGGTAACTCAATTGCGACTTCAGGTCCTTTGGCTCCCGTTGGCGTTCCGTTTAAAGCGGGTATCGAAGCGTATTTCTTGATGGTCAATGAAGGCGGCGGAGTCGATGGCAGACAGATCGAGTACGTGCATCAAGATGATGAATTCAATCCTGAAAAAGGCAAGGCAGCCATGGATAAACTGATCAACGACGAAAAGATCTTTGCGTTGGTTGGACACTTTGGCACACCAATCGTTGGTGCAACATTAAACGATATCAGAGAAATTGGAATTCCAGCGGTTTACTTTGCAACAGGAACCGGAATCCTTTACAACGAAAAGGCACCAGATTCAGAGCGTTGCACATTCCCAGTTCAACCGGTTTATCCAATGGAAGGCCGCATTATGACTGCATGGGCTGTCGGCGAATTTGACGCGAAATCAATTGGCGTCATCTATACCAATGACGATGCCGGCAAAGATTTGCTAGGCGGGATTCAAAATGAAGCGGAAAAAGTAGGCGGCGTGACAGTAATTGCGGAACAAGTGCCTCCAAATGCGGAAGACGTTTCAGCAGCGGTAATCAAATTAAAAAATGAAGACGTAGACGTGGTTGTCATTGCGGCAATCCAAGGAACTTTCCCTCAAATCGCCAAAGAGATGGCGAAACAAGGCTTGAACAAAACCACACTTACAACCTATGTGAATTCCGATCAACGGATGACAGCAGCGGTAAAAGATACGGTAAACGGTCAGTTTGATATCTATTCAGACGCATGGGTGGATATGACTAAACCAGCTATCAAAGACTACCGAGAATGGATTCAAAAAACATCAGATGAAGATTTGTCCAGCAATGCATATGCTATGACAGGTTGGATTGCGGCTCACTTCTTTGTTGAAGGTTTGAAAAATGTTGAAGGCGATTTAACTTGGGATTCTTACATTGCAGCGATGGAATCTGAACCAATCCAAAACCCATTTGGCGGAGCGATTGACTTCTCAGACGGCAAAAGATTGGGTACGCAAGAAATGGCATTCGAATGATGTGGTTGTCAGCGGTCTTGCTGCTGCGGAGCCGAAAGCAATCTTGGAAAAACTCCACACGATCTATGATCGTGTGGAGAATGTTCAAGTATCAACTTGCCTTCCCATCTGCTTGGCAGACTATTTTATGAATGAAGACTATCGTGATCATTTTAAAATGAACGGATGGTTCTATACGGGTCCACTCCGAAAAATGCACAAGCATGGGCGAATCTCCTATATCCCCAACCATTTGCATTTGGCGGCGACAAAGCGACTGGCCTTTGAAAAACCGAATGTATATATCGGAAATGCGACACCACCAGACAAACACGGATTTGTTTCCTTGTCCTTAAGCAATGTCTATGAGAAACGTATGATTGAAGCGGCGGATTTGGTTATTTTGGAAATCAATAAGAAGCTGCCTCGAACATTTGGTGACGTGGAAGTGCATGTGAGAGACATCGATTATATGGTCGAGGTAGACTATGACATTCCAACGGGTCCGGATATAGAGCCGAATGAAAAGGATTTGGCAATCGGCAAGCTGGTTGCAGAATATATTCAAGACGGCGACTGTATTCAACTGGGCATCGGTGGCATCCCCAACGCAGTAACGGCATCACTCTACGGGAAAAAAGACCTGGGCGTGCATACAGAGATGATGACTTCCGGCATGGTGGATCTTGTCGAAGCGGGCGTGATCACTGGCAAGAAGAAGAATCTCAACCAGGGCAAGATTGTATGTGCCTTTGCGTACGGCAATCAGAAACTCTATGATTTTCTGGACAACAATCCATCGGTCATGATTATGGATGGACACTGGACCAATGATCCTTGCGTGATCGGTGAAAACGACAATCAGGTTTCCATTAATACGGCGATCGAGATTGATTTGACGGGCCAATGCGCATCGGAATCTATGGGACATGTTCAGTTCTCAGGAACCGGCGGGCAAGCTGATACGGCAATTGGCGCACAACGATCAAAAAATGGTCGCTCGTTTATTACGCTTTATTCAACGGCCAACATTCGAAACAAGGAAACGGGTGATCGAAAGATGATCAGCAAGATCGTTCCATTCTTGAAGCCTGGTGCTGGTGTGACTTTGTCTAGAAATGACGTCGATTTTGTGGTAACGGAATACGGGGTTGCCGCATTGCGGGGCACCGATATTCGCGAGCGTGTGTTGCGGTTGATCGCCATTGCACATCCGGATTTTCGAGCGGAACTCGCTGAACGTGCACTGGAATATCATTATATCGCGCTGGAAGATGTGGCAAGGGAAGCAGAAGAAATGGAAACCGTGCGCTTGCAGGCAATCGGATCGTAACGAGGTGGAAAATGGAAATATGCATGGTTAAGGGAAAACAGATTGCATACGAGGTTTATGGACAGGCGGATGAAAATCCGCCCCTCCTAATCTTGAATGGGATTATGATGAGTATGAAGTCGTGGCAAAAATTTATTCCGGAGATCACAAAGAATCGCCAATTGATTTTAATGGATTTTTTTGATCAGGGTCAATCGGAGAGATGTGAAGGACTGGATTATGATCATAGCTTGCAAGTGGAAGCGGTGATCGCCGTCATGGATGCTGTCGGAAGAGCAGAATATGATGTAAGTGGCATATCTTATGGGGCGCAAGTTGGATTACAAGTAGCCCTTGCAAGTCCCAATAGAGTTCGCAAGTTGGCACTTTTCAATGTATCTGCCTATACGAGCCCATGGTTAAAAGACATCGGCGAAGCTTGGAATCGTACTGCAAGGTTGCACGATCCTGAAAGCTATTATTATGTGGCATTGCCATATATTTATTCCAACATGTTCTATACAAAAAACATCCAGTGGATGCAGGCGAGAAAAGCATTGTTGGTTGAGTTCTTTACGGATCAATTTTTGGATGCAATGATCCGATTGACAGACAGTTCAAGAAACTTCGATATTCGTGAACGATTGGCGGAAATTACATGTCCCGTGCTTGTTGTAGGCGCGGATCATGACTATATCACGCCAATTAATGAAGCGAGATCTTTGCACGATCATTTGAAACGAAGCGAGTTGGTTGAACTGAAAGACTGCGGGCATGCGTCCATGTATGAAAAGCCTCATGCATTCTATCAGTTGATGGAAGGATTTTTTAGTCAAAAACATGATATAATTATTGCATAATTGCAAAATCACTTGCATAAGTGCAAGAATTAAATAAAAGAATGGATGGAAAACATATGTCGAAAAAAGACGAAACAAGAAAGAGGATTATGTCGACTGCTTTACAATTATTTTCGGAGCAGGGATATACACGGGCGACGACCAAGCAAATTGCGGAAAAATCGAATGTGAATGAAATTACTCTTTTTCGTCATTTCGGCAACAAGGAAACCTTGTTTCAAGAGACGCTGGAGTTTTATGTACAAGAAATGCATTTGAAAGATGAAATCGAACGGCTGATCAGTCAGGATTTCGAAAAAAGCATGTGTGAAATAGCAGCGGATTATTTAGAGTATTGCAAGCGAAACAAGAGCCTCTATCTCATTCAAATGAGGCTGCCGGACAATATGGAGAAATTCGTCAAATTGAAGATGTCGAGGGGCTTTAAAAAAGGAATAATCCCGTATTTTATTCATCTTCAGTCGGAGGGGCTAGTCAATGGAGACCCCGAGAAAATGGCGTCAACCTTTATCAATAGCATATTGGGCGCATATACCATCTATCTTTTGTCGAAAGATACCTTTAGCGGTGTTCCGATCGAAGAGTTGGTACAGGAGCATGCGCGGCAGTTTGTCTCTTATTATCGTAAGTAAAACCTAAAAGCCCTCTTTTCACATCAAACTGGAGGGAATTATGAAAAAAGTATATATCGTCGAGGCGAAACGATCGCCAATCGGCAAATTTTTAGGAACCCTGAAAGATTCAAATGCCGGAGAACTGGGTGGTGCTGTACTAAAGGAACTGTTTAAAGATCATCAGGAATTGGTGCCAAAGGTTGATGAAGTGATTGTAGGCAATGTATTGTCTGCGGGTCTGAAACAGGGAATTGCGAGACAAGTCAGCTTAAATGCGGGCTTTCCTGTAGAGACTCCAGCATATTCCTTGAATATGGTTTGTGGAAGTGGGATGAAGGCAGTGATGAACGGAGTTGCCGGTATCCAAAGCGGAAGCACGAATTTGGTAGTGGCCGGTGGTGTTGAACTGATGAGCGCCGCTCCGTTTCTACTTTCTGGTAAGAATCGAACGGGTAGCAAATTGGGCAACTTAGAGGCAGTGGACTCCTTGATCGGAGACGGGCTGACCGATGTGTTCAATAACTATCATATGGGCATTACGGCGGAAAATATTGCGAACAAGCATGGAATTACCCGAGAAGAGCAGGATGCGTTTTCATATGAGTCGCAGAAAAGAGCGATTGCTGCTGTTGATTCGGGCCGATTTAATGATGAGATCGTGCCAATTCTGATTAAAAAGCGAAAAGAAGAGTTTTTGTTTGCAGCGGATGAGCATATGAACCGAAAGACCAACCTGGAAAAGTTGGCGGGTTTGCGTCCCGCATTTAAAAAGGGCGGAACCGTTACAGCAGGGAATGCTTCTGGCATCAATGACGGCGCAAGCATGACTTTGCTTGCTTCTGATACGGCGGTTGATCAGTATTGGTTGAATCCCCTTGTTGAAATCATTGCGGTGGGTCAAGGCGGTGTGGATCCTTCTGTAATGGGTCTTGGACCAGTGCCGGCCATTCGAAACGTTCTGAAAAATGCATCGATGTCGCTTTCGGATATCGGATTGATTGAGTTGAATGAAGCCTTTGCATCACAGTCTTTGGGTGTTTTAAAAGAACTTTCTGAAGAGCATGGTGTGGCGGTTGAAGATCTATTACCAATTACGAATGTGAATGGCGGAGCCATTGCCCTGGGTCATCCTTTGGGTGCATCGGGCAACCGAATTTTGGTTACACTAATCCATGAAATGAAGAAAAGAAAGCTGGAATATGGGCTGGCCTCTCTCTGTATTGGGGGCGGCATGGGAACCGCAATTATTGTGAAGAACGCTGAATAGAACATGAAAGACTACTTGAGAGGTGCCAAAAGCACCTCTCCCCCTTTTTGAAGCGAGTTTTTGAAATCATGGGCAAAAATCGAATGGAGGAGACAAAAAATGCAGAAGGTGTTGTTGCAATCGGTAGAAATTGAGAATGGTGAAACGATCTATTACCGGGAGAGCGGTACGGGGGAAATTCCCTTTGTGATGCTTCATGGAAACATGTCTTCAAGTGTGCATTTGGATGTTTTATTTGAACGAATGCCGAATGAGGTGAGGGTGATTGCTCCAGATCTGCGGGGATTTGGAGAGTCGAGTTATGAGCATGAAATCAACAGCTTAGAAGATTTTGCTGACGATATTATAGAAGTGATCAACCAATTGGGAATGGAAAAGTTTTATTTGGGTGGCTGGTCGACGGGTGGTGGAATTGCCATGGAGATCGCCGCTAAATGTTCAGACCGTGTATTGGGTTTGGTGACCATTGAATCGGTTGGCATCCAAGGCTATCCGATGTTCAAAAAAGACGCACAAGGTCAGCCGATTGTTGGCGAGTATATTCATACGAAGGAAGAGATTGCAGCAGACCCTGTGCAGGTGATACCGGTTTTGCAGGCGTATGAGCAGAAAAATAAAGAGATCATGCGTGCCATTTGGAATGCGGTGATCTATACCCAGAACAAACCAGAGGAAGATCGATACGAAATGTATTTGGATGATATGATGACCCAACGAAATTTGGTGGACGTCGACTATTCCTTGGTGCATTTTAACATCTCTCATGCCCACAATGGTGTTGTGGAAGGGAACGGGAGAATTGATCAGATTCAATGTCCGGTTCTGGTATTCCAAGGCGATCGAGATTTCGTCGTTCCACCAACCATGGGGGAAGGAATCCGGGACGCGCTAGGCGACCGGGCGACCTATGTTCACGGTGATTGGGGACATTCCCCGTTTATCGATGCGCCGGAAATGCTATGTGCGCGTATTGAATCGTTTTTGAAATTACGATAAAGGCCCTCTATTTCAAACATAGACATGAACGAACACGGCCCTTTGCCATTTATAGGGGCCGTGTTTAGATTTGTTCCATTGTCATCTAGGATCTTTACATAGGGGGGGCATGGCTTTAGTTAGTGTGGGGAGGAATGACAACTGAAAGAATGGAATGTGATGATCGATGGGGTGGGAATCTGTCTTGGAGTTATGTTATTTTCCTTTGTATATTCTGTTGCCAAAAGAGTGAGCGCATAGTTTATTGAGCAGCCTTTTTGGGTTGTTTTTTTATGAGCGGAAGGCTTAAAATTTCGTGAGCGAGTGGCTCAAAAATTCATTGACGTTTACAATGATTTCCGAAGTACACTCTTATTTTGCATAGTGTATAAACAAGGGTCATCGTGAACTAGAAAGCAATAGGTTTGGGCGATGCAGAAGTAAAGGGAATTGTAAAAATATGTAATGCTATGGAGGGCTGAATCTTATATAATTAAGAAAACGGAAAGGAGCGGATTGTATGAAAAAAAGATTGATTTTATTTCTGATTATGTTCATAATTTTGGGAACTGGGATTGGATTTGCGAATCAAGACCCCCAAGAGGCGGTAGAACTGGATCCTCGGGTTAAGGCCCTTCGAACGGGAGATTTTTATCCTGGAGATGTTAAGTTTTTGTCTGATGGGAACCTGGCAATTTGTAAAGATGGTTTGTCGTATCGAGGAACGACGATTGAAAAATTAAACTGGGCGGGAGATCCTATTGCCACGACTCCCCCTGAGTGGTCTGAGGGATGGTACTGGGACGATTTCGTTTACGGGTTTGTTGTTGAAGATGCCGATGGGAACCTATTCACTAGCGTGGGCTTACGCGTTTGGAAATTCACGCCCGATTTTTCCAAGACGACGCCGGTTATGGATTTGCAACCTGATTGGAATGATGTAAAAAGCAAAGATCGTGTGATGATCAACTTGATTCGAGAGGATGCTGAGGGGAGCGATACCAAATTTGCAGCGCTTACATATCCAGAAGGGAAGGAACCCATTAATCCGGATACACAAAGTTTTTATCAGATGAGTGAATGGGAAGATGATCAGATCTTAAGCCTTCTAGGAATTCAAAGTGGAAAGGTGATTTCTGCCGATTTTGGAGACCGATCGGATGAGGTTTATCTTTTGGTTTCAGAAAGCACCGAGATAGGTGACAGCTGGTATGTTTGTCCGGTTACAATGGCATTTGCTGGAACATCAGATGGAGATGGTTCTCTAGAATTGAAAATCGACCAAACGAAAGAAAAGATCGAATTGGGCGAGATGCCTGATAGTCAAACAATCATGACGATGGAGTTTGACGGCGATAACTTTCATATTGCGGCAACCAATATGCATGGAGGCGGTTCAACGATTATTCGGTATGGCAGGAATGGCGAGAAAAAAGATACCATCCAATTGCCTAGGTATGTGCTTAAATATGACGCCAAAGGAAAAAAGTCGGTTGTGGCTATTAATAGTTTAAATGGTTCAGAGATCAATGGATTCTATAAAATCGAATGGGAGTCTGAGTCAGTTGGTTCGCCACGGTCCTTGATTCACGAGCGTTCTATCGGAGGAAAGACCCTAGCGACATTTCGCGATGGCGGTTATGGGTTGTTGAGAAGCGAAGAGCCGGAAACCGGACTGACCGATTATCTGGCGCCATTAAAAACGGAAGAACAGGATGTGCGGTTGCGGATTCCGCTGTGCGATGTCATGGCAAAAGTCGAAGAGAATGCGAGAAATCTGGAAATTCTGTACGGGGAAGAACGGATTGTCATTCCGATGTCTGCCTTGACCGTTCAAAACTTGCTGGCGCAAATGCCTTGCGAGACAGATGCGACCATTGAAATACATTTGGAGCGCGGAGAAGATGGATTTGTGATTGTGACCGCGGAACTTTTCGTAGTGGAGCAGGTGGACGACATGACCAAAGTGGTGCATCGCGCGCCGATTGTACTTCCTTAATAGAATAGCTAAGTTGTTAAGTTGAGGTGTCGATCAAGTGATCGGCACCTTTTGTGCATGGAAGAAAGCGGCAGAGGCGTCAGCAAAAGGTGGAACCGGACAATTTGTGTTTTGACGGAGTATTGACAAAGTAGTTGTCGGGGTAAATGAATGAATGAAATTGAGTGTTATAAATTTCATGTTTTAAGGAGGGTGCATGATCATGCAAAAGAAATTTGGCATTGAACACGGAGACCTGTCTACCAGTGTCAGCAGTGAGGATGAGTTGTACCAGACTATGTGTGGAATGATTAATCGGGATTAATGTTCTGTACCTAGTCATGTCCAGAAAAGTGTGTGCCTTCCTTCGGTTATTCAACTCGGCCATAGCAGTGATTCGATGAGTAGATCGGAACTGATAGTACTCCTTCATTGAGAGGTGCTTCTTGCCGGATAATCACTTTTCATCTTGTTCGAGTAAGAGCGTTCCAATACGCTCATTGCTTTTGGTGCTGTTTCTGCATTGGATTCAAGCATTTTGAAATGTGCTTGTAGGGTTGGATACATCTTCTAGAAAATAGAGCTTCTTGTAAAGAAAATCGGTGAACTGACAATAGACGTGGATTGGCTAAGAAAAAGAACGTTGACCGTCGTGCCAGACATGCTATGTGCGTGGATTGAATCGTTTTTGAAAACAAGCAAATAACAAAGTGAAAAGGAAAAACACCTCTGCGACCAGATGAAAATGGGCGAATGAGGTGTTTTTTGTACTTATTTCATTTCATCGTTTTATTTTACGACGACACGGTGAACATGTTGTAGATCTTCATGATTCTAATGTCGTCTTTTGAGATGAGGAGATGGTTGCGGAGGTCGGTGTTATCCGGGATGATCTTTTTTGAGATCAGCATTTTTGTAGCGATGGGCATAAGTGGACGGGAGGAAATGCCATTCATTAGTGCCCATTTTGTCGGAGCATCCAGGAAGGTGGACATCACGTTAATGGAGATCTGTTCAACGGGGGTCTCCTGGTTTTTCATGATGATGGTGGTGATCACATCGAAGTGATTGATATTGCCTACATAGGTGTTTTCACAATTTTGGTAGTTTTCGTAGCTGTCGATGTTCATATACATCATAAGCCTGTTGCCAATGCCGTCTTGGCTGGGAACTAGTTCAAACACGCAACGCAGTAGGATGTTGATCCTTCCATCATAGATATACCCGTAAAATTTTGAAAGGTCGCGAAAGAAAACCGGTCGTAGTGCGTTGTCCGGCTGTTGAACCTCCTTGGGCGGGTGATAGAGAAGCAGGCCCACCTGAATGCCGAGGGCTGCTGCAATATCGTATAGGGTGACGATATCTACAATGATTTCACCTCGCTCGTATTTGGACACGGTGGCCTTGCTTTTTGAGATCATGCCGGCAAGCTCTTCGATGGAGAGTTTTCTATTTTTGCGAAATATTCGGATGCGTTTGCCTATTTCTGTTGAAACTTGATTGTGGGGTGAGTTGTTCATGGGTTCTCTCCTTGCCTGCAAGGCACATAATCACTGGGTTTGAGGTGCTTTCTTATAATTGTTTCGTATAAGTAGACAAATTCATGAAAAAATTGGATTTTTTGGTTCTCTAGTTAGAAACTATCATAAATTGGGCTGAAAATCTACTGTGGCGAAACTATCTGAAAACATTTTCTTGTTTCGAGAAACTTTCGGTGTTTTGACCGTTGGGTTTATCCTATGATTTAATGAGACTATAAACGAAAGGGGGTAATACGATGAAATATAACTTTGATGAAATAATTGAGCGTAAACGTACAAATGCAATGAGTGTGGAAGGATTTAGAGAGTATATTTTTCAAGATGTGGAACACAAACTGGAACTCCCCTATCCGGATGACGAGTTTGTACGGATGTGGGTAGCGGATATGGACTTTGCAACACCGGATGTGGTTGTTGATGCCATCAAGGAACGGGTGGAGAAACGGATCTTCGGCTATACAAGGGTTTTTGATCCGGGATATTATGAGGCGTTTGTGAATTGGACAAAAAGACGATACGACTGGACCTTTAATAAGAAAGATTTGGTGATGTCCAATGGGATTATCCCTGCTTTGTTCGAGCTCGTTGAGTATATTTGCAAGGATGAGGAAAACGTTTTGTTCTTGACGCCATCGTATGCATATTTCAAATATGCAGCAGATTTCAATGGCAGAAAATCCGTTTGTTCAGACCTGATTAATACGGATGGATATTTTACCATGGACTATGACGACCTAGAAGATAAGATGGCCAATGAAAATATCGGAGTCGTTATTTTTTGCCACCCGCACAATCCAACAGGACGCGTGTGGAAAGAAGATGAGCTGAAGAAGTTTGGCGATATCTGTGTGAAACACAATAAATATGTGATCTCCGATGAGATCCATTGCGACCTGCTTCGTCAGGGAGAAACGCATATCCCTATGGCGAAACTGTTCCCCGAGTATGAGCGTTTGATTACCTGCATGGCACCAAGCAAGACCTTTAATCTGGCAGGCATGATGATCTCAAACATTATCATCCCTGATGCGGAAATTAGGGGAAGATGGAATGCGAGGCACTATAACTTTGACAATCCTTTAAGCATCGCCGCTACCCAAGGGGCTTATGAAAAAGGAGAAGAATGGTTGGAAGAATTGCGGGCATACCTGGACGGGAATATGCAATATGTTGGTGACTGTTTGAAGGAACACCTGCCTGCTGCAAATTTCCGAATTCCAGAGGCGACCTACCTTGCCTGGGTGGACGCAACCGCCTACTTTACAGCTGAAGATGATATCCCCATGTTCTTTGCAAAGAAGGCTGGGGTATTGTTGGAGGGTTCCACGATGTTTGTTCAAAATGGCAATGGATTCTTCAGGCTGAATGTTGCTTGTCCTCGGTCGGTGCTAGAAGACGGCATGGACCGTGTCTGCAAGGCTTTAAATGAAAAGGGGACGGTTGCCCATAAGTAATGGGAGAACTGGAACTTGTTGAAGAGGATCCGCAGAAAACAGCATAGAAAAGAGTTTGAGCCGCGGCAGTCATTTGATTGCTGCGGTTTTTAATTGACAGAGGCTCACTCGCATATGTACTATCACATCCATTTTGCTTGGGGATTATTATGTGTTTACAACCCCGCTGGTACAGATTGGTCCCGATACGAGGGTGTATGAGTTTTTGAGGGGATGGAAATGTTACTTCAGCCTCAATGACAGAATGGAAACGAGCTGTCTTTACACCTGTCATGACAGATGGTATGCTTGTAGCATTGGTATGGAAAAAAGATGCTGATGGTTTACGGTATGCGAGGAGGGCATGATGAAAAATACAACGGAAACAATTCAAGAGCTTAAAGAGGAAAAGGATATTGTAGTGCTGGCGCATTATTATGTGGATGGCGAGGTGCAGAGGATTGCGGACTATGTGGGAGATTCTTATTACTTAAGCAAGGTGGCGACACAAGTGCCGCAGAAGAATATTCTTTTTTGCGGTGTTCGGTTTATGGGGGAAAGCGCAAAAATCCTGAATCCGGAAAAAAGGGTGATGATGGCCAATGCGTTGGCCGATTGCCCCATGGCGCATATGGCTAGTATTGAAAAAATCAAGGCGGTTAGAAAAGCATACGAAGATCTTGCGGTCGTCTGCTATATTAATTCAACGGCAGCGGTAAAGGCTCATGCCGATGTATGCGTCACCTCGGCCAATGCCGTTAAAATTGTAAGAAAATTACCGCAGCGGAATATCTATTTTATCCCGGATCAAAATCTGGGCCGGTATGTCGCAGCATTTGTACCCGAAAAAAACTTTATTTTAGATGACGGGTTCTGTCATGTCCATGCGGATCTGCGGGCAGATACCATTGAACAGGCGAAGGCAGCGAACCCTTCGGCACAAGTGCTGGCCCACCCGGAATGCACGGCAGAGGTGTTGGCCTTGGCGGATTATGTCGGAAGTACATCTGGCATCATTGAATTTGCTGGCATGAGCGAAGCAGAATCCTTTATCGTCTGCACGGAAGAAGGGGTTCGGCATGAATTGGAGAAAAACAATCCCGGCAAGACTTTCGCCTTTGGGGACGAAGTGCCCATCTGTTCCGGCATGAAGTCGATTACCATTGAGGGTGTGGCATCGGCGATGCTGAATCTGGCGAATGAGATACAGGTCGATACGGCTGTTTCTGGAAAAAGCAACTTGGCTTTAAATCGCATGTTGGAACTTGCGAAGTAAGTGAGGGAGACAAATGAACAAGGCACTTGATGTGATTATTGTTGGAACTGGCGCGGCGGGGCTCTTTTGTGCGTTGAATCTGCCGGAAGAAATGAATATTTTGTTGGTGACAAAAGAAGCTGCGGAGAAAAGCGACTCATTTTTAGCGCAAGGAGGGATCTGCGTACTTCAAGACGCAAGTGACTATCGTGGATTTCTGGAAGATACCATGAAAGCCGGCCGCTACAAGAACAACCAGGCGCTGGTGAATCTGATGATCCGCCAATCACCCGAGGTGATTCGTGACCTGATTGCCTATGGTGTGGAGTTTGAACAAGAGAATGGCCGATTCAAGTTTACCCGCGAAGGTGCTCATTCCACGGCCAGAATCCTGTTTCACAAGGACACAACGGGCAAAGAAATCACCGGGAAACTATTGGCGGGAGTGCGCAGTAGACCGAATATCACCTTGCTGGAGCATACGACCATGATCGATCTGGTTCGCAGCCGAAATCGCTGCAAGGGGATTGTAACCTGCAACCGGGACCATCAGGTTGTTGCTTATCATGCCAGAATCATTGTGCTGGCAACGGGAGGGGTGGGCGGTTTGTTCGACAATTCAACCAACTATTCTCATATTACCGGAGATGCCATTGCTATTGCCCTTAATCATCAGATCTCTCTGCAGGACCTCAATTGCGTTCAGTTCCATCCCACGGCATTCTATAGGGAAGGAAAGGAACGGCGGTTTCTGATCTCTGAATCGGTGCGCGGTGAAGGGGCTGTGCTCTATAATGCAAAGATGGAACGCTTTGTGGATGAACTACTTCCCCGGGATCGCCTGACCGAGGTGATCCTCAAGCAGATGGAGAAGGACCAGCGGCCCTTTGTATGGCTGTCCATGAAGGAGATTGGCCGGGAGGAAATCGAAAGCCACTTCCCAAATATCCGCCGGTATTGCTTTGAAGCTGGTTACGATGTGATGGAAGAATGCATTCCTGTTGTTCCCGCACAGCACTATCATATGGGAGGGATTCGGGTAAACTCGGTGGGAGAGACCTCGCTGGAAGGAATTTATGCCATTGGAGAAGCCAGCTGCAACGGAGTTCATGGGGCCAATCGACTGGCAAGTAATTCCCTTTTGGACGCACTGGTCTTTGCGAAACGTTGTGCCGGGCAAATCGCAAAGGGCTCTAAAGTTCAGGCGATTTTGGAAGACCGGAAGATGCTCGGTTTGCAGATTGATTTCAGCCAATTGCAGCGAGAGTATAAAAAAATAATTTTGGAAGCGATGGAAAGGATGGATGGATATGAACCATTTTACAGCGGTTACGCTGAATGAGGATGAGTTGCTGAGGCAGGCGTTGAGGGAAGACATCCCCAACGGGGATATTACAACCAATGCCATTATGCGAGAACAGCGTCGGGGAAAGGTGCAGTTGATCTGCAAGGATAATGGTGTGATCGCAGGGCTTGCTGTCTTCCTTCGGGTATTTGAGTTGCTGGATTCGGGAGCGGAAATGGAGGCGTACTGTCAGGATGGTGACATGGTAGCTGTAGGAGAACTTTTGGCTGTTGTAACCGCTGATATCCATGCGGTGCTTTCCGGAGAGCGAACGGCGTTGAACTATCTGCAGAGAATGAGTGGCATCGCAACCCATACCCGGTCTGTTGCTAACGCTTTGAATGGGGCGAAAACGAAATTGTTGGATACCAGAAAAACGACACCGAATATGCGGGTGTTTGAGAAATATGCCGTAAAAGTGGGCGGCGGCAATAATCACCGTTTTAATCTTTCAGATGGTGTTTTGATCAAAGACAATCACATCAACGCGGCGGGTGGGGTCAAAGAGGCGGTTGCGCGCGCAAAGGAATATGCGCCGTTTGTTCGGAAAATCGAAGTGGAAACGGAAAACTTGGCTATGGTTCAGGAAGCGTTGGATGCAGGAGCTGATATTATCATGCTGGACAATATGGATGTGGAGACCATGAGGGAGGCTGTTGAGCTGATCGGCGGCAGGGCGGAAACGGAATGCTCCGGCAATATGACAGAGGAAAGAGTGAACGAAATCCTTGGGATCGGTATTGATTACATCTCTTGCGGCGCCCTCACCCATTCCTCCGTCATACTTGATGTTTCATTAAAAAACCTTGAAGTGATATAATAGGCGTACGAATAAAAACGGAGCGTGATGCCATGGACGGTGAAAAGAGACGAAAAGAAATACAAGCGATGCTGGAATCGAATTCAAAACCTTTGTCGGGCGGTGAATTAGCCAGAATTCTAAAAGTCAGCCGACAGGTGATCGTTTATGATATTGCTTTGCTGCGTGCGGGCAATGTCAATATCCTTTCAACCCATAAGGGATATGTTTTGGAATCGAATACACGCAAACAGCGAGTTTTCAAGGTGAGACACAATTCCGATGAAATTGCGGCCGAACTGAATGCGATCGTCGATGCTGGTGGGCATATTGTGGATGTGTTTGTGAAGCACAAGGTATACGGAGAATTTCGGGTGGAGCTGTCCATTCATTCCAGAAGGGACGTGAAGGCGTTTGTGGCATCCATCAAGGCCAATGAGGTCAGCCCTTTAAGCCGGCTGACCGACAAATATCACTATCATACGGTGGAAGCGGATTCTGATGAAATTCTGGATTTTATTGAGACTGAAATGAA
>JABXKS010000041.1:22753-23438 GCA_013619125.1 Clostridiales bacterium
AATAAAAATATCACAATATGGAATAGAAAACAACAACAAGCGGCTGCCTCTTGGATGCGGATATTCGGGTTGAAGCGATTGAAAGAGAATCTGGATGGGAAGTTGCGGTTTGACCCAAAAGACAGAAACGGTAACGAATCATATCCTCAATGGCGACTGGCAGTATGCCAATGACGATGTTCGAATCACATTGAAACAGATCATGCAGTCATCTGAAGATTTCATGATCAAACGGGTTGAACATAAGGATGTTCTATCGCTAAATGCGCAATTTTACAAACAAATGACGTTTAGCGACCATCTGGAGGATCTTGCGGAGCTAGTGATTTGGACTGATAAACGCGGCAAAGAAACTACTGGTGGATCCATCGTTGACTGTCAATCAGATCTTGGTGCAGGTTGGATACAATGATGCGTCATATTTTAGTCGAACCTTTAGAAAGTATGGAAATGTATCCCCGACGATAGATGGGGAAGGATTCATCAATGCGGCGGAGAAAGAAGCTTATACGGAGTAGGTGACTGCGCTTTATCTGCATTGTGCCTGAAGTGGACTACATGTAAAATCGAGAAATTTATAGAGATTTAGAAACAGCCTGAAAGAACAATTTGTTCTCGCAGGCTGTTTTTATTTAGACCGGATTGTTAGATTAGGCCGTGTTTGACAAATGCTTTGTAGATTCCG
>JABXKS010000042.1 GCA_013619125.1 Clostridiales bacterium
GATGCGCTCTATCAAGCGAAGTCAGACGGCCGAAATCGAGTTTGTGTGGCGTAAATTCCGTGAAAGCGGTCAATAGAAAGGATATAGAATAGCCACCCCTGAGGGGGTATGCAATAAATGAAAGGTCTTACTCTTGATCTAGGAATCAGGAGGATGCGATGAACGGACTGGCATTATTAGGATGGTTTTTACTTCTATATGTGGGCGGTTATTGCTCTTGTTCTTGGAATTTGCTTGATTATTCGGTAGAAGTATTCGAAAGAGTGCTTCTTTTTTTTGAAATCTGATAGAATAAAAATGATTTTATTAAAAAGGAGCGGACCTGTGAAGAAAGTTTTACTAATTAATAGCTCGTATCGAAAAAAAACAACTTACGGCGTGTTGAAACGAATCGAAGCAGAGATGACTGGACGGGGATTTGAAACAGAGTGGTTGCATCTTTCGGAGTATGAACTTCAGCCTTGTCGTGGCTGTGAAGTTTGCATTATGAGAGGAACCTGTGTGATCAAGGATTCTTTTTCAGAGGTAGAGAAAAAGCTGCAGGAAGCGGATGGGATTGTTCTGTCATCGCCGGTTTATTTGCGGCAAGTATCGGGGATTTTGAAAACGATGATTGACAGAACATGCTCGCATTATCATCGCCCGATTTTGGTTGGCAAGCCGATTCTTTCCTGTGTAACGACCAATGCATCGGGTGCAAAGGAAACTTTGCGATATTTAAAGGATATTACCATTCAGTGGGGGGCGATTCCGATCGGGAGTGTAGCGGTGAAGCTTGGCGGAATTGAACAATCTGTTTTGGATAAGCAAATCGATCGATTTTGTATGATATTGGAGTCCCCCAAAGAGTTGGATCAGCCTAGTTGGAAACGAGTGATAGATTTTCAGGTTCAGAAGGTTTTGGCCCTGCATGTATTGCGACAAGATCAGCCCTATTGGGAAAAAGCGGGTTGGGATCAGCGTGATTATTTTTATGAGAATCAATTATCTTGGCTGAAAAAGAAAATTGGGAATTTGTTTTATCAGTTTTTATCAGGTCGAATGGAAAAGAATCAGGAGAAAAAGGATGGCGGAGCTAGGGAGTCTTAAATGAGAGCGAATTTAACATGTATCAATTGTATGTTGGAAAAAGCAGAACGTAACTATTTGACTTATGATCAAGAGGAAGAAGGCATGCTTCTCTTTATGAAAGAGGTGTATGGGGAGATTGCAAATGCCCATATCCAAGATACGGCACCTTTGATCTATTCAAAAATCAATGCAATCTTGGAGAAAAAATTTGATGTTGGTGATCCGTTTTACACACAGAAACGGCATTACAATCAATTTCTGATGAGAAAAGAAATGGAAATTTATAAAAGAATTCAGACGGCAGATGATCAATTGAAGAGCGCCTTGCAATTTGCAATGATAGGCAATCTGATCGATTTTGGCGCTATGGATGAAGTCGATGAAGAAAAATTGGAGAGCATGATTGAGCAAGCGGACGAGCAAATTCTTGATGCGAAAACCCTGAAATATTTTCGTCGGGAACTCGAATTAAACCATAAGCTAGTTTATTTGACGGATAATGCAGGGGAGATTGTTTTTGATAAGATCTTGATTCAGACCATTCAGCGATTATATCCGAAGGTCGAGATTCAGGTCATTGTCCGTGGTGGAGTAGCATTAAATGATGCTTTGATGGAAGATGCGGAAGAAGTCGGCTTGACGAAAATTGTTCCGGTGATGGGGAATGGAACGAAAATTCCAGGGACCCAATTGGGTGTCATTAATCAGGAAGCCCAAGAGTCGATTGATTCGGCTGATTTTATTTTGTCGAAGGGACAAGGAAATTTCGAATCTCTGTCGGAAACGGGAAAGAACATCTATTTTCTGTTTTTATGCAAGTGTCAGCTTTTTGTCGACCGATTTCAAATGGAACGCTTTCAAGGAATTTTCATTCGAGAATGTGATAGTGAATAGAGTTCGGGTATCCTTTAGATGATGAACAATTAATCGAAAGGAGCCAAAGATGCAAGAAATTGTAAAAAAATTAATGGATGAAGCGAACTTGGATGAAGCCGTAGCAGACAAAGTGATGGCGGTTGTAATGG
>JABXKS010000043.1 GCA_013619125.1 Clostridiales bacterium
GAATATAATTCTATTGTGAAATTAAAGAAAAGAATGATCAAATTGGATAAAGATTTGGAATATAAACGATAATAGTGAAAAGGCTTATGATAAGCAGAAGAATGGACATGATGAATAACATCGTGTTCGTTCTTTTTTTATTATCGCTGCATTGGTCCATTGCAGCTAGGAGTGCGTTTGACTGGCAGTCAAAAGACCAATACAACCGTCGCTTCTTTTAATCATTGATAAAAACCCAATGACAAGAAATCATGAATGATTCATAATGGTTAGTAAGAGTATGGCTCGCATGGTGAGGTTGAGTGAATGGAGAGTATGGGATCTATGAAGAATAACAAATGGATGAGTTTGAGAAGGTGAATACGGAAGTGATTGGAACGGGGGAGAGCAATGAAAAAGATTTTGACGATTATTGGGAGTTTTCAAAAAGAAGGCGCGGGCATGGAAGCGGTACAGCTTTTTCAGAAAAATTTTGATGAGCAGGAATATGAGTTTGAAATGATTCGCTTGTCTGAATGCAATATTCAATATTGCAGGGGATGCACGGCTTGCTTTAAGCATCAATCCGGTTGCCCTATTCAGGATGATGTTCCGAATATTATCGAGAAAATGGTAGGGGCTGACGGTATCATATGGAGCACACCGGTTTACGGGATGAATGTATCCGGGGTGCTGAAAACCTTGATTGATCGCACATCCATGATGCTTCATCGGCCTGTTTTATATGGAAAGCAGGCTTTTGTTATTGCGACTGCGGATGTGGGGGGAACAGGATTGGCAGTCAAGTATTTGAAGTATATGAATAATGCATACGGCATGGCTTCCTCAGGAGGGGTGGGTATTTACTCTCATCGAATCAAAACGGATCGTGAGTATCAGAACCGATTGACTGTGCAATTGAAGAAGGAGGCAACAAAGTTCAAGCGTGCCTTAGCGATTGATGGCAGGGCGCGGCCCAGCCTGATGCAGATTTTGCGTTTTACTGGGTGGAAGACAAAAAACCGCCTGTCAAAGGATGCTTATCCCGGTGATTATGACTATTGGCAGCGCATGGGATGGTTTGAAATGCCATATTACACACCGATCAAACTGAATGTATTTCAGAAGATTGTCGTTCGTTTTGTAACGAGACGCACCGAAAAGATCGTCTCCAAGGGGATGGGTTTAGATCAGGGAAAAGGATAAAATGAAAAAGACGAGTGGCATTTTTTCCTTGGTGGTCACAGGGGTATACGGAAAAAGATTGGGTAAATATGGAGATGTAGTAGGAAATAAATTGAGGAGGAAAGCCATGAATATTGCGATGCTGATTATCGATATGCAAAAAGGGTGTTCTGTCACAGAGGAGAACAAGGAGACGATGGGTGCTGCGGTGGAATACATCAATGAGGTGAGTGGATATTTCCGAAAGGCCGGTAAGCCAGTTGTTGTGGTTCAAGACCGGGAAGTGGGTGAAGGGCCGGGCTCGAAAGGCTATGAACTGATCGACGAGCTGGTGGTGGCGGACACAGACATCCTGGTCTCCAAGGTGCATGCCAATAGTTTTTACGAGACCCAGCTGGAGAGCATTCTACATGATTTGGATGTAGAGTTTGTTGTGGTCAGCGGATTCGCCGCCGAGTATTGTGTGCTATTTACTTATAATGGCGCCCGTGAGCGAGGATTTGGTGTTTCCATTTTGCAGCATGGCATTGGCGGCATGACCAAGCAGGGCGTTCGAGATGCGGAGAATCTGCGGCCTGTGATCAGCTATGAAGCGCTTAAATTCTTTTTGAAGGACTAGAGAATGCGGGACTACAATAGGCAACCATACGCGAGTAAATAAACCGATCGGCTGAATAATAAAGCCCCATGATTTTTGAATCATGGGGCTTTGACGAACCGCTGAGACCCAAACGGACAATGGGGCACTCCTATTTTTTAAAGGCGAAATCCGCCAAGGTTTATTGGATGCATGGTCTCCGATTCAAATCCGCTTTTTAAGAATGATTGTCTTCAGCGCTGCGTGAG
Organism: Clostridiales bacterium; assembly: GCA_013619125.1. Lineage (GTDB taxonomy): Bacteria > Bacillota > Clostridia > Tissierellales > GPF-1 > GPF-1. The sequence goes on from JABXKS010000043.1 coordinate 2,011, forward strand.
TTTTGCATAAATTTTTTGAATGATTTCGTTTATTAGGTTACGATGGTGGGAAGTTCTTTTGTGAAAACGGCAAAAACAGATATAATAGTAGTGGATAAACAATCCATAAGCAAGTATATTTATGGATGTTTTTAAGGAGAAAAGAAAATTCGTGCAGGAGTATTTATTCTAGGATAGTATAAGAATAAGTGATACGAGAACCAGATTTTTGTTGAGTAAAGACTGACTTCACTCTGCAATGATGGATGGAGTTTTGTGTACTAAGTTATAGCGGAATTTAGGAGTGATAGTATGATCACAAAAGAAGACAAACCAATCTATTTCAAAGTAATTGAATATATTAAAAAACAAGTGGAAAGTGGACAATTGCTGAAAGGGGATAAAATTCCAACTGAGAGGCAATTGGTTGAACTCCTAGGGATTGGAAGAAATTCGATTCGAGAGGCACTAAAAGTATTGGATACGATTGGAATTGTTGATCGAAGACAAGGGGATGGCTCTTACATTCGAGAGGAGTTTTACAATTGGTTTTCTGAACCGATGAGGATTGCATTTATGTTGTCAGAAACAAACAAGAAAGAGATTTTCGAATTTCGAAATATGATCGAAGTCGAGATTGCTACGCTTGCTGCTCAGCGGATCACGGATGAAGAAATTGAAGAATTGAAAGTGTGCCATGACAAGTTAATCGAAAAAAATGAAGAACAAATCAATGCAAAATACGACAAAATCTTTCATAGCTTGCTTGCTAAAGCATCGAAGAATATGATTATCATCAATTCGTACAACTCGATGGATTATATGTTGGATCAATTTATTTACAATATACGGGTGGATGCATTCAATAGCGAAGGTAGAGAATTAGCATCGAGAATTCATCATGAAATTTTTGAAGCGATCATTCACCGAAATCCGAAACTGGCGCGAGAAGCGATGAAGAAGCATATGGATGTTATAAAAAGATATTATAATTAGTCGGGGGGATTTATTTGTTTAGTGAGAATTCAAACAAAGCATATCACCAAGTCATTGCATATTTGATTAATCAAATCAGAGAACAAAGAATTAAGAAGGGGGATAAATTGCCGACTGAAAGAGAGTTGTCGGTCTCTTTGAATGTAAGCAGAGCCTCAGTTAGAGAAGCCTATAAAGTGTTTCATGCTTTAGGGCTTGTGGTAAATATTCCAGGAAGCGGTACATATGTGAGGGAAGAAGTGGATGAATGGCTTAGTGAGCCAATGGAAATTATTTTCAAATTATCTGGAATCAAAATGGAAGAGGTTTTTGAGTTTAGAAAAATGATTGAAGTTGAAACGGCTACGCTTGCAGCGGAAAGCATTACGGAATTAGAGTTAACTCAGCTTACAGAATGCTATGAGAACTTGCTCAATGCGGAAAGCGAGATTGAGAAGTCTAAGTATGATAAAAGATTTCACTATATCATCGCAAAAGCCTCCAAGAATCATATTATCTTCAATTCCTATAATGCAATGTCTTCTATGCTCGAGGTGTTTACCTATGACATCAGAGCGACTGTTTTAGAGACAGAGGGAGAAGAAATCCTTCAGAAGATTCACGATGAGATCTATCGTGCGATTATGAATCGGGATCAAGAAAATGCAAGAAAGAGTATGAAAGCGCATATGAATATGATCAGCAAATATTTCCAATAATGAATGAATTGAAATTTATGATGGAAAGCCTTGAAGGAATGACTGTTCAGGGCTTTTTTGTGTTAAAAAATAAACTATTGGTAGAACCATTTACATTGCAGTGGGGTGGTGATATTCTAAAACTACAATGGTTCTACCAATGAGACATGCATGCAAGTAATAAGACTAAATCGATCAGGAGGGGGAAACATGAGAATTATTGTTCTGATGAAACAAGTTCCAGACATGGAAAAAGTGAAGTTTGACAGAGAAAAAGGCGTCATTGACAGAAAATCAGCGGGAACAGAAATAAATCCATTTGATTTAAATGCATTGGAAGCGGCTGTACAGATAAAAGAAACCCGTGGTGCAGAAGTCGTTGCGGTCTGCATGGGTCCACCAAGTGCGGAAGTTGCGTTGAAAGAAGCAATTTCAAGGGGCGCCGATCGAGGCATTCTACTAAGTGATCGGAAATTTGGCGGATCGGATGTAAAAGCGACGGCGTACACGTTAGCGGCAGGAATTAAAGCCATTGGGGAGTATGATTTAGTCTTTGCGGGGATACAGACGGTTGATGGAGATACGGGGCAGGTCGGTGCCGAAGTTGCGCAATTTTTAGATATCCCTCACATTTATTTTGTTGAGAAGATCGTCGAAGCGAACGAAGAGAGCGTAACCGTTGTTACAGATATTTGGGACGGCGTTTATGTGAAAAAGATGAAACTTCCAGGACTGGTTACGGTGACTAAAGATATTAATTCACCAAGACTTCCCGCTTTCAAGGATAAAATGAAGTCAAGAAAAGCGGTGATCCCAGCGTGGGGAATGGATGAACTTGCTGAGTTTTTGGATGAAACAGAAACTGGGCGTAAAGGCTCCGCAACAATGGTGAAAAAAATAGAAGTGCCGAAAGCTGTACACCGAAAAGGATTGCTGTGGCGAGATAACATGGACACTGCATTGAATGAGTTTATGGATATTTTGGTAGATAAGAAAGTGATCGAGGTGGAATAGATGAAAAATTATAGCGGTGTTATGGTTTTTGTTGAACAAAAGAACAAGGAAATACATAGAGTTTCATACGAGTTATTAGGAAAGGCAAGGGAGCTTGCCGATCAAATCAACGAAGAGGTCGTTTGCTGCCTATGCGGACCGAGTGAAATTGATGCGAATGAATTGATCTATCGCGGAGCGGACAAGGTATTTCATGTGCAGGACGAGGAAATTTTTGGTAATCCTGAAGTGATGACCTACGTAGAAAATATAGTGAAAATCATTGAGGAAAAGAAGCCTGAAATCTGTCTTTTTGGGGCAACCAGTTTTGGCAGATCCATAGCGCCAAGGGTAGCGGCAACACTAAAATGTGGACTTACCGCAGATTGTACGGGTCTTGCTATCGATGAGGAAGACATGAAATTGGTTCAAATTCGACCGGCATTCAGTGAAAATATTTTGGCGCATATCAAATCGCAATACTTGCCGCAGATGGCCACGGTTCGATATAAGGAATTTGATGAAGCGAAACGGGATGAATCAAAAACGGGAGAGATCATCAATTTTTCATCGGTCAAGATCAAGAACAATCCCATTGAAGTTCTTGAAGAGATTACCGAAGAGGTCTTTAATATTACGGATGCGCGTGTAGTTGTATCGGCAGGAAAAGGATTGAAAAGCCCAGAAGACTTTAAAATGATTGAAGAATTGGCTGCCGTTTTAGGTGGCGTGGTGGGTTCGTCTAGACCTTTGGTAGAGGATGGATTTATTTCAAAGGCACACCAAGTTGGATATAGTGGAAATCGAGTAAAACCGAACTTGTACATCGCATGTGGTATTTCTGGTGCACCACAGCATCAGGCCGGTATGAAAGAAGCAGACATGATCTTGGCGATCAATTCAGATCCTTCCGCACCGATTTTCAATATCGCGGATTATGGAATTGTTGGGGACATATACGAGATTGTACCGCAAATGATCGAAAAAATAAAAAACAAAAAGGCATAAATTTTATGCCAAAGGAGGGGAAAACGATTTTTCGGCTTCAAGTTTTATTAAGATAGAAAAATAAACTATTTGGAGGTACGTATGGAAAAGAAAAAATTGATGCCGGCATTTTTCGCGGTAGCATTCGTCTGGTTTACCACGCACTTTGGCGGTGGATTCGCATCGGGTCGACAGGTTGTTCAATACTATGTTGGTTATGGCTGGTATGCATCGTTTTTACCGATCGTATCGCAGGCTCTTGAGGCAGTCGTATTCTATTATGCTTGGAAATTTGCAATCGAGAGAAAGAAATTCGATTATCGCAGCTGGACGTTAGATTTTTATAAGCCCGTTGAAAAGGTTATGGCACCAGCGTTTGAACTTATTTTTCAATTGATTTTAGTCACCGCAACAGCCGTTGCATTTGCAACTGGTGGAGCGACGATTACAAAAGTATTTGGAACAAGCTATCTGATCAATACATTTGTTATTGCATTGGCAATGTTACTTTTAACCATATTTGGAGCCGCGCTCGTAAGAAAAGCGGCATCTTTTATCGCGATCGCCATCATCCTAGGGGTTATTGTGATTTACGTACCGAATATCGTGGCCAATTGGGACGCGATTACAGGGAATATCGCAGCATTGAAATCGGGAGTAATCGTCAATGATGCGACATTCGGACAGGCATTATGGAAAACAATTGTATACGCAGGTTTCCAAGCCAGCTGCTTGGGCGCGTACTTGGCCCACTCCAATGCATTGAAAGATTTGAGTGATGTAAAAAAAGCTGCTACTTGGGGATTTGCTATCAATGCATCAATATTGATGATGTCAACATTGGGCATCATGGCATTCTACCAAGACGGTATCTTAACAGAAGCGGTTCCAGCATTGTATGTCGTGATGAATGGCGTGGGTTCCGCATGGATGACACCACTGATTTCCATTTTAATTATTTTGGGTGCCGTATCGACCGGAGTCAATCTGATTTACGGAACAACGAGCAGAATTGTGAACTTTGTTTCCAGAAATGATACGGAAGAAGTTAAAAAGAAAATGGAGACCAAAAGAAGCGTTGTCGTATCTTTTGCTTACGTGGCAGCGACTTGGATGATTGCGCAGTTTGGTTTGATTCCATTGATTGCAAAAGGATACGGAACATTGGGATATATCGCAGTATTTGTTATTATTATTCCAGTCATCTTCAGAGGAATTGTTGGATGGAAGAAAATTGATGGTGGCGCAGCAGGTCAATCTCAAGAGAAAATATCATAAAGCATCGAAAGGATGGAGGTTTAATCGACATGGCAAATAAAATTACAGCAGGATTAATAGGTGAGTTAAAAGGAATTACAGGTGAAGACTGGGTCGTAGCAGATTTGTCTCAGATGCAGAGCTATCTATATGACGAGACTGAGGTGAAAATTCGCCCGGTTGCATCGGAAGATTGCGTTGTTGTGAAACCAGGCACAGCAGAGGAAGTTTCTGAGATTGTGAAACTGGCGAATCGGCATCTTGTACCTGTAGTTCCCCGAGGTGGGGGAACGGGTCTTTGTGGAGCGGCAATTCCTACACAGTCAAGTATCGTCTTGTCTTTGGAACGGCTCAACAAACTCGTTGAATATGATGAAAAAAACATTATGATTACAGTTGAATCCGGTGTTACCTTAGAAGGTTTATTGGAAGAACTGAAAGATCACGACAAAGTATTCTTCCCCGTTCATCCCGGCGATGAAGGGGCACAAATCGGTGGCATGGTGGCTGAAAACGCAGGCGGCGTAAGAGCGGTGAAGCATGGCATTATGAGAAACCATATCAAAGGACTTGAGGTAGTCTTGCCAACAGGTGAACTGGTACAATTAGGTGGCAAACTGATCAAGAATAATATGGGGTATGATTTGCTTCATATGATGATTGGCAGCGAAGGAACCCTGGGCATTGTTACGAAAGCGACACTGAAACTCTACGCAAAGAATCCTTGCATTGGAACCTTGTTGGTATCTTTTGATTCTACGGAAGCTGCGTCTGATGTTGTACCGATGATTCTTCAAGCAGGGATTACACCCCTTGCCATTGAATACATGGATCGTGAAGTAGCGATTGAAGCAGCCAATCATATCGGTCAACCGTATCCAGCTAAAAACGGATCAGCAGATTTAATGTTTATCCTTGACGAGGCTACAGAAGATGATTTGTATGAGAAGTGCGGTAGAATCGTAGAAATGTGTGAGGAAAATGGAGCCGTCGACAGTTTGATTGCAGAAACGACGAAGGACCAGAGAGCTTTGCTTGAAATTCGGAGTAATGTATATACAGCCTATAAGGAAAACGTGGCAGATGCATTGGATATCGCGGTACCGTCAGGTTCCGTACCGGATATGTTGAAAGACATCAATCGGATTGCGGGGAAATACAATACAACCTCACCAGCTGTTGGCCATATCGCTGATGGGAATGTTCATAACTTCTTAATGCTTGATAAGGGCGAATTGCCGGTATATCTCGATGAGATGAGAGAAGAAATGTACGCAGCGGCAATCAGTTATGGGGGAACCGTTACAGCAGAGCATGGAACGGGTAAAACAAGGAAGAAACATATGACACAACAGTTTTCGCCTCGAGAAATTGAGATCATGGAAAATATCAAAAAAGTTTTTGATCCCAATGGCATCTTGAACCCTGGAGCATGCTACCATACAAAGTAGATACGTATATTCTGATGAAACCCTAATGAAGTGTAGGTAAAATGTGCGGAGGAATATATTCAGTTAATGATTCGGTACGAGGAAAATGGAAAAAACAAACAGGAGGGTGGAAATGAGGAAGAAACCGTATAAGCATTTTATATGGATTCTACTAATCGTAGTGGCGATGACGGGCTGTGCGCAAGAAAAAAGCGTGATCCAACCTGATTCTGAGACCCCAGTGGCAATTCCTTCTTCAGAACCGTCTGAAGAATTGGTTTTGGATGTGGACGAGTCGACTGAGCCTTTGGAATTTTCCGATTTAGCGGAACAGGTAGCTGTTCCATTCGATGAGGCGATCGTTGAAATTATGGAGCATCGGCTGAAGGCGATTGAAACGGAAGATTACGATCTGTATATGAGTGCGATAACAAAAAATAATCCCTATCTCTTCAATGAACAGGAACGATGGTTCATGCATATGATTGACGACCAGATCCGTAGCGTCTCCTTTGAAATTCTCTCAACGGAAGTCGTGGATGAACGGACGGCGATTGCAAATATCCGGCAAAAACATATCACCAGAGAATCCTTTGACCTGACGTATCCATTGCTTTTTAAAGTTGAACAGGGGAAATGGAAAGACTATGGCTATCACTTTGAAGTTTTGGAAACGGACCGGTTCAAGGTGAAGTATATGACGGGCGAGACAAGGGTTGACGAATTCCGGCAGATGCTAGATGATGCTTATGATCATTTGGCGGTAATCTATCAGGAGAAGCCACATGAAGACTATGAGATGAAGCTTTTTCATGACCGAGAAATGCTCAGGCAAAGGACAATCCCTGCCAATGCTTGGCTATTCACGGGATGGTCGGAGCCGGACGAATCCCTAAAAGTATTTACGGGGCATCCGCCTCAATACAGTGCGTATCCGGGCGTAGTGCAGCATGAGCTGGTACACCATATTACCATCCGACTCTGCAACAACAATTTGGCAGTCTGGTTGCTTGAGGGCATCGCCATGCATGACGGCACCGCTTATTATGACTTTAATGACTCACGGCTGTTAACCCGTATGACCAAGGAAGGCGTTTCGGTTACCATTGCAGACTTGGAAGCGATGGATCTGGAGTCAACCGTGTCTAGCGAGCAGATCTCGAATTTTTACAATGCGAGTTATATGATTGTGAAATATATGAACGACACCTACGGCCATGATGTCTTGATGGAGATATTCTATGAAGCGGGCAAAAAGCCTTTTCATGATAGCACGTTAAACGAAGCATTTGAAATCAACAATCAGAAAACCACTGGTGAAGTCATTCAATCGGTATTGGGATTGACCAAAGCGGAGTTGAGCGAAGATTATTTGGCTTGGCTGGACAATCAGGATATATAAATGGGCAAAAATCGCAATGATGCCAGAGGTATCTATTGGACCATCCTTGAAAATGAATGGGTCAGTGATTTGAGTCATGCGGCCTACCTGGGCAAGGAATTGGCTTTTGCAGAGGTCGCCCTTAAGAACGGAAAGGAGTATGAACAGCACTAGATGGTTATCGTGGAATCGATAAAGGGAAGAGATTGAGTTAGGGAGGAAACAAGATGGAAGAGATCATGGAAATGGCAAGGGCAAAGGCCGAAGATAATTTTCGCAAAGGATTGAACTGTAGTGAATGCGTGGTGCGCGCCTTGATTGATACAGAGGGATTGGACCTGCCACCTGAAGCCTTGAAGTACGCTAGCGGATTTGGTGGTGGAGTTGGACTTTACGGATCTATGTGTGGTGCGTTGTCGGGTGCGGTGCTGGGTGTTTCCGGCGTTCATGGCAGATCGGATATTTTACATGATGACCCTAAAGCCGACCGAAAGGAATTATTGAAGGAGCGGGTCAAGGGATTGACCGGAGAAGCAGGGCTATACAAGATCTTCAACAACCTAGCAGCAGAATTCAAAGAGCAACATGGGGCTGAGTTGTGTAGGGAATTGACGGAACCGTATGATTTTCATGACCGGGAACGGGCGATGCTTTGCAAGGGCATTATTGGGGATGCTGCGGCCTTGGCTGCAAAATGGATACTTTATGAAAACGACGGGAACCTGGAATTTATTGAAACCGTTAGGGAAAAGCACGAGTAAGCAGGAAAGAACCATTTGTGTATTTTTTATTGGAGAACACCATTAAAAAAATCGTCTATGGAAATCATATAATAAATAGCAAAAAACCGGACCAGCAAATGCTTGGTTCGGTTTTTTGATTGAAAAAAATTTAGCGGTAAATCGTCAAGTGATTTGAAATCGATACACGAAACAAGCCATATGTACCGGGCTATTCTCCAGACCCTTTTTAATTCATGCGATAAGAACGTGGATGATGCCGTCAGCACGACAGGGAGCGTAATACCTGAGCTCCTCATTATCCAAGTTGTAGCCGAAGGGCATGGTTTTGAATAGAAAAATCATAAAGTTTTCCATATAGTGAGGCAGCGTTTCGACGTGCTAGATGAATCAGGGCCTTGAAGAAGTGCTGATCTTTTTTAATATATTTAAAGAATAGAAAAGTCGTTTTTTTAATGCCGAGAGTAATTTTTGAACTAAATTGACAGAAAATTCTTGCAGTGCTATAATGTAAACGAGTTTACATAAACATGTTTACTTTGGATGTATCATCATTTGTCAACTGGGTTTGGAGAGGGAGCCATCATGGATATGATTCAAAAGGTTTTGCAGGAAATACCGGATTACGACGCTTTTTTGACGGTGGAGGAAATGGACAAAAGCAGCATCGCTTTGGCGGAACAGTATCCGGAGCTTGTTGAGTTATTTGTTGCGGGAACCAGTCGGGACGGGAATCCACTCTATTGCCTGAAGATTGGCAAGGGAGGGGAGAATGTTTTGCTTTACGGATGTCCCCATCCCAACGAACCGATCGGTGCGATGATGCTGGAATATTTGTCGTGGCACCTGGCGGAGAATGACGAGCTTCGTGTAGAGATGAAGTATACTTTTTACATTATTAAAAGCGTGGATCCCGACGGAACCAAACGGAATGAAGGATGGTTCAAGGGTCCCTTTACCGTTTCAAACTACGCGCGACATTTCTATCGTCCGGAGTCGATTCAGCAGACGGATTGGACCTTTCCCATAGCGTACAAGAGACTGAAATTTGATAGCCCAATGCCAGAGACGGAGGCCCTGATTCGAATTATTGAAGAAAAACGGCCGATCTTTATTTATCCGTTGCATAATGCGGGATTTGGAGGCACATACTGGTATTTGAATCGCGAGATAGAGGCAGTCTATCCGGCATTACTGGAAAGTACGAAAAAGGCGAATATCCCTGCAAATTTAGGTGAGTCGGAGATGCCATTTATTCAATCTTTTGCACCAGCGATCTTTAAAATGGTCGGCGTCAAGCAGATGTACGACCATATGGAGCGATATGCGGAACCGGGAACCGATTTCGCCGGTTCCATCACCAATGGAACATCCAGTGTGGAATTTGCAGAAGAGTTTTACTCGCCTTATGCCGTGATTACAGAGTTGCCGTATTTTTTGGATGACAGGATTGCGGATATGAGTGAGACGGATATTACCCGCAAGGCGGCGGCAGAATCTGCTTTCAACTATCAGCGGGAAACTTTCGAGTTGATTGAAAAGGAGCTGAAGGCTTTGGATGCGATTTGGGACAAGGAAGGCAATCCCTTCTACCGAGCGATTCAGATGTATTTGAAGATTCCTTTGCAAAACGAAACGACAAGAAAAATGATGGCAGCTGATCCGCAATACAATCAAACGGCAACGGTGGCGGAATGCTTTGATCTGGCTATGAAGTCCAAATTCTATATGGGGATTCTTCCAGTGGCCATGTTGTGGAGAGCTGTGGAAATGGAAATGGAAACCAAGCAGGCTCTGGACGATAAGGGTCAGGCGCAGGTGTTGCAGCAAGCAAATGGTATGCTGGCTGAGCGCTTTGAACGGATTGTGGAAGAGATCGATCAGGAATTCGAATACCGGGTGGTGCCTATTCGCGATATGATCCGGGTGCAGTTGGAAACCGGGCTGATTATCCTTCAACATCTTCAGGAGCATGTACTGAAGGGCGGTGAAGGGCATGTATAAATACGTATTGAAGCGGCTCTTGTATATTTTGCCGATTTTGATGTTGATTATTCTAATTGTCTTTTCTATTTTAAATGTTACGCCGGGGAATCCTGCGCGAATTATGCTTGGGGCGGATGCATCCCAGGAACTGGTTGACAATTTGAATGAGGAACTGGGACTGAACAAACCACTGATACAGCGATATTTGGGCTATTTGGCCGGTGTATTCCGGTTGGATTTCGGCATTTCCTACCGGTCTCAGGCGCCGGTGTTCAATGAGATTCTGGGAAATTTTCCGACAACGATTCGTCTGGCGGTTTTTGCGGTTCTTACATCGGCTTTGATCGGGATCCCTTTAGGGGTGCTTTCGGCGGTCCGGCGGTATTCCTTGATGGATATGTCATTTACCGTTAGCGCTTTGGTGCTGGCTTCGATTCCAAACTTTTGGCTGGGAATTATGCTGATGCTGATTTTTTCTTTGCGATTGGGAATTTTGCCTTCGGGTGGGATCGGTTCACTCAGTCACTATATCCTGCCGGTGCTGACGATGGCGTTGCCGTCGGCGGCATATATTCTTAGAATGACTCGCACCATTATGATGGAAACGATGCGACAGGACTATATCCGCACGGCGAAGGCGAAGGGAGCCAGCCCTGCGAGAATTATCTTTCGGCATGCGCTGAAAAACGCTCTTTTGCCGGTACTCACCTCCCTTGGAATGAACTTCGCCCAGTTGTTGGGCGGAACCTTGATTATCGAGGCAGTCTTCGGGCTGCCGGGGATTGGTAGTGTGATTTTGAAGGCGATGCAGATGAAGGATGTGCCGGTGATTATGGCGGCGACGATCTTTTTAGCGGTGCTGTTCATGTTGATTATGCTGCTGATTGACATTATGTATGCGTACATCGATCCGAGAATTAAGGCGCAGTTCAAGTAGACGGGAGGGAGAGCAATGAAAAAAAGGATTGCAGAAGATAGAAACGACAGCCAGCTTGCGGATATTTGGTATCGCTTCCAAAAGAACAAACCGGCGGTGGTGGGTTTGATTGTGATTACTCTGATCATCAGCGTTGCGTTGTTCGCTGACGTAATTGCAAACTATGAAACCGAGGCGATTGCCCAATATCCAACCGAACGTCTTCAGACTATGAGCGGCGAGCATTGGTTTGGAACGGACGGCTACGGACGGGACCTGTTTGCGCGGATTGTGCACGGCGCCCGTTATTCCCTGACCTTTGGTCTTGTTTGTTCTCTGATTGGTCTGGTCGGAGGATCTGCGATTGGAGCGACGGCTGCTTTCTTTGGTGGAAGGGTCGACAATGCGATTATGCGGTTTATTGATGTGATTATGAGCATTCCGGGGATTCTTTTGACCCTAGCATTGATTGCCGCTCTGGGTTTTGGATTGAAAAATATGATTATTGCCATGTCGGTCAGCATGATTCCCGGCTTTTCCCGGATTGTGCGTTCTCAAGTGCTGACCATTGTGCGGCAGGAGTATATCGAAGCAGCGAAGGCTTGCGGAGTCAGCAATGCCCGCATTATCTTTGTCCATGTGCTGCCTAATGCCATCGGCATGATTATTGTCAACGCGACCATGAGTATTTCGGGATTGATTATCGGGGCGGCGGGTTTGAGCTTTATCGGTATGGGTGTACAGCCGCCAGCGCCAGAGTGGGGCGCTATGGTGGCGGAGTCAACGAACTATATGCGCATGTATCCCCATCTCGTTTTTTTCCCGGGGATCTCAATTGTGATCACGGCGTTGTCCTTCAACTTGCTTGGTGACGGGTTGGCGGATGCTCTGGACCCGAGGATGAAAGAATAGGAGGTGCCGGATGGGTCAATTGTTGAATATCAAGGATTTGGAAGTTGTTTACCAAACCAAAAACATTGTGGTGGAGGCTGTCAATGGCATCAATCTCTCCTTGGGCAAGAAGGAAACTCTGGGGCTTGTGGGAGAGACGGGGGCCGGCAAGACGACAATGGCCCTGAGCATTTTGAAGATTTTGCCGGAGCGAACCGGCAAGGTGATTGGCGGTTCCATCGATTTTGATGGACTTCCGATCCTGGATCTGAACGAGACGGAGATGCGGGCCATTCGTGGAGCGAGGATCTCCATGATTTTTCAGGATCCCATGACCAGTCTGAATCCCACGTTAACGGTGGGCGAGCAGGTGGAAGAAGGAATTATCCTCCATGATACGGAATACAAAACCAAAGTGGAAGTAAAGTCACGGGTGGATGAGATTTTAGAGCTGGTGGGCATTGAACCGAGTCGGAAGAAATGTTATCCTCATGAGTTTTCCGGCGGAATGAAGCAGCGGGTGGTGATCGCTATGGCCCTGGCCTGTTCGCCAGAGGTGTTGATTGCGGACGAACCGACAACGGCCTTGGATGTGACAATTCAAGCACAGGTTTTGTCCATGATGGATGATCTGAAGGAAAAGCTGGGCATGTCGATGCTTCTGATCACCCATGATTTGGGAGTGGTGGCAAAAATTTGCGACTATGTCGCTGTGATGTACGCTGGGGAGATTATCGAATACGGAACCTTCGAGGATTTTTTTATCAATCATAAGCATCATCCCTATACGAAAGGGCTGTTCGGTTCGATTCCTAATATCCGAGACCGTTCAAAACGCCTGAATCCCATTGAGGGTTTGATGCCGGATCCGACAAATCTGCCCATGGGATGTAAGTTTCATCCCCGATGCAAGCAATGCATGGAGATCTGCAAGGTGAAGCCACCACAGATTTATGTTAACGGAACTCATCGGGTGAAATGCCATCTGTTTGAAAAACAGGAGGTGGAATGATGAATCCATTGATTGAAACAAAGGGATTGAAAAAATATTTTGATGTTTGCGGGTGCAAACTTCATGCCGTCGATCAAGTGGATCTGACCATTGAAAAAGGGAAGACTTTGGGGGTTGTTGGCGAGAGCGGTTGTGGTAAGACAACCTTGGGACGGACCATTTTGGGTCTGACGCCGGCAACGAGCGGCCAGGTGCTTTACGCAGGCCGCGATATTACGAATTGCACGCCGCGGGAATTGAAGGCTTTGCGAAGCGAGATGCAGATTATTTTTCAGGATCCTTATTCCAGCATCAATCCTCGGCATCGGATCGGAAATATTATCGGGGAGCCCATGCGGGTCAACGGCATAGAAAAGAATGCCAAGCGGAGAAAAGAGAAGGTCCTAAAACTGATGGCTCAAGTGGGGCTGGAAAAAAGCCTCTACGATAAGTACCCTCACGAGTTGGACGGGGGAAGGCGGCAGCGGATCGGCGTAGCCCGAGCCTTGTCGGTGGAACCGAAGTTTATCGTCTGCGATGAGCCGGTTTCTGCTCTGGATGTTTCCATTCAGGCACAGATTCTAAATCTGCTGATGGATCTGCAGGAAGAGCGGGGGCTGACCTATCTGTTTATCACCCATGACCTGTCGGTGGTCAAGCATATCTCCGATGAGATTGCTGTGATGTATCTTGGTAAGTGCGTGGAGCGGGCATCGTCGGAGCGGTTGTTTGAGCATCCGATGCACCCCTATACAAAAGCGCTTTTAAGTGCTATTCCGATTCCCAACGCCGAGGCTCGAACCATAAAGACAGAAGTGATCAAAGGAGAGCTTGTCAGTCCTATTGATCCTAAGCCGGGATGCCGGTTTGCCGCCCGATGTCCCCATGCTGGTGCCTTGTGTACCCAAGGGGAGGTGTCACTTCGGGAATTGGAGCCGGGTCATTTTGTATCTTGCACCTTGTATACGGAGTCAGAAGTCCTTGGAGCAAGCGGAATTTTTGGCATGTCTGCCATGATATAACTCGACGAAAGGGGGAGAAGATTCGAATCGTGTTTTTGTTGCGAAAAGAAATCAAATATGGAAGGAGCGAATAATGAAAAGAAGATGTAGTGGATTGCTGATCTTGATTATGGTCATGGTTTTGGTATTGTCGGGCTGCGGAGAATCCGTGGCGGAAACGACACAAAAAGACTCTTTAACCATGATCGGATTGCTGGTTGCAGAGAGTTTGAACCCTTATGCTGGCGGATTGAGCGACAAGATTGTGGACCATTCGATTTTTGACAGCATTGTGAAGTTTGACGAGACGGGCAAGATCGTACCTTGTTTGGCGGAAAGCTGGGTGGACGAGGCGGACGGAAAGACGGTTACCTTTACCCTGCGCCAAGATGTGAAGTTTCATGACGGTTCTGACTTGATAGCGGATGATGTGATTTTTTCTCTTGAAACCCTGACGGCCATTCCAATCAACTCTTGGATGATGTCTTATATCGAAAGCTGGGAGAAGATTGACGATTACTCCTTTACCATGGTAAAGAAAACGCCGTATTCCAAGATGATGAATATAATGGCGGAACGGCTTTACATTGTGCCAAAAGCCTTGTATGAGGCGGATCTGGATGCTTTTTCAGCGAACCCAGTAGGCACGGGCGCATACAAGTATATCTCTCAGCAGGAAGATAAGTCTGTGATCATGGCAGCCAATGAAAACTACTTTATGGGCGCGCCGGAGATTAAGAGTGTAACGGTAAAACCGCCTTTGGACGCTTCAGCAGCCGTTATTGCCCTGGAATCCAAAGAAGCCGATATTATATTTGGTGTTCCAACCATGCAGCAGTCCATTATCTCAGACAATGAAGACTTGGTTTTGGTCGAGACCGCCGGATGGGCCATGCATATGCTGGTTCTGATGGGGGAAAATACTGCTGATTCCAACTTGAGAAAAGCCATCAAACACGCGATCAATCCAGAGAATGCCGTGTTGGTTGCCAACGAAGGCATTGGTGTGCCGGCAACGGAATTGTATGCTGAAAAGGTTATGGGCGACATGGTGGGTGCTGTTCCTTATGAAGGCTACAATCTAGATATGTCTATGGAATTCCTGGCCAAATCCAATTATACGGAAGCGCTGGAACTGGTAATTTCTGTGGATTCTTCCGGTGCGGCCATGGCACAATCCATCCAATCTGACTTGCAAAAAGCCGGAATCAAAATTAGCATCGAGCAATTGGATACGAACGCTCTTTACGGCAAGCTGATGAATAGTGAATTGGATATGGCGATCCTGCCGATGGGCACTCATATGAACGGGATTGAGGAAATGTTGGCTGTGCCGATTATGCCGCCGTTTAACGCGGGGATGAGCCCATCTGAAAAACGGGTTGAATTGATCAACGCCTTTATGGCGGAGAGCGACGCTGTTGCAAGGGAAGCTATCGTCAAGGAAGCTTTGGCTCTGACAATTGAGGAATCCGATATGATTCCGATTTTTGAACCGGTATTTAATTTGGCACATTCAAAAGAAATCACAAATGTTTCACCGGTTAGCGCAGCGACCAATGTGTATTATCTAGGTGAGGTGAAAGCAGCACAATAAGAGATCAAATGTTGAAGCTCATGCGAGCGGGATATTTTTCCGAAACCCGAGGTCATATGTCCGGTTTCTGGATCATGGGAAATGCTGTAAAGAGAATGATATCGAGGAGTAAATATGAAGAAATATGACTTGATTGTGATAGGGACGGGAGTGGGAATCCCGATCATCGACAATGCACTCAAGCGAGGTTTTCAGTGCGCATTAATCGAGAAATCGAGGTTTGGCGGAACCTGTTTGAACAGAGGCTGCATTCCTTCCAAAATTCTAGCCTATCCGGCAGATGTGATTAGGCAGGTTCAAAAGTCAAAAAAGTTGGGCCTGTCTTTTCAAGAACTGAATTTGGATTGGAACCAGTTGGCTGAAAGAATGAAGGGAAAGATTGCTTACAGCGATGAAATTGAAAAGAGGTTTGTTGACCACGAAGGACTGACTGTCTATCGTGGGGTAGGGGAATTTATTGATGACAACACTATCAGGGTGATGATGGAGAATGGTGTGTATTCCGAGGAATTGCAAGGGAAGAAAATTGTTGTGGCTCCCGGAGCGAGATCCCTGATGCCACCAATTCACGGACTTGAGGAAACGGAATACTTGACCTCTGAATCCTTTTATGGAGATTCGTTTCCAGAAAAACCGTGGGAGAGTTTGGTGATTATTGGCGGCGGTGTGATCGGTGTCGAATTCGCCCATATCTTTTCTGCTTATGGAACGAAGGTAACCATACTCGAGATGCAGGATCGTCTTCTGCCTTCTGAAGAGAAGGAAATCAGCGAACAATTGGAAAAACAATTTGTTGAAGCGGGAATCAAGGTTTGCGTGAATTTTCGGGTGGATCGGCTTGAAGGAAGCGGGGACGCCAAGAGGGTTGTTGGAACAAGCTTGGTAACGGGGGCGGAGCTGACGGTTCGGTGTCAGGAGATTATGCTTGCCGCGGGTCTTACATCCAATGCGGACTTGTTGAAAATTGAAAATACTTCGATTCAAACAGATGAGCACGGGTGGATTAAAACCAACGAGTATTTGGAAACCACTACAAAAAATGTGTGGGCTTTGGGCGATATCAATGGTTTTTTTCAATTCAGGCACAAGGGGAATTATGAAATGTTTGCCTGCGTACACAATATGTTTGAAGTGGATAAACCGAAAAAAGTCATGAATTATTCCATCGTTCCTTGGGCGATATTTACGCATCCTCAAATTGCACATCTTGGAATAACAGAAGAAGAGGCCTTGTGTGAGAGGAAGAGAATTCAGGTGGGCAAAAGCCATTATTCCTCGGTTGCGAAAGGATACGCCATGGGGTATGATGAAATGGATTCTGATGACGGATTTGTAAAGTTGATTTTGGATGAAGATTCTCGGATTCTTGGGGCGCATATTATCGGACCGAATGCGGCAATCCTGATTCAACCCTATGTCTATCTAATGAGCATGGGGTGCAGATGCAATGGGGATTTGTCAGAGGGGATTTCTTTCGATTTTATGCATGATGCTATGGTGATTCACCCTTCATTGTCTGAATTGACCGGTTGGATTTTCGGTCGGCTGCAGTGGGTCGAAAGTCCAAAAGAATAAACGATAGTAAAGGTAAGACAGTATTGCATAAGGAGGCGAATCATGCCGAAACAGACATTCTTTAATTTGCCAGACGGAAAAAAACAACGTATTATTGAGGCGACCTACGATGAATTTATAGAAAAGCCTTATGAAAAGGTGAATATTCGAAATATCACCGGACGAGCCGAGATCAATATTGCCAGTTTCTATCAATACTTTATCGACAAGGACGACCTCTACCTTTATCTGTTGACGGAGATTGCCACAAAAATTAACGAAAAGGGCAGAGAGGTGTACGGCAGCTTTTTCTTTATCCAGTCCGAACTGGATCTGGAGGGGTTTTGCACCCAAAAGGAGATTGAGTTTGAGGCTACCTGGTACAAGGTGCCCGTTGATGTGATGAGGAAGTTTTATTTTGGCGCCTACAATCGGCGGATCAAGGAGTTGTATCGTTCGGAAGTGATGGAGCTGAAAGCGAAAGGGGTCTTGTCGGACTCCTTGGACCTTGATTTGATTCTTTATATGGTCATAACCGCCATGTTCAATCTGCAGATGTATTTTCGAGATCACGAAATTACAGACCGGCAAGAAAAGGTCAGAATCACCCATCAGTTTTACAATGACTTTTTGCCGAACGGCATTCTGAAAACCGGGGCGGCTGGCGTTAATGGACCGCATTTGTCCATTATGGCGGATTCAAAAAAGAATCTATCCGGTGGGACAGCGTAATACAAATGGCGTAATACAAATGAAGAGGAACTTTTTGTTGTTGATGCAAAAATCGATTGAAAAGGGAGTCGAAAAGCACCCAGCTGAAGGTTGTTGTTTTTAATGGAGAAATGACCATTCGCGCAAGCGCTGAGGAATTTACCGTCAAGGAGGAGACGTCATCAAGTTCTGTGCGGACAAATTCCATGCATACCATAATTCTGGCGATCGCTTATCGTGAAATAACACGGTCATCTCATATTCCGAATAAGGCAAAATCCACAAAAGTGAACCGGTCGAAAGACCGGTTTTTGATTGTGAGCTGATGTAGCTGTTTCAACTAAATCGATTTAATAAAATTGAATGGGATGCTTAACAATCCGATTGCTTAATGAAACAGTCGAAGTTTTTCTTCGGCAGGCTGATCAGGGGAATCAGGCGGGATTAAACATTGTATTTGTCCCAATTCCGGGTATAAATAAGAAAAGCGAAAAGAACAAGAAGAGGAGAATGAATATGTTTGGAGCATGCAGTGTTATTGAACGCGAAAAGCAATTGGTTTTATCGATTCGATTGAAAACCCCATACCAGGATTTGCCGAAAACGATTGGAGAGTCCTATCATAAGATTCATGCTTATATGAAAGAGCTTGTAGTAATACCAGTTGGCGCTCCTTTTGTCGGATATTTCAACATGGATATGGACAATCTGGATGTAGAGATCGGGTTTCCCGTATCGAAAGAGTTGCCAGGCAAGGGAGAAATCAAATTCAGTCAAATTCCTAGTGGGAAGTATGCAACCATGATTTACACGGGCCCATATAATGAAATGAAAGAAGCCTATCGGGGACTGTCCAATTGGATGGAAGCGCATCAGGTTAAATCCAATTATCTTGCGTATGAAGTTTATCTAAATGATCCGGCTGAAGTTGCGGAAAGCGATTTGGAAACCCAAATTTTGCTCGGAGTTGAATAATGCGTAAATTAACAAGGGGAAAAGAAAGTCTCTTATGTAGGAGGCTTTCTTTTTTGATATACTGATAAGAAAAAGAGGTGTAGGCATGAGTGAACTGAAACTACGCAACGCAAGTCTGGCAGACTTGAAAGCGGTGATTCATATTGAAGCGATTTGTTTTCCTACGGCAGAAGCGGCAACGGCGGAAGCGATGGAGGATCGTTTAAAGACGTATCAAAAAGGATTTTTTATTGCGGAACTGGGTGGAGAAGCGATCGGTTTTATCAATGGGGCAGCCAATGATTCCCCCATTATCGAAGATCGTTTTTATGAGTCGATGAAATATCATCAAGATTCGGGCAAGCATCTGATGGTTTATGGATTGGATGTGCTTCCGAATTATCGAGGAAACGGCTATGCAAGAGCATTGATGAATCAATTTATTGCTTTTGCCAAGGAAGAAGAAAAGAAAGCGGTTCTTCTGACTTGCAAGTCGCATTTGGTGGCGTTTTATGAGAGTTTCGGCTATCTAAATTTAGGCGTGTCTGATTCGACCCACGGCGGTGCTGAGTGGAATGATTTGCAACTTGATTTATAAAAGTAGAGGAACTAGACGGCCGAGCGGCCATAGAGGAAAAAAGAAAGGAGGGTCTGTATGAAATCAAGATTTGTATCGTACTTGGTTTTGTTTTTTGGTGTATTTGCGTTATCAACATCCGCTATTTTCGTTAAACTCGCGGATGCACCATCATCAATTACAGCATTTTATCGACTATTTATCACGGCAATGATCCTTCTGCCCTTTGTATGGTTGAAGAAGGAAAATCGGAAAGAATTGCTTTCTTTGTCAAAAAGGCAATGGGGGCTTGGCATTTTATCGGGATTGTTTTTGTCCATGCATTATGTGTTGTGGTTTGAATCTTTGCGGTTCACATCGGTAGCCAGTTCAACCGTGATTGTTACGCTTCAGCCGCTTTTTGCAATTGTTGGCGGGTATTTCTTTTTTCAAGAGCGATTTACGCGAGGCGCAATTATGGGCGGCATAATCGCCATAGGCGGAAGCTTTATTATCGGATGGGGGGACTTTCAAGTCAGTGAAATGGCGCTGTTCGGAGATTTGCTTGCATTCATAGCAGCGGGGATTATCACCGTCTATTTCTTTATTGGGCAGCATTTAAGGAAAAAGCTATCGGTTATTCCCTATTCTTTTATTGGATATGTCAGTAGCTCGGTATTTTTAGGGATCTACGCCCTTAGCCGGCAAGTCTCATTTACAAACTATCCGCTCAAGACGTGGCAGGCCTTCTTTGGCTTGGCGTGCATTGCAACGATTTTGGGGCAAATGACGTTTAACTGGCTCTTGAAGTGGTTGAGCACCTCGGTAATTTCCATGAGTATTCTTGGGGAAACCATTGGGACCTGTATACTCGCGTACTATATTTTAGATGAGCATATTTCTCTGCAACAGGGTGTGGGGATTGCGGTGATTTTAACGGGTCTTGCGATATTTTTGATTCAAAAAAATAAAGCGGACAACAAAGTCGAGCGTCCTTTGATCACGCCTGTGAAAATGGAGAAGGAAGGGATTTAAGTCATAAAAAAAGCAATGGTCAGAATCCAATTTCTATGGACTTCAACCATTGCTTTTTCGTTTAAAAAATAGTCCAGCCTTTTTCAAAGGCGATTTCTTTCAATCCTTTATCGGGGTTCACCGCAACGGGATTGCCAGTAAGACTTAAGATGTCGTGGTCGTAGTAGCTGTCACCGAAGGCGTAGCTGTTCTCCCAGTCAATCTCCACCCCTTGAAAAGCATCCAAGAGAGCTTTTGGCTTGTTCGTGCCGGTTACGATCATCAACGGTGCGTCAAAATCATAGGTTTGGTCCTCCCGAAAAACAAGTTCTGTGCCGATAATGGTGTCGACTGGAAGGTGTTTACCGACTTCTTCCAATAATAAGGTATTTGCTCCGGAACAGATGACGGTATGAAATCCTTCTGTTTTTTTCTGATGGATGCTTTCGATCACACGTTTGTTAAAGTGATTGATGATCTCGATTGTGCAGTCGCTAAAAAATTGAGCAATCTCTTTTTTAGTCATTCCTTCAAAGAGAATCATAAAGAGTTTTGCAGCGGTTGCTCGAAATTTCTCCTTGTCCATTTCGGGGTCCAGTTTCAGCTTGTAGGTTGCGATTAATTTTAGGGCGAGTGCATAAAATTTCACAAGTCGGACCTTGGAATAGCCATTAGTAGCCCAGTATTTAATAATAAAGGGGAGCGTTTCTTTTTCGAAGATGGTTCCATCAAAATCATAGATGGCTAGTTTCATAAATCCTCCTGACGACAAATGGTTCATGGTTTTCGCGTTGTTTGTCGGTAGTATAACGGATATTTCGAGAAATAGATAGGAAAATCATGGATCGTATCGATTATAGAATGAAAATTCTAATATTTATGTGTATAATTATACGAAAAGGAGGTTTCACATGAATTTCGATTTTATTTTGCCCTCAACAATCAAATATGGAAAAGGCATCGTCCAAGAATTGGACAATGTGTTGAATGAAATTGGCGCCAAGAAAATTATGGTGGTCTGCGACCCAGGAATCCTTGCTGCCGGAATTATGGACAAAGTGATGAAGCATGTGGGCTCAGACAAAGAAGTTGTGGTTTTCAGTGAGATTGAAGCCAATCCCAAAGATTATAATGTGCAAGCGGGCGCGGAATTTGCCATTCGAGAGAAGGTAGATGTGGTGATCGCCTTAGGCGGCGGCAGTCCCATTGACGCGGCCAAAGGTATTGTTGCCGTAGCAAAACAGGGTGGTGCCATTCGCGATTATGCGGAAAAAAAGATCGGTTCTGATTGCCTGCCCCTGATTGCGATTCCGACGACAGCAGGCACGGGAAGCGAAGTGACGTTCTCCTCTGTGATCACCGATACAAAAGAGAACTTTAAATTCACTGTTAAGAGTCCGCATATCGCTGCGAAGGTTGCATTGGTGGACCCAGAACTGACCTATACTCTGCCTGCAGCCATTACGGCGGCAACGGGAATTGATGCTTTGACGCACGCCATTGAAGGCTATACGGCAACCTGCACGGAACCCATCGCGGAAGCCGTGGGTCTCTATGCCATCGAATATATTGGCAAGTATATCGTTCGAGCGGTGAAAAACGGATCGGACGAGGAAGCGCGGGACGGCATGATGACGGGTAGTCTTTTGGCCGGTCTTTCCTTCAGCCACGCTGATGTGGCGGGAGTGCATTGCATGGCGGAGGCCCTAGGAAGCGTGTACGACAAGCCTCATGGACTCTGTAACTCCATTATTCTGCCCCATATGATGACGGAGTGCCTACCCTTCGCAGAAATGAAGTATGCGAGAGTGGCAAGAGCTTTGGGAATCAAGGAAGATGACGATAAGAAAGCCGCTGAAAAGGGAATCGATCTGATAAAGGAAATCTCTGCAGAGATAGGCTTGCCTGATTTCAAATCCTTGGGCGTTGAGCCAAGTGGATTCCGTTTGTTGGCGGAGCTGTCTGAGAAGAATGGGTCCAACGGCAGCAATCCAAAACCGATGACGGCGGACGATTATGAGGCGCTATTTGTAAAGATCAACGCGTTGTAGTTGAACGGAAAGCTGCGATAGGATGAAAAACAAGAGGAGGGATCGCCATGATATGGACAGAAGTTCATCACGCAACCTTGATTGGCTTGTTTTTTTTAGCCCTTAGGAACCGACGAGGCGAAGCGGGCATTGAATGTTTTAAACGTGCCATCAAGCGATATGCAGAGCAGCGCGGTCAACGCATGGCGTTGCGCGCAAAATCCCATGGATTTGAAGCCGATTTTTCTGCCTACTTTAGTCATGGGGAGTGGGCGCCAACCCAGCCGCCAAAATTGGCGGGCAAATCTTTTTCCGACAAAGATGACTGGGTGATTTTGAATCCTGAATGTCTCTGGCTTTCCACTTTTCAGGAAATGGAGCTGCCGGAGTGCGCGAAGGTATATTGCGCCTTGATCGACACCCATTTGCTGAAGGGATTTAATCCAAAGTTGAAACTGGAGGTGACGAGTTTCCTGCATTCGTCCGAGTACTGCACCTTCCAATGGAAGAACGCAAATCTCACAGCGGAGGATTGGAAGCAAATTGGCGAGATCAAAACGCGCTTTGAAAATGAAAATGTGAAACTTTTTGACTATCACACGGGACATGTATGGAAAACTTTTCAAGAGGAGATGTTGAAAGACGAAGACGATCAAAACCTTGTGGTATTAAATCAGATTGCGAAGGCCTTTGAAACAAAATTTGGAAAAAAAGCGATGGAACGGATCTTTTCCTTTGAGTCGACAGATTTTCAAGTGGTGGAGGAATACGATACGGAGAAAAAGTGCTATGAGATTGTCAACTGTCCAATGAATGGGACGGATCCAAAAACCGCAAAATGTCAGGTATACCAAGAGCAAGTCGGTTGTTGGGAATATGACTGGGGCGCTCTGTATCGGGTCATGCCGGAAGGCGAGGAAAAAGAGAAATGGCAACATCTTATGGTGGCGCATTGTCCAACCTGTCCGGTTTATAAAAAACATCAGGATGAAATGAATCAACGGTTGAAAAAATTGAAACCAATAGCGGAGGGATCGAATGAAGAATAAATTAAAGGCAAAACTCAACAGCGGGAAACAAGTGGCGGGCACTTTTTTTGAGATCGGCGGAAGCAGTGCCGTGGAGTGCTTGGGATTGGCGGGGTTGGATTTTTTGGTGATTGATGCTGAGCATGGTCCCTTTGACGTGGAGAGCGCACAGGAACTGATTCGTACGGCGGAGCATGGTGGAATCACGCCGTTGGTGCGAACGAAAAATCACGAGCGTTCTTCTATTCTCAAAATGTTGGATGTAGGGGCTAAAGGATTGATTGTCCCGAATATCCATACGGTGGAAGAAGTGAAAGAGATTGTAGCCCATGGGAAGTACGCCCCGGTGGGGAACCGAGGATTCTTTTACGGACGAGCGGCTGGGTACGGCCATGCAGATTTTGTCGGTGATGTGGGAGAATATTTCGAAACCTGCAACCGAGAAACCATGCTGATCCCCCAATGCGAAACGGTGGGATGCTTGGAAAACATCGAGACGATTGCAGCTATGGCAGGTGTTGATGGTATCTTTGTCGGACCCTATGATTTGTCCATCAGCATGGGGATTACAGCGCAATTTGATCATCCGGATTTCATCAAAGCCTTAAAGCGAATTGTTGCGGCGTGTAGCGCGGCGGGCAAACCGTCCATGATCTTTGCAGGATCGGCTGATGGCGCCAAGGCGCAGTTTGCCGCTGGATTTAACGCGGTAGCGATTGGTACAGATGTATCGGTTTATATCCAGGCATACAAAAATATGGTGGATGAGCTCTCCTTATAGAAAAATAGGATCCTTCATTTCGTGGACTTTCCAAATGGGGAGTCCTTTTTTATTGCGTGGTATAATGGAAAAAAGATGCGAATCAAATGGATTGGCGGACGTCTAGAGAAATAAGGAGGTGCGTATGGAAGAGATTACTTATGCGAGATGGAGCAATATTCTAAAGAATTTCGAAATGTTTGAGGGAATAGCGGATGATGACATTGACAGCATGTTGGACTGTCTGCAGCCGAAGGTCGTAGCCTATCAGAAGAATGAACTGATCAGCATGGAAGAGAATCATACGAAGCGAATCGGGATTATTTTGCAGGGAGAAGTGGCAGTCTTCAAGGAAAATGAGGCAGGCAATCGTGTGATTATGGGCAAATTCAAGCGGTACGACGGATTTGGGGAAATGCTGGCCTTTTCGGAATTTCACCAATGGAACATTGCGGTGATGGCGGCAAAGGATTGTTCCATTCTCTTTCTGACGCCCCGGCAGATCCTCGGCACCTGCTCGAAGCTCTGCGACGGACATAAGCGCTTGATTCAGAATATGTTAAAGATTGTAACCAAAAAGGGTGTTCAGCTGAACCGGAAGATCGAATACTTGTCCATGAAAAGCATGAGAAAAAAGATATGTACCTATTTAATGGAGAAATACCATGATACCGGGGAGAAGAGTTTTATTATTGACTTGAACCGAAGCGAGCTGGCAGATTTTTTGAATGTGTCTAGGCCTTCCCTGTCGAGGGAATTGATTAAAATGAAAGAGGAAGGATTGATCGATTTTTATAAAGCGTCGTTCAAAATATTGGATCTCAATGCGGTAAAGATAAGCGTTTAACATTTTTTTATCAAATTGGTAACCTGGGGTACCGACTTAGGCCTAATCTTAAGATAAACTACCCTCATAAGCAAAAATTATGAGGAGGAATAAATATGAGTATGTTTTGTTACCAGTGTCAAGAAACAGCAAAAGGAACCGGTTGCACTGTCCAAGGGGTATGCGGTAAATCTGAAAAAGTATCGAATCTGCAAGACTTGTTGATCTACACCCTAAAAGGGGTTGCGGTCGTAGCGCAAAAAGGAATCGAGGCGGGTCTTCAATTCCCGAACGTCAACAAACTGATGCAAGATGGTTTGTTTATGACGATCACCAATGCGAATTATGACGACGCCGTGATCATTGAAAAGATCAAAGAAGGTTTGATCGTCAGAGAAGCGGTGAAAGTAGAAGTTACGGCAAAAGGCGTAGCGCTTGAGAACTTGCATGATTGCGCGCTTTGGACAGCGGATACGGATGAAGCCATTCAAGCGAAAGCGAATTTCAAAGGCGTCAGCGTTCTTGCAACAGAAAATGAAGATGTTCGCTCATTGAGAGAATTGATTATTTACGGCTTAAAAGGCATGGCGGCATATGCCGAGCACGCATACAACCTAGGAAGCGAAAACGAAGAGCTTTACGCGTTTATGACACGCGCGTTGGCGGCTACATTAGATGACAGCCTTACAGCAGATGAGTTAGTTGCCTTGACTTTGGAAACTGGCAAGTACGGTGTGGACGCCATGGCAATGCTGGATGCGGCTAATACAGGCGCGTACGGGAATCCTGAAATCACAGAAGTAAATATCGGCGTGCGAAGCAATCCCGGGATTTTGATCTCCGGTCATGATTTGAAGGATATGGAACAATTGCTTGAGCAAACTCAGGGAACAGGTGTTGACGTTTATACCCATGGTGAAATGCTTCCAGCCAACTACTACCCAGCATTCAAACAGTATGAAAACTTTGTAGGTAACTACGGCAATGCATGGTGGAAACAAAAAGAAGAATTCGAATCATTTAACGGACCGATTCTTTTCACAACAAACTGTATTGTACCGCCTAAGGCTGAGCATATCGAAAGAATTTATACGACCGCAGGCGAAGAGCTTGGCATCTCCAGTTGAAATCGAAAACGGCACAATCGTCGGTGGATTCGCACATGCCCAAGTATTCGCTTTGGCGGATAAGATTGTGGACGCAGTGAAATCCGGCGCGATTAAAAAATTCTTTGTTATGGCGGGTTGTGACGGCCGAATGAAATCACGCTCGTACTACACGGAATTTGCTGAGAAATTGCCGAAGGATACGGTGATCTTGACAGCGGGTTGTGCAAAGTACCGATACAACAAGTTGGAATTGGGCGATATCGGCGGTATTCCTCGTGTATTGGATGCGGGACAGTGCAACGACTCGTACTCTTTGGCAGTAATTGCTTTAAAATTGAAAGAGATTTTTGAAATGAATGATATCAATGAATTGCCAATTGCCTACAATATTGCATGGTACGAGCAAAAAGCGGTCATCGTATTGTTAGCATTGCTTTCCTTGGGTGTGAAAAACATCCACTTGGGACCAAGCCTTCCGGCATTCTTGTCGCCAAACGTGGTAAACGTATTGGTGGAGAACTTTGGAATTGCGGGCATTGGAACCGTAGATGAAGATATGAAAATGTTCTTGGGATAGAGTAAGTGAACGCCTTCCGGTAAACGGAAGGCGTTTTTTTCTTGACTCGGCGAGGTCTATCAATTAATATTGGAAGGAAATTGAAGGGGTATAAGTGTAATGATCCATAAGGAATAAAAGGAGGGAGCATGATGACTTCAATCAAAGAATCCATACAATCAAGCCTGCAACGAGCCTTGCAGACTTTTCAAACCTTCCCGATCACTTTGGCGAGCGCGGTGGGATTTACCATTGTT
The DNA here is from genome assembly GCA_013619125.1 of Clostridiales bacterium. Classification (GTDB taxonomy): domain Bacteria; phylum Bacillota; class Clostridia; order Tissierellales; family GPF-1; genus GPF-1. Next base: position 29,188 of record JABXKS010000043.1, read on the forward strand.
ACGCTGATCCGGATCTGGATGGATTGGCCACAACAGGAGGATTATAATTTTCTATTTAATTGCTTGCATCTTGCATTTGCGTCATCTGCCATTTTTGGCATGGCTTCCATTACCGCGGCACAAAAGCGGTTCAATCATGCCAAGGCGTTTACAATCGCCAATGGTGCCGGCGCAGCAGTCGGTGTTCTGGTTTTTCTTCTCTTATATTTTCTTGGAGGAGAGGCAGGTGATCCAATTCGCAGAATCGTGACCAATGTTTCAAATCTGTCGGCTGCCCGGACTTCGATTCTGATCGCTGTCAGCTTGATTGGGTTCATTTATTTCGCGGGGGAGACAAACAAAGAATCGGATTTTGCCAGTTCATTGTTTATGACTCAGAAGGCATTTTTGATTGCTGCCATTTACGGTGGTGTGATGATGAGCGGAACCTCGGGTGTTGCCGGAGCTATTCAGGCGTTACTATACCGGGATATGAGCAGCAAAGTGTATATGGTACTGGGCGCAATAATTGGCTTAGCCGCCTTTGCGATCTTTGTGGGATACTTTCCTGATTTTAGAAAAGGCACGGAGGATGCCCACCGGGTGGTGGCTACGACACAGCCGCGGTTTATTGAAGTGCTGTTTGAATTTATCATGATACCGATTGTTGTGGTGTTGACCATTGTATTGCTTTCGTGGGCGGCGAAAACCGTTGTGACGGGAGACTGGCCAACATTTAGCCGACTGTTTGGTATTGTGACCAGCTATTCCATTGGTGGGATCTGGCTGGCGATGATGACTGCAAAAAAAGAAACGGGCATTGCACAGTTCTATCGCCGCGCTTATCCCATTGCGTTGTTAGTGATTCTGGCCTTTGGTTCTTGGGCGCTTATCGCGAGATTGCAAGAATCCGGGCTGAAGTCTTCAGAATATGGCTTTGCATTGGTCTTGGTAGCCGCAGTGATTGCGGCAGGACTGCTGATTCTGATGAAGAATCGAGCCCATTCAAAGATCGCTTGCGTGGTCTGCGTGATGCTTATTGTATCGGTTTCGCCGATTCTTGGTTACTATGCCCTACCAGCAAGGTCGCAGTTGAATCGATTGGAGAAACTGCTGGTTCAGGAAGGGATTTTGGTCGAAGATCGATTAATTCCGACAGTGACGGAGCCTGACGAAGAAGCACGTATCGCTATTACCGATGCTGTGTACTTCCTTGCCTATGAAGAGGAAGCGCGGCTTCCGGTGTGGTTCGATGAAGAGTTGGAAAAGCATGAGGTGTTTAAAGCCAAACTCGGATTTGAACCAACCTGGGAGAAATATGATTCGGAATATCCGGTTCGAGATCCTGAATCTTTGGGCATGTCGTTGATGATGCCTAATATGACTGTTGATATCGGTGAGTACGATTGGGCGGTCTATCTGCAGAGAGGAGAAGATGGGCGCTATGATGTCCGGTCGGAAACTCTCGATGGAGAACGTGGCACTTATCGTATTGAATGGATGACTGGTGATGGAGACAATTTTCCAGCCATTACCGTTTGGCTAGATGGGCAAATGATTCTTCAAGAGGATCTGAAGGCATTTATGGATGAAACAGCAGACAAAGTGCGGTCTCGATCGGGCGCTTATGAAGCGAGAAGCTTCGAAGAAATAAGCGAACAATTCGATACGCCAGAGTTGTCCGTTTTATTGATCTTTCAGCATATGAACATCATGATCGATCCCCAGGCGGACCGAATGGAGTATTATCTGGATTTGAATGTTGTGTATGTAAAAGAAAAATAAGAATTCAAGCAAACAAAGAGTCCTCGGGAAATTTGGGGACTCTTTGTTTGATGAAAAAGCGACAAGGCCATTTCTGGGTCTTGCATACAAGACCATCATTGTATTGGATTTATCCCGATGATATAGTTTGAATAAGAATTAGGAAATAAACGGAAAAGAGAAGGGGAGGATTGTTGATGAGTAAACCGTATGTCAGCCCGATTTTAGAAGAGATACGCAACCAAGACCAAGAGGCTGGATTGAATCTTGCCCGAGAATTTGCATTGGAATATGTGAATCAGGTTGATGAGAGACCCGTCTTTCCAGAGGCTCGAGATTTGGAAAATCTTACGATCTTTGATGAGGAATTGAAGGAGGAACCGGAAAAGACAGAGGCCATCCTTAGACAATTGCATCAACATGGGAGTCCGGCGACCGTTGCGCAGACTGGTGGCCGGTACTTTGGATTTGTCACCGGAGGCATTTTGCCCTCTGCACTAGCTTCCAAGTGGTTGACGGACGCCTGGGATCAAAACTCGGCCATGTATTTGATGTCTCCCATTGCAGCCAAGCTGGAGACAGTTGTTCAAAACTGGATAGTGAATCTGTTGGGCTTACCGAAAGAGACCGTTGCAGGACATGTCAGTGGAAGTTCGACAGCAATCATAATCGGGTTGACAACCGGCAGGAATTATCTGTTGGGTCGAATGGGCTACGATGTATTTGGCAAGGGCTTGTTTGATGCGCCACCGATCAAAGTTGTCGTCGGAGAGGGTGCCCATTCAACGGTGTTCAAGGCACTTTCTATCATTGGATTGGGAAACGAGCGGGTGATTAAGGTGCCTGCTGACGAGCAGGGTCGCATGCGGGCTGACTGTTTGCCTGTACTCGATGATCAAACCCTTTTGGTGCTTCAAGCAGGTCATGTGGGTACCGGAGATTTTGACGATTTCGAAGCAATCTGCACGGTGGCAAAAGAAGCGGGTACTTACGTCTTCGTTGATGGTGCTATTGGTTTGTGGGCTGCTGCAAATCCAAAGTTCAAGCATTTGACCAAAGGGATGGAGCTGGCAGATGCCTGGTCGGTAGATGGGCACAAGACCTTGAACACCCCCTACGACAGCGGGATCATTCTTTGTAGACATGAATCCATGTTGGTGGAGTCCATGCATATGGCGGGAGCCTATTTGGCTTTAAGTGAGAATCGTGACAATATGTTCTATACCTCGGAAATGTCTCGACGAGCACGCGTGACGGATGTGTGGGCAACATTGAAAGGCTTGGGGAAAAAGGGTGTTGCGGAACTGGTGTGGGAGTTGCATAAAAAAGCCGTCTATTTTGCGGATCAACTCGAGAATGGCGGATTGGAAATTTTGAATAAGGTGGTTTTCAATCAGGTATTGGTTCGCTTTGAATCCGATGAGAAAACGAATCGGCTTATGGCAGCGATCCAAAAATCTGGGGTGTGTTGGCTGGGTGGTTCTGCCTGGCAGGGACAAGCCGTGATGAGAATTAGCGTCAGTTCCTATAAGACAACCTATGAAGATATTGACAAGTCTGTTGCGGATATTCTGCGTCTGGCGAAACAAATGGAGATAGAATAGAATGAATAGTTTGGATCGGTCCTAGCAAGAGGGGCCGATTTTTTAATTGGGAAAATCGATATGGAAAGAAGTTACAGGGTATATAAATAGTACAAAAAAGGAGGGAATGATGAAGGTATCGGTAGCGGTGAAAATAGAAGGAACCAAGGAATCGATTTATCAGGCAATTACAGATATCGAGCATTCGGTTGAAAGAATCGTGGGGATATTAAAGATTGAGGTGTTGGAAAAGCCAGAGAGTGGGTTTGTAGGATTCAAGTGGCGGGAAACCCGCATTATGTTCGGCAAGGAAGCTACGGAAGTGATGTGGGTGACGGACGCTGAAGAGAATAAAGGGTACCGTACCCGGGCGGAAAGCCACGGGGCGGTCTATATTTCCAGTTTTGACATCGAAGAGCAGGGCGAAGCCTGTATTTTGACCATGGGATTTGAAAGCGAGGCGGTCGGCATTGGCGGACGCGTGATGGACAAGGTGTTCGGCACGATGATGAAAGGTGCGACAGAAAAGGATTTGAAAAAGGATCTGGAAGATATCAAGAGATATGTTGAAGGGTAAGAAGCAGGCTGTCGCATCGCGGCAGTCTTTTTTTGTCTGCCGTTTTCTTTTCATGTATCATAAAAGGCAGAGGAGTAAAGTGTATTAAAATGAACAGGAGGAGAATGAATGAAGGTGGAAAAGATTAATGTTGCAGAGAAATTTGAGTTGGTAACTGAATACTGGTCCCCAAAGATTATTGAGCAGATGAATGACTATCATTTCAAGCTGGCGAAGTTCAAGGGTGCGTTTACCTGGCATGATCACAAGGAAACCGATGAGGTGTTTTTGGTGATGGAAGGGGAAATGCAGATTGACTTCCGCGATCGAAGCGTGAAATTGAAGGCGGGAGAGATGATGGTTGTGCCGAAAGGTGTGGAACATCGGCCGTCTTCAAAGGAAGAGTGTAAGGTGATGCTGATTGAACCAGCGGGAACCGTGAACACGGGCGAAGTTGTAAGTGAACATACGTTATCTCAAGTAGATTGGATTTAGTGGGAAAAATGAAAGTATTGGGTATCTGCAGCAGCGGAAGCAAATCGCCCTTTGGGGTATGGAAAGAATAATAAAGCGAGGAATAAGGCAAAGGCGGTCGGCAAGCTTCTAAATTCGATTTTAAAGGCAAGGGAATAAATGAAAACCCCGTTTCCGGCAGATGAAAACTGGAAGTGGGGTTTTTATTGGGAAAGTAAGCGTTGTTAAACCAGTGCAATCGTAAGAGCAATTGCAAAACCGCTGATAAAAAAAGCGATCATCAGATGGAGGGTTTTTGAATATCCTTTTGGGGTAATTTGATTTTTTGCGTCCATGGCTTTCATGATGGGATACAAACGCCAATAAAAGGAAAGAATCGAAAGAATCAAGACACCAACCGCAAATAATTGGGTGGTGGTTGAACCAGTGAAAATGATGACAACAAGAAGCGCAATAAAAATGAGCTTTGTGCCTGCAACCCAAAATACCAAGTATTGGACAAGGTTGTGTACTTCTTCGTTTTCTTTGGATTTTTCATAGGCGTTGAAAACTCCAATTCCATTTCCGATTTTTGATCCAGGGTTGAAATAGAGCATGGTAATATTCATCAGTTCTAAAAAGATAAAGACGATCATAGCAATTTGCAAAATATTCATAAGAACTCCTTCTTGTGTGGTCGTAGTTGTTATTGATAGGAGTAGTATATCGAAACAAACAAGCGTTGTACAAGGGGCAGGGTGTCATTGCCTAAAAGAAAAGCAAATTCAATCACAGGAAAGTGTGGGAGGAATAGAAAAAGCCAAGCGGAATAACCGCTTGGCTTTTGATTATTCTCGGGGTTCTTTGAATGAAATGAGATCAAAAACAGCATAGACGATGGGGATCAATAGAAAGATCAGCCATCCTGGATGCCAGAGACCATATACAAAGGAGATGAAGAGATAAACAATAACACAGAGTAAAGCAACCACTGTACCGACAGCATCACGTCTTCTTTTATATTGACGAGTGGGTCCTTCTGCTTCCACATTGTACTCCATTTGATTTTTGTTCAACATGTAGAAGCGCTCGAACATAAAGCCTGCCTTGATGCACATAAGAACGCCAAGGGTGATCAAAAGACCGAAGATGAGGAGGTTGGTCTTTCCATTAAATGGCAGTGACGTAAAACTAAAAGCACTGATGATGAAGATTGCGACAGCGATAATAATGAGTTTCTCTGCACTCTTTCGTAGATCCATTCCTACTAGTTTTGTTTTGGTTGGTGAGTTCGCTGCTTCATCGTGAATCAATTCATCAACCGTCATGCCGAAGACATCAGCAAGCGCAGATAGGTTCTGGATATCAGGGCTGGTTTCGCCGCGTTCCCATTTCGAGATTGCTTGGCGACTGACCCCGAGTTGTTCAGCCAAAGCCTCTTGGGAGAGGTTTAATCCTTTGCGTAAGACAACGATTCTTTCGTTTAAATGATTTGTCATAAGTGTGCCTTCTTTCATTTTATAATAATAGAAATACCGATTTTCTGTACCTTTATTATGTCAAAAGCTTCAATGAAAGGCTAGATATACTTGTGGATTTCTTGCAACTTTAAGTTGCGAGAGTGGTTGCATGGTTCATTTTCAGCCATTTCAGGCGTTGCGGAGAACTTTCCTCTTTACATGGTATTATAGAAGAAATTAGTAGAATGTTGCGATCTCTTCCAAGGTTTTCTTTTTTAATACGGGCAATTCGTAGCTTAAGTCTGCTTTGCCAGTACAAAGAATCATCATGGCGGTTTCTCCCTCCGGTCGATTCAAGAGCGTGCGCAAAAAGGTTGGTGGTGCCGGGGTGTAGGTGAAGCTGGCGTAGCCGGCATTTCTTAGGGCATTGATTAAAAATCCGGTGGCGAGTCCTACGGATTCCGTCACATAGTAATTTTTGTCTTTGCTGCCATCAGGCAGAATTTTGTAAAATTCTTTGAAAATAACGACAAGGCAAGGCGCTTCCGTTAGAAAAGGCTTGCGCCAATTCACGTTTAGTTTCTCTAAATCTGCTTGCCACTCAGTGCTGATCTTTTCTTCATAAAAAGTTTTTTCAATCTTTTCCGATTCTGTGCGAATCTTTTGCTTCATTTCTGAATCCGTCACCACGCAGAAATGCCAAGGTTGTTTGTCGGCGCCATTGGGAGCGGTAGCTGCTGTCATCAGACAGTTTTTGATCACGTCCATATTTACGGATTCATCAAGAAATTGGCGATACGTCCTTCGTGTTCGACTTTCTTCCAAAAGTTGTTTTGATTTTTGTGGCATGATTGCACCTCTCAGTTTTCTTAATCTTAGTATAATCGATGGCGGATCAGGGAACAATGCTTCCAACGAAACAAGCTATAAATGGATTTGATGGATGAAACAATAACGGCGCAGAGTGTTATACTGAAATAGCTAGAAACTGGGAAGGGGTACAAAATGAAAACAAACAAATTATTGATTTCCATCATCATACTGCTATTATTTACAAATTTTCTCACTCATTCAAAACTGCGTAATCTTGAGAACAAAGTATCGAACCTGAATAATTCGGTGGTTCGGCTTGATAATAGAATAGGCAATATCAGTGGGGACGTATCAAGGGTGTTGGATAATTTCATGGCAGAAAACGCTTGGACGAGAAAAGTGCGGGCACAAGCCGTACGCTACAATGAAGAAGAGATGACGGCAGGTGTGGATATCGAGGTGGAATTTAATGAACTTCGAAATGATGAGAAAATCTATATTGTTGTTCAGGATACAGAAGGCGCTTACCAGGACAAAATTGATGCAACAGAAGCAATGAACAGCAGCCTCAATCTTGATTATTCCTTGGAATTGGCCATAGGTAGAGACTATGTATTGTCAATTGTTGGAGAGTCGGCAGAGTCAAAGCGAAGCGAATCTCTTGGTGACGTTCGACTTAACTACATGATGAAAGAAATTCTCTTTGTTGACGGATATATCTGGGGCGTTGAAGTTGATGAAAAAAACACCTATAAGAGCGTTGGAATGGATATTATGATCAATTCAAATTTTGATAAGGATCCTTTTATCGCCGACTACTTCAGGAACAGGAAAATTGTAGATGTTCGCGGCGAAATCTATGCGGATGATGTTCTGGTCGACACCATTGAATTCTTACAGGATGAAAATTGGTACATTTCAGGGCAAGATCCTTCCGAGGAGCCATTAGAAGAGGATTATGTGATGCCGGTCTTTGAATTCGGTATCGAAAGCATGCTTCAACTTGATATTAACGGCGAATACATATTTAATAAACCCGTAACGAAAAATCAAATGATGGAGATGCTTGTCGTCTTCACGGATAATCAAGGAGACGAGTACAGATATCAGCTTTACCATATTTTCGAATAATCTTAAGTGAGTCGCACCATAAGTAACTGCTAAAATACAACTTAAGATTTTTAGATTAGTACAAAATGCATAAAGTAGAGAGTGATTAGATTGTCATCTGAGCACTCTTTTTTTGATTTATCGATCTTGGTAATAAGTACTTCCTATGTTTTCATAAAAAGTATTAGGCGTTCTGCTGATTCGAACAACCATCTGAATGACAGATAAAAGTCTGTAGGGAAATGAAAAGAGTCGAAGCCACCCACTAAACAGCGAGTGTTTTTTCGTATTTATAAATGCAACCTATTGTAAAATGAAATGAAATAACCGCTTCCTATGTTTTAATCGGCATAGAGGAGATGGATTTATCGAAAGAGCTTATGAGAGAACCATCAAAAATAATAATAAGGGATGTATAAAGTTGAAGAAAAAAACAATCGTATTACTAGGTGTCATTATTTTATTGTTAAGCAGTATAAGTGCATATGGGTCACAAGAAAAGAAGGCGCTTGAAGACATACGCTCAGAGGAGTATGCGAATGAGGTCCAAAACAGCTACAGTCACGACGATAATCTAGTGGAAGAAGTTAAAGTCGATGTGGCCGATCGGGATAAGTTGAATGGTCGAGACATGGAGGATGTGGCAGAAACGCATGATGATGCAGATGAAGAAGCCACAGCTGTTGAAGACGACCAAGAAATATATGTAGAAGAAGATCCAATAATAGAAACAGAAGAAGAACCAGTTGTAGAAGAACCAATAACAGAAGAACCAATGACAGAAGAGCCTATCGTTGAGGAAGAATTGGTTGATCCTGAGCCGGTCCCTGTGGAGAATGAAGCGACATCACTGTTAATGGAAAGATTTAGTGAGATCTTTATAAAAGAGAAGAGCAATGTAGTAGAAAATCCTGATACGGTAGAGGAATTTGAAGCGATTCTTCTGCATATGTGTAAAACGAATACGTTAACTTATTCTGTTGAATATGTAGGAATCAGTTTTGAAGAGTTGTTGACGGATGAAACCCAAGAAGAGATTGCCGAGGCTTTTGATTCAATTTTCAATAAGTATCCCGAATATATGTCATTTACAAATCGCATGACGTATAAGGCTAAGGGAGATGGTAATAATGTAACAGTTACATTTGTTTTTTCTTCGGACACAGGTATGGATGAAGAGACGTTGAAAACCTATAGAGAAGCGTTCTTTGTGGAAACTTTTGAAATAATTGGGACGCTGGAAGATTCAGGTTTGTTGTTTGAGGGTCAATCAGATAAGGAAAAAGCTTTGGTCCTATTCGATTGGGTGGTTCAGAATACAGAGTACGACAATGATTTTCATGCAGAAAGCTACACAGGATACGGAGTATATGATAATGGCTTAGGAGTATGTCAAGGCTATACCGCGGCATATAATGCTTTATGTAAAGGTGCAGGTTTACAAGTTGAAGGAATAGGTGGAGTTGCAGATGGCATTGAGCATATTTGGACGAAAGCTCTATTTGCAGGTGACGATGTTTATATAGACGCAACATGGGGAGATAGTTACGTGAATTCAGATCAATCCAATTATGATTACTTCCTTGTTGACGGTGATGCTTTGGCTGTGTCACATACCTGGTAATAGGGTGCGATTGATAAGAGATGCTGAGTAGATTAGTATAAAAAAATAGTGAGTTGGTAGGGGTTCATCTAAGGTATTAGATGAATCCCATTTGTTTTTTAACATGGTTTGTGTTTTCTGCGGTGGTGAGTACTTCCAAGAGAAGAAAAGCAACATCGAAAGCGGTGGACGGATTATACGAGGTGATAATATTTTGGTCCATCACAATGGGTGTGTTTGGTTGAAGGTTAGCGCCGAATGCGGCCAATTGTTTCTGGCGAAACCCGCTACTCAAATTGTAGGTTGTTGCGCGTATACCCTTCAGGATGCCGCTTTTTCCTAGAGGAAGCGCGCCTACACAAATGGAAGCGATTGGTTTTCCTTGATTGTGGAAATCCTGAATTGTCTTGAGAAAGTCAGGATGGAAGGCGTCCTGATAGAAACCGGCTTCTTCGAATCCGCCGGGGATGGCTAAGGCGTCGAAATCCGAGACAGTGAGGTCTTTGAGTTGCATTTCCGGCACAACAGTGAAATTCCAAGTACATTTCAGTTTTTTATGCATGCCGACGGTGATCAGTTCGGTTTGGCCGTTCCCATCGGTTTGATTCCATCCCATAACATCGGTGAACACGCTGGCTTCCGACATTTCAAAGCCATTTGCTAGTAATAGACAGATTCTTTTCATCGTTGTCCTCCTTTGAGCATTTACATTTTCAGGGTGAAAGAATAGAATCATTGTAACATAAATTTTCAGAAAAGTTCGAATAGATGTTAGATGGAGGGGATATGATGACAACAGGACTTCAAACTTTGTTTGATCAATTGAAGCTAGGGACGATCTTGCGTGAACCGGAACGGGTTTATGGCGGTCTTTTACATAAAATGCTGAAGGTGGAAACTGAGCAGGGGATCTATGCGGTAAAGCGATTAAACCCAACGATCATGAAACGCCCCCATGTAACCGAGCATTTCGCGTATTCAGAGGTTGTGGCAAGAGCTGCTGTGCAAAATGGGATTTCGGGGATTGCAGCAATTGGAGAGAGCGAGGTTGTTCATCAAATTGGTGATGCGCATTTTATGGTTTTTCCATGGAGTGATGCAGAAGCGACTTCTGCTGAAAGGGTGAGGGTGGAGCATTGCGTCAAAGTCGGTAAGATCTTGGCGGAGTTGCATCAAATGTCGAACTTGTTTCCACCGAGCGATCAGGAACCGCAAATGGATTCGAAGAGAATCGAATGGGAATCCTTTTTGACCCACGGCGGGGAGTGCAGGAACTTGTTTGAGTCCCATTTGCCGAAATTGAAGCTCTGGGATGAAAAAGCGTGTCTTGCATCGGAGAAGGTGCAAGCGTATCAAGTGATTAGCCATCGTGATCTGGACTGTAAGAATGTACTCTGGGCTGCGGATCAAGATCCCTTTGTGATTGATTGGGAATCTGTGGGATTGGTGAATCCAATGTCCGAATTGTTGGAGGCTGCTCTGTCCTGGGCTGGCGCGGAGATTTTGGCATTTGACCAAGTAAAATTCATTTCCCTTGTGAAAAGCTACTTGGAAGCCGGCGGCATTCTTCAGGGAGAGTTGGATGAGATACTGGATTTCGGATATAGAAACAAGTTGGAATGGCTGGCATACAATATCAAACGATGCAATGGGATGGAAGCGGCGGAAAAATTGGAAATCGAACTGGCGAAACGCGAAGTGAAGGAGACGATCGAAGCCTTGCAGGCTTATGAGCTGCTGATTCCCGAACTTCACAGATTGCTGTCTTGAATTGTAAAGCAAGGTGAGGATCGAATCAAGCTGTGCCAAAAGGCGCGGCTTTTTCCTTTTTCCAAAGAATGGGGTATATAAAAAACAGTATGGAAAAGGAGGGAACAAATGGAATTTATGGCGATTGGAATTGTGGAAAATGGGATTCATGACATTCATAAGCATGATTGGGATGAGGTGGAGTCGAAGATCATTTTAAAGCCGGAGTACAAAGGCGGTTTGAAGGGACTTGAAGAATTTTCTCATGTCGAGATTCTATTTTTCCTGCACATGGTAAAGTATGATCGCGAATCGGATCTGTTGGGGAGAGCGAGGCGGAATGCAGGCAACCCTTTGGTTGGAATTTTCTCCAGGAGAACCAATCATCGACCGAATGGGATTGGGCTTACGGTTGCAAAAATTCTGGAGGTCGGAGATGATTATTTGTTGCTGCAAGGTCTTGATGCCGTTCATGGAACGGCTATTCTCGATATAAAACCATATACGCCTCGAGTGGGGGAAGACGCGATTAAAATTCCAGATTGGGCAAAGCAAAATCGATAGGAAACTTTCATTGTTAGTTGAAAAATGATACACTATTGCTTAAAACCATGGGGGAAAGCAAAAATACCAATCATGGATTTGGGAGGGTAAGATGGCGCAGCATATTATTGAAGAAGCGAAGCGATGTTTGCAGTGTAAAAATCCAAAATGCAAACAGGCATGTCCGGTTGGGACGCCTGTCAATGAGGCGATCCATATGCTGCTGAATGGAGAGATTGAAGAGGCGGGAGAGAGGTTGTTTCTGAATAACCCGCTTTCCATTGTTTGCTCCCTGGTGTGTCCGCATGAGAAATTTTGTGAAGGCAATTGCATCCTGGGCAGAAAAAGCAGTCCGATACACTGGAGTACTATTGAGCATTATATCTCGGACTATTACTTAAACCGGTATCACGAGAAACCGACAATCGATCGATCGAAAAAGATTGCCATTATTGGATCAGGCCCAGCGGGAATCACCTTGGCTTTTGTACTGGCGACTCGGGGATACGATATCACTATCTTTGAAGCGAAGGATAAAATTGGCGGAGTATTGCGGTTTGGAATTCCAGCATTCAGGTTGCCAAAAGATATTCTAGATCGATTAAAAGACCAGTTGGTCAACATGGGGGTGAAGATTCGTCCCAATACATTAGTGGGTCCAGTGATTACGGTAGAAGATCTGTTCCGCGATGGGTATAAAGCGGTCTTTATTGGAACTGGGGTGTGGAAACCCAATCCCATGCGTGTGAAGGGCGAAAGTCTGGGACATGTTCATTTTGCCATTGATTATTTGAAAAATCCGGGAAGCTTTGATTTGGGCAAAAAAGTCTGTGTCATTGGCGCGGGGAATGTGGCGATGGATGTGGCGCGGACAGCGATTCGGCGTGGCGCGAAAGAAGTATCAATCATGTATCGGCGAGACGAGGAAGACATGCCGGCTAGTTTGCATGAGATCAAATATGCCAAACTGGACGGAGTAAAGTTTGAATTTTTTAAGGCGCCGATTGAAATTACGGATGATGGAATTCGATACAAGCATACAAAAAAAGTGATGGACGGCGACGCCGAAAAACTGGTGGAGATCGACGAACCCGTAGAATTTAGTGAAGTTGATTCGGTGATTATTGCGGTGAGCCAGGGTCCGAAATCCAATATTGTCGCGCATTCGAAAGGAATTGAAATTGGTAAGACTGGTCTTGTTTCCACAGATGCGTGCGGCCGCACAACAAGAGAGGGCGTTTTTGCCTCAGGGGATGTGGTCACGGGGGCGAAAACTGTGGTAGAAGCGGTGATGCTCTCGAAAAAAGTGGCGGATGCAATCGATGCATACGTGATGGGACTCAAGTCAGAAGAAGCGTAAGGAGAGAAGAAGCGATGCAGCTGGAAATCATCAAGGCAATTCAATCAATCTATAATCCGTTTTTCGATGTTTTTTTTGAAGGGTTGACCCTTTTCGGGGAAGAAGAGGTGGCGATCCTTATCGGAGCGAGTTTGATATGGTGTATCAATACGCGCAAGGGATATGAGTATGCTTATATGCTGCTAACCGGACTTTTGATTAATACTACGCTGAAGGAAATTTTTGATGTGTCTCGTCCCATTGGGCTGGAAGGGGTGCGGTCTTTGCGGGTAGAAACGGCAACAGGAAAGTCCTTCCCAAGCGGTCATACGCAAACGGCAGCCATGGTATTTTGGTGGTTGAAAAATCAGTTTCAGAAGCCGGTTTTTACTGGGGTGAGTATCGTTGCCATCTTGGGCGTGGCGATTTCGAGATTATATCTTGGGGTGCACTGGCCATTGGATGTTCTTGCGGCGATGATGATTGGAATTGGCTGGGTTATGCTGATGCAGCGCGTCTATCCAAGGATCGAAGCACAGTTTGAACAGCGAAGTTTGATGATTGTAGCGGCTGCATGGATTGGCGCCATTTTCTTTTATTCGGAAGACTATATGAAATTACTGGGGCTGTTGACAGGGTTAACGATCAGCATGATCATGGATCGAAAATGGATCCGCTTTGATCCGAAGGGAACCATTCTACAAAAGGGAATGAGAATACTCTTTGGTGTGATCGGTGTTGCAGTGATACTTGTTTTGGGGAAGAAGATCTTTACGCACTTGATTTTTGGCGATCTCATGCGATATATGGTGATGATTCTGTGGGTTGGCATTGGTATTCCCTTGATTTCAAAAAAATGGATGAGTGGACAAGTAGAAAAATAATAGAAAACAGAGGATTGAACATATGTTCAATCCTCTGTTTCTTATCTGTTTGCAAAAGTTTTTTCGAGTCGGTTTAATGCCTCAACAAGAACTTGTTTTGGACAGGAAATATTCATGCGGATAAATCCGGTACCGGCTTCGCCGAACATGGAGCCGCCTTCCAGGATCAGATGTGCTTCATCGGCAATTACGGAAAGCAATTTTTTTTCTTCCATGCCATAAGCGTTGAAATCCAACCACGTCAGGTAGGTACCTGCAGGCTTGTTGAATTTGATTTTTGGAAGTTTCTCTTTGATGAATTCGTCTAGGTAGGCAAGATTGTCATCTAGAGTCTTGTTTAATTCCACAACCCAGTCTTCGGACTTGTCGTAAGCGGCAATCGTGGCTTCCATAGCGAACGGGGAGAGACCGATTGAACCGGTAAATCCAGCCAGTTGTTCTCGAAGCGCTTCGTTTTTGATAACGAGGTTTGTAATATGCATGCCAGCCACGTTAAAAGTTTTGTTTACGGCCGTGGCAACGATTAAATTTTTATCATTGGTGAGATTCAAAGCAGATTCAAAATGTGCATCGCTTCGGATTAGATCGCAGTGAATTTCATCGGCGAAGAACAATACATCATGGGCTTCACAGATAGCTAAAAGCTTAGCTGTGTCTTCGGCGGGCCAAATTTTCCCGATTGGGTTGTGCGGGTTGCAATAAATAAACATTTTGGTATTCGGATTTTTGCATTTTGCTTCGAAATCCTCAAAATCGATCTGATAATTGTTTTCTTCGTCTCGAATCAGGTTGTTGCGAAGAACGGTTCGTTTTGTATCTTGGATTTCTCGTTCAAAGGGGTAGTAAACGGGTGGCTGAATAATCACACCATTACCCTCGGCGGTAAAGGACCGAAGACTGTTTCGAATCGCCGAAACCGTACCATTACTGAAGACGAGCCAATCTTTTTGAAGATTCATGCGATGTCGGCGCTGATACCAATTAATAATGCTGTCATGGTAGGCGTTGACGGGCTTGGTGTACCCGATGATGAGTTTGTCCGCTCTTGTTTTGATGCTTTCAATGACAGCGGGCGGGCAGGCAAAATCCATATCGGCGACCCACATGGAAATCGTATCATCGTAATAATTTAGATTGAAATGATCCATGATTAATTCGGCAGACGTCTTTGCGGCACCGGTATGATTTCTGTCGATAACTTGATCAAATGTATAGTTTGACATGATAGATACTCCTTTTTAGTTCAATGGATTGATAGTTCAACTGTTTAACTATATAATAAAGAAAGAGTATTCATTTGTCAATCTAGTCTGAAAATTTACGGAGTCGGTGATGGATTGGCAAAGAGGCAAAGGAAGTAAGATGGGTGATATCCTGAAATGGATAAACTCAAAAATCGCGTAGAAAGGAAAATGGGATGAGTATAGAACAGGAATTTGCGTTGGTCGAGCAAGAGTTCACAAGCTTTATGGAATATCTCAATACCAATATGAGGATTAGCCAGAGCTACCATTCCACGCCGCGCTATTATGGGATTGATGAGGAGCTATATATCTCGGAAGCCCATGTGATTCAGGCGATTGGAGACAATCCAGATCAAAGCCTATTTGAATTGGCTGCGGAAACTCATCGGACGAAGAGTGCGATGTCCATGATGATTCGAAAACTTGAGAAAAAAGGGTTGGTTTCTAAAATCAGAACGGAAGAAGACAATCGAAAGGTTGCTTTGACCCTGACGGAGAAGGGACAGATTGTATACGACTATCATCAAGCGCTGGATGAAATTAATTATCGGGCGATATTTGAAAAAATGTGTCGGATTGAAGAAATTAGCCTCAAAGACCTTGAAATCGCCAATAAAGTGTTAAAGAGCCTGATCGAAATTCCGTGCAGGAAATTATTACCGATTGATAAGGATGGGGAAAAATAAAGAAAGTGAAACCTCAGTTTGTGGTTTTTCGACGCTTCAAGCGGTTGAGCGTACTCGTCGACTTGGTTTGATTTGTAAAGAGTGATGGGACATGGCATACATTCAATGATATAATAATTCAGTTCAATGAAAATTAGGAGACGTGAAAATATGGATTTTGTTGTACTGGATTTTGAGACGACGGGTCTTCGGAATGAAGATCAAATTATAGAAATTGGATATGTGTGGATTCAGAATGGAGAGATCAAGGCGGAACGCAGCAGCCTGATCAATCCGGGGGGTCCGATATCGAGTAGGATTACCCAGATTACCGGAATAGACACGGAGATGGTGGCAGACGCGCCGGAAATGCATGAAGTAATTGAAGGCTTTGCCAAGTTTTTACGGGGGAAGATGGTAGTTGCCCACAATGCGTCCTTTGATGTGCGGTTTTTAAACAACGCGCTTCGACGGGCAAACTTAGACGGAGTGTACGAGTATGTATGCACCATGCGTATGTTCCGGGGATATAAGCGGGAGTTGGGAATTGAAACGCCGGGAGCGAAATTATCGGATCTGACATCGTATTTTGGCTTGCACAATGACCGCGCCCATCGTGCTTTGGAAGATGCCCAGGTAACGGGAAAGGCATTTATGGATATGTGTGCGGTGTTGCCGTGGGAGAATTGGGTGACACAAAAGAAAAGAGGCTAAGAAGAAAAGGAAGAGGATGATGATGAAAATGAATTGACCTTTATTGAGGAGTGGACAGACCAATCAGCGGTTGATGCCCCTATGGCTTCAGAGCATTTTACGTCGCTTGTTCCAAAAATCAATGAGTGTGTAGCAGAATTGGATGTCCAATTTTATAAAAAGGCATGATTGCGCAAGCCTAAGGTGTGAGCAATCACGCCTTTTTTTTGTGAAAGATCGCTGAAGGGCATATGGTATAATAAATGGGAACGATGTCAGCATATTTTGTCGAAAGGGTGGTCGCAATGAAGATTGCAATTGTTGGTGCGAAAGATTCAGTTGAGAAAGTATACCGAATAGGAATCAGTTCCTATTTGGAGCATGAATTTATTCCATTTGAAGTTGGATCGTGCGACAAATGTGAGGAAGTTTTGAATCGATGTGAAGAAACTGCCGATGGACTGATTTTCACAGGACTGGGATTGGTCAACACTTCAAAGAAGCTAAATGTTTTTTCCATTCCGGTAGAATTTATCACCCGTGACGGCTCCTGCATTATTAAAACATTCTGGGATATGAAAGAGAGAAATCTATCACCGAAGCGGATTAGCATGGATGTTGTGGGCAAGCATTTATTCGATGATGTCTGCACAGAGCTGGATTTATATTTTGATCAGTCGTATTTGTTCCCTTATAACCCGGAGCAGATTGAAGCGGAGTTGATACAAGAGCATCGAAGGCTTTGGGAAGAGGGGTTGATTGATCTAGCCATAACCAGTTATGGTTGGATTTACGATCAATTGAGGGAGGCTAATGTGTCGGTTGCTCGTTTGGCCGTTACAGCGCCGAGTATTCGAAATTCCATTGACCGTTTAATTGCTCGCATTGAGAACCAGGAGATGAAGCGCTCGCAATTGGCGGTTCAGATGGTGAATATAGAGGCGAAGCAGGATTACAATCGTTATGAATATGAGGCATTGCGCAAACGAAATATATTTGAACGAATGCTGATTGATTATCTGCCTGTGATTCAAGGAACGGTAACACAAAGGGGTGAACAGTACATTATTATCAGCACCCGGGGGGCCATGGAGAACCCTGTGAGTGAGGCGGCTTTTTTAAAGATTTTGAATAGCGCTGAAAAAGAAAACATCCGTTTGTATGCAGGAGTGGGGTTTGGGCATACAGCATTCGATGCAGATTTTAATGCTCGAACAGCTTTGAAAAGATCGCGTCAAGAGAAGGGAAACACCTATTATATCGTCGATGCGAAAAAAAGGGTTGCAGGGCCAATTGGGCAGAAGGAAGTTCTAACCTTTGAGAGTGTCTCCATAGGGAAAGCGGTTCAAAAGGTTGCCCAGGAAACTGGATTGAGTACTACTTATATTTCCAAGATTATGAATTTGACAAAGAAGCTGGACACGAATTTGATTGATTCCAAAAAAATGGCAGAATTATTGATGGTGACCGAACGTTCTGCAAGACGCATTTTGAAAAAGCTATTGGATGCCGGGTATGCGGAGATCGCAACATCTTCTCAACAGAATTCAGTAGGTAGACCCATTTACATTTACAAAGTTTTAATTCCCTAAAAGCAAGTTGAAAAACAAAAGGAAAGATGATACAATTTATTACATAAAGGTCATGATTCGCATCGGCTCGATCGTTGTATGCCCAAGAGGGCATCTTTCTTTTTACACAATTTCGGACGTAATAAGGACAAGTGACATTAATGTCCGAAACTAGCGTCGCAGAGTCTATCTGGATTATCTTAGCATTGTAAATTGTCGCAATATTCACTCTTCGCAAGTCTTTTCCCAGCTTGCGCATAGAAAGGAGGATGCTACTATCGGGATACTATTTTGAAGGGAGTGTTGTTTTGATGAGTACAAATTACAAATCGTCATCATTCAGAAATTTATACATAATCGTGTTTATTATTGTCATTATTAGTGAATTGATTGGAATTAGAAAATTTGCGGTTGGTCCTGGATCTGTTGTTCTCTTGCCAATGTTGTACGCGGTAATTATTGGTCTTGTGATCACACCGGGGATCTTAGGCAAGCGCATTGCCGCTTTGAAATCCATGATTACAGATGAGGTGATGGAGATCGCCGGTATGCTAGTTATGCTTTCATTACTGCCGCTAGGTGTCAAGTACGGAACCTTGGTAGGTCCGAATATCGTGAAAGTTGTACAAGCGGGTCCAGCATTCTTATTGCAAGAACTCGGCAACCTGGGCACTGTATTTATTGGTCTGCCTTTGGCAATGGCTTTGGGATTGAAACGCGAGGCCATAGGCGCCACTGTTAGTATCTGTCGCGAACCGACCCTTGGGGTAATTGGCGAGCGATATGGCATCAACTCTCCAGAAGGTACGGGTGTATTGGGCACCTACATGATGGGAACCGTTTTGGGAACCATTTTCTTTGGTCTTTTGGGTTCTTTTGCAGTCAACACGGGAATCCATCCATATGCGTTGGCAATGGCTTCAGGCATGGGCAGTGGATCCATGATGACGGCAGCATCTTCTTCTTTGGCAGAAACTGTACCGGCAATGCGAGACACCATTCTTGCATATGCGGCAACCAGTAATATGTTAACTGGTGTGACGGGATTGTACAGCGTTGTATTTTTAGCGCTTCCATTGTCCAATTGGTTATATAAGAAATGGGAGCCGTTCTTTGCACGCAGAGAAGCAGCTGAAGGGAGTGGGAAAGATGCAAAATAAAACAATCGATCAAGTCAAATTGATGCTGGTAATTGGCGCGATGATTCTTGTTGGCCAGAAGATTGGCCGTACGGTTATCGGAAAAGAATTGGCGCCTTTGGGAGCATCCGTTATTGGGATTTTAACGGTATTGGTGATTTGTATGGTAGCGCTAAAACTGAAAGGAGCCTTCCCTAAGGTGAAGTTTCCGGCGTTTGCTTGGGCGACAATGATTGCCTTGATCCTCAGCATGCCATTTATGCCAACCGCAAAGCTTTTCTTGCAATATACGGGCAATGTTGATTTCTTGGCAACAACTACGCCAATTCTTGCTTTCGCAGGTATTTCTGTTGGAACGAAGTTGACTCAATTAAAGAAAATCAGCTGGAAGCTTGTGATTATTGCCATCGTTGTATTCATAGGTACTTTTTTTGGATCGGCATTGGTTGCGCAATTAGTCTTGAAAATTCAGGGTATTATCTAGTAAAAAGATTCTATTAGACTTGAAAGGCAATCTATCAGGAGACTGCGGTAGGTTGCCTTTTACAAGTAAAAAGATAAAGGGAGCACCTTATGAATAAAAAAGAGCTGAAAAGTAAAATCTGTGAAATGATTGAAGTGAACAAGGCGGAAATTATCGAAGCGGGAGAGCGGATTTACAAGCATCCGGAATTGGGATATAAGGAAGAATACGCGACCCAGGTCATGGTGGAAGCCTTTGAGAATCTTGGATTGTCGGTGGATAAGAATATCGCGGTGACGGGATGCCGAGCAAGAAGTGAAAATGAAAAGGCGGGTCCAAGAATTGCGGTGCTGGGAGAGTTGGACGCGATTCTTTGCAAGGAGCACGTGGACGCGGATCCTGCAACGGGAGCTATTCATGCCTGCGGACATAATATTCAAGCGGCAGCTATGCTGGGCGTAGCCATTGGATTGGTAAAATCGGGCGCATTGGAGCTGTTAGACGGGGCTGTGGAATTTATGGCGGTGCCGGCTGAAGAGTTTGTTGAGCTGGAATTTCGTGATCAATTGAGAAGAGCAGACAAGATTCGCTATTTTGGCGGTAAGCAGGAATTGATTTATAAAGGCTACTTTGATGATGTTGATATCAGCATGATGGTCCATGCCTTGAATCTGCCGGGAAAGACATTTTTAACGGGCGGGAAAGGCAATGGATTTATCGGCAAGAAGGTGAACTTTATTGGGAAGGAAGCCCATGCTGGCAGTGCGCCGCAGGATGGAATCAACGCTTTGAACGCGGCCATGCTTGCGCTGAACAATATTCACGCACAGCGGGAGACATTCCCCGAAGCTGAGCGGATTCGTGTTCATCCTATCATCACCAAGGGTGGAGACATTGTTAATGTCGTTCCAGCCGATGTGCGCATGGAATTGTATGTGCGCGGACGCACCATTCCGGGAATCGTCACTGCCAATGAAAAGGTGAATCGGTCCCTGATTGCGGGAGCTATGGCAATAGGCGCCGAAGTAGAGATCGAAGAAATTCCGGGTTATATGCCACTTTTGACCGTGCCAGCTTTGGATAAGATCTTTGAATCAAATGCGGGAGTGCTGGTGGATCCCGATACCATTATCTCGGGAGGTGACTTTACCGGTTCCTTCGATTTTGGCGATGTATCACATTTGATACCGACCCTGCATCCTTTTGTTGGAGGTGTTGAGGGCGCTCTTCATACAAGGGAGTTTGCCAATATGGATCCTGATTTGACCTATATTACTCCAGCAAAGGTTATGGCCATGACGATTGTCGATCTTCTATTTGACGGAGCGGAGAAAGCCCGGGAAGTCATCGCGGATTTCAAACCGGTGATGACAAAAGAAGAGTACTTGGCATATATGGAAAGCGTAACGGGAACAATAAAAGCATAGGAGTACAAAAAAAGACACGGATCATATCGATGATATGGTCCGTGTCTTTTGTGATTTCTTTTTTATCCCAATAGGGAGTATCCTTGTTCATTTAGCATGGATTCATGTTCTTTCAATCCGCTGACGATGGTGTCGATATGATCGGCGAATTCAACACCCATGTCTTCCATGGAACTGACTAGCTCTTCACGGTTAACGGCGCGTGCGAAGGCTTTGTCTTTCATTTTCTTTTTTACCGATTTTGCTTTCAAGCCTTCAAACTTTGTCGGACGCATCAGTGCGACAGCAATAATAAAGCTGGCCATCTCATCGACGGCGTGTAGGGCTTTTCGCTCCATCAAATCGCGCGGGACATCTGGATCGATGCCATGGGACAGGATAGAATCGACAAAGGTTTGATCGAAACCCGTATCTGCCAGCAGTTCTGGCGCCTTTGCGGGATGAACCTCGGGGAATTTCTCGAAATCTAGATCGTGCAGCAGGCCCAGGAGCCCCCAGCGATCAGTGTCTTCGCCAAATTTCTTCGCGTAGGCGATCATGGCCGCTTCCACAGCCAGGGAATGGCGGTAAACACGATCGGTCTTTACATGTTCTTTCAACAGTTCAACAGCTTCTTCTCGATTCATGGGTTCCCTCCTAATGGGTATGCGTAGCATTAATTTGTCTACTATTATAGCATAGTTTGCAGAGAGGTGATGAACTCAAGGTGTGCAGAATCGTTTTTATGTAGGAAAATGGAATGCTACATAATGGTCGAAAGGAGAGGGTCTTCTTTGAATGAAATGGAAATCAAAAAAATGCGTACGGAGAATTTTCCGTACGCATTTTTTATTCTTTAAAATCTGATTCAATCGGTACCCATTCATCGATATTGTACAGGATCTTGGGAATAATAAAGAAGTTGATGACTTCCACCCCTTCCGTTTGAGGGAGGGTGAAGTTGATAAAGTCGTACATTTCCTCATTGTCCAAGAATCTTGTTTCGATGGCCAGGTTTGCCTTTCCCCAACCAGTTGCGATATAACAGACGTTGGGGTTGTTTTTGCAGTAGGCCACAAAGTCATCATAAACGGTTTCATCCACTTTCAAGTTGATGTCGGCGATGGAATGGTAGCCAAACATACTGGGATCGACAATGGTTGTCACCCGGATGGCTTCCGTATCGATCAGATGGGTGATGCGTCGACGAACCGTACGTTCATTGATTCCTGTTGCTTTGGAAATTTGGGCTGCAGATGCTCGTGCATCCTTAGACAGCTCCTTGATAATTTGATAGTCGATCTTGTCAAACGACTTGATTTTTTCAGCCATGTAAAGACCCTCCTGACGCTGGAATACAGGTGAATTCTATAATCATATTATCATTTTGGTGTTAGATATGCAAGAAATTTTGCTGAATAAACATTTATAACGTCCGAATCGGTCGTCAGTAAATTAAAATCGGACATTATTTTAGATTTTTAGGACAAAAAATGTTGACAATCAGGATTCGCGGTCGTATGATTAAGACAGGCAATCGACTGCCCCTCATATTTTGAGCTTGCAAGCCTCAAAAATAGATATTTTTTTGCGTTAAGGTGAAAACCTTTTCCAAAAAGTGAAAAAAGTAACGAGGATATGAAATGGGGCCAAAAAAACTGAAAGGAACGGTAGGATGTTTTTAGAAAACCTGATTCCACTTATGATTATTGGTGCCTTTTTTATCGGGATTACCTTGGTTGGGAAGATTGCGAGTAAGCGTGTAAAAACCGCGGACGACTATCTGGTCGCTGGTCGCGGTGCGCCGCTCTTTCTGGTTGTAGGTACCTTGTTCGCCACCTTTTGGGGAGGCGGAACTATTATTGGCGCGACAGGCGCAGCCTATAACGACGGCATCTTCGGCGTGATTGAGGATCCGTTCGCTGCTGGGCTTGCGCTGATTCTGATCGGGTTATTTTTCGTCACAATTTTGAGGCGATTGAAGATCCGATCCATTGGAGAGCTTTACGCGTATCGATTTGGGCAGACAACTGGTTATATGGCATCGGCCCTGATGATTCCAACCTATGTCATTTGGACCGCAGTGCAATTATTGGCCATAGGCAAAATTCTCAACGTTTTGTTTGATGTGAATTTTATGTTCGCCTATTTGATTGCAACACTGGTTGTCGTATCATTCACCTATATGGGTGGCTTGATTGCCGTTGTTTGGACGGATGCGATTCAGATGGTGATTATTTTTGTCGGACTGATTGCGATTCTGGCGGTAGGATTTAAAGCAGCCGGCGGCGTGTCCGAGGTGGTCGCCCATACACCGGAAGGATTTTGGCGATTTATACCAAAAGAAAGAAGCATTGGTGCATGGATCAGTTATCTAGCTATGTGGGCGGGTATGGCATTGGGCAATATCCCAAGTCCAGATGTCGCGCAGCGTGCCTTTATGGCGAAGGATGCCAAGACAGCAAAAAAAGGAATGATTATTGCTGGCAGCATGTATTGGACCATCGGATTTATCCCCATTGTTATTGCGTTAATTGGTATTACCTTGGTGGCGAAAGGTGTGATTCCGGCCAGTATGTTTGCTGAAGACAGTGAATTACTTGTACCGTTCTTAGCCAGAGAGCTTCTGGGTCCAGTTGGATTGGGTGTTTTTGTTGCTTCCCTTTTGGCGGCGATCCTATCCAGTGCAAGTACATCGCTTTTTGCGACGGCTGTTTTGTTCTCCAATGATATATATAAGCCGCTTTTCCATAAGGAAGAGGTGGCAGATAACGACCGCTCCATATTAAGGGTAACGAAGGGATTTGTTGTTTTTGTAGGGGTACTATCAGCGGGCGTTGGTTTGGCGAGCACGAATATCTATGATTTGACGATCTTTGCATTTACCCTGCAATTTGGCGTGCTGTTCTTCCCATTCATTTTTGCTTTAAAGGCGAAGTGGGTGAATACCTATGGGGTTATCGCCGGGATGCTTGGCGGCTTGGGTGTCAACTTGATCGGTGTTATTTCTCAAGCTTCTGTGATACCAGAGCCGTGGGAGTTTTTTACTCTCGCACCGGCTCTTGTCAATATGTTACTCATTATTTCTGTATCAATCATTACGCGTAATAAGAATCATGCAACACCATTGGAAAATTTGTATATCGACTAATACGTTTTGAATTTGGAAGGAGAACACAACTATGAAAACCCCATCATCATCAGCAACTGATTTAAACAAACAAGGCATGGAACACATGATTTCTATGAAGGACTTCTCAACTAAAGAGATGGACAACATGATGGAACTAATGGATTACCTGAAGGAAGCCAGAAAAGATAATGCGATTCCGCAACTATTTGAAGGTAAATCAGTAGCCATGATCTTTGAAGCTGGTTCAACTAGAACCCGCGTTTCATTTGAAGTAGCCGCAACCCTATTGGGCGGACATGGATTATTTTTGTCTCCTAAAGATATTCATTTGGGTGGAAAAGAGTCTATCGATGATACTGCAAGAGTTTTGTCAAGAATGTGCGATATCATTATGGCGCGAACCAATGAACCGGAAACGATTGATGGCTTGGCTCGCATGTCTACGGTTCCAGTAATCAACGGCTTGGATACACGATTCCATCCGACACAAATGCTGGCTGACTTGTTTACAATCAAAGAGCATATGAAAGAAGGACAAAAGTTATCGGATTTGACTTTGGCGTTTATGGGCGATGCAACTGATGTTTGCCGTTCATTGCTATTGACTTGCACCAAGTATGGGATGAACTTCAAGCAAATCGGACCTGTAAAATATCAAATGGAACAAGAGTGGCTGGATATCGCGGACGAGTATTGCAAAGAATCCGGAGCATCCTATGAGATTACGGATGATGTGGAAAAAATCAGTGAATGCAATGTTGTTTATGGCGACAGCTTCTACTGGGTGACACAATATGATGAAAAAGAAGAACGTCTTGCTGCTTTTATGCCGGATTATGTGATCACGGAAGAATTAATGGCAAAGGCACAACCGGGAGCGATGTTGCTTCATTGCTTGCCTGCTAACGATCAGGAAGAAGTAACACGAGAAGCCTTGGAAGGTGATTATTCTGTCGCATTTGATGAAGCAGAAAATCGACTGACTGCGCAAATGGCAATCTTGGTGTACTTTACTAATAAATTTACGGTTACACCATCGGAAGAAGTAAAAAAGATGCATGCCGATAAAATCAACAATTTGCTTAAAACACTATAGAGATAAGTACATAGACTATTACTTGGGGGCGAGATTATGTCTAGAAAAATAACGGAAACAACACCAAAACAAGATGGATTTAGAATGCCAGGCGAATTTGAAACACATAAAGGATGCTGGATGGTATGGCCAGAGCGGACAGATAATTGGAGATTGGGTGGAAAGCCTGCACAACAAGCATTTGTTGCTGTAGCGGAAGCCATCGCAAATTTCGAAGAACTAACTATGTGCGTTTCGCAACGACAATTTCAAGCAGCGCGGGAAGAACTTAGCGATCGTATTCGTGTGGTTGAAATGTCGAATGATGATTCGTGGATGCGAGATGTCGGGCCAACCTTTGTGGTAAACGACGAGGGCGAGGTTCGCGGCATCGACTGGCGATTCAACGCCTGGGGCGGATTGGTAGACGGACTCTATTTCCCATGGGACAAAGATGATCTTGTGGCGAAAAAGGTGTGCGAGATTGAAGGCAAGGATTACTACTCTTTGGAAGAATTTATTCTTGAGGGCGGGTCTATTCATTCCGATGGAGATGGAACAGCCATTGTAACAGAAGCTTGCTTACTTCATGAGAGCCGCAATCCGCAATTGGACAAAGCTGGTATTGAAAACACCTTGAAAGAATACTTGGGTGTGGAAAAGGTGCTTTGGTTGCCGCATGGTATTTATTTGGATGAAACCAATGAGCATGTGGATAATATCGTACATTATTGTGCGCCAGGGGTACTGGTTTTGGGTTGGACCGATGATGAAAGCGATCCACAATATCCGTATTCAAAAGCAGCCTTTGATTATTTGTCTACTGAGACGGATGCCAAAGGACGCAAATTGGAGATTCATAAGATTCATATTCCAAACGAGGTGTTGATCACCAAGGAAGAAAGCGAAGGTGTTGATTCGGTTGATGGAACACTTCCACGAGAAGAGGGTGACCGCCAAGCGGCGTCTTACGCAAACTTCTACATTGCCAATGATGCGGTTATTCTGCCCTTGTTCGATGACGAAGAGTATGACAATAAGGCAATTGAAACCCTGGAGAAGGTATTCCCAGATCGTGAAATTGTAGGTATTTATGCGCGCGAGATTATCCTGGGCGGAGGAAATATTCACTGTATTACACAACAACAACCCCTAGGAAAATAAGGGTTTCAATTAGAGACAAGCTGAGAACTGTGGCTGCTGGCAGCCACAGGTTCTTATGAAGGGAGAAAATCATGGAAGAGAAAAAAGGAAATTTAGAAGAGAAAAAAGTAAGTCTATTTAAGATGATTTCTTTCACGGTCTGCGGGATCGTCGTACTCGACACCTTTGTTGCTCCGGCAGCGATGGGTGTTTCATCAATCACGGTATGGTTGCTAACTGCCATTCTATTCTTTATTCCATACGGATTGATCAATGCAGAGTTGGGTGCGGCGTATCCGCAAGACGGTGGAATTTATGCCTGGGTCAAGCGTGCTTTTGGCGAGTTTCAAGCAACCATGGTTGCCTGGTTTTACTGGGTCAATGTGGCGTTTTGGATGCCAGCGGTATTTATTGCATTTAGCTGGTGGTTCTCCATGGCCTATGCGCCGGGATTGAGTACATTTGCCTCAGCGGCTATCGCTGTGGCCATGTGTTGGGTTGTTGTCGCCATTGGGATTCGCGGTGTTGAATTAGGTATTATGGTGACCAATATCGCAGCGATTGTCAAGGTGGCCGTGTTGTTGATCTTTGGTGGACTAGGCGTGGTATACGCGATTCAAAACGGCGTTGCCAACGATTTTTCCTTATCGAATTTTGCCCTTGATTTTAACTTTGACACCATTGCCTTTAGTTCGGCAATTGTCTATAACCTCTTGGGATTTGAATTAATTTCTTCCATTGCATCCAGTATCGACAATCCGGGGAAAAACATTCCGAAGATGACGGTTTTGGCAGGGATCTTGATTGCTTTCCTATATATTGTAGGAACCTTTGGCGTATTGGTTGCCATTCCAGCGGCAGCGATTGACCCATTGGATGGATTTTTCTATGCGCTTCAGGAATTGTGTACAGTATTTGGTTCTTCCAGCACACTCGTATTCAACATTATTATGGCGGGCGCGCTGTTTACCCTAGTATCCAATATGATTTCTTGGTCTATGGGCGGTGTTGAAGTATTGGATGAAGCGGAATTTACAAAGAAAACAAAGGTATTGGGACATCGTCATGCGAAATATGATACACCAGATTATTCATATGTTTTGATGGGTGTGATTGCGACGGCATTGATCGTTTTGAACTTCTCCTTGGGCGAAAGTGCCAACGAGGCATTCTGGACAATCCTGTCTTTCAGCTTCTTGGTCTTCTTCCTGCCATACCTATGGTTGTTCCCAACGGCAGTGAAGCTTCGTCATATCGACAAAGACACATTGCGGCCTTATAAAGTGCCTGGCGGCCTGCCGGGCTTGTACATCTCAGCATTTTTGGGATTTGCATTTATTCTTTTGGGCATTTTACTCTTGTTCTTTACAGGGGAAGGATTCGATCCGCTGTATCATGGAACTTTGATTATTGGGACGGGCTTGACGACAATCTTCGGTATTGGATTGTATCGAAAGAGCCATCAATAAGCACGAAATAACATGTTGATTTTCGAATGGGGATTGGAATAAACAACATCAATGCGAATGAGTAGAAAAGATTTTGGAGGTTGTAAGATGCATAGAATACGTGAGGAAGATCGAGTGGTGATTGCCCTTGGAGGCAATGCTCTTGGAAATACACCCGCAGAACAGCGGGAGAAGGTTGCCATAGCAGCGAAGTCCTTGGTGGAATTAATCAGTCAAGGCAAGGAGATAGTGGTGTGCCATGGAAACGGTCCACAGGTGGGTATGATCAATCTTGCTTTTGAAGAGGCATCGAAGGTCAATGACAAGGTTGTGCCGGTGGATTTGCCGGAATGTACGGCTATGAGCCAAGGTTATATTGGCTTTCATCTCCAAGCGGCGATCAAGAAGGAAATGATGGCACAAAAGATGCCGTGGCATGTGGCGACGGTGGTGACGCAGGTTGAAGTGGATGAAAATGATGAAGCCTTTCAAAACCCACGCAAACCGATTGGTGGATACTATATGAAGGAAGAAGCCGATGCTTTAATGGCGAAAGACCCCAGCCTCAAGGTGATGGAAGATGCAGGACGCGGTTACCGTCGCGTTGTTGCATCGCCTAGACCGAAAGATATTGTGGAAAAGGCGTCCATCATCAACATGCTGGACAATGAATTTGTCGTCATTGCCTGCGGTGGTGGTGGTATTCCCGTGATTTCCGATGGAGAGGGTGGATATACAGGCGTACCAGCCGTAATCGACAAGGATTTTGCGACTGCAAAATTGGCCGATACGGTAGATGCGGAATATCTATTCGTTTTGACTGCTGTTGACCGTGTAGCCATCAACTTTGGCACGCCTGAGCAGAAGGAGATAGAAAAGATGACCATCGCGGAAGCTCAGGCATACTGCGATGAGGGCCACTTTGCTCCGGGCAGCATGTTGCCGAAGGTGCAAGCGGCCATGGAATTTGTGCAGGCAAAACCTGGACGCCGCGCGGTGATCGCGTCATTGGAAAAAGCGGCCCTTGCTATCAAAGGTGAGAGCGGCACCATCATTTATTAGACCCGAATAAAACCCTATATAGCACCATAAGAAAACCTCCCGTTTTGTGATCAATCACATGGCGGGAGGTTTTTGGTTTGATGAGTTGTCAAAGTAATTGGAAGAAAGTGGAAATGAACTTCCTAAATCGACAATTATTTTTGTGATAAATAGAGGCTGTGAACGAGCTGTGTTCGAGTACGCACATGCAACTTGCGAAAAATGGTATTGATATGTTTCTTTACTGTATTTTCAGTGATAATAAGTTTGGATGCAATTTCTCTATTGGAAAGACCTTCAAAAATCAGTGCAATGATCTCGTTTTCACGGAGGGTTATATGGTATTTTTCACTTAAATCGTTATCACATCTACAAGACAAACTTTTCTTAATTCCATTCGGATATTCACGAGTGAAATTTGCAGTGATGTGTTCCGTGAGAAGTTGGAGAATACAAACCTCTTCATCGGAAAAATCTTCATCGAATTGTCGAAACAATGTAATAGAGCCATATAAAATGCCATTGCCAAAGAGGGTGCTGCCAATACTGTAATAGACACCCATAGGTTTCATCCAGTGTTCATAAATATCTGTTTTTTGTCTCGCTTCGTGAGTGATAATATCGGAGTCTCGATAAATGACGGATTTATTGCTCGGAAGCATCCATGCAATATAATCTGAAGCTAGATAGTGATCGTAATATGCATTCAATTCCTCTAGTGTCATATCGAGAGAAATGGGATCGAAAAAGATCGCGTTTCCATCCTGTAGATATCCAAGATCAAAAAAAGCCTTCTTGTGAGGAATGATGGTTTGAATCCGTTCTAGAAATAAATTTCGAATTTGCTCGATATCATTCAGTCTTGTCATCGAGGATGCAAGGTTGCTAATTTGAAGCCACTTCTCTTGCGAAAGAATAAATTTGGGCTGCTCCATTCGGATACTTCCTCTCTCTTGTTTTTATAGGACATACATCTGTGATGAAAAATAAACGGTTTATGCTTAGATTTTCGTTGGATCATATTCTCATATGCAACGAAAATCTTTTTATTCTCATTTGATGGGATCGTTATGTCTAAAAGTATGGAGATGGAATGCTTCTAAAAGAACTAATTTTATCGTAACACGTTAGATCTCACGACACAATCATACCATAGCACCCAGAATGGAGATAACACGAAAGTAGTATGCGTAATGAAAGTGTAAGACTATGTACAACTGAATAAGGAGGAGGATTCTACTTGTGTGTAGTTGTCTCATTTTCAATCCGACGGGGAATAGTTTTCTGACAATTTTAACGGTATTCTGTTGTTATAGACAAAGCAGTTGTCTCAAGAACTTAAAATCGAAAGGAGCGTATTACTTATGAAAACAATCAACAGCACGCCAAAAAAAGATGGATTTCGCATGCCAGCCGAGTGGGAACCAAGGAAGCAAGACTGGTTGATCTGGCCTGAACGACAGGACACTTGGCGATTGGGTGGAAAGCCAGCGCAGAAAGTTCTTGTTGAAGTTGCACAAGAGATTGTTAAATTCAATAAACTATCAGTGATCTGCTCTGCAGACCAATATGAAAATGCGCGTGCTCGTCTTCCAGAAGAAGTTCGAGTCATTGAAATGACTACAGATGATGCATGGGCACAGGACAAAGGTCCTTTCTTTCTGGTCAATGATGAAGGCGATCAACGTGGCGTAACATGGGGATGGAACGCATACGGTGGTCTTGAAGGCGGTCTGTATTTCCCTTGGAAAAGAGATGAAGAGTTTGCTGCAAAGCTGCTTGATCTTGAAGATGTCGATCGTTATGATGCACGTGGAATGGTATTTGAAGGCGGCGCTATGCAGATTGATGGAGAAGGAACTTTGATTGTTACAGAAAATAGTGTTCTCAATCACAATCGAAATCCAAACCTTACAAAGGCGGAGGTAGAAAATAATTTCAAAGAATATATGAATCTTGACAAAGTAATTTGGTTGAAGGATGGAATGGCTTTTGATGAAACGGACGGTCATGTTGATGATGTTTTATTCTTCGTGCGACCAGGTGTACTTGCACTTTCTTGGACTGATGATGTAAATAACCCTCAATACAAGCCTCTGAAAGAAGCGTATGACATCCTCAGTCAAGAGACCGATGCAAAGGGAAGAAAATTTGAAATTCATAAAATCCCAATTCCAGGAATTCTTACAATTAGCGAAGAAGAAAATGCAGGAATTGACCTTTGTGAAGGTGCAGCCTCCCGTGAATCAGGCTTGCCTTTGGCGGTAACATATATTAATAGTTATTTCGTGAATGGCGGAATTCTAGTTCCTCAATTTGGTGATCCAATGGATGATGTCGCTTGCGAGATGTTCAAGAAAATGATGCCAGAACGAGAAGTTGTAAAAATTTGGACGCGTGAATTCTCACTTGCAGGTGGCAATATTCACTGCATGGCTCTTCAGCAGCCTGCTGCAATTGTTAAGTAAATAAGACTGCATAAGGAAGAAGAATTTCAACTAGCCGCAATTTTTAGAATTAAAATTTGCGGCTAGTTGAATATTTGAAAGGAGAGTAGATGTGAAAGTCAAAAAGTTCCGTCTTATTGACGCTGTTCTCGCTTCTGTGTGTATCATTTTAACGGTTGAGTCGGCAGCTCCTGCTGCAGCTGTAGGAAATGCGCAGTATTTTTGGTGGATTTCCATGTTAGTTTTGTTTTTCCTTCCCTATGGACTTATTTCAGCAGAGCTAGGAACAACGTATATCGGTGAGGGCGGCATATACGATTGGGTGCGTTTTGCTTTTGGGAGTAAATGGGGATGTCGTGTTGCATGGAATTATTGGGTGAATTTCGCCTTGTGGATTGCTTCACTTGCCGTTTTATTCAAGGATACCTTGTTGCGAATTATACCAATTGAGATGAGTACGTTGGCAGAGACGATCCTTCAACTACTATTTATCTGGGTTATCATCTACATGACGACGAAAGAAATTCGTAAAAGTAAATGGCTGATGAATATTGCGGCAATATTTAAGGCGGTTATCATGCTCCTTGTGGGAGGACTCGGTATTTACTATGCAAGTAAATATGGTGTTGCAACGCCAATAACGCCACGATCCATGTTACCTGATTTGGATTTGTATAGCCTTTCTTTTGTGTCGATTATCATTTATAACTTTGTGGGGTTCGAAATCGTTACAACTCTCGCAGCTGATATGGACAATCCTAGAAAAGAAATTCCACGAGCACTGCTTCTTGGTGGTGTTGTAATCGCAGCATTTTACATGTTTGCTTCCTTTGGAATCGGTGTGGCGATACCTGTTTCTGAATTATCAACTTCTACTGGATTGTTAGACAGTATAATTTTTATGATTGGTAATAATTGGGTTGTTGTTGCAGTTGGAATCATGATGTTGGTTACCTTTATTGCGAATATTGTTTCTTGGGCTTATGGTTCCACCTATGTTGCAAAATATGCAGCCGATCATCATGACATGCCAGAGATATTTTCAAGAACCAATAAACAGGGCGTTCCCAATCAAACCCCTATTATCAATGGAATTATTGCGAGTGCACTGATTATCATGGTACCTTTTCTTCCGAATCAAGATGTATTTTGGAGTTTTTTTGGCGTTGGCGTGGTAACGCTTATGCTTGCCTATGTTCTTATGTTTCCTGCATTTCTAAAACTTCGGAAGACGAATCCCGATATCATGCGTCCATTCCTGGTAAAAGGTGGGAAAGTTAAGTTGACTTTGATGGCACTTGTTCCTATGTTGCTGATCATCGCTTCCTTAATCTTCACTATAATTCCCATGAATACCTCTGAAGCAGAATTGGCAACAAAACTTCCATTACTTATAGGTGTAATCATCTCCGTGATTATTCAAGAAATACTGGTAGTAAAAAGTTCGAATAAGCATGAACGGTTGGAGATTGAAATGGCACAACAGGCAAACGGGGAAAAAGAAAAGAGCAAAATGGCATAAAGCTTCCGAAGCTTCAAAGCAACATTATATTCTTAGTCATAATTTTTTTAAGATACAGGATAAATTCTCACCAATAACGAGTGGCGTATTGTGGTTTTTTGTAGCGACAGTACGATTATGAAAGGAGATCTTATGGAAAAAAAAGCAAGCTTATTTAAAATGGTTTCTTTTACGATTTGTGGAATCGTCGTACTTGATTCATTTGTTGCTCCAGCAGCGATGGGTGTTTCATCAATAACGCTGTGGTTACTGACGGCAATTATATTCTTTGTTCCCTACGGATTGATTAACGCTGAACTGGGCGCGACATATCCTGAAGACGGCGGGATCTATGCCTGGGTGAAACGTGCTTTTGGTGAGTTTCATGCAACGATGATTGCGTGGTATTACTGGGTCAGTGTGGCATTCTGGATGCCGGCGGTATTTATTGCATTCAGCTGGTGGTTCTCTATGGCCTATGCACCAAATTTAAGTACCTTCGCTTCAGCGAGCATAACCGTTTTCATGTGCTGGGTGGTTGTTGGTATTGGAATTCGAGGCGTAGATTTAGGAATTAAAGTAACGAATATTGCTGCACTTGTGAAGACGGGTGTATTGTTGATGTTTGGCGGGATGGGTGTTGTATATGCCATCCGAAATGGTACAGCCAATGATTTTGCTTTAGCAAATTTCGCCCTTAGTTTTGACTTTAACTCGATTGCTTTCAGTTCGGCGATTGTCTATAATCTTTTGGGATTTGAATTGATTTCTTCCATAGCTTCTAGTATCGATAGTCCGGAAAAAAACATACCAAAAATGACGATTATGGCAGGCGTTGCGATTGCAGCACTATATATCATTGGAACTTTCGGGGTATTGGTTGCAATTCCGGCTGAAGCGATTGATCCATTGGATGGATTCTTCTACGCGCTTAAAGAATTGTGTACGGTATTTGGTGGTGCAAGTACGCTTGTATTCAATATTATTATGGCATGTGCTT
Source organism: Clostridiales bacterium (assembly GCA_013619125.1). Taxonomy (GTDB): domain Bacteria; phylum Bacillota; class Clostridia; order Tissierellales; family GPF-1; genus GPF-1. The sequence continues at coordinate 62,993 of JABXKS010000043.1, forward strand.
TGTTTACTCTGGTTTCCAATATGATCTCATGGTCATTGGGAAGTGTTGAAATATTGGATGAAGCGGAATTTTCAAAAAAGACGAAAGTTTTGGGACATCGTCATCCAAAATATGATACACCAGATTACTCATACGTTTTGATGGGATGCATTTCAACGGCGTTGATTATTTTGAATTTTGCTTTAGGCGAGAGCGCCAATGAGTCTTTCTGGACGATTCTATCATTCAGTTTCTTGGTCTTCTTCCTTCCCTATGTTTGGTTGTTCCCTACAGCTGTGAAACTTCGACTTAAAGATAAGGATTTGGTAAGACCGTACCAAGTGCCGTTTGGTTTGCCGGGACTTTTGATCGCTGCGTTTATTTGCCTATCGTTTATTCTTTTTTCGATCGGACTATTATTCGTTACAGGTGATGGATTCGACCCGCTGTATCACGGAACCTTGATTATTGGAACGGGCTTGACGACAGTAGCCGGAATTGTATTATACCGTAGGAGTCTTCGGGTAGATGATAACAAGAACAGCAAGGATGACGAGGGTTGCGCTTAAGCTTGCCAACAGGAAGATTGATTGAAAAGCGAGAATGGCACAATTATTGATTAGACCCCAAGTAAAACCCTATATACACCAGAAGAAAAACCTCTCGGTTTGTGAATGATCACATGCCGGGAGGTTTTTCTCGCTAAGGGTTTATGATAACTCAAGTTTTAAGTCATTCGCTTGAATAGCGCCGGAATGTCTTAAATATCGGGAAACCAACAAAGTAATCATGATGGGGAGAATAAAATGGAGCAAGAGGATGGGACCATAAAGGGCGATTCCACTTCTTCCAGCTGATTCCATCGCTTCGACGGTGCCGAATTGGCCGACCAGACCACTAGTTCCCATGCCGGAGCCGATGGCCGTATTTTCCATTTTGAAAATTGTCGTTGAAATAGGACCTAGAATGGCAGAGGCAAAAATAGAAGGGATCCAAATTTTCCAGTTTCGAACAATATTGGGGATCTGTAGCATGGAGGTGCCCAAGCCCTGGGCAAAGACGCCGTTCCAGCCGTTTTCCTGAAAGCCGATCACCGCAAAGCCAATCATTTGGCAGCAACATCCCACGGTGGCAGCACCGGCGGCCAGTCCGTTTAGTCCCAGCATAATACCAATGGCAGCACTGCTGATGGGTAGGGTTAAAGCGATACCCATTAAAACAGAGACGAGAATACCCATGGGAATGGGTTGAAGCTCCGTAGCGTAGACGATCATTTCACCAAAGCTAGTCATAAAGGCGTTGATGCCTGGTCCGACCAGGGTGCCGACCAAGGCGCCTGCTAAAATCGTTACCGATGGGGTGACAATAATATCTACCTTGGTTTCCTTGGAAATCAACTTCCCGCATTCCGTCCCTACAAGGCTGGCAATAAAGGCGCCAACGGGACCACCTAAGGCAGCGCCTGCTGCTCCGGGTATAATGGAGGCAAAGAGCACCAAAGGCGGCGCCTGAAGTCCGTATGCGACAGCAACAGCAATCGCGGGTCCGGTCATGGCTTTTGCTAGAGGCCAAAGAGTTTCATGTAGGAATGGAATTCCAAACTTGAGCCCGATCATGTTTAAAATGCTGCCCACGATCAGAGACGCGAAAAGTCCATACGCCATAAACCCAAGGGCATCGATTAAGTACCGTTTTACACTGATTTCTACATTCTTTTTGATTAAAAATGCCTTTAATTTTTCCAAAATCTCTCTCTCATCCTTTCAAACTCCTGCACAAAACGAATAAATATTCTGAATTGCTTATGATTATAACATAGGTATGCGTTTCTTTGAAGATAGAATATTGAAAAATTTGATCCTACAGAATATAGTGGAGACAAAGAGGAAAAAGAGGTGCTCGGATGAAGGTAGGAATCGAGAAAATTAGTTCAACGTCAAAAACGGCATTGATCACCCTGTATGCCCATAGCCTGGAGAGTCAAGATGTAAATCCAGTGTTGGTGGATGAAACGGCGGTGAAAATGACAGATGCGCTTAGTCCGATCTTGGCAAAATCAGAATCTCGCTTGCTCCGAAATTTGTCTCAGGGGAAGATGAGCCGGGCATTACAGGTGCATATTGCACTTCGAGCTAAAAAGTATGATGAAGTCGCAGAAGAATTCATTGAAAAACATCCAGATGGGATTGTCGTCAATCTTGGCTGTGGATTTGATTCCCGCTATCAAAGATTGAAAATAAAGCCCTTCTTATTTATCGATTTGGATTTGCCGGAAATGATCACAATCAAGAAGGGCGTATTTACAGAAACGGAGTCGTACCGGATGATAGGCCAGTCAATTTTTAATAGAGATTGGTTGGAGCAAGTGAAGTCCTATCATTGTCCAGTATTGTTTATAGCGGAAGGGCTGTTTATGTATCTGCATCCGGAGGAGTTGAATCCTTGGCTAAAGGAAGTGGCGGAATCCTTTCCAAATTCCTATCTTTTCTTCGAAACAGTATCAAAGAAGTATACCCACGGCTTCAATCAGAAAATGGTAGAGTTGAAGCTTCGCCAAGAGATCGGGGTGGAAGGGGACGTCAGCTATCATTTTGGATTAACGGATAGTCGGGATCTTGAGAAGCTTTCGGATCATTTTCAATGGATTGAGGATTGGTCGTACTTTGATGATAAGAATCCCAAGGTCCATTGGATGAACTGGATGGGGAAATTCAAAATGTTCAAGTACGTGCAGTGGACGGTGTTTTATCGGACTAAGTAGAAGCCTTCATTGAGAATTCGCAGGATTTGTGATAGGATACAGAACGATGAATAAAGTTGCACGTTTAGTGGAAGTAATGGAGGAATAAAAAATGAATTTACCAAATTGTCCGAAATGCAATTCGGAGTATACCTATGAAGATGGAAACCTATTGGTTTGTCCGGAGTGTGCCCATGAATGGTCTGCAGATGCGGTTGAATCTCAGGATGAAGTTGAAAAAGTCTATCGTGATTCCAACGGCAATGTTTTGCAGGATGGAGACACGGTAGTGTTGATCAAGGATTTGAAGGTAAAAGGTTCATCTTCGGCGTTGAAAAAGGGAACCAAGGTGAAAAATATTCGCATGGTGGAAGGTGATCATGATATCGACTGCAAGATCGATGGATTTGGCGCAATGCAATTGAAATCGGAATTTGTGAAAAAGATCTAATAAAATGATCCTGAAGAGAAGGCGCTGATTGAGAAATCAGTGCCTTTTTCTGTTTATGAAAAAGGAATGGGGTATGATATTGTAAAGAATAATCAAGTGAGGAGCCAACAATGAAAGCAATGATTGCGACAAGCTACGGTCCGCCGGAGGTTCTGGAGATTCAGGATGTTGAAGTTCCACAGATGGAGAAGAACGAGATGTTGATTCGGATTTATGCGACAACGGTAACAGCGGGAGATTGCGAAACCCGTCGATTTGACATGCCGACGTATGTTTGGCTACCTTTGCGGCTTTTTATGGGGATTCGAAAGCCGAAACGAATTTTGGGAACGGAATTGGCAGGGGTTGTGGTGAAGGTTGGAAGCCAGGTGACTCGATTTCAGAAAGGAGATTCTATCTTTGCATTTTCGGGATTCAAGTTCGGCGCCTATGCAGAATATGTTGCGCTGCCAGAATCGGGGATTATTTCAGGGAAACCGAGAAATATGAGTTATGAAGAGGCGGCAGTGGTTCAAATCGGCGGATTGAATGCCTTGGGTTTTCTTCGGGAAGCCAATATCTCTCCGGGGCATAAGGTTTTAATTTACGGCGCATCCGGAAGCATTGGTACCTTTGCCGTGCAGATTGCGAAAATTATGGGTGCGGAAGTAACCGCGGTATGCAGTGAAAGAAACTTTGAAATGGTAAAATCAATTGGCGCGGTTCATGCGATTGACTACACCCAGGAAGATTATGCCAAAGCGGGCGAGTACTACGATTGCGTCTTTGATGCAGTTGGTAAGGATGTCTTCTTTCATGGTCTTCAGGCTGTGAAAAAAGGCGGCTGTTATATCCAGGCGAGCCCAAAATTCAGACATATCCTTTACAAACCATGGATGCAATTATTAAAACGCAAACGCATTCTGTTGATGCCGCCCACGGAAACAGTCAACGACTTGGAGGAGTTGCGGGTGTTGATTGAAGCGGGAAAGTTGCGTTCGGTCATAGATCGGATCTATGCCTTTGAAGAGATGATTGAGGCGCATCGTTATGTGGAAAAAGGGCATAAGCGAGGGAATGTGGCAATTCGAATCGTGGATGATAGAGGAGAAGAAGATGGCGGACAAGCGTAATATTGAACCGGAAGTGATGAAGCGTCTGCTACGCGAGCAGTGTGACGAGATCACGGCCTATCATATTTATTTGGATATTGCCAAGATTATAAAAGAACCCGAGAACGCAGAGATTATACGACAGATCGCCGTCAACGAGAAGAAGCACTATGAATGGCTGAAAATTCTGTCGGGTCAGGATGTGAAGGCGAATCGGTGGAAGCGGATATTCTATTTTTGGGTGATCCGCTTGCTTGGACTGACCTTCGGAATCAAGCTATTGGAAAAGGATGAGGTGCGGGAGATTCTGGAGTTTAAGGAATTGGGCGAGGAGTTTCCGGGATTCGATGAGATTTTAATGAATGGCGAGCAGCGGGAGCAGGAATTGATCGCCATGATCGATGAGGAACGGCTTCGGTATATGGGGTCGGTGGTGTTGGGGCTCAACGATGCGCTGATTGAATTGATGGGAGCTTTAGCGGGGTATACCTTTGCTTTTCAGAATACAAAACTAATTGCGGTGACGGGGTTGATCACGGGGATCAGTGGTTCGATGTCCATGATTGCCAGCCAATATCTTTCCTCGCGGCAGGAAGGCGGCCGGGATGCGGTAAAGTCCATGTTGTATACGGGATCTGCCTTTGTGATTACCGTCATTTCCATGGTGGCGCCGTTCTTTCTGTTCTCCAATCCCTTTGTCAGTCTAGCGACCACCTTCGGGGTGGCGATCTTCATTATCTTTATCTTCAACTACTATATTTCCGTTGCGAAGGGCTATGTGTTTCGCAAGCGATTCTTTGAGATGGCCGCCATTTCCTTGGGGGTTGCGGCAATATCCTTTGTGATCGGCATGGTGATCAAGCGATATATTGGCCTCGATATTTAATCGGCTTTTAGACCAAGAACTCCATTGAAAGACGGGGTTCTTGGTTATTTTAATGTAGGGGTAAAAGAGTAGAGTGATAGGCGTTGATTGATCTAAAAAGGATTTCGTGATAAATTTTGATTTGGTCCAACTTTTTTTGGAATGGATGAGTCTAATGGATGAAAGGAGATTTACTAGATGTCGACAGCTAGGTTAAATCATTTCTTATTAATTGAATACATCAAGACCCATCAAGAACAATTTTATCGTATTGCCTATTCCTATGCGAAAAATCAGCAGGATGCCTTGGATATTGTGCAGACTTCTGTGGAGAAGGCGCTTCGCGCTTCGGGCGGGATTAAGGAAGAAAAGTACATAGCCACTTGGTTTACCCGGATTCTTATCAATACGAGCATTGATGTTTTGCGGAAACGCAAGCGAGAGGTGCTGACAGATACCATGGAAGACTGGATTGGCGCCCGAGTAGAGGAACAAGATGAAAATCTTGATTTGTATGAAGCATTGGATCTTTTAAAACCGGAAGAGAAGACCCTAATGATTCTTCGATACTTTGAGGATCTTCGATTTCAGGACATAGCGGAAGCGATGGATATGAATATCAATACGGTAAAAACCAAGACCTATTCCATCATTAAAAAACTGAAAATTCAAATGGAAGGTGAGGTGATCCAGAATGATGGAGCATAAGAAAAAATATGAAAATATTAAAATTCCAGAGGAGTTGGATCAAATGATCAATCAGACGATAAAAAATGAACAGAAAGAACAAAACAGGAAGAAACTGAAAAAGAGATGGATTGCGGTGGCGGCTACATTTGCGGTATTGGTTACCCCTTTAAATATCAGTCAGGGTTTTGCAGACACGATGGCAGGCGTTCCAATCATAGGCCAGATTGCCAGTGTACTTACCTTCCGTGAATATACGGCGGAAAGTGAAGAGTTGGTTGCAGAGGTGACGATTCCGGAAGTGTCGGAGTTGAATAATCAAGCCTTCGAGGACAGGGTAAATGTCTTGATTCAGGAGAAAGTGGATCAAACTTTGGCGGACGCCCAACTGCGTGCGGAGGAATATAAACAAGCGTACTTGGAAACCGGCGGTACGGAAGAAGGATACGAGGAACGCAAGACGGAAGCAAAAGTGGATTATACGGTATATGTGAAGAACGAAGATACCCTGTCTTTTATGCTGTATTCCTATGATTCAGTTGCTGCTGCTTATGCAGAGTATTCGTATTACAATCTCGATGTGAAAAATGATCGCGAATGGATATTATCGGATTTGCTTGGAGATGACTATGTGGCTGTGGTAACGGATCAAGTCAAAGCACAGATGAGCGAGCAGAATGATATTTCATTCTGGGAAGAGGTAGATGAGTCGACTTGGAAAATACGTGAGGATATCGACTTCTATATCAACGCCGATAATTACGTGGTGGTTGTATTTGATAAGTATGAGATTGCGGCCGGGGCTTTGGGACGCTTGGAATATGAAATAGTAAAATAGAAGAGAAGGTTTCGCTTGTGGGCGAAACCTTTTTGATATACAAAAGAAGTTAAAAACGGGCTGATTTGAATGATCGGACTGAAAGCTTGAAAAAAAGGGACGAGTCGAAAAAATGGATCTGTGCGATTGCACAGATTTTTTTTATTTGCGTGTTGACAGAGAGGAGGGTGAGACGTATAATTTGATTGAACATATGAGCATGTATTCATATGAAAACATCAGGAGGTGTTCTCGTGGAGTCAAAATGTTGTGTCAATCAAGAGAATGTTGATATAGTACGTGAGGAATTGTATGCAGATAATGAAATTGCGGAGATTGCAGATATATTTAAAAGCTTAGGGGATCCAACGCGTATGCGAATTGTTGCCGCCTTGGGAATTCGGGAATTGTGCGTGGGTGATCTATCGGCGCTGATGGAGATTTCGCAGTCCGGGGTTTCTCATCAACTGAGATTGTTGAAGCAGAAGCGAATCGTCAAAAGTCGGAGAGAAGGCAAGCTGATTATGTATTCTTTGGATGATCAACATGTGGTGGATCTTATAAAAATCACAGCGAACCATGTGCGTCACGAGGAGTAGGGGAGGACAAAATGATTGTATTACGACTGGAAGGATTAAACTGTGCCGGGTGCGCGGAAAAAATACAGACCTTGGTAAGTAACATGGGTGAAGTGAAGGATGCCAAGGTGAATTTGGCGATGCAAAAAATTGAAATTGATGCGGTAGAGGATGCAAATGAGTCTGTGATTGTGAAAACAACCAAGATCGTTCGGGAATTGGAACCTCATGTTAAGGTGTATCCCATTGATCAAAAACGACAAATTACATTGTATCTAAATGGACTTCATTGCGCCGGGTGTGCAGCGAAGATTGAAACGGCACTGCAAAAACATGAAAAGCTCTCGGAAGTCAGTTTTAGTTTTGCGACCAAGCGACTCCAGTTTGAAACTTATGTAGAGAAGGTGAAAATTCAGCGGATGATCCAAGAGGTGGTAGATCGAATCGAAAAAGGCGTTGTTGTTGAAGACTCGCCTAGCGAAAAGAAAAATTTGATTCATTTGTTGCCGGGTGACATTACTGCGGGTGCAGATCTTGTGGTTGAAGCTGAAGATGCTTCCTGGGTGAAGTTTGCTAAGAAGCATGGAAAAACAATAATGGGTTCTGTGCTGCTTTTTGCGGTACTTGCAATTCCACTACCTGAAGTTGCACGATTGTTAGGCTATATAAGCGCCTATTTATTGATTGGCGGTGATATTGTCTTGCGAGCTGGAAAGAACCTGATGCGCGGGCAATTGTTTGACGAAAACTTTTTGATGACGCTAGCCACGGTGGGGGCGTTTGCTCTGGGTGAATATACAGAAGCCGTAGCGGTCATGTTGTTTTATAAGGTCGGGGAAGGATTCCAAGATTATGCGGTGGATCACAGCCGCAGGAGTATTCAGTCGTTATTGAATATTAAGGCGGAATATGCCAATCTGATAGTCAATGGAAGTACAAGAAAGGTAATTCCAGATGTCTTGTCCCTTGATGATTTGATACTGATTCGGGCAGGTGAGAAGGTTCCGGTTGACGGGGTCGTTGTAGACGGCCTGTCCACCATGGACACCTCCGCTTTGACGGGGGAAAGTATGCCGAGACGGGTGGAAAAAGAGGATGAGATTCTAAGTGGATCGATTAACCTGGATGCCAGCCTGACAGTGCAGGTAACCAAAACCTTTGAGAACTCAGCGGTTGCGCGGATCCTTGATATGGTTGAGAATGCCACAAGTAAAAAAGCGAGAACCGAGCAATTCATTACGAAATTTGCAAGGATCTATACGCCGATTGTTGTTGTCTCAGCGGTTCTTCTTGCTGTTTTACCTCCCGTGATGGGAATGGGTGATTTTCGTGAATGGGCGTCTCGTGCTTTGATTTTCCTTGTGATTAGTTGTCCTTGCGCCCTTGTATTAAGCGTGCCTTTGGGATTTTTTGGTGGTCTTGGCGCTGCGAGCCGGAAAGGAATATTACTCAAGGGCGGCAACTATCTGGAAGCCTTAAACAAGATCGATACCTTTGTATTCGATAAAACGGGGACGCTAACGAAAGGAAATTTTGCGGTTCAGAAGATCACAGGGGATCAGACGTTAAAATTGGCTGCTGCGTTGGAAGTGCACTCAACCCATCCGATTGGCCAATCCATTTTGAAAGCCTATGGAGAAGAACGAATACTGGAGTCGGTTGAAGACGTCAAGGAAATTCCGGGTGAGGGTTTAGCTGGCCGATTGAACGAAAAACAATTGTTGGTTGGGAATGAGAGGCTGATGAGGCGGTATGAAATTCAGATCTCGAATTCCGAGTATATGGGGACCATTGTCCATGTCGCATTGGATGGCATTTATCAGGGTGCGATTCAAATCGCGGATGAGATCAAACCGGGTGTTGAGCATTTGGTGGAAAGATTGAAAGCGAATGGAGCAAGCGAGGTCATTATGCTGACAGGGGATCAAAGACATATCGCGGAGAAGGTGGCAGAGAGTTTGAAGATCGATCGCGTGTTCAGTGAGCTTTTGCCGCAAGATAAAATGACGCATGTGGAAGCCTTGATTGCGGAAGGGAAAAAAGTCCTCTTTGTGGGAGACGGAATCAATGATGCTCCCGTGCTGGCTCGGGCTGATCTGGGAGTCGCCATGGGCGGATTGGGATCCGATGCCGCGATTGAAGCGGCGGATATGGTATTGATGACGGATGAACCCATGAAACTGTTGGAAGCAAAACAAATTGCCAAAAAAACAAGAAGAATTGTACTGCAGAACATTGTGTTTGCCCTCGGGGTCAAAGGATTCTTTCTTGCCTTGGGAGCCATGGGTGTTGCGACCATGTATGAAGCGATCTTTGCCGATGTTGGTGTCGCGCTGATTGCGGTTTTAAATTCAATGAGAGTGATGAGGGCATAAGGAGACTGCAATGGAAGAAATTAAAATGAAATTATCGACGCTGAAAGAAGAATATGGGGTATGTCGTTTAAAACCCGATGCAGTCGTGCCGGATTGGGCGATGAGAGGGGCGTTTTACACGGTATCAAAGACCTTTGAGGAGCTTTCCATCGTCTGCGAATCAAGTTTAATTCCTGACGGGATTCAGGTTGAGAGGGGATGGAGAGTCATCAAGGTGGAAGGTCCTTTGGATTTTTCTTTGGTTGGAATTTTGGCTTCACTAAGTGGAACCTTGGCTGAGCGAGGGGTGAGCATATTTGCGGTTTCGACCTTTGATACGGATTATTTGCTGATTAAGGAAAAGGATTATAAGAACGCAGTTGAAGCATTGAGAGAAGTCGGACATACCGTTTTTGAATAGGCTTGAAAAAAACCACCAGAGTGAAGTTTCATGCTTCAATCGGGTGGTTTTCTTATGCTTGCTGTGAACGAATGAGGTGCAAAGTCTGCCCCAAGGTTTCGTGTTCTATATTGGTTGTATCGAAATGCAAGATCTGAAAAGTAAACTGCACACAAAATCCGATGCCAAATGCCGCGATGACTGTACCGATTCCGACCATGCCTCCCAGTTTCCATCCGATGATCACGGCCGCCAATTCAACGCTGCCGCGACAAATGCCAATGGGTAGTTTCGTAATCCGCGTTAAGGCGATCATCAAGCTGTCTCGTGGACCGGCGCCAAAGGCGGATCCAATATAGAAGTAGGAACCCAAAGCAATGGTGAAGAGCCCAAGAACCAACATCAATACGCCAATGATAAAACTACTGGCGGCAGGAATGATTCCTGATAGTAAGATCCAATCCAAGATCATGCCAATCAAAAACATATTCAGAATCGAACCAATTCCCACTTTTTCTCCAAGGATGATGACAAGAGCGCCGATGACGACGCCAACTAAAATTGAAGCGGTGCCGATGCTGATGCCAACGGTGTTTGCCAGCCCAACATGGAATACTTCCCAAGGGGCAAAGCCGATTTGGGCTTGAATGGCAAATACGATACCAAGGGCATACAGCGTGAGTCCAAGTAATAATTTAAATAATCGTGTTGTATAAGTTGCCATAGAACCCCTCTTTCTTTTGCATATTGTGTTCGCTTATATCTGAAAGTTCAGAGATGGAAAGAGTTGGATTTATGCTTCCGATGAGAACAGTATTGTAAAGGTATCCTGTAAATTTTCATGGTGAATGGTTGTTGGATCAAATTTGAACAATCGAAAGGTAGTATGGATAAAGAAACCGATGCAAAATGCCGAGACCACGGTACCCAAACCTATCAGTCCCCCCAATCTCCAGCCGGCGAAAACGGCGACCAGTTCAACGCTGCTACGGCAGACGCCGATGGGTAGTTTGGTGATCCGGGTAACAGCGACCATTAAGCTGTCGCGTGGTCCCGCTCCGAATCCGGATCCGATATAAAAATAAGATCCTAGGGAGAAGATGGCGATTCCAATCATCAAAAGAAGGAGACCGATAAAAAGATTCTCACTGGTTGGCAGTATGTTGGCGCCTAAGATGACATTCATCATTAGGCCGATCAAAACCATATTTAAAATGGTCCCGATTCCGATTTTTTCACCCAGAAGAAGACTGAGAATGCCGATGATTAATCCGACAAAAATCGATGCAGTGCCGATTTCAATATGGAAAGTACTGGCGACCCCAGCGTGAAAGACTTCCCAAGGCGAGTATCCAACCTGTGCGGCGATTGTGATGGAAATGCCCAAGGCACAGAGAAAAAGACCGAAGAGCAATTTTGAAAACCGTTTTGAAAATGAGGTCATAATGAGATCCTTTCCAGATAAATTCAGTTTTTTGGATGAGTCGATGTTTGTCGGTTTAGTATCTTTAATTGAAGCTGGGTGACCGTATGGGCATCAAGGCTGTAGGGAATGTAGGCGCGTGCAGACAATAAGAGCGCTATGATGCTGCCTATGGATAAGAAAACACCTAGGAGTATGGCTGTACCTGGGGTCTGAACAGGCAGGGTTGAATCGAAATGAATAAAATCCAAAACAAAGCCCAAAAGCAGAATCGCTAACGATTGTGAGATCTTATAGGCGAAGGTCAAAAGACCGAAATAAATGCCTTCGTTTCTTTCCCCGGTTTCAAACTCTTGAACATCGACGGTGTCGGCGATCATGGATAGCGGCAAGGAGAACAGTCCGCCGGTTCCAAATCCGATTACAACAGCATATAGGAATAAGAATTGGTAGTGATTCATGACTTGGTTTCGGAATATGGTTGAGACAAAGAGAAGTGTACAGCCGAGAATTGAAATTTTCAATCCCAAACGTACAGCGTTGGATTTTTCGATTCTGGAACCGATTTTTGCCCAAATTGGTTGGGAAAGGATGCTGATGATGAATTGCAACCCAAAAACGGTGCCAATTTGAAAGTTGTTTAATAGAAAGGTGTAGGTAAAGGTATGAAGCCCGATGGTGCTGATCATGGCAGAAGCCAAATTCGTAAAGAGATAGCCAAGAAGTACGGATCGATAATCCTTTTGAACGAGGCAAAAGCGCAATGTTTTCATAAAGTTAAGTCGATTTTCTTTCGTCGACGCGGTGTTTTTTGGCGGTACCGGCTGGATAAACCGTTTGGTGCTGATATAGGTACTGATGCCTGTGCCAATCATCACGATGGAAGTCAGAATGGATATGTTGCTATATGCCTTTGGATTGAGCTGGCCAATTGGAAATTCCGCGGTTGGAGCAAAGAAGACAAACATAAACCCTGCGGAAGCGAATGCGATGGCTACCAGAAAGAATGCTGTTTTAATCGCTTGAACCAAAGAACGGGTATTGTAATCGTTGCTGAGTTCCGCGCCAAGGGCGGAATAAGGGGTGAAGAAGATGGTAAGAAAAGTTTTTGTCAATAAGACAGCAACCAAAAGCCAGATGAATTTGGAGTCCACGCTTCTTGCGGGATCAATATTCCAGAGAATTAAATTGGTGATGGAAACAGCGATGGTTCCCAAGATGATATAGAGATGGCGATTGCCGAAGCGAGACCTCGTGTGGTCCGAGAGATACCCCATAATAGGATCGCTGACGGCATCCCACGCGACACTGATAAAAAAGATTAAGCCGATTAATCGGCCGGGCATCCTTAAAACAGCAGTTGCATAAAACACAAGGTAGGAGGTGAGCATCTGAGAGATGAGACCGTATCCTATATTGCCTGTGCCGTAGCCGGTGATTTCAATTAAATTGGGTTCCTTGCCACTGCGGTTTGTCATCAATCGTTCTCCTTGAATCTGAAAGACTTTATTTCATTAAAGTCATAGTTGGTTTCAGTGTACGGGAAACCAGGATAGAGTGCAATGAGAATCTTCTAATGAGCGAAGATTTCGAAAGTTGTGGGTATCAATGCGTTGGGAGGGGAAGTAATGACACATCGAAAGAACGTCGAAATCAAAACCAAATATGAATCCCTGGAGGATTGCAGGGAAAATTGTCGTGACATCAAAAAGAGGCTCACGCTGCCCATTCCCGCATCCGGGAAGATCTATGGAGAGATCTTGGAAGATGATTCTTTTGTTCTCAGTAGCCGCAAGGCGAAGACCAGTGTAATTTACGAATTTATTGGGAAGATCGAGGAGCGAAACGATGGGATCTATCTGGTGGGGGAGATCCGTCCTAAACGCTATCAGCGTTGGATCATGTACGGTTTCGCCTTTGCTTTTCATCTGCTGGGTATCGTTTTTGTGATGATCGGTACGCCGGGCTGGATAGCTTATGGGCTCTTTCTTTTTATTGCCGCCTGGATCTATATCCTCTATCTGCGATGGGGAGACGGTCTTTATGCGGATCTGATCAGGAAGGTGCAGGAACCATGATTTTTGACAAATTTTGTGGTTGTCGGTAAGATGAATGTAGAGAAAGTAGAAGGAGAAGTAGATGAAGTTAACGTTTTTTGCTAGATAGGATCCAATTGAAGACGTGGGATTTTGCACAGAATGGACAAGGGGCCTTGATCCATTTATTTAGCATGCAAATCACATGACGATAGCAAAAGCGAACTTTCATGAAGAGGATACGCATCAAGATTGACTGAGAACACGCAGGATTTGTGTGGATTTTGATCAATTGCAGCTGCAGGTTGAAAGCATTCGACTTGTGGCTTTTTTTGTTGCCGTCAGCCCCACATGAGTTGTGCAACAAGGAGGAACATATGCGAAGTATATTTTCATGCGATAAAATAAATAAAGAATTTGGAGACCGAGAAATATTAAAAGAAATATCTTTTCAGGTCAACGATGGAGAACGGATTGGGATCGTGGGAGACAATGGAGCGGGAAAGACGACGCTGATGAAGATTGTAACGAAAGAGCTTGTGCCTGACTCGGGAAGAGTGATTTGGCACTGGAAGGATATTCGTGTTGGATATCTGCCGCAATCAATTGAGCAGGAGGTAGAGAATTGGGATCGTTTGAGCGGCGGGGAGCGAACCAAGCGAGCATTGAACCGAATTTTGGAAACCAATCCGCAATTGCTATTACTGGATGAACCGACAAACCACTTGGATCAAGCGGGGGTGGAATGGCTGATTCGAGAATTGAAGCGATTCAGAGGGACGGTATTGGTAATTTCCCATGATCGATATTTTCTGGATCAGGTGGTTGCTCGAATCGTGGAGATTGAAAGAAGCGTGGTTGAATCGTATCGGGGAAATTACACCCAATACCGGAAGGAAAAAAATCGGCGAATGGAGAGTTTGAGTCATCAGTATCGAGAGCAGGAAAAAGAGAGGAGTATGATTGAAGGAGAAATTCGACGATTGAGAACTTGGTCTGCGAAGGGGCATCGAGACTCCACAAAGAAGGAAGGTTACAAAGAAAAATATCGCACGCGAGCCAAGAAAAAAGATAAGCAAGTTAAGGCGCAGATTCATCGATTGGAAAAATTGAAGACGGAAGGTATTGCAAAGCCTATCGAAGAACAGAAAATCACCTTTGAATTCGATGCAGAGGCAAGGGGTGGAAGGCGGATTGTAGAAGCAAAGGAGCTGACAAAGCGCTTTGATAAAAAGATCCTTTTCGAAAAGAGTTCTTTTACCGTTTTTTCTGGGGAGCGAATCGGATTGATTGGTCCCAATGGGTGCGGAAAGACAACGCTGATTCGGAGCCTTTTACGGGAAGTTGCCTTGGATAATGGCGAGTTGACCCTTAGTCCATCGGCGAAGGTAGCGGTTCTTCATCAGGATGTTTTAGATTTGCCGGAGGAGAAAACGGTGTTGGAAATTTTTAATCTCCATGATCGGGAGCGGCGGGGAAGGCTTCAGACATTACTCGCCAATATGGGTTTTTCTAAAGAGATGATGAATCAAAAAGTAGGTTGCTTAAGCTTGGGCGAGCGGACGAGGTTGAAGGTTGCGGAGATGATTGTGAAAGAGAACAATTTGCTGATCTTGGATGAGCCCACCAATCATTTGGACTTGCATAGCCGAGAGATGTTGGAGAAAACCCTGATGAGCTATAAGGGTACTTTGATCGTGGTGTCCCATGATCGTTATTTCCTTGAGAAGATTTGCGAGAAACTATTGGTTTTTCAAGATCGTAAGATCCAAAGATTTGAAATGAATTTTCAGGAGTATCTGGAGCGAACAGAAAGCAAAGTGGGAAAAGGCGGGGAGCACTCGGCAGAAATGCTACGGATTGAAAATCAAATCGCAGAGATTCTATCGCGATTGTCTTTGGCTGTGCCGGAATCTGCAGAGTATGTTGACTTGGATAAAGCATTTCAAAATCTTCTTACAAAAAAACGGGATTTGATTTAAGACGTTGCAAAGGTGCTTATGGTGGGGTATCGTGTAGGTAGGAGATATTTGTAAATCCCTGCAGAGTAGTCAATAGCTTGTAAACGGAGGATCGATGATGAATACGAACCAATGGTACCGGCTTGATAATGCCGCGAAAATTTTCCCAACCATATCGCGAATCGAAAACTCCGCTACCTATCGCTTGGCAATTACCTTAATAGAAGAGATAGATCCGGATATTTTGCAAAAATCCGTCGATCAGACCCTGACCCGATATCCGACCCTGGCGGTTTGGCTGCGGAGGGGATATTTTTGGTATTTTTTTGAAAACAATGAAAATCAACTCTTGATTGAAACGGAAACAAGAACCCCATGCGGGCATATCGATCCCATATATAATAACGGATATTTAATGAAAGTCTTCTATTTTGGGAAGCGAATTTCCGTCGAAACCCACCATTCCTTGTCTGATGGTTCGGGGGCTATTGAATTTATTAAAACATTGACCTATACCTATTTGAAAATGAGCGGAAAAGAGGTGGATCCGGGGGATGAGATTCTTTTGCCCGACGAAATCCCTAGCCGGTATGAAAGTGAAGATAGTTTCCACAAGTATTATCAACCCTGTGAACGTCAGCCGATTAAGGAAGAAGATGCCTTTATGATTCGGGGGACGGTCTTTAAGCCCTTCGGCAATCATGTCGATACAGGGGTTGTGGATGTGCAAGAAATTCGGAAACTTGCAAAGAGTAACGGCGTTACCATTACAACCTATCTGGTGGCACGATTGATACGATCCGTCTATGAGGAGTCGATGCAATTTGGGCTTTATACGGAACCGATTAAGATTGCTGTACCGGTGAATTTGCGCGGCATTTTTCCTTCAAAAACATTGCGAAACTTTTTTTCGGTTGTTCATGTTGTGGTTAAACCGGATGAGAGTATGGAATTTGCAGATTTGCTAAAGTCGATTCAGGCGCAATTGGTGGAAAAAACGAAGAAAGAGAGTCTGTATCCAAAGATTGCCGACCATGTGGAATCGGAACGATTTTTCCTTTCGCGGTTTATCCCCTTGGGATTAAAGAATATCATTTTACGGTTCGCGTATCGTCGATATGGAACCAAGGTGAAGACGGCAACGATTTCGAACCTGGGCCGGGTTGCGTTTCCAGACTCTGTCAGTCAATGGGTTGATCGCATGGAGGTGGTGTTTTATCCATCGACGGGCAGCCCTTTGAATTTGGGGATCAGTTCGGTCAATGACAAGATGAGCATTTCTATTTCTCGTTGTATTGTGGAACCTGGGATTACAAAGCGATTCTTTCGGGGATTGTCAAAAGAGGACGGCATCCATGTGAAGATTTATTCCAATGAGTGGGAGGCGTTCCATGAAAAATTGTAAACGTTGCAGTGTGGAATTGGATGATGCACTAACCCGTTGCCCCTTATGTCAGCAACCGGTAGAGGGCGAAGCAATCGAAGAAAGAACCTTCCCCCTTTATGGACAGCGTAATGAAAAGGGAGAATTGATCGAAGATCATGATCATAAGGCACGGCATCGAAAAAGACGTCTTCAGAACAACTTTGTTTTTGGCACGATCCTATTATTGAGTGTGACCATTGTGATGAATGCAATGACCTTTAATGGGGATTATTGGGGTGTATACGTCATAAGTTCGGTTTTGTATCTTTGGTTTTCTGTTAAGCATACGATCCTTTCGAACAATCGTGCTTGTCGCAAGATTCTTTTGCAGGCAGTGTCGCTTTCCGTGTTTTTGGCGGTCATCGATGTGATGATTCCGGATTTTCACAGCCTGATTGACTATGGGATTCCAGTGGTGCTGACTGCAGCAGTAGGTGTCGAAGGAATGCTATTACATTTTCGCAAATCGCGTTGGAAGTCCTATGTGCGAGATTTCTTTGTGATGGATTTATTGGGGTATATACCGATCCTTTTATTTGTCGTTGGAATTATTGACGTTTTATGGCCGAGCGTGGTTGCGGCTATGGTGTCGTTTCTCACCATATCGAGCCAGTTTGCTTTTTCTTTTAAAAGGTTCAAGGATGAATTGAGAAGACTGTTGCATCATTAAAAGTAGGGGGCGGAAGAATGAAGACGATAGGAATGATTGGCGGCATGAGTTGGGAATCGTCGTTGGAGTATTATCGATTGATGAATGAAGAGGTGCGCGCGCGGCTTGGGGGCTCTCATTCGGTGGATTGCTTACTATATTCTTTCGATTTTCAAGAAATTGAAGAACTGCAGCATCAAGGAGACTGGGATCGGTTGACCCGGGAGATGGTGAAACAAGGAATGAATCTGAAGCGAGGCGGAGCGGAATTTCTCGTGATTTGCACCAATACCATGCATAAAATGGCGCCGGACTTGGAGCGGGAAACAGGGCTTCGGGTGCTGCATATTGCTGATGTGACTGGCAAAGAAATCAAAAGGCAAGGATTGTCGAAGGTGCTTCTTCTGGGCACAAAATTCACCATGGAAGGTGAGTTTTATAAGGCGGTACTGAAAGAGAAGCATGGAATTGATGTCGTGATTCCAAGGGATGAGGATCGTGAGATCGTACACCGTGTGATCTATCAAGAATTGGTGAAGGGTAAAATCTGTGACGAGAGCCGGGCGGAATATGCGCGAATTATTGAAGAGTCGAAGAGAGCCGGTGCCGAAGGCGTTGTTCTGGGATGTACAGAGATCCCGCTGCTGATTCATCAAGAGGATGTATCCGTTCCGGTATTTGATACAACAGCGATTCATTCGATTGCGGCTGTTGATTGGGCGTTGGAGGTGTAGAAGATGGCGAAACGAGAGATTTTAATTCTGGGAAACGAAGACTTATATCGGGAATGCGAGATGGTTTCTAAAGATCAGTTGGATCAAGCAAAACGGGTGGCCGTGGATTTGAATGACACGCTAGATGTGTTTCGTTTGGAACATGGATTTGGCCGTGCCATTGCAGCGCCGCAAATTGGCGCATCCATACGGGTGATTTATATGAGGATCGATGATGAGGATACAGTCTTTATCAATCCATGCATGGAAGTTTTAAATGAGGAAATCTTTGAACTTTGGGACGATTGCATGAGTTTTCCGGGATTGGAAGTGCGTGTAAATCGTTATAAGGCGATTCGCGTGATGTATCATGATCTGGATTGGAAGATTCAAACCGAGGTGTTTGAAGGAGATTTATCGGAGCTGTTTCAACATGAGTACGATCATCTCGATGGTATTTTAGCTGTGCAGCGAGCCATTGATTTGCAGGCGTTTCGGATGAAACTGGGCGAGTGAATATAGCTGTTTGCACCTTTGACGCTTATGAGAGAATGAGTAGAAAGAAAGCGCAGTGTTGTTGTGACTTTCTTTTTTGTTTGCATAAAAACAGTGCACATGAATGGTCGGTGGAAATGAATGGGTTTTGAGTGGGAGCAACTGGATGTGGACGAGATAAGGAGACAATCATGATTGTTCAATTAAAGGATGTATCGAAGAGCTTTGGAGCGACAAGCGTTCTGAAGGAAATGAATATGACGATCGCAAAAGGAGAGAAAATTGGGATTGTCGGTGCGAATGGGGCGGGGAAAACCACAATCTTTCATTTGATCACGGGAGAATTGTCCTATGATTCGGGGCAGGTGATGGTCAACCGCAAGCTAAGTTGTGGCGTTTTGTCCCAAGTGAGCGATGTGGACCCTGCTCATACGGTGATGGAGGAATGTCGCTTGGCGTTTCAGCGTGCCTTGGAAGCGGAGAAAGAGATGAAACGCCTAGAACGGGAGATGGCGAAAACAGAGGTATATTCGGATGGAAAGAAGCTGGAGCGGGTGATGGAAGCCCATGAAGAGGCCTTGGATGTTTTCACACAGGCTGGCGGTTTTGAAATAGAAGGAAGGATCCTTGGTGTCCTAAGGGGACTGGGATTTAAAGAAACGTGCTGGGAAAATCGGACGGCAACCTTGAGCGGGGGAGAAAAGACGAAACTGGCTCTGGGGAAATTATTGCTTTCGCGTCCCGATCTCTTGCTATTGGACGAACCAACGAACCATCTTGATTTTATGTCCCTCACTTGGCTTGAAGGATTTATTCGTGAGTATCCAGGATCCGTTGCGATGATCTCGCATGATCGGTATTTTTTGGATGCCTGTGTGGGAATCATCTATGAGGTGGAGCGGGGTGTTGCGATCCGATATGTCGGAAATTATTCTTATTTTGTGAAACAGCGAGGTGTAAATCGCGCCCAATACCGTAAACAATATATCGCGCAGCAGCGCGAGATCAAGCGCATGGAAACCTTTGTGGAAAAGAATATCGCGCGGGCCTCGAGCTCTCGTATGGCGAAGAGTCGAAGAAAAACTCTTGAAAAGATTGAGCGGTTGGAATCACCCCTGGGTGATCTACGGAAAATGAGTTTGGCCTTCGAAATGGAAAAGAAATCTCGCGAGAAGGTGCTTAACTTCGAGGATGGCGTAATCACGGTGGGGAATGAAGACGTACGCATCCCATTGCTGTCGAATCTCAACGTTCAATTGGAGCGGGGAGAGCGGATGGCGGTGATTGGTGAAAATGGAATTGGAAAATCAACGTTGTTGAAAACCCTGGTGGGGGAGCATCGTTTGGATGGTGGGGCCTTTGCCTGGGGAGAAGATGTGGAGGTTGGTTATTACGACCAGGAGCATGGTGCCTTGAATGAGACGCATACGATCTTCGAGGAATTGTTGCAGATGGTTCCGGGAATTTCAGTTCAAAAGGTGCGTACCCTTCTGGGGCAATTACTGTTTCCAAAGGATGATGTCTTTAAGAAGATTAGCGCCCTAAGCGGCGGGGAAAAATCCCGTGTCGTTTTGGCAAAGCTGGTATTGAGCCGTGGAAATGTTCTATTGCTCGATGAACCGACGAACCATTTGGACCTGCCGAGTAAGGCAATCCTGGAGAAAGCCCTTCGGGATTATGAGGGAACCCTACTCTTTGTGTCCCATGATCGATACTTTATTAATCGAGTGGCAACTAGCGTCATGGTTCTAACGCAGTCGGGGATGGAAATCCATCAGGGAAATTATGATCGATATCTCGAGAAGACCGGGCAAAGCGAGAGTGGGGAAAAGAAAAATGGAAAGAGATAAGGGCATTCAAATCAAGGAAATTACCAATGAGGATTTGCATGAAGGGTTATTGAACGGGTTCGATCGAACACAAATCGTCGAATCGGTTTGGCGTGTGATTGACGGGGTGAAGCAGGTAGTGACATGCCCTTTTACAGAAACCTGGGACAAACAACTTTTGCGTGATATTATTTTTGGAGATTTCGCGGAAGCGATGGAGTTTGGAGGCAAGGTGTTTTTGGCCTTCGAGGAAGAACGATTATTGGGATTTGCCACCCTGGGGGGGGAACCCTTGGGCCCAGATGGAGAGTATTTACAATTGATTCAATTGCATGTATCTCTCCCGGAGCGTGGTCGAGGCATTGGTAGGGAATTGTTTTTTTATTGCGTCCAGCAGGCGGAAGCAATGGGAGCGAAAAAGCTCTATATATCCGGACATTCTTCAGTTGAAACCCAGGCGTTTTATGCGAGTGTCGGCTGCGTGGACGCGAAATGGATCTTTCAAGAACAGGTCGACCATGAACCCTATGATTGTCAATTGGAGGTTCAGATTCGCAAGTAAAGGAATGTGGATTCCGAAAATCGCTTTTCTTGGCGAAAAACTTCCGATATGATGGATGCAAAGGGAGGGCGCGACATGGAAAGAAAAGTTTATCAAATCGCACGGGAAACGAAAGATAAAAAGTACGATGGGAAATTCTATTTTGGTGTGAAAACAACGGGAATTTTTTGTCGTCCATCCTGTCCGGCGCCCATCGCGAAGGAAGAAAATGTGGTGTATTTCGATACGGTCTTTGAAGCGATTAATGAGGACTTTCGACCCTGTCTCAGGTGCCGACCTGATTTGCAGGTGGAATACTCAGTGCAGAATATTGATGGTTCCCTGTTGGTCAACGACGCCTTAAAGAGAATCTATGAAGGATTTCTCCATGAACATTCCATCAAGGAGTTGGCGGATGCCCTTTTTGTCTCCGACCGACAATTGCGGAAATTGTTTGTGGACCATATCGGGGTATCGCCAGTAAAGGTTGCAAAAACGCATAAAGCCTTATTTGCCCGGAAACTCCTGCAGAATTCGGATCTTTCCATTACCCGGGTTGCAACGGCATCGGGATTTGGATCGATTCGCCAATTCAATCAAGTATTTAAGGAGGTGTTTGGGCGAACCCCGACCATGGCGAGAAGGAGAATGGATCAGGCGGGAGAAAGTCAATCGACACGGCTGCTTTTGTCTTATCGAAAGCCCTTTGATTTTGCTAGGGTCTTGTCCTTTTTCCGAGCCCGTGCCATATTAGGGATCGAGCAGATTGACGATGAGTCGTATCGGCGCACCTTTCGTATCGGGGAAATGGAAGGGTATCTTGTGATTGTTGATCAACCTGAATTGTCAGCCCTGGAAGTCAGGGTGATGAGTGAGGATGTTCGTGTGTTGATGGCGATTTATGGGCGGGTTCGGCGGATGTTTGATTTGGATGCAAACCTAGAAGTGATCTCGGATCGATTGGGGAAGGATCCCATCTTGCGGCGAGGTATGGAAGAGGGACTGGCGCCGCGTCTTCCTGTTGCTTTTGATCCCTTTGAGCATACAATACGCGCGGTGTTGGGCCAGCAGATTACTGTAAAGGCGGCAACAACCCTGGCGGGGCGTTTGGCGGTGCGAGCGGGTAAAAGAACGATTGATTACCCCGAGGGGTTGGATGTCTTTTTCCCAACGCCGGAGGAATTGACTACAACTGATCTTGACGGACTGGGGATTACGAAGACGAGACAACAGACTGTAAAAAACGTAGCGACAGCCCTAATTGAAGGGGTGTTTCATCTCCGTGCCGATCAATCCTTGAATCATTTTCGGGGAGAGTTCTCCTTGGTAAAGGGAATTGGAGAATGGACCGTGCAGTATGTAGCCATGCGGGGACTCGGCATGGTGGACAGCTTTCCGGCCAAGGACTTGGGAATTATCAAGGCCCTCATGGTGAAGGATGAAAAGCCAAAAGAAAAAGAGATTCTAAAGCGAGCGGAAGCGTGGTCTCCGTATCGCGCCTATGCGGCACTTTGCTTGTGGCAATCGAATTTGAAGAGGTGAGGAGAATGTGATGTTTTATTCAAGATGGGAAACGCAGTTTTGTGAGATGATTGCTGTGGGAGACGAGGATGGCCTGGCCATCCTTCATTTGAATACGGGGGAAGGAAAACGTACCTTTGAGATTTCGGATCGATGGACTCGGAACGATGTTTTCTTTTCAGACGTAAGAGCCCAGGTTGATGAATACATGGCGGGACGGCGGGTTAGCTTTTCACTGAAATTGAATCCGCAAGGAACGACTTATCAGAAGAAGGTTTGGCAGGCGCTCACTGAGATTCCTTATGGCCAGTTGGTGACCTATAAAAC
Organism: Clostridiales bacterium; assembly: GCA_013619125.1. Lineage (GTDB taxonomy): Bacteria > Bacillota > Clostridia > Tissierellales > GPF-1 > GPF-1. The sequence continues at coordinate 85,876 of JABXKS010000043.1, forward strand.
GATCGCACGTGCCATTGGTAATGAGAAGGCTTCAAGGGCGGTGGGGATGGCCAACAGCAAGAATCCCATTCCAATTATTGTGCCTTGCCATCGTGTTGTTGGGGCAAGCGGAAAACTAACGGGATTTGCCCATGGGTTAAAAATCAAGGAGGAACTGATTCTTCATGAAAAATTGATGGGAATTTACCATGGGCTGTTTGATGCCTTTGGACCGCAAGAATGGTGGCCAGCAAAGACTGATTTTGAGATGATGGTGGGTGCGATTTTGGTCCAGAATACAAATTGGGGTAATGTGGAGTTGGCACTGAACAACCTCGACGGTGGATTGACGCCGCAGCGGCTTGAAGCATTTTCGGAAGAAAAAATTGCTGAACGGATTCGTCCCAGCGGCTATTATCAGCAAAAAGCGAAAAAGATCAAAGCTTTCTTAACGTGGTATGCAGGCTATGAGTATCAAATCGGGAAGGTGAGAGAACGGGATGGAGAAAGCCTACGGCAGGAGCTGTTGGAGATCCACGGGATCGGTCGAGAAACAGCGGACTGCATGTTGACATACGCTTTCGAACACCCCTATTTTATTATTGATGCCTATGCGAGGCGGATATTGGAGCGTGTGGGATTTGAGATGCCAAAGGAGTATGATGCATGCAGAGAAAAGATCGAAAATGTGATTCCGAAAGAACTGATGATCTATAATGAGTTTCATGCCCTTTTGGTTCAACTTGGGAAAAACCATTGCAAAAAAAATCCAAATTGCAATGGATGCCCAATCGGTGCGCAATGTAACTACAAAGAGAGAACCTTCGCGTAAAGGGCGTAGGTTTTTTTCGTTCTATTGGGATGAGATGAGTGACAAAGAAAACACAATCCCAGTAAAGGGGGGTGAAATTTATTTCAGTAATGAAACAATGGCTTAAACACAGGTAACAAAGCTGTTAATAAAGCACAATAGAACTTGGCACAAATATTGCATTAATGTAACATGTGAAATCGAGAGGAGGGATCCAATGCAGTGCAACAGTGAGAGAATTGGTGACTGGATTGAAAAATTTGCTTCCTTTACCGATCCGAAGCAGCAGGGATTTACTCGTTTTTCCTATACCGAGGAGGATGTTGTTGCAAGGCGTTATTTGATTCAAGAGATGAAAAAATTGAATCTCGAGGTATGGATGGATCATGTAGGCAATATCTTTGGCCGAAGAGCGGGACGTGGAAAGAATCAAAAGCCAATTGTTGTAGGATCACATTTGGATACCGTGCAAAGCGGCGGCAAGTATGATGGAATAGCCGGCGTGATTACGGGTCTGGAAGTGGTTCGCGTGTTGAATGAACTTCAAATTCAGCTGGATGCACCCCTCGAGGTGATTGCCTACGCAGAAGAAGAAGGCGGTCGATTTGGATCTGCATTTATCGGAAGCAAATGGCTAGCAGGCGAAATTCAACTGGAAGAGTTGGACAAGTATCGTGATGGCGAGGGCAATACGATTGCAGCAGAATGCTTAAAGTTAGATGCTTTGAATGGAGAAGTGAAACGTTGTGAGCGGCGAGATATTTCACCGCAGGCAACCTTTGAACTACATATTGAGCAGGGACCTGTTTTGGAAAGCAAGGGGAATATCCTTGGAGTTGTCGATACGATCACCGGCAGCAGCGCGTACCAAGTGGTTATCAAGGGTGAGGCAAATCATGCGGGGACGATTCCGATGGATATGCGAAAGGATGCCTTTGTAGCGGTTTCTGAAATCAGCCTGGCGTTGAATCGTTTGGCAAAGGAACAGCCGATCCATACAGTAGGAACCATTGGTTTCATAGAAATGAAGCCCAATGCTTATAATATTATTCCGGGAGAAGTGGAGTTTTCCATGGATATCCGCAGTTTGGATCAAACCTGCATGGAGCAGGTGACCATACAGATGAAAGATTTAATCAAGCGAGTTGCAGAAGACGGCGGACTTGAGTTTACTATTCGCACCAAGCACAACCAACCGGTTGTTTCCTTATCGGAATCCTTGGTTTCCGCCCTTTCAGCATCAGCCGAAAAGCGAAACTATACGTATATCACGATGGGAAGCGGCGCGGGACACGACACATTGGTTATGGCAAGAATGGCGCCAAGCGCTATGGTTTTTGTTCCAAGCAAAGCGGGACGGAGCCATTGTCCAGAGGAATTTACGCAGCCGGATGAGATTGCTAGGGGAAGCGATTTGATCTTGGATGCGATTTTACAAATTCAATCATATTAAAGGAGGAAAGTATGGCAGAAGCAGGTGTAGCAAAAAAACCAGAAATTGAAAAAGTACCAAATGAAGCAATGAAAAAAGCACCAAAGAAAGTACCTAATGCTTACGTAATCTTATTTTTCATTTTGATTTTAATGAGTGTGTTGACCTACATTATACCATCAGGCGAGTTTGAACGTGTGATGATGGATAATGGACGAATGGGTGTTTTACCTGGCAGTTTCCATTTGGTAGAAAAAACCGCGGACATGACAGTTTCATTTTGGGACTTATTTAGAGCTATTCCAGTTGGCATGATTCAGGCGGCCAGCGTTATGATGGTTGTATTCTTTGCAGGTGGTATGTTCCAAGTTCTTGGAGCAACAAATGTTATTGAAAACAGTATCGGCATCTCGATCAGAAAGATTGAGGAGCACAATATCTCCAAGCATTGGGCGTTAGTTATTTTGACATTCTTATTCGGTTTCTTTGGAGCCGCAGTTGGATATGAAAACTTGATGCCGTTTGTTCCCCTAGGAGTTATGGTTGCTTTGGGATTTGGTTATGACTTGATGGTTGGTGCCGCAGTGGTTATCGGTGGACTTTCCGTTGGTTTCGCAACATCTCCAATTAACCCATATACAGTTGGTACGGCGCATGCGATTGCCGATCTTCCAACTTTCTCTGGTATGGGTCTTCGTACAGCATATTGCTTGACTGCGTTGGTATTCATGGCGCATCATACGATTCGTTACGTGAAGAAACTCGAAAAAAATCCTGATTCTAGTATGGTAAAAGGGATCTCTACAGTAGGATTGGATGTCGACCATGACAAGTTTGCTTCTTACAGCTTGGATCAAAAAGGCAAACTGATTCTTGGTATCTTCTTGTCATTTATCGTTGTTGTCGTATTTGGAGTTATCAAGTTCAAATGGTATTTGAATGAGATCTCGGCTTTGTTCATTCTTTACGCAGTAATCATCGGTTTGGTTGCTCGATTTAGTTCAGACAAAATCGTTAACGAGTTTATTACAGGCGCTGGCAACATTGCTGGCGGCGCTTTGATTGTTGGTTTTGCCCGTGCGATCCAGGTTATCTTGACGCAAGGTAAAATTGGCGATACGATCATTAATAATTTATCTGCACCACTTCATAACTTCTCACCAACGATTTCAGCAATTTTGATGACATTGGTGCAAGGGGTGATCAACTTCTTTATCCCTTCAGGTAGTGGCCAGGCGATGGCAACGATGCCAATCATGATTCCATTGGCAGACTTGATCGGTGTAAACCGTCAGATCGCAATCCTTGCTTTCCAAATAGGCGATGGCTTGATCAACATGGTCGTTCCAACTTTGGGCGGCTTGTTGGCGATGTTGGCATTGGCACGTGTACCGTTTGACAAGTGGTTTAAATTTATTTTACCGCTTGTATTGAAACTATTCGTTGTTGGTTGGATTTTCCTTGCGATTGCAACAGCAATCAACTGGCAATAGAGTAAAAACAAATAGAAGAGCGTTTCTTCCAAACATAGTTTGGAGGAAACGCTCTTTTTGATTGTCTCTTTTATTTTGCGTTTAATTTTTCTGATCCGAGAGGAGTGAGTTTGCAGCCAATGGGACCGCTACCGTATTCAATCCAGTCTCTTTCTTTCAATATTTCGAGGATGGAGCGGATCTCCACTTCAGAAATTCGGTAGTATAGACGATTAAAGGCGTCGTGAATATTTCTTCGTCCTGTTCGGCTCCCTTGCTGCGTAAGGTAATCGATAGAATCCAGAACATAGTAGTCCTGCGAGCGAAGAGCTTTCGATTTGATGGGAAAGTCGAGGTACTCGCGTTTCTTCAGGTAAGAAGGCAGGCTTCTGGGTGTAAAGATTCCATCTGCCACGGCAATCAGATATTCGATAACATTATTCAGCTCTCGAACGTTTCCAGGCCATTCATAACTCATGCAAAATCGTAAAAATAACTTTGAATACTGATGATGACCGCGTTTGAAATCAGGGTATCCCTTGATCAGTTTGGGAATATCGTCGCGTCGCTCCCGCAGAGGCGGTGCATCGATTTGGAAAACGTTGAGGCGGTAAAGTAAATCTTTTCGAAAGTTGCCTGCTTCTGCCATGGCAAAAAGATCCAGATTGGTTGCTGCAATAATGCGGGTATCGACCTTGATAATGGAGTCGCCGCCGAGGCGGATAATTTCTTTTTCCTGTAGCACGCGAAGGAGCCGAGCCTGCAGTTTCAAGGGAAGCTCTCCAATCTCATCCAGAAACAAGGTGCCGCGATGGGCGCTTTCAAAGAATCCGATCTTCCCACCTTTTTTGGCTCCGGTGAAGGCGCCTTCCTCGTAACCGAATAACTCAGATTCGAGGAGAGATTCGGGGAGGGCGGCACAATTGATTGCGATAAATGGCTCGTTTCTTCGATCGGAATAATTGTGGATGGATCCAGCAAAAATTTCTTTTCCTGTTCCAGATTCACCATTGATCAGAACAGAGGCATCTGCATTGGCGATTCGTTTGCAGATCTCAATGCGCTCGGCAATGCGTGGGTCTGTACCGATGAGAGATTCAAAGGTGTAGCGGGAATAGTGTCCCTTTCCAATGATTTTTTGATGAATCTTTTGCTGAATTTCAACGACCTCTTTATAATTTTTAACGAGTATAATTCGCCCGTAGTGATTCGAATCGATATCAATTTTTTTTATGGAAATGATTAATTTTTTATTGTTAAACAAGAGAAGTTCGTTTTCGATTTCGGGAACAGATTGGAAAAGTTGCAAGGTCGGAAAGTCATGAACCAAGTCTTGAAGTTCCAACTTTTCAAATTGTTTGATGTGGTTATCGAACATGGAATCAGCCATGGAGTTGACCATATCGATTTGATTGTTTTCATCAATTACAATCACACCCGTGCTTAGTTCATTTAAAAGGAGTTGCCATTTTGAGGATAAAATTCGTTTGTTTTCAAGGGTGGAATTCAATCCTTTCCACATATTTGGAATTCGTAAGGAATACTTTAGTAGAATGCGTTCCCCCTCTTCCTCGCTGATGTCGAGGATGGAGACGATATCCAAGATAGTATTGATATCGAAGATTCGGCTACCGATAATAACATGGGGGGCATCGAAATGAGAAATGAAGTCATATTCCATATGCGCGATGACGTAGTCAATGGGGCCAGTGGGTTCCTCGGCGCCAGCGGTATAGGGGATCAATTGCAAATGATTGAGCCCCAATTGATAGATGGTTGCCAGGGTTTCATTCGCCATAAAGCTATTGATGTTGCAGACCAAGCAACGGCTGTTTTCTGGAAGGGCTTCGATTAAGCGCATGGCGTCTTTCGACAGGGTGCGTTTCATCATCAACACGGGTGAATCACTCTTTATCTTAGGCATAAATTCGATCAAAATGCTGGGATCCGTATACAGGACCAAATCCGATTCATAAATAAAAGGGAGGGGTTTGATTTCTGTTGTTACGTATCGGACTTCCAGCAGTTCACCAAATATGGATTCGAGTTCAGTTTTAAAAAACTTAGCGATCATTTCATCGACCGTAAGGATCTTGACTTTTCGCTTGCGCATTTGATTCCCTCCAAGTTTGATTTACTGGGATAATTGTATTAAGCGTATGGGAAAAACCCCAATAAAACAAGTTAAAAAACAAAGACACCCGAAAGGGTGTCTGCATGAATCGGTTTATCGATGAAGAAATTCGATTTCCTTCATCTGTTCCTCGTGAGGTAACTTGCACTGCGTCATGCCCAGAGTAACGCTAGGTTTTGTTTTGCCATGGTAATCGCTTCCAAAGGTGACAAGGAGATTGTGCTTTTTCGCAAGGGTATAGAGAGTTAGAATCTCTTGTGGGGAATGATAGGAAGAGAAGACTTCCAGTCCTTCAACGCCGAGCGAAATGAGTTCTGCGAGATAGGGTTCGATACCATTAAAGGTTTTTTCTGGGTGAGCAACAATCGGGACTCCGCCCGTTTCTTTCACCAATTCAACCGCGTCTTTGAGACTCATAAATTCAACCGGTACGAAGCAGGGTTTTTCGTTGGCAAAGTAGTCCCAATAGAAGTTCACATAGGGATTGTCACTTCTCGTTCCTCCCGCCATGTAAGGATGCAACAGGGGATAATCCCGGGCATCCTCCCGTTTCAACAAATATTCTGCGATCTTTTCGGGGATGATGATGTCCATTCCCTTGAAATTATCCATGGTGACGGGTAAACCCAGTGCTTGTGTCTTTTCGATTCGTAGAGAAGACGCACCGCGTTCGCGGGTGAAAATATCCTGTGTCAATTGCTCAAAAACGGGATTTTTGTAGTCAACTTGATAGCCCAGAAGGTGGACATTGATTCCGTGAAAATTGCTATCAATTTCAATGGAGGGGATCAATTCTATGCCTACCGCCTCTGCCAAGGGTAGGGCTTTGGGTATGGCACGGACGGTGTTGTGGTCGGCGATGGCCATGATGGAAAGGCCGCTTTCTTTTGCCTGACGAAGCAGTTCCGCTTCTGTAAATTCCCCATCTAGACTCTGATGGCTGTGAATATGAAGATCAATTTGGTTCATGGTTGTACCTCCAATTGAGTAATTTGTGCTTGGAGTGCTTCTGTAAGCAAGAAGATCGCAACCAAGCAAATCGTCAAGAAATAGGGCAGGATGACAAGACCTGTCGATATGACAAGAACGCCAAGGGCTGGCGGCAATATGGCACTTCCCATATATCCGGCAGCCATTTGATAGCCAATGATAGATTGGGAATAGGGAACACCAAAGCGCTTCGGAGTTTCATGGAGCATCGATGGGAAAATAGGTGATAATCCAAGTCCGATTAAAACCATGGCTCCAGCCAAAAAAATGGATGGAATGGGAAGAGCAAGTAGAATGGCGCCAGATAATGCGAGTATAATTCCAGAGCGAATCATCTGTGGATTGGAAAGTCGGAACGAGATGAATCCAGATAAAAATCGGCCGATAGTAATTCCACCATAATAGGCAGAAACCCAGGTGGCTGCTTGATGAAGGGAAAACCCACGAACTTGAGTCAAATAGCTGCTGCCCCAAAGACCAACAGAAACTTCAACTGCGCAGTATAGCAAAAACGTAAGCAGGGCAAATGATAGCCCCGGAGCAGATAAAACTTCCTTTGCAGTGATCGTTTTTTTACTGTTTAAAGCGGGTCGAATTTGAGCGCTTTCATGTTTGCTCCACAAGGGGAGGCTGATGAATAAGATGATAGCCAATACTAATTGAAGGATGGCGATCTTCGCGTATCCACCGCGCCATGATCCTGTTTGGTAAAGAGAATTGGCCAAAAAGAGGGGACCCAAGGTGGCACCTACACCCCAAAAAGAGTGAAGCCAATTCATATGGTGTGCTTGAAAATGAAGCGCGACATAATGATTGAGGCCGGCATCCACAGAACCTGCACCAAGTCCAAGAGGAATCGCAAGCAGGAGCAACCAGCCGAAAGATGGAATCTGAGAAATGGCAAGAAGTGCAAGTCCGGTTGTCAAACAACTGAGCAAGGTTACTTTGCCGGTTCCAAATTTGCGTATGATGGTACCGCTCAATAAACTGGAGAGAATGGTGCTTCCAGTAATCAAAATAGCAGCAAGTCCAACAGCATCTAGGGGAAGGTTCCAATCGCTTTGCATGGCTGGCCAGGCAACACCCAGCAGGGCATCTGGCAAACCGAGACTGATAAAGGCCATATAGATGATGGCTAGCAAGAGTATGGTAATCATAAAGTACTCCTTTAGATGCGTTCGATGATTTGGATGCTGCAAGAAAGCTTTTCCAAAGCGATCATGGTTAGCCCATAGAGATAGTTTTCGTGAATATCTTCCTCAAACACTAAATTCGGGCGATGAGGAACACCGACTGATTCTTGTAATTTCATCTGTATCTGATCTTTCATCTCAGGCGAAAAGCATAGCCCGGAAAGGATCAGGGTACTGGGATTGATGACGCAATTGATGGATTGAACGGTTTGAGTGACAAAACGTGAAAATCCGTCAAGATCCTTTTGTAGTTCGCCTTGTTGATCAAGGGGAATACCTAAAGGCAGAAACGAAACCTCGCCAGCAAAATTTTGTGAGCCATGCAAAATTTGACCATGAACAATTAAGCCTGATCCTGCATTGCCGAACTTTGGATAATAAAGATATGCGATATGATCTTCGCTTGAAAGATGATTTCGCTTGTGATAGCCCATGGCTGTGGCATTTACGTCATTCTCTGCAATGACTTGAATGGAGAATTGTTCTTCCAGTATTTTAACGATGGGAAGATCGGCTAATTGAGAAAAATCAGAATATCCTACTTCTCCGTTATGGATCACAGCAGGCAAACCCAGCCCAACAACCTTGATATTGGGATACTGTGTGAGAAGGAGGGTAATCGCTGTTTTGATCTCTCGGATGCCGATATCATCAAAAGACAAGGTTGTTTCAAAAATTGGCACCCCCAACAGGTTGGAAACCGCACAGGACAGGGTTACCTGATTTTTTTCCTTTCGTGCATAAAGGGTGGCAACCGAAGAAAAGTTTTCATTAAACATAAAAAGCCTGGCGGGCCGGCCGCCGGTAGATTCATTGAGGGCGATCTCAATGACCTCTTGTGTCTCAAGAAGTTCCTTCAAGATATTTCCACACGTAGATATACTCAATCCAGATCGTTTGGCGAGATCAGGTTTGGTGCAGTATTTTTCTCTTTTAAGAACGGATTTAAGCAATTCTGTATTCAATTGTTTGACTTGCATAGAGTTGATTGGGTTTTGTTTCATTTTTTCGCCTACTTTCGTCAGTGGTTATCGCAAGTCTTATTTTATTAGAGAAAAGAAATTCTGTCAAATAAAAAGCCGAACGAATTTCGTTCGGCTTGGTTTATCGAAAAATGCTTAAATGCAATTCGTTAGACAATTGAGAGAGGAGTTCAATCCCGGCTGCGCTATTGCCCTTTTCATCCAGAGCGGGTCCAAGGGTTCCAATTCCATATTGTCCAGGGACAACGGAAAGGATTCCGCCGCCAACACCGCTTTTGGATGGAATGCCCACGGTGACGGCAAAATGTCCCGAAGAATCATACATGCCGCAGGTTGTCATAATGGATTTCGTCATCATGGCAGTCTTTTCTGAAAACAGGCGCTCGCCTGATTCGATGAGCACGCCGTTATTGGCGAGAACTTGTGCGATTCGGGCTAGGTCTTTGACGTGCACTTCCAATGAACACATTTGAAAATAGGTGTCCAGCACAATTTCGACGGGTGCTGAAAAAGAACTGACGCCCTTTTGAAAGTAGGCAAGCGCTCGATTGATATCCCCGGTTCGTTTTTCTGAGGCGTAGACGTCCTGGTTGACGTGTATGGACTCATTCTGCGCCATCTTTCGGAGGAAGGTGGAGAGTTTTCGAAATGTGCCTTTCCCCTCGTGCTCTGCAATATAGGCGATGGTTGCAATAGCACCGGCATTGATCAAAGGATTCAGGGGTTTTCCGTGATTTCGTGTTTCCAGCTTGATGATGGAGTTGAAGGCATCAGCTGTTTGCTCCACCCCGATCCGAGAAAAGACATCCTCTCCATAAGCTTCGAAGGCATATAAGAGGGTGACGATCTTCGAAACACTTTGAATGGTGAAGGCAGTGTTGAAATCACCAGCCTGTGTGCAGTTTCCGGTATGATCACAGATGCAAATCGCGAGGGCATTTGGATTGGCTTTCGCCAATTCCGGGATGTAATTTGCAAGGGTTCCATTTTGTGTGTAGGTCCTGCTGGTTGCTACGATCCGGTCTAGGGTTGCTTTCATGTCGAGCCTCCTGAAAAGGTTTTCTTGATTTGATTATATGAGTTGAATCAGTAGAGAGCAAGTGTTTTTATGTAATAAAAAAAATAGTTGTATCATTTAATGATATATCATATAATGACATAAAAGGATGTGATGAAATGGCAAGAGGAAAAGCATTGGATGACAATCAGTTAACGGATTCGATGTACTATATTCTGTTGAGTTTAATTGAGCCATTGCATGGTTATGGAATCAAACAGAAGATCTCAGATCTTTCGAATGGAGAAATTGAGATTGGCCCAGCGAGTCTATATACGATTCTTAAGAAATTGGCTACAAGGGACTTGATTGTCTTGGTTGTAGAAGACGGAGAGCGAAGAAAAACCTATCAGATCTCAGCCAGTGGGAGAGTTTTATTAAAGCGAGATATTAAACGAAGAATTCGAATGGCGGAGATGGGCAAGAACGTGCTGGGGGAATTGCAAGGAGGAAGCGACGATGGAGAGTAAGGTGCGGTATTTATGGAACTGGGGATTGGCGTTTGATGAAAATCGGTTATTAAGGAAGTTGGAATCGATGGCGAAGGAAGGGTGGATGTTAGACGGCATGACAACCCTCCGCTACCGTCTCGTCAAAGATGAACCGCAGGATTTGAAGTATGCGATGGATTATAAGCAAGTGAAACCGGAAGAAGAGGCGGAGTATTTTTCGCTCTTTGCAGAAGAAGGATGGAAGCAAATCTGCAGTTTGCAGGGCATTCATTTTTTCTGTGCAAACCAGGATGCTGTCGCCATTCATACGGATTGGATAACGGAAATGGAAAAATACAGTGGCTATCGGCAAAGTAGTTTTAGAACGATGGTGATTTCAGCGGTTTGCTTTGTGTGTGTTTTCATGCTAGGCGAGATCAATGCATTGTCATTTTTAGGACGTGGTGAAAACTGGGTGATCGTGATTGCGTTGGCAGCTTCGGCAGCGATTTTCACACCATCGCTGATGATGGTGATTGCATATAAAAGTTACATGCGGAAGATTGAAGCGGGGAAGAATTGATGATTGATGAAATTTTAGCATGTATGGCAATAGCAGAAGAGGAACCGGAAATGCAACGAATTCAAACGAGACATCGCATGCACTTGGTGGAAACGTGGGGAATTGAAGAAGGGGACCGCATTCTAGAAATTGGCTGTGGGCAAGGTGATACGACAGCAGTTCTTGCGTATTATGCTGGTGAATCGGGTTTTGTTCACGGTATTGATTTGGCTGATCCTGAGTATGGGAGTCCCGTTAGCGTTGGAGAGTCGGCAAAATTTTTAATGGAATCTAGTTTGGGTTCGAAAGTTCAAATGGATTTTAACTTTGATTTTCTGAAGGAGGATGCTCCTTTGCAGGCCGAAGGGTATGATGTTGTCGTTTTGTCTCATTCTTCTTGGTATCTGAAGTCTCATGATCAATTGTTGTCTATCCTTCAAAAGGCGAGAAAGATCGCGGACCGTATTTGCTTTGCGGAAGCGGATCTGCGAATTGATCGAATGGAGCAAGTGCCTCATTTGTTATCGGTTTTAATTCAGGCACAAGTGGAGGTATTCAAGAAGAACAGCCACTCGAATATTCGAACTCTCGTAGGGAGGGAGGACGCCATTCGATTAATGGAGCGCGCCGGATGGCGGATTGTAGAGGAAGATCGGATTGAAGAACCCGAGCTGCAGGACGGAGAATGGGAAATTCAATACACCCTTCATGAGGTGATGCGGGAAGCGACAAGGATGGAAGGAATACCTGAAAAATGGGGAGAGCTGATGCAATCCATGGGGGAATTACTGCAGCATTTTGAAAGCAAGGAAATGACGGCACCGTTGGGAAGTTTTATTCTAATTGGTGAATAAGCCATTTGTAGAGATGAAAAAAGGGTTGTACTGGATGAAAGATATCATCCAGTACAACCCTTTTTTTTATTCTTCCCGATCGATCAATTGACCGCGGGATAATTCTTTAACTTCAAATTCAATGTCGAATTTTCTTTCAACGCCCTCAAGGAAGTTGATCTCGTTTTCGGTGACCATGGAGATTGCTGTTCCCTTGTTTCCGGCTCGGCCGGTTCTCCCGGCACGGTGAATATATTCATTTACCTCAGCCGGCAGATCCAGGTTGATTACATGGCTAAGTTCTGGAAGGTCCAGTCCCCTTGCCAGCAAGTCGGATGCGATCAATACCGTCGACTTTCCGCTCCGGAATGCGTCCAATGCGGCTTTTCGTTCGACCTTCGAAGCATTGCCGTAGATGCATTCCGCTTTGATGTGATGGAAATTCAACTTATCGGTTACTTCTTGAATCAATTCGTTCCGATTGATAAAGACCAAGGCTTTCTTCGGTTGTACGGCATGCAACAATTTGCGCAGCGTATCAATCTTCTTTCTTCGTTCCACAACAAGACAAAAATGCTCGATATCCAGATTGGGTTTCTCGGCAGATAAATCGATCACCGTTGGTTCTTTCATCATCGCGATGGCCCGTTCTTGGGTTGTCGGATGCAGAGAAGCGGAGAAGGCCAATAGCTGACGGTCCCGCAACGTGGTTTTGATGATCGCTTGAACGGTTTTGATATTGCTGTCGGCGAGCAGTTTGTCCGCCTCGTCAATCACGATGACTTTCGCCTGGTGTGATTTGAGCTTCTTCATTTGGATCAGCTCCAGCACGCGGCCCGGTGTGCCGACGATGATGTGCGGTTTTGCTTTGAGTGCTTCGAGCTGCCGCTTGATATTGACATTGCCGACAATGGTGGTGGAGCGCAAGGCGGTATCGGAATTTTTCGCAAGCCGCTTGATTACCATATTGATTTGTACCACCAATTCATGGGTCGGTGCAAGGATCAGGGTGTTCAGCTCTTTGGAATTGGTATCGACTCGTTCAAAGACCGGCAAAAGATAGGCCAAAGTCTTTCCGCTTCCAGTTGCGGCAGTGGCTAAACAATCAAGATTTTGAAGTGCAACAGGAATTGCCGCTTCCTGAACCGCGGTTGGTTCTGTGATATTTTCTTTATATAAGCCTTCGATGAGGTTTTCTTTGATTTCAAACGCATGAAATGTTTTCAATGCAAGGTTCTCCTTTATAATATGCCATCATCTAACCATATAAGGTATACAAGATTTTGTCAAAGGAATTTTTTGACTGTTTCGACGATTCATAAGATCATGATAAACTGATTGTGTGGAGTGATATGTTAGAAATGTGGACGAATGATTTGGAATCAAAAAATAATGTGGATAATCGATTTGTATGAGATTGATTAAGGTTTGTAAGAATTTGAGGAGGAGTATCAATGAGCGAGAAACAGATAGAATATTGGATTCAACCGGAGCAAGAAGAAAATTACGTTGAGGTGGAAGAGCTGGTACGAACAGCGTTTATGGAATTGACGGATGGAAATCCCATGGAGCCTATCTTGGTGAAGAAATTGCGAAAGGGAGACTCCTTTGTGCCAGGCTTGTCATTGATTGCCCATAACGAGGAGCGAATCCTTGGTCATATTCTTTTGACAACGATTCGTATTGTTGGCGTGGATCAGGAGATTCTATCCCTAGCCATGGCTCCGGTTTCAGTTTTGCCGGAGATGCAAAATCAGGGAATCGGCGGAGAATTGATTCGCGTTTCCATTGAGATGGCGAAGGCAATGGGATATGGATCAATCATTGTATTGGGGCATCCGGATTATTATCCACGCTTTGGTTTTCGACCGACAGAGAATTGGCAAATTCGAGCACCCTTCGATGTGCCAGCCGACGCATTGATGGGATTGGAGTTGGAAGAGGGCGCCTTAACAGGGTGTCCCATGGGTATGATTGAGTATCCTGCGGTATTTTTTGAAGAAGAGTAGCGGAGTTATCTTGGATAAATAATCATCATCGCTGGGAAAATCCTTTGTATGGATTTGAATTGGATAAGATGAAAAGTTTCCATAAGGGAGATCATTTTATCGACAAAGCAGACCAGAAAGGATTCCTTGTATCGAGGGAGTCTGGGCTGCATGGGCCACATATGTTTTTTAATAATGTCTTTTTCCATGGGAGAAAGAGAAAAACGCAATTGCGCATTCGCAAGGGAATGACTCGCATGGGTGAAACCATGGAGTCCCTTGCGATTTTCTTTTTTGTGCCAGTCATAGAGATAAAAGTCATGGAGAAGCGCGCCCCGTGCTACGGCGTTTTTATCGCAGTGCCATCGTTCGGCCAGTCGATAACTGTAATAGGACACACAGAGGCAGTGCTTTAAACAGGTGATGGATCCGTGATGGATATAAAGATCCATGGATTGTACATCGGGATGATCCAGCAGCTCTTGAATCGCGAACAAATGAGCGGGATCATAGGGATCGTCGATTTTTAATTTCAGTTTTGAGAAGGTTGAATTTTTCATCGAAAAGTCTCCTGATTTCACGGTTCTTTACATGTTCGTTGAGTTGTCGCAACGATGGAAAGGCTCGGAAAAACCGCTTGTGTTCCTTAATTTTCTTGATATACGAATCCAGCGGATATTCGGCATGACGGAAAATAACATGGCGAAGGTCAACTAACTCGAATATCGTTTTGGTGGTATCGACAAAAAAGTAGGCCAGTAAAATCAAGGTCATGGACTCTTGAATTTGTGGTGTCAGTTGAAGGGTAAGATGCTGAAAAATCGGTTGGACGGCTTGCATAAACGCATATGCCACCAATCCCCAAAGGACTGAAAATTTCAAACAAATATAGCCGCGCAGGTTAAAGGACTCATTGCTGTAGTCCCACCACTTTTTATGGAAGATGATTTCCAATACGGCGCCTGTTGCGTATTCGAGAACAGTCACAAGAACAATGGAAAAGAGAATGCCGCTTAAAGTGGTTGAGAGGGTGGATGTTGAAATTTTTTCAAGGGCCGCAAAGGTATGTTCAACCAACAGCCCTCCAAGCCCGTAAATCGGGCAGAAAGGTCCGGTAAGAAAGCCACGGTTAACAAATTCATGTTGCTTTTTTGTGGCGTAAAGGGTTTCCATGATCCAGCCTAAAAAGGCATAGAAGGCAAAGGGGATCATAAGGGTAGTGATTGCTGTCATGGTGTGTCCTTTCAAAGTGAGTCAGTAAGAGCAAGCTGTGGGAATAGCGGATCGGTTCCCGATTTTTCTGGGAAGACAAATTTCTCTGGGAAGGCAAGCAAAAGGGAATAGTGCAGTCTCTCCGCTTGCGAGAGACCGTTATTTTTTGCGATTTTCTTGATTCCAGCCGCATAGGGCGCTACATTTTCAAGATAGGATTGAATTTTCCGTTTTGCCGAAGGGGAAAGGGTGAATTCGCCTCTCGTCGCCATCAGCCAAAATTCCATGAAAATTCGAAACAACTCTTTGAAGCCAATCTTTTGTTCAATCCTTTGATGGATTTCTTCCGCTTGTTTCGTAGAAAGTGTTTTTTTCGGATCGAAACCGGAAAGAATGGTTTCGTTGATCAGTTCAATGAGATAAAGGATGGTTTCTTCGTACAGGGCATCTTTATTTTTAAAATAACTGTAAAAGGTGGTTCGCTTCATATTGGATCTCTGCGCGATATCGGAGAGTTTGGTTTGAGAATAGCCCTTTTCAATGAAAAGTTGAAAGGCATTCTGAATAATATTTTTTTGCGTCTTCGCGAAATCAATAATTTTTGGCATGTCTCCTCCTTGATCAATACCACTATCAACCATATTGTATTTTTTATCGACAGTAATGTCAATAAAAAACGTTGAAACGGCGGGGATTCTTCGGGAAGTTCTTTATCGGGAGGGCTCTTTTGTGATACGATGGCAAAAACAACGGGAGGCAGACGAATGAGAGAGATGCGGAGAAATGATCGTCAGATGACGAAAACCGAGGCGGAAGAAGTATTACAGAATGGGGAATATGGTGTTTTGGCCGTGTTTGGAGATGAGGGATATCCTTATACAGTGCCACTCAGTTATGCATATGAGAATGGAGCGATCTATTTTCACAGCGCTATGGAAGGCCATAAAATTGACGGCGTGCGAGCTCATTCAAAGGTATCATTTTCGGTTGTCGGAGATACGGAGGTTTTGCCGGGGAAATTCTCTACAAATTTTGAAAGTGTCATTGCTTTTGGTCAAGCAGTAGAACTTGAAGGAGAAGAAAAGCTAGTTGCATTGATGGCTTTGATTCGAAAATATTCTCCAGATTTTTTGGAAAAGGGCGAAAAGTATGCGAATCATTCCGGAAAAGACACGATCGTTGTGAAAATTGCAATCGATCATATGACGGGAAAGGCGCGAAGATAAGGAAAACATCGAAGGCATCCGTGATATACAGATGAAACAAAGTCAAGAATTAAGGAGCAGCATATGCAGGCGGCAACCCTTGGAGGAATACTGCTAATTTCATCTATTGTTTTATTTGTTTTGGCTTTATTCAGCTTCTTTCGAAGACGGATTGCTGGAGCATTGTCATTCACTTTTTTGCTTTTGGCCATGGACATTCACTTAGTGGGATATGCTTTTGAATTGATGAGCCAAACCAAGATTGAGATGGTGAGTTGGCTGCGATTTGAATACATTGGAATCGCATTCTTTCCATTTCTTATTTTGTTATTTGCGAGTCAATATATCGATGAGAAAAAAATAGCAAATCGTTGGGTGAAAACGATGATCTTTGCCATGAATTTCATCACCTTCTTGTTGGTTGTCACCAATGATCAACATTATCTGTATTACCAAAGTATGGATGTGGTAGAGTCTTATGGCATGCAGGTGCTCTTGCTTTCTCGAGGAATTTGGGGAAATATGCAACATCTAATTGGTGTGTTGACTTTAGTCTATGCAATTATTGGCATGGCAAAAAAGGTAAATCGTTCCGTTGGGACATACAAAACGAGGGCGCGGTGTATGTCGATTGGGATGATGATACCCTTGTTCGTTTATCTGATCTATGCGGCTGGAATCGGCCCGATTGCGATTGATCTGGCGCCTTTTTCCTATGTGTTGATGAGCGTCTTGATTGGCATTGGTTTGTTTCAATTTGATATTCTTTTGATGACCCCGGTAACCTATCAGATGATTTTCGAATCGATTGATGAAGGGGTATTGGTCGTGGATCGAAACGGGTTGATCATTCGAGCAAACGATTCGGTTAAACGGTTTTTCTCATCGCTGATGACGGCAAAGGGAGGCAGTGAAATTGCCTCTGTGAAAGAATTGATGAGTTTTGATTTCGAAGCAGGACAGAGTCAAATCGAAGTGGGATCTAGAATTTTTGATGCGAAACGGATTCAAACAGATAACGAGAGAGGTACGATCTATGTTTTTAAAGATGTGACAATAGCGGAAATCAGCAAGAGAAAATTGGAGATTATGGCTACGGTCGATCCGCTGACGGGGATTCAGAATCGCCGTGTTTTTATGGAAAAATTGGAGAATGCGCCGTCGGGTGTCTTTTCGATTCTGGATTTAGATTACTTCAAGGAGATTAATGATCGACAAGGCCATCAGGAAGGGGATAGGATTTTGCGCATATTTGCCCAATCCCTACGGGAGTATTACTCCTTTCAGCAAGTGTGTCGATATGGTGGAGAGGAGTTTGCGATCTTCTATCCAAATGAAACCCTGAAAGTGGCGCACCAATCATTGGAAGAGTTTCGATTGTTTTGCATGGAAAAAAAGATGGGTGTCACATTTTCGGCGGGTATGGCAGAATATCTGTCAAGCGGAATCAATCCGGCGATTTTGAAGGCGGATCAAAAACTTTATCGGGCAAAAGAAGCGGGTCGAAATCGAATTCAAGTATAAAGTTTTTGTGAAGAATGTGCGGGTTAAGCGGGGTGTAAAGAATTGTCGATATACTGAAGAAAAGGCTGGAAGGAAGAACAATGAAAAAATCATGGATTATCATCGCGATTGGAATAATGGCGTGCGGAGTGTTATATGGGGTTGAGCAGGGGTTTCATGTGGATTATCTGACTCAAAGTCTTGTGAAGATCGTTTTATTTCTAGTCATTCCACTTTTATTTGTACGGGCGGAGCGAAATGAGAGGAGCATGACCCTTGTTCGCCATCCAGAAAGCAGCAAAACCGGATGGTTGTATGCGCTATTGTTAGGCATATTTTCCTTTGTTGTTGTGCTAGGCGCCTATTATCTATTGAGACCATTTATCGATTTCCAGCATATCGTAGCGGATCTGCAGAATCGATTGAAGGTATCGAGAATCAATTATTTGCTTATTGGAGCTTATGTGATTTTTTTCAATTCCTTTATAGAAGAAGTGTTTTTTCGGGGATTTGTCTTTGCGAGACTCTACCAAAACGGACTGCGGTTGCGTGCGTATCTCTTATCATCAATCCTATTTGCTCTTTATCATGTTTCTATCTTCAGGACCTGGTTTACTTGGCCGATGATGGCGCTTGCCTTAACGGGTTTGGCGGTGGGAGGAATGATTTTTTGCTGGTTGAATCACCGAACCTTAAAAATCCATTACTCTTGGATTGCCCATATTTTTTCGGATATCGCAATTATTTGGATTGGTTATACCTTGTTTTTTTGACTCTCGTTCGAGGGTCTTTTTTGTTGCTTGAGAAATTGTACAAAGAAACAATAAGAATCTTGGCGACTTGATGGACGAAATGGGTCAAATTGACTATACCTATTGCAATTGCTTCGTTCCAGTGAAAAAATAAACTCAAGGAAACTAAGGGAGAGTCAGCAATGGAACATGAGATATTTTTGTCAGAAGAAAATGCAATTGAATATGTGTGGAAATATACGTCGGTTTTTACAGCTGGCGAGGAGTTGGTTGCAACGGTATTGGCTGGAGATCGCGCAAGCGTGGACGGGGCGGCCAACCGAATTTTACGGGTGGAATCCAAAAGCACGAATCATTCGGTGATCGTCAAACAGGTGCTGCCATTTATTCGCGCGGCAAAGGAAAACGGGATTGATCTGCCCATCAGCGTAAAACGGCTGCAAACCGAGGTGCAGTATATGCAGGTGGCGAAAAAGATCAGTGCCTCCATTTCACCGGAGATCTATGCCTGGGACCAGGAATCCGGCACGTTGCTTATGGAAGATCTTCGTCGAATGAAGATTCTTCGATTCGAGCTAATGGCAGGAAGAAAGTTTTCGGAATTTCCGGAAGGGATGGGTGATTTTCTTGGAGCGATTGCTTTTGTCACATCGGATCTCTACTTGGATCCTTGGGAAAAGCGGTCCCTTGAGGAACATTTCAATCAGGCGAACACCAAGCCACTCTGGGGCAAATTTATGTTTGATGACACCGTTTTGGCGAATCAGGCGAATCCAATCAATCCTTTGGTTCGTTCCTGGGTGGATCAATTGTATCAGGACGAAGCCGTGCGCCGGGAGGTGCGCGGGTTGAAAAGCATCTTCAATCAACAGCATCAGTGCCTGATTCACACGGATCTGCATACCTCCAATATTTTTGTTTCAAAAGATGAATTGAAGGTGTTTGATTCGGAATTTGCGCGATTCGGTCCTATTGGCTTTGATTTGGGTCGCTTGATCGGGAGCCTGGTTTTGAATTTTGCGTCCCTCCTGGGATACACGGAGTGGGAAGAGGAAAGGCGAAAAGACTATCAAGCATATTTGCTGGAGACGATTCAGTCTCTGTATGAGTCCTTTGAACAAACCTATTTGCGGTTTTGGGACGAGCATCAGCCGAAGCGAAAAGAACCGAAACAGAGAATGCGCGACATGATTTTTCAGCAGACACTTGGATTTACCGCTTGCACGATGATGGCGAGAATCTATGATGGAGGCCTGTGTTTTGACTTTAAGCGGATTGAAAGCCTGGAAGACCGTGCCAAGGGTCAACGGTTTATTATTGAAATGGCGAAACGTCTATTTATCAGACGGTATGAATATCGTGATATGGCGCAAGTGCTGGATGATATGAGAGAATTGTCCCTGCATCGCAATCAAACCTGGCAACAATAAAAGAGTAAGGGAATACCCCCATGCTAAATTCAATTTGTGCCCCTGTATTCGGCAGGGGTTATTTTTATGAGGAAATTTTCAGCATAGTCATGATAAAATAAGAATAATAAATGAAGTTGGAGGATTGAGATGAAGCTGGAAGCCGTTACACGAGAGAATCTTGAAGAGTTTTTTGCCTATTGCAGGGCGCATCGTCTGGAAGTGGACGATTCCTATCTGTACGAGGAAGATTTGGCGGAATTTCAATTGGGGGACGAGAACCCCACCTATGTTCTGAAAGAAGAAGGGAAAATTGTTGCCGCTGCCTCCTTGATTCTAGATGATTATCACCGCAGGGGCAATCGCGGTCGCTTTCGTATTTTGCATGCTGTCGGGAATAAACCGGAAGCGATTAGAGTGCTAATTGAAGCCTTGCAATCATCGATAAGGGAAGTGGAATATGTCATCGTTTTTATACCTGATGAAAACCCTGCCATGGCGAAGATCGTCGGCAAATTTGATTTTTATGTGGAACGTGCCTCTTGTTTGCTGGTTCGAGACACCAAAGACTTGCCGTCCTTACCGGTTCTTCCGGAATCTTTCTCCCTTCGTACTTTTCAATCGGGAAGTGACGAGACGAATTGGATAACGGTGCGCAATCTGAGTTTTGCTTCCCTTTTAGGTAACCAGACGCCTTTGGTAGAAGAGCAAGTGGTGAAGATGACCAAGGATGAGGATCATCTGCCAGGTGGAATGCTGCTATTGTTTGATGGCGAGCAAGCTGTTGGGATAGTTCGCGGAGCGAAAGACGAATATGAAGACCATCCAATCATGAATATCGGTCCCTTGGCGGTTGTTCCCGGCTATCAAGGTCGAGGTTTGGGGCGTTTTCTATTGCGTGCGGCTATGGGTTTTGGCAAAGAAGAGGGATACGATCGGGTAATTCTTTGCGTGAATGCGGAGAATGAGGGAGCGAAGGCATTGTACTTGAAGGAAGAGTTTGTGCAAGTGGAAGGCATTCGGTGTTTCCGCAGGGATAAAGAAATCGAGTGACGTAAGCTACGTCACCCGTTCTAATTATCTGTTGCGATCAAGCTACTTTACTAGGAATTTGAATGGCGTTGCCGGGGCATTTTTTTGCGATGTTTTCTACGGCTGCTATCTGCTTGGAAACCATGGGCTGTTGTTTGACGATTGCTTTTCCATCGACCATTTCAAATAGAATGGGACCCATTTTTTCGCATAAACCGCAACCGATGCAATAGGCTTGGTTAACAACAATCAATTCTGAAGAAGACTCGTCCATTGGCAGGTCTTCTTTTTTTACGATGGCTGAGACAATGGCACTCATGATAAAGATGGAAATAACGGTCAAGATCCATCGTGTGCGCATAAATTCAGCACCGAGAAATTTCGCTTCATTGGCGAGCATGGGGACTTTCACCACAGCCCACGCGCTGAGAATGACAACAATATTACCGATGCTGGCACCCTTTTTCAAAAGCAACTTGCTGACAGGGAAAGCCGCGTAAATCGGTCCTGCCGATATGCTGCCAAGGACGAGGGCTAAGATGCCGCCTTTGAAGCCGGAACCTTCACCAAGATTATTAATGATTACTTCTTTTGGAATCAAGACGTCGATGACAACAATAAGAAGAAAGATCATCGGCATGATTTGAATCATTTCGATAAAGTAATACGCGCTATTGTCGAATGCTTGGGCGGCGAATTGTGGTCGCAGAATAAAGGAAACCATGTAAGCGAGCAACACGAGAGATAGAAATTTGTTTTGTTTCAAATAATTGATGATTTTCATAAGATCACCCCCATGCCAATGGCAATAATCAGAGCGAAGATAAAGCTAAGTCCATTTCGAGTTAGGGCGAATTTCGCGCCAAACTCTTGTTTCTCCAAGGGGAAGGTAACAACACCGACCATGGTGAGCGTGGTCAAGAAAGCAACCCCTGGAACGATGCTGGCACCGGCGTCAACCAAGGATCCCACAAGAGGAAAGGCGACGAAGGCGGGGATCAAGGTGATGCTTCCGGCGATCGCGGCAATAATACTGGCTACCACTTGATTGGAAGAACCCAATGCTTGTTCGATGTTTGCTGGTGGAACGAGTGCCAAGACCAAACCAATCAATAAAATGATGGAGACAATTGATCCGAGCATGCTTGACATCATGCCCTTTGATTTTTTCATGGATTGAAAGGTTTTTTCTTTGTTTTTGACAAGAGCAAACCCCGTGAAGACGAGGGTAATGCCCCACATGGCAAGGGTAAATGGATCCATAAGTATTCTCCTTAAATTTGATTTGTTCTCAGTATAGCGATAAAGTAAAGATAGAGAAGTTACCTAGGTAACACATAGGAGGATAAAGATGGAAAATATCATCGATCAGATTCAAGTGCTTCCATTGATGGGTGTATTTGCGCGGGAAGAAATTGAAGGCTTTTTGCGGTCAGGGGAATTTCGCGTTGTGACCCATAAGAAAAATGAGGTGGTTCATTTAGAGGGTGAAACCTGTACAAAGCTGGAGATTCTTATGTCAGGGGAGGTTGTGGTCGATCGGATTGACGAGGACGGAAATATTTTGTCGATAAGTCGATTTCGCGAAGAGGATGTTTTGGGTGGTCCCCTGTTGTTTTCCAGCGATCCCAATTATATCCTTACCGTAAGCGCAGTCTTGGATACGACCATGTTGGAAATCACCAAGAAATGCATCTTTGAAATGTGTTTCTCCAATCAACGATTTCTTGAAATGTATCTGCAAATGATTTCGAATCATGCATCCCTATTGGGAAACAAGCTGAAGAATCATGTGGAGCGAAGTTTGCGGGAGAAAGTTCTCGATTTTTTGCAGGTGCAAGCTCATCGTCAAGGAGTTGAGAGAATTGAGTTGAAGGAGTCCAAGAAAGCCTTGGCTGAGCGATTTGGCGTTCAGCGGACATCCCTGTCGAGAGAGTTGAAGAAAATGAAGGATGATGGACTCATTGATTACGATGTAAAATGGATTCAAATCCTTCGTAGATAGAAAACCCAAAAAAACCGAATGGTCTTTTTTGTTGTATGATAGAAATATAGAGAGTAGTAAATAGAATCTGAAAAGGGGATCAACGATGAAGAATATGATCAAGGTTTTGGGACTCTTGATTTTACTTGCCGGTTTGGTTCGTTGTGAAAGCCAAGATGAATTGCTCAGTTATGTGACCAACCGCAATGGGTCCATGGATCTTGTCATCTATCATTTGGAAAATGAGAATGAATGGATGGGGCTTGAATGCGAAGGCGATCAAATGTATCCGGCTTTCAATGAAGATCAATCAAAATTATTATATTTGGAAGATGGGGAAGAGAGAAAAATCAAAGTGATTCATCCCCAGGGCCAGACCTTTATTTTGTCGGTTCCTGTATCTGAAACGGCATCAGATCCGTTTTGGTATCCGAATGGGGATTTTGGGTATGTTGAGGGCAAGGAGATCCACCGGGTTACCTTTGCTTATGGAAAAGATGAAGTAGTGTGGGTATCGCCTAATCCGTTGATTCGCCTCTTCTGGTCAAAGGACGAGGGAAATTTGATTGCGTCATTCCTTGCAAAGGACAAATATGAGGTCGGCCGTTTGCGGGTTGAGACCGGGGCGTATACAACCCTAGTGGAATCGGACTGGCCACTGATTGTCTCAGACTACAACGAGAATATGAAGAAGGTTCTGTATACGGAGTTTCGAGAGTCAGGAAATCGGATTATGACCTATGATTTGGAAAGTAAAGAAACAGTTACACTAATTGAGGATCAGTTTCGTAATGAAAGCGGCATTTTTGACGGGGAGAAGGGTGCTGTTATTTTTCAATCCGACCGAGATCATGCAGGATCGGAAGTTTACAATTACGAAATTTATCGTTGGAACGGTAAAACGTCCGGTTACAGGCGATTGACGAATAATACGGCGGGGGATTATTTCCCGACTAAATAAACGCGCAAGAGACATTATTTTTGAGAAATAATGGGAGAAGAGATGAGAGATAGAGATCAGGTTTTGAAGGAAATTCTACAGTTTGCAAAAGAGAAAGAGAACATCAGGGGGCTTGTACTGCAGGGGTCTCTGGTGAATCCCGATGCGCCGATCGATCGGTTTTCTGATTTAGATCCGATGTTTGTGGTGGAAGATGCTGCCGATATGGCGAAAGACGATAGATGGATCAAGCAATTTGGTCAACCAATTTCGCGGTGTAATGATACTTTTCCGGTAGGAAAGGCAGAAGAATTTACGCGTCTGGTGCTATATGAAGATGGCTTGAAGGTGGATTTCGGCTTATTCCCTAAATCAGCGGTTCAGGAAATTGCGGATTTGCCGCTCTATCAAGTGATTTTGGACAAGGATGGTTGCATTCCGGCTCCGACAAGAACCACCGAGGAAGCGTTTTATACGGAAAAGCCAACGGAAGAGCAGTTTGTGAAACGGATCAATGGCTTTTTGTGGGACACCACCTATGTGGCCAAATCTCTTTGGCGGGGTGAAATCTACTTTGCGAAGTTTATGTTTGATCTTTTGCACCGATATATGAAAGAAGTGATTGCTTGGCATCTTGGCGCAAAATCAAATTGGGAAAACAATCCAGGTGTTTACGGGCGATATTTTCATCATCAAATGGATCCGGTGCAGTGGCAAAAAGTGCTTGATACCTATGCAGGCAGCGATGTGGAAGACAATTGGCGCGCGTTGTTTGCCAGTTGCGAGCTCGTGCGAGAGCTTGGGCAGGAAACGGCCGATCAACTGGGATATGCATACCCGATTGAACATCATGAACGAATTCTACGGTATTTGGAAAAGGTGAAAGCGATGGAACAATAGTTTCTATGAAGCTTCATTTGAACTTCATTAGGATTTTATCTTTAATTGTTAAAATTAGTCTTAATGAAGGAGTGGTGTAGATGAAAAAAGGAATACAAATTATTTTAATCGTTGTAGCGATTGCTGGGGTTGCATTTTTTCTGCGATTCGCAAAATATCAGTATGACATTCAACATATCGAAGTGGAACCTGTTGCGTTTTCAGAACTGGAGAATGGTACATATCATGGAAAGTTTGATTTGTTTTTAGTGAAAACGGAAATTACAGCAGAGGTGGAAGATGGAAAGCTGATTGAGTTTGTCTTGGATAAGCATGTAAATGGACATGGGGAACCAGCGGAACCGATTATTCAAAGGGTGTTGGATGAACAGTCAATGGAAGTGGACATGATAAGCGGAGCGACAGCTAGCAGTAAAGCAATATTAAAGGCATTGGAAGATGCGTTGAATGATTGAAGCACGAGGTGAGTCCCCTCGTGCTTTTTTTTACTCGTTTCATGTCTTGAATATAGTTCTAATAATCAATTTTGAAACTAAATTGAAAAGATGGGTGGAAAAGAGGGAAAATGAGGAAAGGATCCGTATGAAAAAAATCGACTGTTCTCAGGTGAGAACAATCGATGACTAGGTAAACGGTTGAGATGGAAAAAGTCTTATAAATGATCATTCTTAATGGTTTGATTGCGGTTTTGAACCAGGAACACCAAGGAGGGAATCATTAAAAGTTGAATGACCAATCCCGGAAGTCCTGTTACAAGAGCGCCTTGCATGTAGATCATCGGATTTATTTTCAACCCAAAACCAATGGCAAGGACAAAAACAATAAGGCCCGCAACGATTCTCCCAGCGATCATTCCGGTAATCAAACGACCCAGAATATTTTTCATACGGTTCTGACTGAGCAAGCTAATCGTTAAGCCGTAGATCATCAATTCTCCCATCATAATGGGAAGAATAGGATAAAGTACCGGCATGCCGGTTAAAGCACTGCTCAGAAGCGGTGTCATTAGACCAACGATAGCTGCGTAGAATGGCGGCAAAAAGAAAGCGGCAATTAATACGGGGATATGCATGGGTAAAAAAATCTGTCCGGCGCCGCCAAAGAGGTGAAAAATTGCTGGCAACAAGAGTCCGATGGCTATAAAAAATCCACTGAGGATCATATTTCTAGTATTGGCAGTGTGCATATCTATTCTCCCTCGTTTTTTTTACAAACATTAATCCAAGTGCCCTTTGTCACATCAGCAAGTTGATCTACAGTAATCTTCACGGCCGTGTTGGGCGTGCCGCCTGCGGGATAAACCATTTCAAATTCCTTGAGGGATTCATCCAGATAGATGCTGACGCCCGTATTCAACCCGAAAGGGCAGACACCGCCGGCTGGGTGCCCGGTGATTTCTTCTACCTCGGAAAATGGGATCATTTTGGCTTTAGTGGCAAAGGCGCCCTTGAATTTTTTATTGTCGATTCTTGCATCACCCTTGGAAACAATGACGATTGATTGGTCTTTAAGTTGAAAGCCCATGGTCTTGGCGATTTGCGCTGGCTCGCAACCGATGGCATCGGCTGCCAATTGAACGGTTGCCGTGCTTTCACCAAATTCAATGATCTTCAAGTCGAGGCCCTGCTCGATAAATTGTTTTTGTACAGATTCGATACTCATAGCAATTTCTCCTTTCATTCTCTGATACTCAAACTTTACCTCGCAAAAGTAGAAAAGTCAATGTAGTTGACAGATTTGATACACTGAAAGTGTGTAAGAAAATAAATGGGTCGGTTCAATTGGAAAATCAAATTTTGGAGGAATTGAAATGATGAAAGCAATTCAAGAAAGAAGAAGTGTAAGAAGATTCACAAATGAGATGATTGACGACAAAACCATTGAAACACTTTTGCGGGCAGCCATGCAGGCTCCCTCTGCAGCAAACCAGCAACCATGGGAATTTTTGGTGGTTAAAGATCCGAGAATGAAGGAACTATTATCTAAAGTGAGTCCTTATGCAGGATCCATTGCCAACGCGCCTGTAGCCATCGTTATGCTGGCAAATAAAGAACGATTGCAGTTTGCCGAGAATATGGAGCAGGACATGGGCGCAGCAACGGAGAACTTGTTGCTACAAGCCGCCGACATGGAGCTAGGCGCTGTTTGGTTGGGTGTCGCGCCAGTGGAGGCTCGAATGAATCACATTAAAGAGTTATTCGACTTACCGGATCACTTTGTTCCTTATGCGGTAGTACCCGTGGGTGTGCCTGATGGCGTAGGGAATCGCTTTATCGATCGATTCGATGCAACACGTATCCATTTTGAGACTGTGGATTGACAGGTTATACCTAATATTGTAAGCTGATAACAAATGAATCAAGGAGATTTTGCATGGGTAATTTAATTTAGAATTCACCGAACAGCAGTTTTCAACGGTTGGTAGCAAGTGCGCTACCGCCCTTTTGTGATAGACATAAGGAGGAATTTTAAATTGAATAACAAGAGTAGAAACGTGTACGTGATGTACGCGATTATCTTTATGCAAGGTTTTGTCTTTTATGGCCCCGTGGCGACGATTTATAGACAAGCGCGGGGTCTTTCGATGTCCGAAATATTTATTATTGAATCCATTGCCCTATTGTTGATATTAATTTTTGAGGTGCCATGGGGCTGGTTTGCCGATCGATTCGGCTATAAACGAACATTGATTATTGTAAACAGTCTCTATTTTATTTCAAAGATCGTTTTTTATCAGGCGCAAGGGTTTGAGGGGTTTTTATTGGAGCGGGTGCTCTTAGCCATTGTGATTGCAGGATTGTCTGGGTGTGATGCAGCGTTAATCTATGCGTCCATCAAAGCAGACCAAGCACAACATGTCTTTGGACGATACAGCGCGATGGGTACGTTGGGATTTTTGCTTGCTTGCTTTTTCTCATCGTGGATTGTTAAGGTTTCCATCGAGGCTACGGCATTTTTCACGATCTTTCCCTATGGTGCGGCGATGATTCTTACACTCTTTTTATCAGAGGTAGAGTCGGAGAAACGGGAAAAGATGAAGTTGAAAGAAAGTGTGAGGCAGGCTTTTGCCGATCGCTCCATTATTTTTTTGGTGGTTTCGATGGCGCTTATGGTTGAGATTTTTCAAGCGGCAACGGTATTTTTGAATCAATTGCAGTATTTGAAGGCTGGCATTCCTGTACATTACTTTGGCTGGATCCTAGCCGGTGTTCAAACAGTTCGTTTATTTTCAGTCAAAGCGAAGTCTCTAACAAATCGCTGGGGAGATGCTGCTACGATTTTATTTTTCGGTATGATTGTTTTGGTGAGTAGTTTGGTGCTGATTGTTACCAGTCTAGCCTCATTGAGTGTATTAGCAATTTTATTGATCTCTGTTAGTCTTGCAATGATGGGACCCGTGGAGATGGATTTGAAAAATAAGGCGATTCATTCTTCAAATCGTGCAACCATATTGTCGATCTATTCGATGGTCGCAAGTTTAATTGGGGTGGGTGGAAATCTGATTATAGGTAAAGCGGCAGATCACTCAGTTGAGAGTGGATTTGTTGTTTGTGCTTTGATGGGAGCTGCTGCGGTTTTGTTGATGTTTCGTTATAAGAGTATGCAGAAGAACATGGAGAAGCCTCTACGAGAGTAGAGGTTTTCTTCTAAAAAAGAGTTGACAGAGTCTTTAAATCGGGTTATTATTTAGTTAGGCTTTACCAAACTATCGAGGAGATGTTGATATGAAAACAGATGAGCGCTTAGCAAAAGGGATCGCGGGATTATTGTTATTAAAAGGAACCTGCTATGTGCACGTTTTGGAAGATTTGAAACTGATGGAGTTAAGTATTCGCCAGCTTGGATATCTAAAATCGCTGAATCGCCCGGAAGGCGTTACCATGAGCGAGTTGGCAGAGAAGTTGGATCTGTCCAAACCTTCGGTCACACAGATGGTTCGTAAATTCATTCAAATTGGATATGCGGAGAAAGAAGCGTGCCCGCATGATGGTCGCAAGTTTTACATTCATTTGACGATAAAGGGAAAGAGCTTGGCGGAAATGGATTCTTTGGTGGTCGACGAGATGGTACAAAAGGTAGAAGATCGTTTGTCAAAAGAGGATGTAGAAACCTTGATCGCAATTTTGGAAAAAATCGGGTAGTCGGTTTTTTTTGATCAAATAGTTAGGTTAATGATAACTAACCAATATTTTTTTAGCCATCTAATTAGGAAAAGACAAACTAAGTATTGGAGGACAGATGATGGAGCAAAAAAGCGTGAATCAGTTTTTTGCAAACCTTCGCACGATTCATAAAGAGCGTGAGCAATATAATTTGGAATGGGCGTTTCGGAATGCCCAAGAGGAAATGGACACATATCGCGCAAAGATACTAAAAGGGAAGTTGGAGAGCCGTTGCGTATCATGTAACCATAGAGCGGAGGCTATGGCAAAATTTAAAGATCTTGTCGCGAATAGTCAATCGATGGGTAAGAGATCGAAGTGGATTCAGCGGTTCTTCCAAAATATCTTTGGATTTTTGACTTTTGCAGAGGTCGCCGTTTCATTTTTCCTAGTATTCACTCTCACGCAAGTAAGCCACATGGGAAACACGATGATTCATTCAGAAGGATTCAGTATCCTGTTTGCCATGACGTTTGCATTTTTTAAAGTTGTTTTGGAACGATACTGGGTGGAACCTCGCATGAACGATTGGGGATGGAAGCTTTACATAGATTCTGTTGATCGCTTGGATCAAATGACAACGGAATTAATGGATTTTGCTGGAAATGAAGAAGAGTGGGTACAAGTGAATCAAATTCCTCAGGGGATCATGGGAGGCATGAAATATGCCTTGATTCGACAGAAAAATACAATGGAAACGTAAGAAATTGTGATGGCTAACAGCCAAAACGGAAGAAGAAAGGACAGAGGTGGATAGCATGAATGAAAATAAGAAAAAGCAATTAACGATTATTCCGCTTGATGGTGTGGTTTTATATCCAGGAAGAGCATTGAAATTAAAAGTGAAAGAAAAAATGATGGATCGGATGAAGGAACAGTTGGAATCAAATCAGAATCAGGCGATTGCCCTAACGGCAAAACCGCATGAGGAGGATCAGGATCCTCGACAAAAAGCATTTTATAAATATGGCAACTTGGTTCATGTTCAATCGATGGAAAAGAAAAAAGATGGCTACCAGGTGGAAATCATTGTGGTTGAACGGGTGGAGGTCACCAATTGGTGGAAGTCTGATCATGGTTTTATGGCAGAGTTTGAGCATAGACCTGACATCATTGACATCGATGAAAAAAATAGAAAAGAAATGCTTGGCTATGTGAAGAAGCTTGTGGCAGATTTTGGAGAAAAAATACAGGGTTCTTCATCATTTATTTCCTATATTCAAGAAATGGAAAATCTCGACGAAATCATGGCAATTTTAGTGCCCTATATGGAATTAACGATTCCACAACAACAAACCATGCTGGAAATGAGATCACTTCGAAAGCGGAGCCTGCATTTTTTGGATCTATTGATTGAGCATAAGGAAAATGTTGAATTTCGCATGGAATTGAATTCGAAATTTAGCGATGAAATGAACAAGGCCTATCGAGAACGGATGCTTCGGGAGCAACTTCGTACTATTAAAGAAGAACTTGGCGAGCTTGATGGTGATAGTGAAGCGAGCGACTCGGAATATATTGGAAAGATTGATGAAGCGGAGATGCCAGAAGAAGCAGAGAAGGTGGCAAAAGAGGAAGCGAAAAAGCTGGCGAGAATGAACGAACAAAGTGCGGAGTACAATGTGGTTCGCAATTATTTGGATCTGTTGACTGCTATCCCATGGAAAAAGAGAAAGCCTGCCGCCATTGAATTGGATGCGGCGCGTGCGAAGCTTAATGAGCGTCACTATGGGTTGGAGGATGTGAAAGAACGCATTATTCAGCACTTAACCGTGATGAAACTGAAGAAAGACAAACAGGGTTCAATTCTTCTTTTGGTCGGCCCTCCCGGAACGGGAAAAACTAGCTTGGGCAAGAGTATTGCGGAAGCTTTGCAACGAAAGTACGTACGCGTGAGCCTTGGCGGCGTGCGGGATGAAGCAGAAATTCGCGGTCATCGACGCACTTATATCGGAGCGATGCCGGGACGAATCATTCAAGGTATGAAGCGGGCAGGCACCAATAATCCAGTATTTATCTTGGATGAGGTAGATAAGATGATGGCTTCCAATAACGGAGATCCGGTTAGTGCATTACTGGAGGTTTTGGATCCAGAGCAAAACAACACTTTTCATGACCATTACTTGGATGTGGCTTATGATTTGTCGGATGTATTCTTTGTGGCAACAGCCAATTCGCTACAAAATATTCCAGGTCCTTTGCGGGATCGAATGGAAATTATTCAGGTGGGCAGTTATACATCGCGCGAGAAGTTTCATATCGCCAAGAACCACTTGGTGCCAGAGGTATTGCAAGAACATGGACTAAATGAGAGCCAATGGATGATCGATGATGAGGCGATTCGCGTCGTGATTGATAAGTACACACGAGAAGCCGGTGTGCGTTCATTAAAACGTCAATTGATGAAGATTGTAAGAAGTACGGCGGAACAGATTTTATTGAAAAAAGAGCTGCCGATCCATATTCATGAGAATCAGCTATTTGATTTGTTGGGGCATGAGATTGCTCGATACGACAAGGTGGGAGCGAGTAATCCACCGGGGGTTGTAACAGGATTGGCTTGGACACCAGTAGGGGGCGACATTCTCTTTATTGAAGCAGCGTTTATGCCTGGGAAAGGGAATCTTCTTTTGACCGGACAATTGGGTGATGTGATGAAGGAATCCGCTCGAATTTCCTTAAGTTTGATTCGATCTCGATTGGGGGATCAATCAAGTCTTGTAGATTTTGCGATCAATGATTTGCACATTCATGTTCCAGCGGGAGCAACGCCAAAAGACGGACCTTCGGCCGGTGTAACCCTTTTTGCAACCATTGCCTCCCTTGTTACGGGACGTCCGGTTGATTCCAAACTAGCCATGACAGGCGAAGTGTCCTTAAGTGGCAGAGTCTTGCCAGTGGGCGGAATCAAAGAGAAAGTGATTGCGGCGCATCGGTCTGGGATCAGAAGAATTCTATTGCCCGCAGATAATGAAGTTGATTTAAAAGATGTACCAGACGAAGTGAAAAATGATTTGACCTTCTCATTGCTTGAAAGGGTTGAGGATGTTCTCCGAGAAGCCTTGGGGATTACCTTAGAGGAATCGGCGACGATGTCTTTACAGAATCCATCCATAAATACCCATAGCAAGCAATTGATTTGGAAATACCCCGTAGAGTAATCTGCGGGTTTTTTCTTGTCCTGATTTTTTTATTGAATAACATAAAATTGGAAGGAAAATATTGGGAGGGTGAATTTGGATTTGATGATGGAGCAAATGAGTAATCGGCTGAGGAATTTCGGAAGTTATTGTGGAAAAATGCAGAAATGATGAAAATGGTCAAAAAGGTAATTTTAGAAAACATGAATATCCTATAGAAAAACAAGGTCTCGCATACGAGGCCTTGTTTGTGGATGCTTGCCACATTTAAATGCAAGGAATAAACCTAGATGGAAAACTCTTTAGTCGATATAATAAGAATAAAAAGGAGTCTTGGATGAAAGAGCGTCAGATTGAACTACTTATGAAATTGATTTACTCAACCCAACCAATTACATATCAAGAATTGGCAAATCACTTTCATGTAAGTCGCCGAACTGTTCGTTATGACATCGAAACTATTGACGTATTTCTTTCTGCGAATGACTTTAAGAGGATTGAAAAAAGGCCGCATAAAGGCGTGTTTTTAGATCAGAAAGTGGACCGCCTTGAATTGATAAGCAAAATTGAGAGTGAGAAGATTTCGCATGAGTATGTGTGTTCTGCATATGAACGGAAAAAACGAATTGCTTTAGAGTTATTAATGGGAAATGGGTTTATTCGGATCAGTGAGCTAGAACAAATGGTTGACGTTAGTAGAAGTACGGTGAAAACTGATTTGAAACTAATAAAAAATTGGCTGGCTCAAGCTGATGTGAATGTTGAGTCGATAGCAAATCATGGAATTCGTATTACTGGAGAAGAGAATAAAATTCGTTTCGCGATCATTCAATTGCTTTACAATTATTTTATCGAAGAGGATATATATGGTAGTTCATCTAAAGTTGTTTTACGGAAAGAGGAACTTCTGAAGGATGAGTTCTTTAAGCAAATAAGTTCTAAACGCGAATTAGACTTTATTGAGCAAAATTTACGTACTGCAGAAGATGCTTTGGATATTGTTTTCACAGATACTGCATTTGTTATGATTATCATTTATGTGGTTATTGCCATATATCGGATGAAGAGGATGAAATATATAACATATCCTGCAAACGGACTTAGACGAATTACACGAACAACTGAATTTACAGTTGCATTAAATGTGGTCAATCGGTTGGATAAATTTTTTGGGATTGGAATAACCAATGATGAAGTAGCAGCTTTAACGGATTATATTTTGCAAGCGAATTATTCAACGAATAATGTAGTATTGGATAAAAACTATGTAGAATTGCAAATGATGGTTCAGATGATGATTAATAGAATAGCAATTGAAACTGATTCAAGGATTGAAGAGGACCAGCTGCTTTTTGATGGGTTGATCAAGCATTTGAAACCTGCTATTTACCGACTTGAAAACGATATGCAGTATTTAAATCCATTGAAAGATGAGATAAAAGAGCGATACCAGCAATTATTTTATCAAGTAAAAGAAGCACTCAATCATGTTGAGGAGTATGTGAAGAAGATTTGCTGTGATGATGAGATTGCATATTTCACATTGCACTTCGCTGCGGCGCTAGAACGCTTATCTAATCAGAACAGCGAGCCGAAAAAAATTCTACTGGTATGCGGTACCGGTAATGGTTCAGTTCATTTGCTCAGTTCTCGGTTGCAATCAGAGTTTTCAATAGAACTTATTGGAAGTGTTGCTTACCATCAGATTGAAAAAGCAGTTAGAGAGAATGTGGTTGATC
Source organism: Clostridiales bacterium (assembly GCA_013619125.1). GTDB lineage: Bacteria > Bacillota > Clostridia > Tissierellales > GPF-1 > GPF-1. The sequence continues at coordinate 119,720 of JABXKS010000043.1, forward strand.
TAATTGTTTCAACAGTTCCACTTGATCAGAGGATAATGGGAGTCGATACGGTAACGGTAAGCCCATTATTGAATATTAATGATTTGAAAAAATTGCAAAAGCATCTACCAAAAAATGGAACGCCCATACAAGTAACTCATCAGGATGAATCTTTAGATATGATACTCCGTAAGGAAGTTTTTTTAGAAGAAATGCTCATGTTGATCAAACGGGACACACATGTTCTCGATGAAGAAAGTTTAAAGGTTTCTATCGAAAAATTGATGAAGCGATGGACAACAGAGCCTGAGCAAAAAACAAAAAGCATCGGGTTAATGGATATTTTGAATGATCGGTTAGTGGAAATTGATGTAGAAGTAGATAATTGGAAAGAGGCAGTACAAATTGCTGGGAATAAATTACTTGATGAAGGATGTATTGAGCAACGGTATATTGATCATATGATTGAAGCCGTTGAAGAAATCGGACCATATATTGTGATATATGAGGGAATTGCGATGCCTCATGCTCGCATTCAAGATGGTGTGAATAAATTGGGAATTAGTTTTGTACGATTGAAAAATCCTGTGTGTTTTGGAAATCCTGATAATGATCCTGTGGATTTGATATTTGCTTTATGTACGATTGATAAGTCATCTCATATTCAAGCGGTTACGGAATTAGGAGCATTATGTACAGATGAAACGGTGCTAAAACAACTTCGTGCGGAAGATAATGTCGAGAAGATATTAGAAATCATTCGCAATAAAGTGGGACCGCACGTTAGAGATTGCCACATTGAATTTGAAGAGATTTAATCTTTTTTAAAATTCATGTGGCATTTAAACTATGAGTGAGTCATTCGGCGCTGAATAATTCTGAATCGTTAAAGAAGATTTTTAAGAGTACTTGTAGACGAAGGGAGATGTGAGATTATGCTTCAATCTGTTTTGAATGTTTTTTCTTGGTTATTATCGCAAGGGGCACCAATAATTGTTCCGGTTTCAGTAATTATTCTTGGTCTGGTTTTTCAGGCACCTAAAGAGAAAGTATTTGCTGGTGCCCTCCGAATGGGGGTTGGATTTACAGCTTTATTTGCTTTAGTAGGGGTCATTTTTTCTGCATTAGGACCAGCGGCTAATCAAATGGCTACTCGATTTGGGCTAGTATTTACAGTTACTGACCTTGGATGGCCTACGCAATCAGGCATTGTATTTGCAATTCCATGGGCAATGGCAGCAATCGCACTTTTTATTGTATTAAATGCGATCTTAGTTGCGTTAGGTGTTGTGAAAACGTTGAATGTTGATTTCAACAATCATTGGATTTTTGTGTTTTACATGGGCGCGACATACTACATGACGGGTAGCTGGCTATTAACAATAATAGTAGGTCTTATTTTCTGGTTCGTATCTCTGAAGATGGCGGATTGGATATACCCAATGATTGATGCGTATTATGATATGCCGATGGAAGGAATTACAATTACACATGCTTATTCAATCTTGTGGGCGCCGATCGGTTTTTTGCTTGATAAATTTTGGGATATGATTCCTGGAATTCGAGATGTTCAATGGGATCCTGAGTCAATAAAAGAAAAATGGGGATTCTTTGGAGAGCCAGTGTTCATTGGTTGGATTATCGGATTATTCGTTGGGATTGTAGCGTACTTTGAATGGATTCCAACTGGGGCTCAAGTGAGTGCGGCATTAGGTTTAGCATTTACAGTTTCTTTCTTTATGTTGCTATTGCCGAGAGCAGCGGAGCTAATTGTTGCTGGGATGGCGCCATTATCAGATGCTGTTCGGGTTTTTGTAACAAAGAAGATGCCGGGTCGAGATTTCCACCTTGGATTGGATGCTGCGATATTGGTTGGCGCACCAGAGCATGTTGCGATTGGGGTATTAACAACACCGATTGCATTTTTGATCGCTTTCTTGCTACCAGGGAACAATATGCTACCAATGGGTGATGTTGCAGGGCTATTTATTTTCATCTGTGTTTTTATTACAAATACAAACCGAGGAAATATTTTTAGAGGTTTGTTGAATAGTGCTTTGATATTAATTCCAGTTTCGTTCTGGATTGGATCGACGATGTCAGTTGCGAATATGGCAATTGTTGAAGGCACGGGATTCGTTCTTCCAGAAGGTGCTGGAATGATTTCATCACTATGTGTTGGGACGACACCTGTTGGGTTTGCATTATATCAGGTAAGTTCATTTATTGCGGGCATTGGAAGCTCCAAGGACCTTTTGATTGGTGTTGCGATACTCGGAGTTTTTGCAGCTGTATGGTATTTGATGCGGAATCGACCAGTTGAATATGCACGTGAATTACGAGGCGAGGAACAGACTGGAATGGAAGATTCAGAAGTAAGTTGATTGAAAAGGAGTTATGAATATGTTTGGAAAGAAAAAAGCCAAACCAAAACAAGTAAAAAGGGAAATCAAACCTAAAAAAAGAATCATGTTAGTTTGTGGTTCGGGCATGGTCTCTAGTACCTTGGTATATCCAATGGTAGAAGAGATTTTAAAAGAAGGTGGTTATCGATTTGAAATCATTAAAGGCAGCTTTAATGATGTTAAGAACAATAGCAACATCGCATTGATCTTAACAACGGTATCACCACTCCCGAAAGAAGTTGTTGAGACAGGAATTCCGATTACTGTTGTGACGGCATTATTTAGAGGAGATAAAGACGCTGTAAAAGGGGATATTTTTAGTAAGTTAGGTTAAATGTCAGATCGTTCGGGGAATCATATAGATTCCTCAAACGATTGACAGAATATCTCATGCAAGCTCTTGCTGAGTGGATGCAAACAGAATGTGAAGGACTGCATGTGAGAGGGGATGTTAAAAATGAGTCGAGTGTCACTTTTGGAAATTGTGAGTCCGAGAAATATTCGATTAAATAAACTTGCTGAAAATCGAGAGGAAGCGATTCGATTAGCAGGTGAAGTACTTATTGAGATCGGTGCTGTAGAAAACCGTTATGTGGATGCGATGGTTGATTCTTGCAATGAATTAGGGCCATATATCGTATTAGTACCAGGTGTTGCAATCCCACATGCTCGCCCAGAGTGTGGTGCGAACAAAGTAGGAATTTCGATTGTTACTTTAGAAAAACCAATTGTTTTTGGAAATGAAGAAAATGATCCAGTGCATACTGTTATTGCAATTGCATCGGACAATAATGAAAATCATATTGGGGTTATTTCTAGCCTATCAAAGTTCTTAATGGATTCAAAAAGAGTAGAGTTGTTGAGAGTTTCAGAGAATCCAGAAGAAGCAATGTGTGCAATAATGGGATGTTAAGAACAACTTGAAAGAGAGAAAGTTCGTTAGGGGGATTTAAATGAATACTGAATTGCTAGTGATGTTGGTACAAAATGATGAAACAGTAGAAAATGCGTATGAATTATTTCAAGAAGCCAAGGAACTTCCTGTTTCGAACTGGGGATTTAAGGATGTTGGCTTGCCGAAAGAGAATATGATTCAATTGGTAAAAGCGATGAAAGATGCAGGTAAAACAACGTACCTTGAAGTGATGAGTCCAGATGAAAAAGGTGGACTTGAAAGCGCTCAATTAGCTATAGATTGTGGATTTGATGTTGTTGTAGGTTCAGTTTACGCGGATTCAATTAATGAGCTGTTAAGTAACTCACCTGCAAAATATTATCCTTTTATGGGTCAACTAGAAGGACATCCAGCTTCATTAGTTGGAACTGTTGAGGAAATTATTCAACATGGAAAAATGATGTTGAGTAAAGGTGTTGATGGCCTAACAATTCCAACGTATCGGTTTGTAGGAAATAAGCGTGAGCTTATTGAAGCTGTAGCAGCCGAAATTGAAGTTCCAGTTATTTCGGCAGGTAGTGTAAATTCATTCGGTCGGGTAGATGAGCTGAAGGATGCTGGGATTTGGGGAATTACAATTGGCAGTGCGTTTTTCACGAAGAACTTTGAACCAGAAGGAACTTTCAACGATAATATTCAAGTGGTTGCAGAATGGTTGCAAAAATAAAAGAGTGAAATGATGATAGAAAAGCAGACCTTCGGGTCTGCTTTTCTATTGTGAATAAAAATACAAAAACTGCATATTGCTTTCTGCCTCAAACTGGAGTAGAATACATCTGGTAATAGAGATGTATTCTACTCATACATTGAAGTTCAGTCAATTTCTAGAGGCAGAAAGAAGAGGATACTATGTCACAATTGAAACCTAAATTATTCAGTACTTTGCAAGATTACACAAAAGAGCAACTGATTGCAGATTGTACCTCTGGCGTAATCGTTGCGATTATCGCATTGCCCTTATCCATTGCTTTGGCTATTGCATCTGGAGTTACACCGGAAAAGGGGTTGCATACAGCCATCATTGCTGGCTTTTTGATTTCGTTATTAGGCGGCAGTCGCGTACAGATTGGAGGACCTACGGGTGCCTTTATGGTGATCGTCTATGGAATCGTCATGGAGTTTGGCGTTGATGGATTGATTATTGCCACCATTATGGCGGGGCTGATGATGATTCTGATGGGCGTGCTGAGATTGGGAAATATGATCAAGTTTATTCCTTATCCCATTACAACGGGGTTTACCAGCGGGATTGCGTTGGTGATCTTTTCATCACAGATGAAGGACTTATTTGGACTCCAAATTGCAGAAGTGCCGATTGAGTTTATTGGAAAATGGCAGGCATATTTTGGTGCCATTGGATCTGTGGATTGGACAACCATGGGAATTGGATTGCTAGCGCTTTTGATTATTATTGGATGGCCGAAAGTGAATCAGAAAGTGCCAGGCGCTTTTGTTGCACTGGTTGTTACATCATTTATTGTACAAATGTTCCATTTGGATATCGCGACAATTGGATCGAAGTTTGGTGTGTTATCGTCTAGTCTACCATCTTTGCAATTACCAGAGTTGTCTATCGATAAAATACGGTTGCTGATTGGGCCAGCCTTTACCATTGCCATTCTGGGATCGGTGGAATCCTTATTGTCGGCAGTCGTCTCGGACGGGATGATCGGCGGCAAGCATCGATCCAATATGGAATTGATTGCGCAAGGTGTTGCCAATATCGCTTCAGGATTATTTGGTGGCATACCCGCGACGGGCGCCATTGCAAGAACCGTTGCCAATATTAAAAACGGTGGACGCACGCCTGTTGCCGGCATGGTGCATGCGCTGGTTCTTTTGTTGATTCTCGTACTGTTTATGCCCCTTGCCCAGATGGTTCCGCTTACGACACTAGCGGCTATTTTGATTATGGTTGCGGTAAATATGAGTGAATGGCGAGAGTTTCAAGCGATTCTTAGGACGCCGAAAAGCGACGTATTGGTCTTGCTGACCACCTTCTCTATCACGGTATTGGTGGATTTGGTACAAGCAATTGAGGTTGGAATTGTTTTAGCAGCATTTCTTTTCGTCAAGCGAATGGCGGATGTCTCTGAGGTTCAAATTGGAGCAATCGATGCGGCTGAGGAGTTGGACGGAGAAGACGGATCTGCCTATGAGAAGTCCAGTGAACGCAGAAGTAAAGCACCAGGCATTCAGGTTTATGAGATCAACGGACCCTTTTTCTTTGGGGCTGCCGATAAATTTATTGAAGCGCTCAATGGTCTTGGCTATCACACGGATGGATTGATTATTGGCATGAAGAATGTACCCGCCATGGATGCGACAGCTTTGCAGGCATTTAAAAGGATGTTGAAGATGTGCGAAGCGCATCATATCGAAGTCTTTGTTTCGGGTGTTGGACCACAACCCATGCAGGTTCTTAAGCGAGCGGGGATTATGGATTTGATGGGAGAAGAACGATTCTTCGCGGATCTGGATGATGCACTGCTTCATGTGAAAACGCAATTCCCGAAAGCCTGTTGAAAAACAGGTTTTTTTATTTGCTCAAGGAAAACGATTGCGAAGGCAAAATGGGTATGTTACGATATAAATGTCACATGATGTGACATTTTGGAGGAAGCCATGTCAGAGAAACGAGCAAACACGAAAGAAAGAATTCTGCAAGAGGCATATAGTCTTTTACTGGTAGAGGGGATTCATGAAACGTCGATGGAAGAAATCGCTGAAGTTAGCGGATGTACAAGACGGACCCTGTATCGGTATTTCCCTTCAAAGGATGAGTTGATCTTTGAGGTGGTGATACGCGTCATAACGGAGTGGAATCTTGTGCAACAGGAGATTGGCGCCTCGCTTTCGGGGGCGGGAATGGACCAGGTGGAGATGTATTTGAAAGCACTTGTGGCGCATATGGAAAAGAGATTAGATACCATGCGTTTTTTGGGCGCCTTTGATTTCTATTTTCAAGACCGGTCAAATCTGCAATGCAGCGATGATGTGAAAGCGCGTTTTAATCAAGTTTCTCATGGAGGACACGCGTATCTTCGAACTTTGGTTGAGCAAGGAATGACCGATGGAAGTCTGCGTTACTCTGGAGAATTGGATGTATTGGTTTCCACAATTTCGCAGGTGTTGTGGAGTTTTGGCCAGCGCGTGGCCCTTCGTGGAAATCAGATCGAGGAAGAAGACCATGTCTCACGAATGAAACTGATCGAGTGTCAGATCGATTTATATATTCAAGCGCTTAGACAATCATAAGGAGGAAGACCATGAAACCATTTCAATTGCCATCATCTTTTCTAATGGGCGCTGCAACAGCTGCAACCCAAATAGAGGGGGGCGACACCAACAGCAATTGGTATGCCTGGTCTCTTGCCGGTAAAATTAAAAATGGAGAAAGCAGCATTGTTGCGACGGATCATTGGAATCGGGTGGAAGAGGATATTTCCCTTATGAAGAAATTGAATCTCGAAATTTACCGCATGAGCATCGAATGGAGCCGGATCGAACCTGAGGAAGGGAAATGGTCCCGAGATGGCATTGAGCATTATCGGAATGAATTGACGTTGCTGAAGGCTGCGGGCATTGAGCCGCTGGTGAGTCTTCATCACTTTTCCAGCCCTCAGTGGTTTGAGGAGTTGGGTGGATGGACGAATCCTAAATCTGTGGAACTATTTGAGCGCTTTGTCGAAAAAACAGTGGAAAGCCTAGGGGATTTGGTCGCAGAATATTGTACCATCAATGAACCCAATGTATTGGCAACGGGGAGTTATATGGACGGAAATTTTCCACCCGGCCACCACGATGATATAAAAGGATACTTTGCCGCATCCAAGCATATGATTTTTGCCCATTTAAAGGCCTATGAAAAAATTCATGCCATTCGAAGAGAGAAAGGCTTTCAAGGAGAAACCAAGGTGGGATTTGCGCATCACGCGGCGGTGCTGACGATGGATTCAAAAAATCCCCTTACCAATCTTAGTAGGAAAATGATGGATTATTCGTTTCATGATCTCTTTATCAAGGGGTTTGTGGAAGGGAAGCTGGTTATCCCCATTGGCTCTGGTTATCCACATGGGAAAGGACAATTCTGTGATTTTTTGGGGATTAATTACTACTCCCGGCATGTCATTAAGAATTCTTGGAATCCTGCCATGCTCTTTGGCAAGGTGACGGTAGACGATACCCTTTCCGATGAGCAAACAAATGACATGGGCTGGGAGATCTATCCGCAAGGATTGTCTGAAGTGATTAAACCCTTGTATAAGGCGTATCATTTGCCTGTGTATATTACCGAAAATGGAATTCCCGATCTGGCGGATAGTAAGCGGGCGAAATTTATTTATGATCATCTGCAGCAAGTTGGAAAATTGATTGGATCGGGTGTAGATGTGCAACGTTATTATTACTGGTCATTGTTGGATAACTTGGAATGGCACGACGGCTATGGTCCCCGTTTTGGATTGATCGAAGTCGATTATGAAACATTGGAAAGAAGAATTCGAAGAAGTGGCGAGTTCTATGGAGAATTTTGCAAAGAAAAGAAAATCACGGATGAAATGATAGAAACCTATTTGATGGAGGAATAACATGAAACCATTGTCAATGCGTACGAAAATTGGATATGGATTGGGTGATTTGGCAAGTAATTTTCTGTTTCAACTGACCGTGATTTATCTTTTGTTCTTTTATACCGATATTTTGAAAATATCCGCAATTTCGGCGGGGATGATTTTTCTGGTTGCACGTATTTGGGATGCAATCAATGATCCGATGATGGGGTTGGTTGTGGATCATACAAAATCCAAACATGGCAAGGCGCGGGTGTATTTGCTTTATGGTTCTCTCCCTTTGGCCATCGCGACCGTCTTGATGTTTCAAGTCCCGGGATTTTCCGAGGGGGGACGGGTTGCCTACGCTCTTGTTACTTATATGTTGTGGGGAATGCTCTACACATTGGTGAATATTCCATATTCGTCACTGACCGCTTCTCTCACGCAAGACCCGCAGGAACGAACCAGCTTGTCTTCCATTCGAATGATCTTTATGTTAATTGGGGTTATTTGCGTTTCTGTGCTTGTGGAGCCGATTGTTTCAAGCTTTGAACAATCGGTAGCTGGGTATCGAGTGGTAGCGATTCTCTTTGCCATCCTTTCCTTTGTTTTCTTCCAGCTTTGCTTCCTTTCAACAAGAGTGGCGAAAGAAGATCAAGGGATGGAAGCGAATGCTTACTCGATCAAGGAAGTCTGGCCAATCCTTCTGAAGAACGGTCCCTTGTTTATTATTGCGATTACCTCGCTTTTTGGATCCATGGCGAGTTTCATTCGGGAGACCGCAGCGATCTACTTTGTGAATTACAATGTGGGCAGAAGTGAGATGCTTCCAGTATTTCTTGGGGTGGTTGTCATCTCTATGGTTGTGGGAAATATTCTTCTTCCTAGAATCACGGAGCGCTTCGATAAAAAAGGGGCTTATTACATCGGCACTGTGATCGCGGTTATTGGCTCACTCTTTTTCCATTTTACGCCTATATCAAACTTGACCATGATTATGGTCTTTGCTGCCTTTAGCAGTGTGGGATTTGCTATGGTAGGAACCTTGGGCTGGTCCATGGTGCCGGATACGGTGGAGTATGGGGAATATAAAACCGGGGTGCGAACAGAAGGTATCATTTATGCAGTATTCAGTTTCAGTCAAAAGCTAGCGACAGCTGTCGCGGGACTTTTGGTTGCTACGATTTTGGAGACAACAGATTATGTTGCCAATGCTGCAAACCAGAGTCCTGAGACCTTGAGCGGCATCTTGAGCACACTAACCATCATTCCCATTACCCTGGTCTTGATTTCAGCAATTGCGGTGCATTTTTACAAGATTGATCGTGTGTTTTTCAAGGAAATTCAAGAGAAACTTGAAATGGAGAACAGAAAACAAGCGTAAAACGCAGATTTTTTCATCTGCGTTTTACTTTTTTGGACATAATCAAACATTGTTGTTAAATCATAGGCGTGGTAAGCTGGTTCTAGATGAAAAAGAGACAATGGAGGAATAACATGACTAAAAGCATTCAGTTGTTTGAGAGTCCGATCAATGAAGAAATGGAAAAGCGACCTGAATTTCAGATAGAAGAGCTAGATTCAGTATTTGAGGAAATGGATCCAGCAGAAGCAAGTCAGATGCTTTCGGATTATTTGAACCGAATTTTTTCAAAAGGACTGGCGTACTATCGGAAAGATGAGTTTGCGATCGAAAAGCAGATTGCAATTTCGAATCGAATGATTGATGTGTTTAAAGATCTGGTTGAAGATCAAGAACTGGAATCGTATCGAATTACTCGGGACGAATTGTTTCGTGGATTTGTGGCAAAAGGAATTGGGAAAGAAGCGTTTCAAGAGATGATTCCATTTACCTCGATTGCTCGAACGAGTCTGTTTACGGGCGGAAAAGAAGAACCGATGGTTTATCATGAATTGAAGAAGGAAATCCGTACGGCGGATCGAATAGACTTGCTGGTATCCTTTATCAAATTTAGCGGATTGCGATTGATTTATGACGATTTGGTTGAATTTACAAAGGATCGCCCTTTGCGCGTGATTACAACATCCTATATGGGCGCATCTGACTTTGAGGCAATCAAGAAGCTTGCTGAACTGCCGAATACAACCATCAAGGTTTCGTATGATACAAAGCGAACTCGTTTGCATGCGAAAGCTTATTATTTTCACCGAGAAACAGGATTTAGTACCGCGTATATTGGGTCGTCCAATATGTCAAAAGCAGCATTAAGCGAAGGGACGGAGTGGAATTTAAAAATATCGGAATACAATTCCAAGTCGATTATTGAAAAATATTGTATGACATTTGAAACATATTGGCATATCGATGAATTTAGAGGGTTCCGTGCCGAAAGCAAAGCGGATTGTGAACGATTAAGGGGTGCCTTAACGGAACAAAGCAGCCAAGCATCAAATATGGTGTTCTTTGATGCAAAGCCATATGGTTATCAGCAAGAAATTTTGGATCGGCTCGAAATTGAACGAAAAGTTCACGGATCTTTCAAGAATCTACTGGTCGCCGCAACGGGTACGGGGAAGACGATTGTTTCTGCCTTTGATTTTAAACGATTCTATAAAGAAAATCCCAATGCGAAATTCCTGTTTTTGGCTCATCGCAAGGAGATATTGGATCAGTCGTTGCAAACCTATCGTCAAATACTGAGAGATCAAAATTTCGGCGAGCTGTGGGTTGCAGGACATCGCCCGAGCGAGCACAGGCATTTATTTGCTTCCATTCAAACCTTGAATGCTGGAGAGAAGTATCTGCGGTTTGAAAAAACTCATTTTGATTATATTGTCCTAGATGAAACCCATCATGCTGGCGCAGCAACTTATGAAAAAATGTTGCATCATTTTGAACCTAGGATTCTTCTGGGATTAACGGCGACGCCGGAGAGGATGGATGGAAAGAATATTTTAACTTGGTTCAATGATCGAATGGCATATGAGCTGCGGTTGGATGAAGCGATTGAGAGAAATATGCTGTGTCCGTTTCATTATTTTGGCGTATCCGATTCAAGCGATGTGGATCTAGATCATCTGAAATGGGTGAGGGGGTCTTACGATACGCAAGAGTTGGCAGAATTGTATATGGGAAGCCAAGCGAGGGGACAAACCATTCTCAATGCGATTACACGATATCTCCCAAATATTGATGGAATTAAAGGATTAGGATTCTGTGTGAATAAAGCCCATGCGGCATTTATGAGCCAGTACTTTAATCAAGCGGGGATTCCTTCCATTCATTTGGATTCAGACTCTCCATGGGATCTGCG